>NZ_JBWKZT010000007.1:81964-311669 GCF_059424735.1 Ensifer sp. GW101-20A05 | reverse complement strand
GCTTTCGGCACTGGCTACTTCTACATCCCGGGCACCGAAACCTGCCTCAAGATCGGCGGCTTCATCCGTTTCCAGACTTCGTTCGGTGACAACGCCTCGCAGAGCCGTTACAACCAGGCGAACCATGACTTCCTCGGCAACGGCGGCCCGAACTATTCCACTTCGGACTGGGATGCCTTCTCGCGCGCTTACATCTCGTTCGACGCCAAGAGCGACACCGAGTACGGCACGCTCACCGGCTTCTTCGCTGCTGAGTTCAACGCCGACAACGACACCGACTCTGGCGACAGCGACTTCATCGACGTTGATGAAGCCTACATCCAGCTCGGTGGCCTCAAGGCTGGTTTCTTCTACAACTGGTGGGATAAGGGCCTGAACGGCGAAACCGACACGCTCGGCAACGTCACCGAGTTCAACTCGATCGCCTACCTCTACGACGGCGGTTCGTTCCAGGCCGGTATCTCGGTTGACGAGCTCGAAGGCTGGTCCACCAAGGCAAACGGCATCGGCGTCTCCGGTATCGTTTCGGCTTCGGTCGGCGGCGTTTCCTTCGACTTGCTCGGCGGCTACGACACCGAATGGGAAGAAGGCGCGATCCGCGCTCTGCTCTCGGCTGACCTCGGCCCGGGCGTCTTCCAGCTCGCTGGTATCTGGGCTTCGAACCCGAACACCTACTGGGCTGAATCCGAGTGGACCGTTGCAGCTTCTTACCGCTGGAACGCTACCGACAAGCTCGCCATCACCCCCGGCGTTCAGTACTTCGGCAGCCTGCAGGACTCGTTCACCGATTTCGGTAGCGACGACATGTGGCGCGCTGGCGTAACGGTTGACTACAAGATCACCGAAGGCCTCGCGACCCGCGTTTCGGTTCAGTATGAAGATGCTGACAACAGCGACGACCAGGTATTCGGCTTCGTCCGTCTGCAGCGCGACTTCTAATATCGTCTGACTTCGGTCAGGAGAGAGAAACCCGGCTTTCGAGCCGGGTTTTTTCGTTTCTGAATTGTGCAACGCTCAGCCACGCGCCGGCGACGCGACCCGGTTAAGCCGGGTGCATGCGCCCGTCGAGGTCAATGGTCGAGATGGCCCTCTGAGTGCAGCCGATCGGTGCTAGCTTGGCGCCGCAGTTGTGATGGCGGTGACAAAGGCGCTCACTGCCTGGCGAGGGCCGTCGAGGTGCAGTAGCGGTGCATGGCCTTGACCTCGTGCGGTGAATGCTACCGTTCCCGAATGTCGTTTGCACATCTCGCTTACCGTCCCTTCCGAGAGTAGCCGGGAGTGCTCGCCTCTGATAACCAAAAGCGGCATCCGGGAAAGGGCCCCATACTGCGGCCAGAGATCTGGCAACAATGTCTCAGCGGTCAGGCCAAGCAGTTGCTGCGCGATGGCTACATCAAAATCTGGCACCGGCGTGCCGTCCTCGTCGCGGTAGACCGCCTTTGCCATTTGTAGCCAATCGCGTTCGCCAAGGATCGGGAAATCGGCTCCGTGGAGTTCTTTCAGATAGCCAGGCGCCATGGACCAGCTTGTCGGCTCGCCTGGCTCCTTGTGGAGATAGTCCCGGATGGCCAGCAGGCCCTCGATTTCGATGACGGGCCCAATGTCATTGAGCACCGCGCCTGCGATGAGGCCGGGTGCAACCCCGATGAGGTGGTGCAGGATCAGCCCCCCGCGGGAAGTGCCGATAAAAACTGCACGATCAATCCCCAGATGCGTGCAGGCCGCAATGACGTCGGTTGTTTCGATTGCGATTGAGTAGTGGCTCTTGTCGTCGTCACGCTGCGAATTGCCTCGGCCGCGATAATCGAGTGAGAAGACGGTGTGTCCGCCACCGCACGGTGACGACAAAAAGATTGCGAGTTCGTGAAAATCGCGGCTGTTGCGGGTGAGGCCCGGCAGGCAGATGATCGGAACTGCAGGTGTGGGACGCACAAGGCCGTAGCTCCGCACGTAGAGTTGCAAATCATCAGCCGCGAGGAACCGATGCTCCCGAAACCCGCCTTGATTCATCGTCTGCCTGCCTCCAACCGCTAACGGCAGGATCGTAGCGGCTCGAGGTGAAAGGGCAAGGCGCGTGCATAGCGCGCATTCGCTGCGAATGGCTCGCTAACAGCGCGCTACTTGCGAACGTGGTCATCTGCCTTGTCAGTAGGGCGAGCATTGTCGCCGTGGACCGCCATAGGGCTGATACGAGTTGTCCCAGGCGCGATAGGACCGATAGCGGGCGTAGCACCAGCGCGTATGGGCATTGCCGCTGACTGCACGCGACCCATTGTAGTATCGCGGCTGACTCAGCAAACCGCCGACGATTGCGCCTGCCGCAAGCCCACCAATGAAAGCGCCGACATCATTGTCGTTGTGGTAGTGGCGGCGATAACGGTCGCGATAGTAGCCATCCCGGTAATAGCCGTCCCGATAGTATCCGCGTCTATCGCCATCCCGGTAATAGCCGCGCCGGCCGCCGCGCTCGCAATAAGGAACGACACAACTGGGGCGGTTCTTTCGGGCTTCGCCGCGCTCGTATGGGAACTGAGCCTTTTGAATGTCAGTCGTTCGAGATACCTGCGGAGCGATCGGGAATGCATTGGCAGGCGGAACACTGCTCATTGCCGTCGCCAGAGACAGGGCGATAATGGATAAGGTCTTCATTGTGTTCACCATTTCCTTCAGGAAAGATCGAACCTTCAGAAGGGAAATGGCTTAAGCCGCCTTTTGTGCCGCCGGCGATCATCACGATTGCTTGAACGGCGGGTGGCGCGTTCGGCTATTGCCGCCCCACCCTCAGATCTTCGACGATGTCGGCGTTCTGCCCGAGCCTCGACTTGTAAACCTGATAGTTTTCCATGACCCGCTGCACATAATTGCGGGTCTCCTGGAATGGAATGCGCTCGATCCAGTCGACGACTTCGTCGATCGGTTTGCCGCGCGGATCGCCATAGCGGCCAAGCCATTCCGGAACACGGCGCGGTCCGGCGTTGTAGGCGATGAAGGTCAGGATATAGGACCCGCCAAAACTACTGATCTGTTCGCCGAGATAGTGCGCGCCAAGCGTGGCGTTGTAGCCGGCATCGCTGGTCAGCCGGTCCTGCGAATAGGCAAGGCCATAGCGGCTGGCGACGCCCTTGGCGGTACCCGGCATCAGTTGCAGCAGGCCGCGGGCATTGGCGGTGGAGATGGCTGCGGGATTGAAGGCACTCTCCTGCCGCGCGATCGCATAGGCGAGCGCCTTGCCGGAACCGTCGATATTGGCGCTTGAAGGGATCACGCCGACGGGAAAGGCGAGCGCCGCGACATCGATGCCGCGTCCGAATGCAATCTTGCCGATCTGGAGCGAAAGCTGGTGGTTTCCGGCCTTCTCGGCGCGCGCCGAAAGCAGGGCGAGTTCGCCGGGACTGTTCAGTTCTTCGGCAAGCGCACGGTAGATACTGTCGGCGCGCCAGGCATGGCCGGCGCTTTCAAGGCGGGAGATCGCCCGCACCGCCTCGCGATTTTCGAATTGTGTCCGATCGCCCGCCGACGGGGCAGGGTAGGCGACGTTCAGCGCCTTGCGGCCAAGCCGGGCGGCTGCGAGTTGACCATAGAAGGTGCCGGGGTAGCGCGCCGCATTGGCGAAATACTCGCTGGCATTGCCCGGTCCGCCGGCCTCGGCCGACCGGCCCAGCCAGTACCAGGCGCGGGAGGCGGAAAGCGGGCGGTTTGACGCATCGAGGATGCGGCGGAAATGGCGAGCTGCGATCGCCGGATCTTCCATGCCGCGTAGTGCATACCAGCCGGCGTGGAATTCGGCATCGACGATATCGGTCGCCTCCGTGGCCATATGACCGGCCGCGATCCGGTAGGCGCCCTTGAAGTCGCCGGCGTCGAGCAGGCCTCGGCTGACAACGCGTTGCTCGATCCACCATTCGCCAGGATTGACGAGCACCCCTCTGTCCCTTGGCATACGGGCAAGCAGCTTGGCCGCTTCCTCGTACTTCTTCTGTTTGCGCAAGGACTCGATCTGAATGAAGAGATAGGCGGGATCCTTGCGCCAGGAAGGATCGACCGCCGCGATCAGCGCATCTGCCTTGTCGTTGCCGCGGCTGACTGCTGCCCAGGCACGATAGAGCGACTGCGCCTTGCCGAGATCGCCAAAGCGTTCGGCCTGTTCGACGCGATTGCGGTAGAGGAGCATGGCCATGCGCCGCTGATGATCGGCGGGTGTTAGTAGACTGGAGAACTCCGCGAGAATCCGGGTCTCGATATCCTTGTCGAGCGCGTCCCGTTGCCAAATTCCGAGCAACCGTTTCGCCGCTGCTTCCGTTTGTCCCTGGGCGACAAGGGCACGAGCCAGGATGAGGGTTCCCTCGGTTGTCTCGGGCTGCGTGTTGCCAAAGGCGTCAAGGACGTCCGGCGCCGGCGGGTTTTCGCGATAGAGCGCCCGCTCCGAATTGGCGCGCAGGGATTTCAGGCCGGGCCATCCCTGAAGTTCGCGCTGGGCATCGGCGATCTCAAAGGAAGGAATGCCGCGCTGGCCGGAAACGGCAATCGCCCAGGTCAGGATGTGACGGTCGAGTGCATCGCGGCTCATGGCATTGCGCACGGAAATCGCGGTCGCCGGCTGCCGGTTGGAGAGGGCGTCGAGGCCCGTCTTCAGATCGCTGTTGACCGGGGTGACGATCGCCGGAATGGCATTGGTGGTTTCGTCGACGGCAACCTGCGCGGCCTTGTTCGATATGTCGGGTTTATGCGCCGGAACCGGTATCCGTTCCGGCGTTTCGGAACTGAAGGCCGGCGATGTGAGCAACGCAGCGCCGACGATGGCGGCGACAGGCAGAAAATTTGATCCGCGCATCAAGAGGCCGTGTTCCCCGTGTCTCACATTCAGCTGCCGCCGGATTGTCTGAGGCAAGACTAGCGGCCAATATTGATCATGGCAATCGCACCATGCCGCCCCAGGCCTATGGCGGAGCGGGACCATTATGCGGGCCGAACGTCAAGCTTTTGCATGAAAACCGGCGTGAAATGCCGTGTCACGACGCTTGCCGCAGCCCCCTCACATGATTATGGTGCGGCAGTTTTTTAACCGTCGATTACGGCCAAAGCATGAGTGCATTTTGCGTCTTTGCGCCGTCAGGAGTTGTGCATGTTCAAGGGTTCCATTCCCGCTCTCGTAACACCGTTCACCGCCACCGGCGCGGTGGATGCGGATGGTTTCGTCGCGCATGTGGAATGGCAGATAAAAGAAGGCAGCCATGGTCTCGTGCCGGTCGGCACCACCGGCGAGTCTCCGACCCTTTCCCATGACGAGCACAAGAAAGTCGTCGAGCTCTGCATCGAGGCGGCGGCCAAGCGGGTGCCGGTGATCGCCGGCGCCGGCTCCAACAACACGACGGAAGCAGTCGAGCTCGCGCAGCATGCCGAAAAGGCTGGTGCCGATGCGATCCTCGTTGTCACGCCCTATTACAACAAGCCGACGCAGAAGGGCCTCTTCGCGCATTATGCCGCGATCGCCGAAAGCGTGAAGCTGCCGATCGTCATCTACAACATCCCCGGCCGGTCGGTCGTGGATATGAGTGTCGAGACCATGGCGGCGCTTAGCAAGGCCTATGCGAACATCATCGGCGTCAAGGATGCGACCGGCAAGATCGAGCGCGTTTCGGAACAGCGCATGGCCTGCGGTCCGGATTTCGTTCAGCTCTCCGGCGAGGACGCGACGGCACTCGGCTTCAATGCCCATGGGGGCGTCGGCTGCATTTCCGTCACGGCCAACGTGGCTCCGCGCCTCTGCGCCGAGTTCCAGGAGGCGACGCTTGCCGGTGAATTCGCCAAGGCGCTTGCCTATCAGGACAAGCTGATGCCGCTGCACAAGGCGATCTTTATGGAGCCCGGCCTTTGCGGCGCGAAATATGCGCTGAACCGCCTCGGCCGGATGAGCCGCACCGTGCGTTCGCCGCTGCTGTCGACGCTGGAGCCGGCAACCGAAGCGGCGATCGACGCGGCGCTGAGGCATGCAGGATTGATGAACTGATGGCACCCAAAGGAAGCCAGCGCACGGTCAACAAGGTTGTGGCGGAAAACCGAAAGGCCCGCTTCAACTACGAGATCGTCGACACCTACGAGGCCGGTCTGGTTCTGACCGGCACCGAGGTCAAGTCGTTGCGCGAAGGCAAGGCCAACATTGCTGAATCCTATGCGACGGACGAAGGTGGAGAGATCTGGCTGATCAACTCCTATCTGCCGGAGTATCTGCAGGCGAACCGCTTCAACCATGAAACGCGGCGGCGGCGGAAACTGCTTCTGTCGAAGCGCGAGGTCAATCGTCTGCAGGGCGCGGTCAATCGCGAAGGCATGTCGCTGATCCCGCTGCGCATCTACTTCAACGAGCGCGGTCGGGCCAAGCTCGAACTGGCGCTCGGCAAAGGCAAGAAGCTCCACGACAAGCGCGAGACCTCGAAAGAGCGCGATTGGAACCGGCAGAAAAACCGCCTGCTGAAGGATCGTGGCTAGAGCAATTCCAGGAAAAGTGCGAAACGGTTTTCCGTCCGGAATTGCGTAATTTCAAAGACTTAGATCACTTCAGTGTTTCGATGAGACAATGAAATGATCTAAGCGATCCTTGGTCCGCTAGATCGCCGCTTTAGATTTCGACGGGGTCCGCCACCGGTTCGGCCGTATGCCGCGGCGTGCGTTCGGAAGGCTCGCGGCCGATTTCGGCCCGCAGCGTTGCGAGGTCGATGAAGTGATCGGCCTGGCGACGAAGGTCGTCGGCAATCATCGGTGGCTGGGTGGACATTGTCGACACGACCGAGACCTTGCGGCCCTTGCGCTGCAGCGCTTCGACGAGTGTGGTGAAGTCGCCGTCACCGGAGAAGATGACGAGGTGATCGACGGTCTCGGACTGTTCCATCGCATCGATCGCCAGTTCGATGTCCATGTTGCCCTTGATCTTGCGGCGGCCAAGTGAGTCGGTGAATTCTTTGGCCGGCTTCGTCACGACCTTGTAACCATTGTAGTCTAGCCAGTCGATCAGCGGGCGGATCGAAGAATATTCCTGATCTTCAATGAGGGCGGTGTAGTAGTAGGCGCGCAGCAGGTAACCGCGTTTTTGAAAGGCTTTCAGGAGTTTGCGATAGTCAATGTCAAAGCCGAGGCTCTTCGATGCCGCGTAGAGATTGGCGCCGTCGATAAAAAGTGCGATCTTTTCGCGGGGATCAAACATCGTCTTTCCTTTTCAATGCCGGCGCATCAAATGCCCGCTGCCGGCCGATACGCAAAAATAAGTCGGTTACATTAATAATTGCTGATATTGCAAATAATGTAGGCTAGGCATTGCATTATTCCAGCAGGGCGCTCGCGAATATAGCTAGTTTTAGCAGTTGCTATAGATAGTCCACATCCCTGGAGTGCCTTTTCTACCAGGCGTTTTGGCGTCGAGGCCAATGATGCAACCAGATGTTTGCGGCTAAGGTTTTCCAGCCCATTATGATCGCATTTTATCACGAAGTGTGACGTTACGTGAGCGGCACTTGCAGGAAAAACTTGAACTTGTCTTGTTTTGATTGTATCCGGGCGGCTAATTCCAGAAATCGGAGCCGACGAGGCCGTCGCTAGACGGCCGTTCCGGTTTCGTGTCGTCAATCCGTGCAGCGGCGATGCCGCCGCGCTTCGAGCCCAAAAGGACAGGCAATGGCCCGCGTCACCGTCGAAGATTGCATCGACAAGGTCGATAACCGTTTCGAACTCGTTCTGCTTGCCAGCCACCGCGCGCGCCTGATTTCCCAGGGTGCCGCCATCACCATCGACCGCGACAACGACAAGAACCCGGTCGTTGCGCTGCGCGAGATCGCCGATGAGACGCTTTCTCCCGGCGACCTCAAGGAAGATCTGATCCATTCGCTGCAGAAGCATGTTGAAGTGGACGAGCCCGAGCCCGATCCGGCTTCGCTGCTTCAATCGGAAGCGGAAACCACCTTCACCGAAGTTGCCGAAGACGAAGATCAGCCGGAAGCGATCACGTTCGACCGCATGTCGGAAGAAGAACTGCTGGCCGGCATCGAAGGTCTTGTGCCGCCGGAAAAGAGCGACGACTACTGAGATCCTTCGCGGAACGACCGTTCCTGCGTGTTTTCAAAGCAGTGCGCCACTCGTATGATTGGCGCACTTTTTTATTGATTTCTTCTGGAGCGGGATGAGGAAAAGTGGATGCGGTTGTCCGCCCGCATCCCGCTCTACCTTATGAGAAACGATTACGTTTATGATTTAGGTCGTTTCGACCTAAAATCACCCTGATCCAGAGGACCGCTAGCGAATGATGCGCCAATACGAGCTCGTTGAGCGCGTGCAAAAATACAAGCCCGACGTCAATGAAGCCTTGCTGAACAAGGCCTACGTCTATGCGATGCAGAAGCATGGCCAGCAGAAGCGGGCAAGCGGCGATCCCTATATCTCTCATCCCCTGGAAGTGGCTGCGATCCTGACGGAAATGCGGCTCGACGAGTCGACCATTGCGGTCGCGCTGCTGCACGACACGATCGAAGACACGACCGCGACCCGCCAGGAGATTGATGATCTCTTCGGCGAAGACATCGGTGCGCTCGTCGAGGGGCTGACGAAGATCAAGAAGCTCGATCTCGTCACCAAGAAGGCCAAGCAGGCTGAGAACCTGCGCAAACTGCTGCTGGCGATCTCGGACGACGTGCGTGTGCTTTTGGTCAAGCTTGCCGACCGGCTGCACAACATGCGCACGCTCGACCACATGTCGGCGGAAAAGCGGGCCCGCATCTCCGAAGAAACGATGGATATCTATGCGCCGCTCGCCGGCCGCATGGGTATGCAGGATATGCGCGAAGAGCTCGAAAATCTCTCGTTCCGCCACATCAACCCGGAAGCTTTCGAGACGGTCACTAGGCGACTGGAAGAGCTTTCCCAGCGCAACGAAGGTCTGATCAAGAAGATCGAGGACGAGTTGCGCGAACTGCTTCAGGCCGAAGGCCTGAAGGCTGCGCAGGTCAAGGGCCGCCAGAAGAAGCCCTATTCGGTCTTCCGCAAGATGCAGTCGAAGTCGCTGTCCTTCGAACAGCTTTCCGACGTCTGGGGTTTCCGCATCATCGTCGATGACATCCCGTCCTGCTACCGGGCGCTCGGCATCGTGCACACCCGCTGGCGCGTTGTTCCAGGTCGCTTCAAGGACTACATCTCGACGCCGAAGCAGAACGACTATCAGTCGATCCACACCACGATCGTCGGCCCTTCGCGCCAGCGCATCGAGCTGCAGATCCGCACGCGGCGCATGAACGATATCGCCGAATACGGTATCGCGGCCCACTCGCTCTACAAGGACGGGGAGGGGAACTCGGCGGATCAGGCCCTTTCGCCGACGTCGAACGCCTATTCCTGGCTCAGGCGCACGATCGAATCCCTCGCGGAGGGCGACAACCCCGAAGAATTCCTCGAGCACACCAAGCTCGAGCTGTTCCAGGATCAGGTGTTCTGCTTCACGCCCAAGGGGCAGCTCATCGCGCTGCCGCGTGGCGCGACGCCGATCGACTTCGCCTACGCCGTACACACCAACATCGGCGACACCTGCGTCGGCGCCAAGATCAACGGCCGCATCATGCCGCTGGTCACACGCCTCAACAATGGTGACGAGGTGGAGATCATTCGCTCGGGCATTCAGGTGCCGCCGCCGGCCTGGGAAGAGATCGTCGTCACCGGCAAGGCGCGCTCGGCGATCCGCCGCGCGACGCGCGCCGCGGTTCGCAAGCAATATGCCGGCCTCGGCTATCGCATTCTGGAGCGCACCTTCGAGCGCGCCAGCAAGACGTTTTCGCGCGAGGCGCTGAAGCCGGCGCTGCATCGTCTCGGTCAGAAGGAAGTCGAAGACGCGATCGCTGCGGTCGGTCGCGGCGAGCTCTCTTCGCTCGATGTCCTGCGCGCGGTCTTCCCGGATCACCAGGATGAGCGCGTGACGGTGAAGCCGAGCGCCGACGATGGCTGGTTCAACATGCGCAGCGCCGCCGGCATGGTGTTCAAACTGCCGGGGCTTGGTAAGGATGCGAACGGCGCAGTACAGGTCGAAGGGCCGGAAGCGCTTCCAATCCGCGGTCTCTCCGGCAATGCCGAGGTGCATTTCAGCCCCGCCGGTGCCATTCCCGGCGATCGTATCGTCGGCATCATGGAAAAGGACAAGGGCATCACCATCTATCCGATCCAGTCGCCCATCCTGCAGAAATTCGACGACGAACCGGAGCGCTGGATCGATGTGCGCTGGGATCTGGACGAAGCCAACAGCAGCCGCTTCATGGCTCGGATTGCAATCAGCGCCCTGAATGAGCCGGGAACGCTGGCCGAAGTGGCTCAGGCGATCGCGACCAGCGACGTCAATATCCGCTCACTCTCGATGGGCCGCGTGGCGGCGGACTTCAGCGAGCTGCAGTTCGATCTTGAAGTCTGGGATCTGCGCCAGCTCAACCATCTGATCACGCAGCTCAAGGAGCTTCCGAGCGTGTCCACGGTGAAGCGCCTCTTTGAATGAGCCAACCGGCGCGGCGCCTGCAGGGCCGCCGTGGCCCTTGGTTCTACATGTCGCTGCCTCAAAAACAGGCACGAGGTGCATGGCAAAGCGGCAAGGCATGCTCTGACTGCATGGCTGCCGCCTTTTCCTGGAACTGGTGGAAAAGGGACTTCTAAACTATCTTCTGTATCGGGAGGTAAACAAAGAGGTTTGCCATGTTCAATCAGTTGAAGAAGATCACCCGCGCACTGCGCGTCCCCACTCAGGAAGAGCGCGAGCTCGCCTATCTCAATAGTTCGGTCGATCGCATCGATCTCGAGTACCGTCAGCGCCAGATCGATCGCGGCCTGTTCCGCAACTACTAAGTCGATCGCGTCCCGTCTGGTGGCGGGATGCTGAAGCCATGCGTTCCGTGAATGGCTTGCCTGCGACATATGCGCGGCGCGCCGGCGGGTTGCAAGCCGCAGCCATGACGCCTATCTTGCGGCCAGCAAACAGGCGGACGCGCCGTCTTGTGCCGGTCGACGGCTCCAAGATGCGGTCATGACGGCAGAATGTTATTTAGACGCAGAAACCCGGTCACGATTTCCGAAAGGCTCCGCGCACTCCTTTGGCCGCGCAAGGGCTTTCGGCGTGGTCCGCGCTACATTACCTTGCGGATCCTGCGCCTCTCCTCGACGCCGCACTCGATTGCTGTCGGGGTGGCTGCGGGCGTAGCGTCGTCGTTTACGCCGTTCTTCGGCCTGCACATCGTCATAGCCGTCGCTCTGGCCTTCGTGTTCTCCGGCAATCTGGTTGCCGCCGCGATCACCACCGCGCTTGCCAATCCGGTGACGATCCCGATGATCCTGACCGCGTCCTATGAGTTGGGCATCGCCATCTTGGGTGTGGAAAGCGCGCACGCCGCCAGCAGCGCCGACGTGATGCGCATGGTCGAGCACCTTGACCTCTCTGCCCTTTGGGGACCGGTCTTCAAGCCGATGCTCATCGGTTCCCTGCCGCTGGCCGCCGCCGGCGCGCTGATTTCCTATCTTGCGGCCTACCACGCTGCTCGCATCTTTCAAAAGCGACGCCGGGCGCGCACCAAAGACTTCGGATCTTCCTCATGATCATTGGCATAGGCAGCGACCTGATCGATATCAGGCGGATCGAAAACTCGCTTTCTCGCTTCGGCGAGCGCTTCGTGCAGCGCTGTTTCACGGAAATCGAGATCGCCAAGTCCGAAGGCCGGAAGAATAGGGCTGCGTCCTACGCCAAGCGCTTCGCCGCCAAGGAAGCCTGTTCGAAGGCGCTGGGGACGGGTCTTGCGCAGGGCGTCTTCTGGAAGGACATGGGCGTCATCAATTTGCCCGGCGGCAAACCGACAATGAACCTCACCGGCGGTGCAGCGGAGCGTCTGGCGCAGATGCTGCCGCCCCATCACCGGGCGGCTATTCACCTAACGATCACCGACGATTTTCCTCTGGCGCAGGCCTTCGTGATTATCGAAGCGCTGCCCGTTGCCCCGGTTGAGGGAACGGTTTAGAGCATTCCGCTGGAAAACCCGGTCCGAGGCGATTGAAGGGCAGGCAGTCTGCAGCATATGAGACCGGATTGTACGCAGTTTGAAGGTGGGATCAGAACTGCGGAAGAAAGTTAAGAGCAAGCCCCGGTGAGGGCGTTGCCATGATAAAGGAAGACACTAGCGTGGCAGAAAAGACAGAAGCGAAGCAGAGCGGTCTCTGGGAAAACGTGAAGGTCGTTATCCAGGCGCTCCTCCTGGCCGTAGTCATCCGTACCGTTCTCTTTCAGCCCTTCACCATTCCCTCGGGCTCGATGATGCCGACGCTGCTCGTCGGCGACTACATCTTCGTCAACAAGTTCGCCTACGGTTTTTCCAAGTATTCGCTGCCGCTTTCTCCCGATCTGTTCTCCGGCCGCATTTTCGCCAGCGAGCCGAAGCGTGGCGATATCGTCGTCTTCCGCTTCCCGCCGAACCCCGATATCGACTATATCAAGCGCCTCGTCGGCCTGCCGGGGGATCGCGTCCAGGTTCGCAACAGCATCCTCTACATCAACGACAAGCCGGTCGACCGCGTGCCGGACGGTGCTTTCCGCGCCGACGATCAGTACGACACCGGCGGAGACGTCCCGGTCTATCGTGAGACGATGGACAACGGCGTGTCCTACGACACGCTCGACCAGTTCCCGGATTCGCGCGGCGACAACACCCGCGAATTCATCGTGCCCGAAGGTCACTACTTCATGATGGGCGACAACCGCGACAACTCGGCCGACAGCCGCTTCGACGTCGGCTTCGTCCCGGCCGAGAACCTGGTTGGCCGCGCCAGCATGATCTTCTTCTCGCTCGGCAACGACACCTCGTTCCGCGAAGTCTGGAAGTGGCCGGCGAACCTGCGTTACGATCGTCTGTTCAAGGCGGTCGAATAATGAAGTCGCGGTCGCTGAGCGCGGAGGATCGGGCAAAACTCGAGACCGTGATTGGCTATCAGTTTGCTGAGAAGGAGCGCCTGGATCGGGCGCTCACCCATTCCAGCGCCCGTAGCGCCAAAGGCTCCAACTATCAGCGCCTGGAGTTCCTGGGCGACCGGGTACTTGGGCTCTGCATTGCCGAACTTCTGTTCCAGACGTTTCGCGATGCAAATGAAGGCGAGCTGTCGGTACGGCTGAACCAGCTCGTCAGCGCCGAAAGCTGCGCTATGGTCGCCGACGATCTCGAACTGCACCAATTCATCCGCACCGGTTCCGACGTCAAGAAGATTACCGGCAAGGCGATGATGAATGTGCGCGCCGATGTGGTAGAGTCGCTTATCGCCGCCATCTATCTCGATGGGGGCCTTGAGGCCGCCCGCGGCTTCGTGCTGCGCCATTGGAAGGATCGGGCGGTCCGCGCCGACGGTGCCCGCCGCGATGCGAAGACCGAATTGCAGGAATGGGCGCATGCCAAGTTTGGCATCGCGCCGACTTACAGGACGGACGATCGTTCCGGCCCGGATCATGATCCCCGCTTCACGGTAACCGTGGAGATCGCGGGGGTCGCGCCGGAGACCGGGATCGACAGGTCCAAGCGTGGCGCCGAGCAGGTCGCCGCGATGAAATTGCTGGAACGCGAAGGCGTGTGGCGGAAAAACTCCGCCGGAAATTGACGGAAAAAATGACGGACATGGAAAAAGATACGGCCGCTGAAGGCGCGCCGACCCACTCGGGTTTCGTGGCGCTGATCGGCGCGACCAACGCAGGCAAGTCGACCTTGGTCAACCGCCTCGTCGGCGCCAAGGTTTCGATCGTCAGCCACAAGGTGCAGACCACGCGCGCGATCGTGCGCGGCATTGCCATCCACGACAACGCTCAGATCGTCTTCATGGACACGCCCGGCATCTTCAAGCCGCGGCGGCGGCTCGACCGTGCCATGGTCACGACCGCCTGGGGCGGCGCCAAGGATGCGGACGTGATCATGCTCCTGATCGATAGCGAGCGTGGCCTGAAGGGTGATGCGGAAGCGATCCTCGAGGGGCTGAAGGAAGTGCACCAGCCGAAGATCCTCGTGTTGAACAAGATCGACCAGGTACGGCCGGAGGATCTTTTGAAGCTCGCGGCTGCGGCCAACGAGACGATCAAGTTCGAACGCACCTTCATGATCTCGGCGCTGAACGGTTCGGGCTGCAAGGACCTCATGGACTATCTCGCCGAGACGTTGCCGGAAGGTCCCTGGTACTATCCGGAGGATCAGATTTCCGATTTGCCGATGCGCCAGCTCGCGGCCGAAATCACCCGCGAGAAGTTGTTTCTGCGCCTGCATCAGGAGCTTCCCTATGCCTCGCATGTCGAAACCGAGAAGTGGGAAGAGCGCAAGGACGGATCGGTTCGCATCGAACAGGTGATCTACGTCGAGCGCGAGAGCCAGAAGAAGATCGCGCTCGGCAAGAACGGCGACGCGATCAAGGCGATTTCGACGGCGTCGCGCAAGGAGATCTCCGAGATCCTCGAGCAGCCGGTGCACCTTTTCCTGTTCGTCAAGGTGCGCGAAAACTGGGGCGACGACCCCGAGCGCTTCCGCGAAATGGGCCTCGAATTCCCGCGATAAGCTGGGGCGATCCGGTTCAAGACGGTCTCGGTACCCGTGCAGGACGGGCGTCGCGTTGCAGCGATACCTGTCTATCGAGACGCGCAAAGTCGCACGATGACGGCAAGGGGGAAGCCGTGCCTTGGATGCCGCCTCAGTTCGCCCTGGCCTCAGCGACCTGCCGCTTTCCCAGGGCCGGGCCGATCATCTCGATACGGTTGGTCCAGATGTAGCCGGAAAACCCCGGCGGGACCAATTCCAGATCCTGCATCGTATCGATCCCGGTGGTGAAGTCGCCGCCGTGATAAGGGCCGAGCAGGATGATATCGCTTCCGGCCGCTTTCATGCGGGCGGAGAAACGGTCGGGCCAACCCCAGAGAAAATGCGCGTAATTGCCGGGCACGATGACGAGAGTGTTCCGGCAAGCCTCCGGCATCAGACCGGTCCAGCCATAGCCGAGATAGCGCGTTAGGCACGCCATCGTCGACGTCCGGTCATAGCCGCGCATCCCTTCCACGCGCTTCAGAGTCTCGCGAGTCGGTTCCTCGCCGCCATACACCCCGAACATAGCCTGCCGCCATTGCGGCCGCGCTTCGATCAGCGTTGCGAGTGCCGCGCCCTCCTCGGCGCGCCGGCTCTTGAAGTTGACGAGAAACTTGCGGTCGGGCAGGGCAGCCAGCACCTCATCCAGCGTCGGCATCTGGCCGACGCCCTTTCCGCGGAAGGGGAAGGTCTTGCCGCCATCGGCCGTATAGCCGTAACCGATATCGAGAGACTTCAGCGTCGCCATCGGCGTTTCTTCGGTAACGCCCTTGCCTTCGGTCCGACAGTCGAGCGTCCAGTCGTGAAAGACGGCGAACTGTTTGTCTGGCGTGAGATGCACGTCGAGTTCGACGACATCAGCGCCCGCATCGAAGGCAGCCCCCATCGAGGCGATCGTATTTTCGAGATAGGAATGCTGTGGCGGATCGATGATCGTTGCAGTGCAAGTGTCGTTGCCGACATTGGCCTTCGGATAGGTTTGGTGGACGCCTCGGTGCGCGAGCAGTTTCGCCGAGCCTGCCGGTGGCGTGACGAACAGCGACGTGTTCATCAGCCAGACGACGGCGGCAAACAGAACAATGGCAGCAACGAACTTCTTCATCCTGATTCTCCTCTTCGAATCCGGATTGCTCGACATTGTGGCGCCAGGATGTTGATACACGCCTCACGTGCGTGTCGCGGATTGCGAACGATGTGTCACCCGCGCGCGCGATTGACCCGCAGCGGAGCCCTGTGAGACGTAGCTATCGTTGATTTTGCGATCCGGAGAAAAGAGATGCCGCAGCTTGTCGAGGGAAAATGGGTCAAGGGCGACGTTGCGGCCAGCGAGATGAAAGGGGGTGCATTCCACCGGGAGCCGACGCGCTTTCACCGCTGGATCACGCCAGAGGGGAGCCCAGGCCCGGAAGGCCAGCCGGCTCTGCCGGCCGAGGCCGGGCGTTACCGCCTGTTCGTTTCCTATCTCTGCCCCTGGGCCTCGCGCACGATCGCCTTCAGAAACCTCAAGGGATTGCAGGAGATCATCGGGCTTACGGTGGCCAACCCGGTGCTCGGAGAGGATGGTTGGACCTATAACGAGCCGGTCGATGCCGGTGAGCGCGTCGGTAAGATCCGTTTCCATCATGAGCTCTATGTGGCGAGCGACCCGACCTATACCGGCAAGGTCTCGGTTCCGGTTCTCTGGGATATGCAGGAGGGTCGGATCGTCAACAACGAGTCCGCCGACATCATCCGCATCCTGAATTCGGCCTTTGATCACTTGACCGGCAACCGGCTTGATTTCTATCCGGAGGCGCTGCGGGGAGACATCGATCACTGGAATGGCCCGATCTACGAGCGGGTCAACAACGGCGTCTATCGATCCGGCTTTGCAAAGACGCAGGAAGCCTATGATGAGGCGGTGTCGAGCCTGTTCGGCATGCTCGACGAAGTCGAGGCACACCTCGCGGTCAACCGTTATCTCGCAGGCGAGTACCTGACCGAGGCGGACATCCGCTTGTTCGTCACCCTGATTCGTTTCGATGCGGCCTATCATGGCGCCTTCAAATGCAACATCCGCCGGATCGAGGACTACCCGGCGTTGTCGAACTATCTGCGCGAAATCTATCAATGGCCGGGTATCCGCGAGAGCGTGCGCATCGATCATATCAAACGCGGCTACTACGGCATTGCCCACATCAATCCGACCCGCATCGTTCCTGCCGGCCCGATGCTGGATTTCGATCGCCCGCATGATCGTGCTCGCTTGCGAGGGCGCGGAGTCGTTGGCGCATAGCCGCGTTTCCTCATTTGCTAAGGAAACAAGTCTATGAGGGGCCATAGAGAACCCATTGCCAATCCATGGAAGCTTCCTAAATTAATGGAAGTTCTGATGGATAGGAGCCCGATGGCGGCTGGCCTGACGAATTTCCGGCGGGGCAAGCACATGGAGCCTGACGCGCCCGCTGGATACCCGTGACGCCACGCCCGAGCCGCTCGCCGCTTCCGGACGCGCTCGCGTATGCTCCCGAGGCGCGCTCGCGCAAACCCTCCGGAAGCCCCGAACGAGCCGACCCTTCGCATCTCTCATGCACCAGGACACCGTGGGTAGGTCTGGTAGGGGTGAGATATGAATGCAGCATTGTTGACTTTGCTTCGCCGTCTGGTGCGCAACGGCAACCTGACGGTGACTTTTTCTTCCGGCGAACAGGTCGTTCTGGGTGACGGCACCGGAAAACCGGCATCAATCCGCATCGTCGACGCGGAGGCGGAGAATGCGATCGTCCGGGACCCGGGCCTTCGCTTTGGTGAAATGTACATGGATGGGCGCGTCGTCATCGAAAGAGGTGACATTTTCGACGTGCTTTCGATCGTGAAGGCGAACGGCATCGAGAATGCGGCAAATGCCACCAACACGATCACAGGCCTGTGGCATGTGCTGCGCCAGCAGTTGGTGAGCCGCATGCCGGTCAATCGCAACCGGAACAACGTCGCGCATCACTACGATCTCGATCGCAATCTCTTCAACCTGTTCCTCGACGAGGACTGGCAATATTCCTGCGCCTATTTCCAGCCGCGGGGAATATCGCTCGACGCAGCACAGCTCGCCAAGAAGCGGCACATCGCCGCGAAGCTTCTGCTGGAGCCGGGGCAGAAGGTGCTGGAGGTCGGTTCCGGCTGGGGCGGGATGGCTATGTATCTGGCCGAATCTTCCGGAGTCGAAGTCACGGGCATCACGCTCAGCGAGGAGCAGCTGAAGGTTTCCCGTGATCGTGCCGCCAGGCGCGGGCTTTCCGATCGTGTCCGCTTCGAACTGCAGGACTACCGCACCCTTGAGGGCCGGCAGTTCGACCGCATCGTCTCCGTCGGCATGTTCGAGCATGTCGGTATCGGCAATTACGGAAATTTCTTCAACAAGATGAAGGAGTTGCTGACGCCGGAAGGCGTCATGCTGCTGCATTCGATCGGCCAGGTCTACAAGCCCTGGGCGACCAACCCGTGGATCGAAAAGTACATCTTCCCCGGCGGTTATATTCCCGCTCTCTCCGAGGTTCTGCCGTCGGTCGAGCGTATGCGGCTGCTGGTGAAGGATGTCGAGATCCTGCCGATGCACTATGCCTGGACCTTGCGGGCCTGGCGTGAGCGTTTCGTCGCGCGCCGCGAAGAGGCGGTAAGGCTCTACGACGAACGCTTCTTCCGCATGTGGGAGTTCTATCTGGCGGCTTCCGAAACGGCCTTCCTCTACGACAAACACTTCATCTTCCAGCTTCAGCTCTCGCCTTCTCTCGATGCCGTGCCGGTCTCGCGCGACTACATCGAGGAGCGGGAGCGGCAATTGATCGAGTTCGAGAAGCGTCGGCCGCCGCTCGAACCGGTCAACAATTGGGACGAGGCGCCGGCGGAAGAACACATCGAACCGGCTGCAATGGCGGTCTGATTTAAGGCCATCCCTGTCGCGATAGTTCGACACGGGATGGCCGTCCCCCATCTTCTGTGGAGTTCGGAATTTCCTCCGAAGGCCTTCACTTGGCCTCGAAGCCCTGCGCCTTTATGGTCGCCGACCAAACGACTGCCTGTTTCCGCGGATCATCTCCGATCCAAGGACAAAACGTGCAGTGCTTCCAAGCGCTGCAGGAAAGACGGAATTCCCATGGCCAACCCCGCTAAATCCATCGCCGCCATTATTGCCAGCGAAATCAAGGCAGCACCTTCGCAGGTTAAAGCCGCTGTCGAGCTGTTGGACGAGGGGGCAACGGTGCCGTTCATCGCGCGCTACCGCAAGGAAGTGACCGGCGGCCTAGACGATACGCAATTGCGTATGCTGTCGGAGCGGCTGACTTACTTGCGCGAACTCGAGGCGCGTCGGGCATCGATCCTCGAGTCGATCCGCGGGCAGGACAAGCTGACGGACGAACTGGAAGCCAAGATCGCTGCCGTCGAAACCAAGGCGGAACTTGAAGACATCTATCTGCCCTACAAGCCGAAGCGCCGCACCAAGGCTGAGATCGCCCGCGAGCGTGGCCTCGCGCCGCTGGCGGAAGCGATTCTGGCCGATCGCTCCGTCGCGCCGGCCGATCGCGCAACGGCCTTCCTGACCGCCGAGGTGGTTGATGTGAAGGCGGCGCTTGATGGCGCGCGCGACATCATCGCCGAAGGCATGACCGAAAACGCCGATCTGCTTGGCCGCCTTCGCAATCATATGAAGGGCGCCGCCTTCCTGCGCGCCAAGGTCGTCGACGGCAAGCAGGAGGCCGGCGCCAAGTTCTCCGACTATTTCGACCATTCCGAGCGCTGGGCGACGACGCCCGGTCACCGGGCGCTGGCGATGCTGCGCGGTTGGAACGAAGAGGTTCTGTCCGTTGATATCGTCGTCGATCAGGACGACACGTCGCCGGTAAAGCCGGTCGAGCGCATGATTGCCGCCGCCTACAATGTCGGCGCCCATCTGCCGGGTGACAAATGGCTGGCCGAGATGATCGGCTGGACCTGGCGCGTGAAGCTCTCCATGTCGCTGTCGCTCGACCTGATGCGTGAACTGCGCGAGCGTGCCGAAGAGGAGGCGATCCACGTCTTCGCCCGCAACCTCAAGGACCTGCTGCTTGCCGCGCCTGCGGGATCGCGGGCCACGATGGGCCTCGATCCGGGCATCCGCACCGGCGTCAAGGTCGCGGTGGTCGACGGCACCGGCAAGCTGCTCGAAACGACGACCGTCTACCCGTTCCCACCGAAGAACGACGTTCGTGGCACGCAGGCCGAGCTCGCCTCGCTGATCCGCAAGCACAAGGTGGAGCTGATCGCGATCGGCAACGGAACCGGCAGCCGTGAGACCGAAAAGCTCGTTGCCGACATGCTCCTGCAGCTGCCGGCGCCGAAGCCGACCAAGGTCATCGTTTCCGAAGCCGGCGCCTCGGTTTACTCGGCATCTGAAACGGCCGCCTTGGAGTTCCCCGGCCTCGACGTTTCGCTGCGCGGTGCAGTCTCGATCGCCCGCCGCTTGCAGGATCCGCTGGCCGAGCTTGTGAAGATCGAGCCGAAGTCGATCGGCGTTGGCCAGTACCAGCACGACGTCGACCAGTCGAAGCTCAGCCGCTCGCTCGATGCGGTGGTGGAAGACGCGGTGAACGCCGTCGGCGTCGACGTCAACACGGCGTCGGCACCGCTGCTTGCCCGGGTGTCCGGCCTCGGCAAATCCTCGGCCGAGGCGATCGTCGCGCATCGTGACGCGACCGGGCCGTTTGGAAGCCGCAAGGAACTGTTGAAAGTGCCGCGGCTCGGCGCGCGCACCTTCGAACAGTGCGCAGGCTTCCTGCGCATCCCGAACGGCAAGGAGCCGCTCGATGCCTCCTCCGTCCATCCGGAAGCCTATGGCGTCGCCAAGAAGATCGTGGCCGCCTGCGGGCGCGACGTGCGCGCTCTGATGGGCGACAGTGTCGCCCTGAAGCAACTCGACCCACGGACCTTCGTGGACGAGCGCTTCGGCTTGCCGACCGTCAAGGACATTCTCGCCGAACTCGAAAAGCCGGGCCGTGACCCGCGCCCGAGCTTCAAGACCGCGACCTTTGCCGAGGGCATCGACGACATCAAGGACCTGAAGGTCGGCATGCAGCTCGAGGGCACCGTCACCAACGTCGCGGCTTTCGGTGCCTTCGTCGACATCGGCGTCCACCAGGATGGCCTCGTCCACGTGTCTCAACTCGCGGACCGTTTCATCAAGGACCCCCATGAAGTGGTGAAGGCCGGGGATGTCGTGACTGTCCGCGTCACTGAGGTGGATGTCGCCCGCAAGCGCATCGGCCTGACGATGCGGAAGGATGGTGGCGCTGAGTCAGGCCGCGAGGCCCGTGGCAGCGCACCGAATGGCGGCAACCGTGGCGCGCCCACGCGCCCGCAGAAGCCGCAAGCGCCGTCGCAGGGCGCCTTTGGTGCGGCCCTGATGGAGGCGATGAAGCGCAAATAGCAGCTTCGGCATCGGTTCTGCAGCGCCGCGCGTCATTACGACGCGCGGCGTCTCCGATGGATGGTCTATAATTTAGATAATTGTAATAATCGCGGCTTTCCGCCATACTCTCTCC
Organism: Ensifer sp. GW101-20A05; assembly: GCF_059424735.1. Classification (NCBI taxonomy): domain Bacteria; kingdom Pseudomonadati; phylum Pseudomonadota; class Alphaproteobacteria; order Hyphomicrobiales; family Rhizobiaceae; genus Ensifer; species Ensifer sp. GW101-20A05. The sequence continues at coordinate 290,521 of NZ_JBWKZT010000007.1, read as the reverse complement.
ATCGTGGCAACTGCGCTGTTTTGTGAGCAGTGCGCCGATGGAGCAGCCGGATTTACGGCGGAAAAGGTTAGCGGAAACTCCTCCTCCGCCGGGCATCCGGTGAAAGGAGTTGCGTGATGGTACGCAAGGTGATCCGCGGCTTCGCGCTGGCCGCCCTTCTGGCAGCCGGGGTGACGGCGCGCCCGGTCCCCGCAGTTTCGCAGGCCCCGATAAATTGCGCGAACCGATCCGAGGTGATCGAGTTTCTGGCGCGGCAGTATCGGGAAAAGCCAGCCGCCACGGCGCTCATCAATCCTCAGGCGATCCTGGAAGTCTATGCGGCCGACAACGGCAGCTGGACATTGATCGTCACGGACGTCAACGGCCGTAGCTGCGTCATCCTTGCCGGCAAGAGTTGGGAAGCTCTGCCGCCGCTGCCAGTTCCAAAAGCATAGTCGGCCCTCCCGCCAGCCGAAGCCCTCAGAGGGGCCGGCCGATGCTGGAATAGGCAAAGCCGTGCTTGGCAACCTCGTCCTGGCGGTAGATGTTCCTGAGGTCGACGAGAATAGGCGTCTTCATCGCGGATTTCAGGCGGCGGAAGTCAAGCGCGCGGAACTCGTTCCATTCCGTTACGATCACTAGCGCATCCGCTTCGTTGGCCGCCTCATAGGGATCGCTGGCATAGTCGATGCCGTCGATGATCTTCTTGGCGTTCTCCATGCCTTCCGGGTCGTAGCCGATAATGTGGGCGCCGGCATCCCGCAGCGTCTGCACGATGGCGATCGCCGGACTGTCGCGCATGTCGTCGGTGTTCGGCTTGAAGGTGAGGCCGAGGATCGCGATCTTGTGCCCGCGCACGTCGCCGCCGGCAGCCGCAATCACCTTGCGGCCCATTGCCCGCTTGCGGTTGTCGTTGATCGCAACCGTGGTCTCGACGAGCCGGACGGGCGCGTCATGGTCCTGCGCGGTCTTGACCAGTGCCAGCGTGTCCTTCGGGAAGCACGAGCCGCCATAGCCGGGGCCCGCATGCAGGAACTTCGAGCCGATGCGGCCATCGAGGCCGATGCCGCGGGCGACGTCCTGGACATTGGCGCCGACCTTTTCGCAGAGGTCGGCCATCTCGTTGATGAAGGTGATCTTCATCGCCAGGAAGGCATTGCCGGCATACTTGATCAGTTCGGAGGTGCGGCGTGACGTGAACACGAGCGGCGATTGGTTGAGATAGAGCGGCCGGTAAACCTCGGTCATGACGTCACGCGCCCGCGCATCATCGTCGACAACACCGATGACGATCCGGTCCGGCCGCTTGAAGTCCTCGATCGCCGCACCCTCGCGCAGGAATTCCGGATTGGAGACGACGGCGAAATCGGCGTCAGGATTGGTTTCGCGAATGATGCGCTCGACCTCATCGCCCGTGCCGACCGGAACGGTGGATTTGGTAACGATGACGGTGAACCCCCTGAGGTTCTCGGCGATCTCGCGGGCCGCTGCATACACGTAGGAGAGGTCGGCATGACCATCGCCGCGGCGGGAAGGGGTGCCGACCGCGATGAAAATGACGTCGCTGTCGGCGACGGCGGAAACGAGATCGGTCGTGAACGACAGTCGACCCGAGGCGACGTTGCTGGCCACCAGATGGTCGAGGCCGGGTTCGAAGATCGGAATACGGCCCTGCATCAGCGCGTCGATCTTGCTCTCATCCTTGTCGAGACAGACGACGTCGTGACCGAAATCCGCAAAACACACACCGGAAACGAGGCCTACATAACCGGCGCCGATCATTGTGATTTTCATAGGCTCTTTCCTTTGTTGTCTGGCGAGCTCTTGTCCGCGAACGCGGAAACCATGCTGGTTTGCACGTATCTATGCCTGCGAGGCCGAGGATCCGGCTTTCCCGCCAACATTGTAGTATTCCTCATACCAGGCGGCAAAGCGCGCCACGCCTTCTTCCACCGGGATTGAGGGTCTGAAATCTGTCAATGCCTCCAGAAGATCAGGGGAGGCATAGGTGCGCGGCACGTCGCCCTGCTGCATCGGCAGCATGTTGCGCAGTGCCGGCTTGCCGACGGCCTTCTCGACCGTTTCGACGAACGTCATCAGTTCGACCGGCTGGCCGCCGCCGACGTTGACGACACGGAACGGTCCTTGGCGCGACAGCGTGTCCTCGGCCTTCTCGGATGGCACGCGGTTTTCTTCCGCCGGTGCCACGTGCGAGAGCCTGAGGATGCCTTCGACGAGGTCGTCGATATAGGTGAAGTCGCGGCTCATACGGCCTTCGCCATAAATGTCGATCGGCTGCCCCTTGTGGATGGCGTCGACGAACTTGAACAGCGCCATATCAGGCCGGCCCCAGGGACCATAGACCGTGAAGAAGCGGAAGGCGGTGGTTGGAACCTTGTAGAGATGGGCATAGCTATGCGCCATCAGTTCCATCGATTTCTTGGTGGCGGCATAGAGCGTCATCGGCTCGTCGGCGCGATCGGTCTCCGCAAACGGGATCTTCTCGTTGGCGCCGTAGATCGAGGACGTCGAAGCGAGCATCAGGTGCTTCGGGCCGAGTTCCCGCGCCAGTTCCAGGATGTTCCACGAGCCGATGAGGTTGGAATCGACATAGGCCTTGGGATTTTCAAGGCTGTATCGGACGCCGGCCTGGGCCGCGAGGTGGATGATGACCTCGGGCTCGGCAATCTCCGCCGCATGGTTGAGCGCCGCCCGATCCTCGAGCATGCCGACGACAGCCTTGAAGCCGTTCGAACGCGCCAGGATCTCATGCCGGCGCTGCTTCAGCGTCACGTCGTAATAGGGAGTCATGCCGTCGAAGCCGACCACGAAATGTCCTTCGTCGATCAATCGCTTGGCGAGATGAAAGCCGATGAAGCCCGCGGTGCCGGTGATGAGGTAGCGCACGACCATGTCCCCAGATTGTGTTGTCAGGGCGTTCTTACGAAGAAAGCCGGGCAATGGAAAGTCGAAACCATCACTCCGACGGTTGGTCCAGCCCCTGTTGCAGGGCGGAGAGGACCGACATCGCGTGCCCCGCATATTGGCTGATCCAGCGGTCGTGAATGGCTTGGATCGGCAAAGCGTTCAGGTGGTTCCAGCGCTCGCGGCCCTCGCGGCGAACGAGCACGAGTTCGGCCTCTTCCAGCACCTTCAGATGCTGCATGACGGTGCAGCGATCGAGATTGGCGAATTGTTCGCAGAGCATGCCGGTCGTCTGCGGCGCGTGCTTCATAGCGTCGAGCATCTGGCGGCGCAATCCATTGGCCAAAGCTTTGAAAACGAGATCGTCTTTCGAATCGTTTGACATGTTATGTTTTTATAACATATTCTGTTCGGGCTCAATAGGAGGAACATCAGATGCCCTTCGAATTCCGCGTGAATGGACGGATCGATCGCCCGGTCGCCCAGGTCTTCGATGCCGTCGTCAATCCGGATCAGCTCAGTCGCTATTTCGTCACCCTTGGTGGCATCAGCGGACCGCTGGTCGCCGGGGCTACGGTCAAATGGTGGGGGCAGGTGCCGGTGCAGGTCGAGGCGGTCGAGCAGAACGAACGGATCGTCTTCCGCTGGGACGCCATGGTCGCCAAGGGTGAGGAGCCCTACCAGACCCGCGTGGAGATGCGTTTCCAGTCGCTGGATGACGGCGCCACTATGGTGACGATCGCCGAAAAGGGATGGCGCGAGAACGAGCAGGGGCAGAAGGGGTCTTATGTCAACTGCGAAGGCTGGTCGCAGATGCTTGCCTGCATGAAGGCCTGGCTCGAATACGGCATCAACCTGCGCCAGGGCTATTACCTCAGCGAACTCTCAGGCAAGCCGGCACTCGAGCCGCAAGCCTGAGCCAGCCGGCACCGGGCTTTCCGCTCCGGATCCGGGCGCGATTGTCGACAATCGAAACACAAACAATGAGCCGCATCGGCAGGCGCCGGGCGGTAATGGGAGATTGCGTCATGACGAAAATCACAGGCGGCATCAATATCGCCGTGAAGGTTCCCTCGCATCAATATGAGGCAGTCGTCGCCTTCTATCGCGACACGGTCGGCCTCGAACCCATCGAAGAAAAGCTGCCGGCCATCGGCTTCAAGCTTGGGCCCAACCAACTCTGGATCGACGAGGCGCCGAACTACAGCCAGGCCGAGGTCTGGCTCGAACTCTTTACCGATGACCATGTGGGCGCGCTTGATCACCTCGCCGCCAGGGGCGCTGTGCGCTGTGATGCGGTGGAAGATCTCGGCGAAGGTTTTCGCGGCGGCTGGATCATGAATCCGGCCAATATCGTGCACATGGTGCGGACGCCGGACGCCTGGTAGGCGGCCGGCATTCCGTCAAGCAGGTATCAGTAGGCCGGCGGCAGGCCGCCGTTCGAAACGCTCGCCATCGACACGCCGCCGGCCGGTTCGGTCACCGGCGGTTCCGCCTGCAGGACCACGACGCGCGAATTGAGCGGCACACGGCTGTAGAGATCGATGATATCGGGGTTGAAGAGACGGATGCAGCCGCTCGAGACGGCCTTGCCGATCGACCAGGCCTCGGTCGTGCCGTGGATGCGGAACAGCGTGTCGCGGCTGCCCTGGAAGAGATAGAGCGCGCGCGGCCCGAGCGGGTTGCGCACGCCCGGCGCCATGCCGCCGGCAAGCGGGCCATAGCGCTCCGGTTCGCGTGCCACCATGTCCTGTGTCGGCGTCCAGCGCGGCCATTCCGCCTTGCGCGCAATGCGCGCTTCGCCCTCGAACTCCAGGCCCGCCTTGCCGACGCCGATTCCGTAGCGCATCGCCATACCGCCATCCTGGACCAGGTAGAGGAAGCGGTTCTGGGTATCGATCACGATCGTGCCCGGCGGCTCGTGCGTCTGGTAGGCGACCTGCTGACGCAGATAGCGCTTGTCGACCTTGCTGATGTCGATCGCATCCAGTGGGAACTTTTCGTTGGGTAGCGGCCCGTACATCGCCACATAGTATGGATCCGGTCCCTTCGGTTTGGCCGGCCCCGACGTGGTGACGCAACTGGCGAGCGTCGAGGTGGCGAAAAGAAGGGCGAAGAGCTGCGCCAGGCGGCCGGCGCTGTTCCGGGACACACACATAATGAAATTTATTATCCTGCTGATTGTCATTTTGGGCGGGAGGCACGGCTTTTGCCGCTCTTCCGTTCTATTGTCAAAGACGGCGTCGAGGCGGCGACAGCATGTCGCAAATGAGGCAACCAGTGAGTGTGGCCGAAAGGCGACAATCGGCCGTGTCACGCTGGCTATCGCAACTTCGCTTGATCCGCTTTCGACCGCGGGTGTATGCCATATCCATGCAATGGAGCGATCAGGCTATTATTCTCGGCATACGACGGCACGGCGAAAGCTCTGCCATCGTGGAGGTCATGAGCGCCGCCCACGGCCGACATCTCGGCATGGTGCGCTCGGGCCGCTCGCGCATCATGCAGCCGGTGTTGCAGCCGGGAAATTCGGTGGAAGTCACCTGGCGCGCGCGGCTTGACGAGCATATGGGCGAATTCCGCATTGAGCCGGTGGAACTGCGCGCTGCGCGTTTGATGGAAACGGCAACCTCGGTCTATGGCATCCAGGCGCTCGGCGCACTCCTGCGGCTGCTGCCTGAGCGTGACCCGCATCCGCATCTCTACGAGGCGCTGACTGTCATCGTCGATCATCTCGCCGATCCGGCCGATGCCGGAGAATTGTTCGTGCGCTTCGAGCTCGCGGTTCTCAACGATCTCGGCTTCGGGCTCGATCTGACGGAATGTGTGGCAACCGGCGCCCGCACCGAGCTTGTCTATGTGTCGCCGAAATCGGGCAGGGCGGTTTGCCGCTCGGCCGGGGAACGTTATGCCGACCGCATGCTGGTATTGCCGGAATTCCTCTCCGCCGAAGCACGCCGGGCTGCCGATCACGACAGCCTTGCCGCCGCTTTCCTCCTGACCGCCTTCTTCCTCCACCGCCATGTCTATGAGCCGCGCGGCCTCGACGTTTCTTCCGCGCGCGACGGCTTCGTCCATGCGGCACTCAAAGCGCTGAAAGCGCAATCCTCAGCCGCCTGATCCCCAGGAGTTATCAATGTATCAAGAACTTTATCCCGGCATGTCCGTATCCGGTATCGGCGTGCTGTCGCTCGACCGCGTCGCCCGCGACGGCGGTCTCAAGGCGATGCAGGACTTGCTGAGCGGCGAGCTGCCGGCGCCGCCGATGTCGAAGACACTGAAGTTCGGACTGAGCGAAGTCGAAGACGGCCGGGTGGTCTTCAAGGGATTTCCGACCGAGGAACATCTCAATCCGCTCGGCACGGTGCATGGCGGATGGACGGCGACGATCATGGACTCGGCGCTCGGCTGTGCAGTTTTCACCACGGTGAAACCCGGCGAGGCCTATACGACAGTCGAATTCAAGGTCAACCTCGTCCGGCCATTGCTCCCTGGCATGGGCGAGGTCTTCTGCGAGGGGCGCATCGTGCATCGCGGCCGAACGATCGCGACTTCGGAAGCCTGGCTTCGCGATGGAAACGGCAAGCTGCTGGCCCACGGCACCGAAACCTGCGCGATCTTCCCGATCGACAATCTGCGGCGTTAAAAGCAATTACAGGAAAAGTGCGAAGCGGTTTTCCGTCCGGAATTGCGTCGCTTCAAATACATTTCCAGGAAAAGTGCGAAGCGGTTTTCCGTCCGGAATTGCGGCGTCAAATAAAACTCCAGAAACAAGAAACGCCGCGCAGTAGCGCGGCGTTCTTCTTTGCGATCGCAGCTTTTGTCAGCCGATACGGCCGCCGCCCTGCTTGGTCACCGCGACGACGGCCGGGCGCACCGGCATGTCATCCCTAAAATCAGGCCAGCGGGTTGCTGGCGTCTCGAAAGTGGCAAGACCGGCGTCGCCCGGGTGCTGGACGGCCAGGAAGAAGGTGTCCGACGTCGGGTTGAAGCAGGGACCGCACATTTCAGCGCCAACCGGCACGCGGAAGAAGAGCTTCGACGTGCCGCGGGCATTGCCGTCCGTGTCGATCGCCCAGATGCCGTCGGTGCGGCCAGTTTCCTTCTGGTTGTTGCCGTCGGTCGAAACCCAGAGGCGGCCGTCGGTGTCGATGGCGCAGTTGTCGGGCATGCCAAACCAGCCGTTCTTGGTGGTCGCCGTCGAGAACGAGGCGCCAACCTCGGCAACGGCGGGATCGCCGCACTTCAGCAGCACGTCCCAGCGGCTCTTGAGCGACGCGAAGTCGCCGTCGGTCTCGGTGATCTCGACGATGTGGCCAAAAGCGTTCTTGGCGCGCGGATTGGCGGCGTCGACTTCTTCTGCCTTGCGCTTGGTGTTGTTGGTCAGCATCACGTAGACCTTGCCCGTCTTCGGGTTCGGCTGAACGTCCTCCGGGCGATCCATCTTGGTGGCACCGAGCGCGTCGGCGGCGAAGCGGGTGTTGATCAGCACGTCCGCCTGCGAGGCGAAGCCGTTGGCTTCGGTCAGCGGGCCTTCGCCGTGGGTAAGCGGCATCCAGGTGACGGTGCCGTCCTCGTCGAACTTGGCGACATAGAGCGTGCCTTCGTCGAAGAGGTCCATGTTGGCGGCGCGATCATCAGGGTTGAAGGCGCCCTTGGTCACGAACTTGTAGACATAGTCGTAACGCTCGTCGTCGCCGGAATAGAGCACGACGCGCCCATCCTTGTTGACGATCGATTCACAGCCTTCGTGCTTGTAGCGGCCGAGTGCGGTGCGCTTCTTCGGTACCGAGGTCGGATCCAGCGCGTCGACCTCGACGATCCAGCCGAAGCGATTGGCTTCGTTCGGTTCCTTGGAGACGTCGAAACGGTCGTAGAAGGAGGCCCATTCGTACTGGCCGCCCGGTGCGCCCAGGCGCTTGAGCTGCTTGTACTCCGGGTGGTCTTCGGCGAGCTCGCCGCCGAAATAGCCGTTGAAGTTTTCTTCGGCCATCATGTAGGTGCCCCAGGCGGTGACCCCGCCGGCGCAATTGTTGATCGTGCCGAACACCTTCTTTCCCGTCGGGTCGGACGGCGTCTTCAGGCGGTCATGACCGGCGGCCGGCCCGGTGATCTGCATCTCGGTGTTGACCGTGATGCGGCGATTGTTCTTGCCGTCGAGAACCGGCTGCCACTTGCCGTCGACCTTGCGGATCTCGATGATCGTGCCGCCATGGGCGGCCATTTCGATGTCGACCAGTTTCTTGGTGTACTCACCGAGAACGACCTTCTCTTCCTCGACTTCCTTGCCGTCCTTCGTCACCTTTTCCTTCACGACGCTGGCGAAGGCCGGGAACATCAGCTCGGCATTGGTATATTCGTGGTTGACGACCAGGAGGCCATGGTCGGCGCTGCCCTCAAGCGGAATGAAGCCGACATAGTCGTTGTTGTAGCCGAACAGCTTTTCCTGGGCGGCGGCCGTCTGGTTCTTCGGGTCGAACTCCGGGCTATCCGCGAAGATCTTGTCGCCCCAGCGCAGCAGGATGTCGGCATCATAACCTTCGGCGACATGGTGCTTCTCGTCGACGCCGGCTTCGATCTCGGTGAAGTCGAAGCGCGAACCTTCCTCGGCGCGTGCTTCTTCGGCAGTCAGGAGAGCCAGTGGGCTGACCGTCGTCGAAATCGCGGCAACGGCGAGCGAGCCGCCGATGAACGAGCGGCGCGAGAAACGGCGATGGATGATGTCGCCCATCGTCGGGTTGGTGGAACAGTTGTGGCCAATGTCTTCCAGCTCTTCCCTGCGTTCCGTCAGCGTCTTGAATTCGGTCTCTTCCGTCTGGCCGAGATGCTTGTCCATGATCGGGTCTCCTGGTTGAACGATGGAAACCACCGCGCCGAGACAGCGGTGTTCATCCGCCTGTATCAGTTGCTCGGTGACAGTTCTGCGACAATTCCGTGAAGAGATTACAGTGCTCGGCCGTCTATTGCATGTTTCCTTGAATCGTCACCGATTTAAGGAAACATGCCGCAATGCTGAGTGCTACAGCGACCTTTGTGAGTCTGATAAGACGCGCGGCGCTGTAGAGATTTGGCGAGCGTACAAAAGTTTGTATGGTTGCGCCGAGCACGCCGGTGCGACCGTCAGGGGAATACATGTTCGAACTCTTTGCTTTTCTTGCCTTTATCCTCGCTCTTTCCGCCTTTGCCGGCGGTCGCAAGACGGCCGAGCGGCTGGGGGCCGAAATCGCCGCGCTGAAGGCGGAGGTCGCGAGGCTGAAGACCTCATCGGGCGAAGGCGTTCAGGCCGAAGCGACGACCGAAGACCTCGCCGCCGCGCCCGAATTGCCGGTGGAACCGGACACGGTCGAGGAGGCTGCGATCGGCCTGACCGCCGGCGCGCGCGAGGGTGCCCGGATCTTCGGCGACGCGGAGAACGCGGCGGAAGACATCGAGGGTGGCGAGACCATTGCCGCCAGCACCGAAACGCCACAGCCGGTTCCGGCTGCGGCCCGTCAGACCGAAAGCCTGGAAAGCCGCCTCGGCGCGCGTTGGGCGGTCTGGGTCGGTGGCATTGCGCTCGCGCTCGGCGGCGTCTTCATGGTCAAGTATTCGATTGATGCCGGCCTCCTGAGCCCGGCGGTTCGCCTGACGCTTGCCGCCCTGTTCGGTCTCTTGCTGATGGCGGCAGGGGAGGTCATTCGCAGGCGCGCGGTGCCTGTCATCGCCAATGAGTTCCAAAATGCGATGATCCCCGGCATCCTGACGGCGGCCGGCGCCGTCACCCTGTTCGGTGTCGCCTATGCCGCCTATGGCATCTACGGCTATATCGGCACGGGCGCGGCATTCGTTCTGCTGGCCGCGATCTCGCTGGCGACCGTTGGTCTGTCGCTGCTGCATGGGCAGGCGCTCGCCGGCCTCGGTCTGCTTGCCTCGCTCGCAACCCCGGCACTCGTCTCGAGCGACGAACCGCGCCCCTGGGTCCTCTTCGGTTTCCTCTCGGTAGTCTGGCTTGCGACTTTGCTCGCGTCGCGGCTGCGGACTTGGACGGTAGTGCCGACCCTTGCCAACGTCGGCATCGGGCTTTGGGGGCTTGCCTATATCACTGCGGCCTCGCCATTCGAACCGCTGCCGGTCACATTTGCGCTGTTGGTGATGATCGTCGGCATCGGCCTCGTCTGGCCAGGTGCTACGGAAGCTGCACCCGCGCCCGAAGTGCCTGAGGGTGCGCAGCGGCGCGGCGCCGTTGCCGGACAGTGGGAACGGTTGTTTATCCCGCCGCATGCGGCAATCTCCATTTCCGCGGCCATCGCCGCCACGGTGCTTGCGCTCCTTCTGATCAGCCCGGCGGTTTCCGCGGCGACGTATCCGGTGACGGAGTTTGCCGTTGTCATTGCTGTCCTCGCTGCCTTGGGAGCCTGGCGAGCGACGGCGGTCTATCCCGCCGTGCTTTCGGCCGTCGGGGCAGTGGCCGGCGTCTGGAGCCTGACGGCGCTGAGTGGTGTGCTCGCCTATCTCGATCCCTCGCTCGCCGACGCTCTGCCGACGATCGTCCTGCCTGGCCGCACCGCCATGATCACGGCAATGCTGCTTGCGGCGCTGTTCGTGTTGCTCGGCGGCTTCGTGCTATCGCGCCGCCTCGTCACGCATCCGCACTATTCGACCCTTTGGGCCGGCATCGCCGCGGTTGTCCCGATCGCCCTGACGGCGATGTCGTTCCTGATGACCGGCAACTATGCCTTCGATCTGCCGCACGGCCTGTTCTCGCTCTTCGCCGGAGCCGCGCTGCTCGCGCTGGCGGACTGGCTTTACCGTCGCGGCGGCGAGGCGGAGGCGCGCGATATCGCGGCTGGATTGCTGGTCGCCGGTTCGTTCGCGTTCTTTGTCCTTGCCTTTCATGCCTGGACCGATGGGCTCGTCACCACACTTGCGATTGCCGTGCTCGGGACGGCCTATGCGCTCGCGACACGCATCCGCACCTGGCCGATCCTGCCCTGGATGACCGGTGCTGCGGCTGTGGTCGTTCTCGGGCGCATCGCCTGGGAGCCGACGATCGTCGGTGCCGGCAATCTCGGCACCACGCCTGTCTTCAACGCGCTCCTGCCGGGCTACGGCATTCCCGCCGCGCTCCTCGCCGGCTCCGCCTATTTCCTGAGATCCTGGTCGAACACACGGGTACGCAACCTCCTGCAGGCGCTCGCCAGTCTCTTCGTGCTCTTGACGCTCGCGATCCTCGTGCGTCACGCGATGAACGGCGGTGTGCTCGACAGCGCTGTGCCGACGCTCGGCGAGCAGTCGATCTACACGCTGCTGGCGATCGGCGCCTCGGCGATCTTCATGAGCCTCGACATGAAGTCGCCGAGCCCGGTCTTCCGCTATGGCGGCATGGGCCTCGGCGTACTTTCGATGTTGTCGGTGCTTTCGGCGCATCTCCTCGGCCTCAACCCTTACTTCAGCGGCGAGCTTCTCGGTCATATCCCGTTCTTCGATCTCCTGCTGATCGGCTATCTGCTACCGGGGCTCGGCTATGCGGGGCTGGCCTGGTATGCGCGTGACAAGCGGCCGTTGCCCTATGTCATGGCGCTTGCGGTCAGCGGCGCTGTGCTGGCCTTCGCCTGGGCGAGCCTCACGGTCCGCCGTGCATGGCAGGGGGAAAACATCGCGGATTGGAAGGGTTTCCTGCAGGGGGAGACCTACACCTATTCGGTTGTCTGGCTGCTGCTGGGCGTGTTGCTGCTCGTGCTCGGTTCGCGTTTCCATGCCAAGAGCATTCGCATCGCTTCGGCCGTTCTCGTCTTCGTCGCTGTCCTGAAGGTGTTCCTGATCGACATGTCCAACCTCGAAGGTTTCCTGCGGGCCCTGTCCTTCATCGGCCTTGGCGGGGTATTGATCGGGATAGGGCTCTTCTATCAGAAGATCCTGTCCGGTGTCGGCGTCGCATCGACGGCGCCGACAGATCCTGCCGAACAGCAATAGGACGTCATGACACATATTTCGAAACTGGCGGCAGCCTTCGCGCCGCATGAGGATCTCGCCGCGGTGCTGCTGCCGCATGCCTTTGCCGCCGATGACGGCTCGCATGATGCCGCGCATCTGATCCGCGTCTGGAAGAATGCTGCGCGCATCCACGCGGAGGAGGGCGGCGATACGCGTTCGCTCGCCGCCGCCGTCCTGCTCCATGATTGCGTCTCGGTCGAGAAGAACTCGCCCTTGCGCACCCAGGCATCACGTCTGGCGGCGGAGAAGGCGACCGGCATTCTGCAGGAACTCGGCTGGGGTACGGGAGAGACCGGCGCCGTGGCGCACGCCATCCTGACCCACAGCTTCTCCGCCAACATTGCACCGGAGACGCTGGAGGCGAGGATTCTTCAGGATGCCGACCGGCTGGATGCGATCGGTATGGTCGGCGCCGCCCGCTGCTTCTATATCGCCGGGCGCATGGGCAGCGGTCTCTATGACCCCCTCGATCCGCTGGCGGAGGCAAGGGAACTCGATGACAAGGCGTTCGCCATCGATCATTTCGAGACCAAGCTGTTCCGGTTGGCCGATGGCTTCAAGACCGAAGCTGGCCGCCGATTGGCGGCGGAGCGCGAGGAGCGCCTGCGCGACGTGCTTGCCATGATGCTCGATGAAATCTAATTCTTTCAAGATATTGCCGCTATCCCGTGAATCGGATCGTCAGGCGCTTGAATCTATTTTTGAACATGAAGGAATTGTCCATGAAGGTGACCGGTCTCAACATTCATCCGCTGAAAAGCGGCCGCGCCATCGCCCGTGAGACGGTTACCGTCAACCTCGATGGCGTCGAGGGCGACCGGCGCTTCATGCTGATCGAGCCGGACGGGCGCTTCATCACCCAGCGCGAATTGCAGGCGCTGGCGAAGGTCGAAGCCAGCCACATCGATGGCGGTGTGCATCTTAGGATGGGCGACCGGGAAACCTCGGTACGCTTTGATCCGGATCGCCGGCTGAACGTCCAGGTCTGGGGCAGTGAAGTCGATGCCGCCGTTTCCGACGATACGGCGGATGAGACGCTGTCCGCATGGTTCGGCCGCCCGGTCAAGCTTGCCCACATGGACGCCTCGGCCGAGCGCTTTGTCGGTGCCGAGTGGGCCGGCACCGCAGCGCCTGTCGGCTTTGCCGATGGGTTCCCGGTCCTGATCACGACGACCGGCTCGCTCGCCGATCTCAACCGGACCCTCGCCGAAAAGGGCCAGGAGCCCGTCGGCATGGACCGGTTCCGCACCAACATCCTCGTCGATTGCGACGACGCCTGGGATGAGGATTTCTGGGAAAGCGTCGAGATCGGCGGCATTCGGTTCGATCTCGTCAAGCCCTGCGCCCGCTGCATCATGACGACACAGGATCAGATCACCGGCGAGCGTATTGGCGGCAACCCGATCCAGGGACTGGCCGAAAAGCGCATGTCCTCCGATCGGCGCGTGCCCGGCGTGCTCTTCGGCTGGAACGCGGTGCCGCGCAGCGAAGGCACCCTAAAGCTTGGCGATGAGGTCAAGGTCACCGGCCGGCGCGGTGAACGCTGGCCGATGAAGGTGCGTGCTTCGGCTTAAATCGGACGCAACTCCGGACGGAAAGCCGTTTCACATTCTTCTCGGAATTGCTCCGGGCCGCATCACGCCCAGGGCGTGATTCCGAGAAGCTTGGCGCCGAGATCCGAGAGGCTGGCGGGGGAGGCATTGTGCTTCTCCCATTGGCGCGGGTCGCCGGGAAAGGCGTCCCGCTTGGGGTGGTCGAGCTCCCGCCACAGCCGCACCCGTTCCTCGCGCTCGGCGACATTGTCCCATTCCGCCGGATGCATCGAGATATATTGCGCCATCCGCACACGGTCGTCGGAGTGGTTGGGGCGCACACCATGGGCGAGCAGGCTGTTGAAGATCATCAGGTCGCCGGCCTCCATCTCGATGTTGACAGTCGAGAGACCGGCCATGTCGGGGTGCATCGGGTCGCGGCCGGTAGCTTGCGTCTTCTCCCAGCTTTCGAAGTTTTCGAAGAGTTCCGGCACGCATTGGAAGCCGCCGACGTCGCCGTCCTGTTTCTTCAGGCTCAGCACGCCCTGAACGCCGATCGGCAGCGGCCGGATCGAGGTGTCGACATCCCAATGGATGAATCCGTCAGGATTGCCCTTCACCTTCTTCGGCGGATTGAGGTTGGCGCGGTCAATCGTCACCCACAGATCCTCGCGATCCCAGATGTCGACGAAGGCGCCGTAGATGCGCGGCTCCTGCCGGTTGTCCCAGAGATACTGGTGATTGTAGATCTCCAGCATGCCGGTGTTGTTGAGTTCCTTCATCTTGTGCTCGCGCCGCTGCGGCGCATACCAGGTCGAAGGATCGCTCGGATCCTTCTCGTCGAAGCGCCAGAGCAGGTCGACAAGGCGCTCGACATTGGCCGGCGGCACCGCCTGGCGCACGATGACATAGCCCCTGGTGATCCAGTGCTGCCAGTCCGCTTCCGAAAGCACGCGCAGCGGCAGCCGCTTCTTGATGTCCTTCAGTTGTACCTCGAGATTGGCAGCCGTGGGGTGGCTGTCTCTGAGCGCCTGCATGAATGTCTCCTCGCCTTGAATGTTCGATTGGTCGATGGAGAAAGCCTAGCCTTCCGGTCGAGGCCATGTTGCACGAAGCATGCCAAAATTGATACGATTCTGGCACCGTGAGGCGAAGGCATGCAACATGAAGGCTGTTTTGCAGAAAATACCGCGGGCGACCAATGCTTCGTCGATCCTGCTCGACCGCCGCCTCGACGTCGCCATCCCGTTCCAATGGCACCATCATCCGGAGTTCGAACTGACGCTGACGCTCAACTCGCGCGGCCAGCGCTTCGTCGGCGACCATATCGGCGCCTATGACGACGGCGATCTCGTGCTCGTCGGTTCCAACCTGCCGCACACCTGGCACTCGTCGGGTAAGATTGACGATGCCGAACCGCACGTGGCGCTGGTGCTCTGGTTTCATCCGGAATGGGTGGAACGTCTGGACGACGGCTTTGTCGAGCTCACCGGTGTCAAGGCGATGTTCGAGCGATCCGCCCCGGGCTTGCAGTTCACTCCGGAAGTTGCCGCCCGTGTCAGGCCGCTGTTTGAAGGGTTGCGCAGGCTGGCGCCGGAGGAACGGCTGCCGGATGTCCTGTCTCTGCTGACGATCCTGGCGCGTGAGCAACAGGTGGCGCCGTTGTCCAGCCGTGTCGTCACGCCGTCAGGCCGATCGGTCGATCGCGGCCGCCTCGACCGTGTGCTCGATCATATCCATCTGCATTACGCCGAGAACCCATCGATGGACGAACTCGCTGACCTTGCCGCGCTCAGTCTTTCGGGGCTGCATCGCCTGTTCCTGCGCCACCTCAACATGCCGGTCTCGGAGTATCTGATGCGGTTGAGGATTGGCGAAGCCTGCGCGCTGCTCAGCGGCTCTGGACGATCGATCGCCCACATCGCCGAAGCAGTCGGCTATCGCTCGATCGCCAACTTCAATCGACAGTTCAGGGCGGCGAAGGCCATGACACCCCGGGAGTTCCGCAACCGGTTCCGCAGCGCCGCTTGAAAGAGGAGTCCTGGCGGCATCAATTTCGGTGATCGCGGCGTCAATATAATTGGCTTTTATCTGTTTTAGCCGCCGCCTAGGATGCCGCTCCATCAATCGGAGATATTTCATGTCCGCTGTTTCCGGAGCATCCGCACCGTCCCATGCCCGCCAGGAGATGCCCTGGCTGATCATCGCGGCTGGTTCGGTCGTTGCGATGCTCACCTTCGGCCCGCGCTCGGCGATGGGCTTCTTCCAGTTGCCGATGCTCGCCGACACCGGCTGGGACCGGACGACTTTCGGCCTTGCGATGGCCTTGCAAAACCTCTGCTGGGGCTTGAGCCAGCCCTTTTTCGGCGCGATCGCTGACCGGTTCGGCACTTGGCGGGTGCTTGCCATGTCGGGCCTTCTCTATGCTGCGGGCCTCATCATCATGGCCTTTGCCAATGCGCCGATCTGGCTGCATATCGGTGGCGGCGTGCTCGTCGGCATGGCGGTCGGCTCCGGCTCCTTCGGCATTCTCCTGTCGGCCTTTGCCCGCAACGTCACGCCGCATCAGCGGTCGCTCGCCTTCGGCATCTGCACGGCGGCGGGCTCTGCCGGTATGTTCCTGTTCGCGCCGTTGAGCCAGGGGCTGATCTCCGCCTATGGCTGGTCGGACAGCCTCGTCTATCTCGGCGTCCTCATGCTGCTGGTGCCGTTCTTCGCGATTCCACTGCGTGGCAATGCCTCCTCCGGTCGCCAGAGCGAGGCGCAATACAAACAGTCGATCGGCGAGGCGTTGAAGGAAGCGCTCGGCCACAAGAGCTACCTGCTCTTGGTCTCTGGCTTCTTTGTCTGCGGCTATCAGGTTGCCTTCATCACCGCGCATTTTCCGGCCTATATCGGCGATATCGGCATCGACGCGCGCTATGCGGTGATTGCGCTGGCACTGATCGGCTTCTTCAACATCATCGGGTCGCTGTCTGCGGGTTTCATCGCCCAGCACTATTCGAAGCCCTACTTTCTGGCGCTGATCTATATCGCCCGCTCGGTGGCGGTGACCGCCTTCCTGCTGCTGCCGCAGACGCCGGTCTCCGTCGTCATCTTCGCGATCGTCATGGGCCTGCTCTGGTTGTCGACCGTGCCGCCGACCAACGCGCTGGTCGCCATCATGTTCGGCACGCGGCATCTGGGTCTGCTCGGCGGCATCGTTTTCCTCTCGCACCAGGTGGGTTCGTTCCTCGGTGTCTGGATGGGCGGATACCTCTACGACCACTTCGGTTCCTACGATCCGGTGTGGTGGCTCGGCGTGGTGCTCGGCATCTTCGCTGCGATCGTCCATTGGCCGATCGAGGAGAAGGGCGTGGTGCGGCCGGCGATGGCCTGACCGCATGTACAAATTGGGGCACTGCGAAAAACAGCGCTCCATTCTTGAATTCTGTCACAAAACTTTCTAAATCAACCCATGCGGCTTTGCCGCTTTTGTTTTGGTTCAATTATGCTCAGATTGAGCATAATTGAAAAGGCTGCCCGGGAAGAGGGCGGAGAGGAGATCTCGATGACGCGCGTTGTTTCCCGCAAAGAGGCGGTGGCGAACCCGGTTCTTGTCAGCGCTGCCCAGCGCTTTGGTGTCATCGAAAGACCCGAACTTGCCTTCACGCCAGCGGTCGCACGCGAGACGGAACATCTCTATGAGAAGGTGAAGGATTTCATCCCGGCGATCGAGTGGCCGGTCTACGCGCCCTATGTGCACGCCATCAACCGGCTGAAGAAGGAGCGCAATGCCGTCATCCTCGCGCATAATTATCAGACGCCCGACATCTTCCACTGCGTCGCCGATATCGTCGGCGACTCGCTGCAGCTTGCCCGCGACGCCAGCAAAGTCGATGCAGAGATCATCATTCAGTGCGGCGTGCACTTCATGGCCGAGACCTCGAAGCTGTTGAGCCCTGAAAAGACGGTTCTGATCCCGGACGGTAAAGCCGGCTGCTCGCTGTCGGAATCGATCACCGGCGCCGATGTGCGCCTGCTGAAGCAGCGCTACCCCGGCGTTCCTGTCGTGACCTACGTCAACACCTCCGCCGACGTGAAGGCCGAGACCGATATCTGCTGCACCTCGTCCAACGTGCTTGACGTCGTCGAGAGCCTGGAATCCGACACCGTGCTCTGCATCCCCGACGAATATCTGGCGATGAACGTCGCGCGCCAGACCAACAAGAAGATCCTGACCTGGAAGGGCCACTGCGAGGTGCATGAGCGCTTCACCGCTGCCGAGCTGCTCGCTTACAAGGAAGCCAATCCGGGCATCGAGATCATCGGCCATCCGGAATGCCACCCGGATGTGATCGCCGTCTGCGATTTCGCCGGTTCGACGTCGGGCATGATCAACTATGTCAAGGACAACCGCCCGTCGAAGGTCCTGCTCGTCACCGAATGCTCGATGGCGTCGAACATCCAGGCCGAGATCGAGGGCGTCGAGTTCGTCAAGCCCTGCAACCTCTGTCCGCACATGAAGCGCATCACGCTGCCGAAGATCCTGGACAGCCTGCTCAACATGACGGAGGAGGTTCTCGTCGATCCGGCGATCGCCGCCCGCGCCCGCCTTGCGGTCGAACGCATGGTGAACCTCAAGCAGTAACGATTCCGCCTGGCGGGTTCGCCCGGCCTACAGCGCCGCGCGCCTTATAAGGCGCGCAAAGGTCGCTGTAGAATATAGAAACTCTGCATGCGCATTGGAGGAGAATGAAACATGCTGACCGACCACTTCCGCCCGCAATCCTTCAACGGGATTGACGACATCGTCATCGTCGGCGGCGGCCTGGCCGGCCTTTTCTGCGCGCTGAAGCTGAGCCCGAGGCCGGTGACGATCCTGGCTGCCGCGCCCATCGGCCACGGCGCCTCGTCGGCCTGGGCTCAAGGGGGCATCGCCGCGGCCATGAGCCCGGGCGATACCTTCGAGAAACACGTTGCCGACACGCTCGCCGCCGGCGCCGGCATCGTCGACGAGAAGATGACGCGCATGATGGTCGCCGAAGGCCCGGCGCGCATTCACGATCTTCTGGAATATGGCGTGCCCTTCGATCGCGACCTCGAAGGCAAGCTGCTCTTGTCGCGCGAGGCGGCGCATTCCGAGCGCCGCATCGTCCGGGTCAAGGGCGACATGGCCGGCAAGGCAATCATGGAAGCGTTGATTGCCGCGGTGCGCAAGACGCCTTCGATCCGCGTGATCGAGGGTTACGTCGTGGAGGAACTGGTTCGCGAGGGCCGGTTCATCTCCGGCGTCATCGCGCGACCGGATGCGGGACAGTCGAAGAAGCGCGTCTCGTTCCCGGCGCGTGCCGTCGTACTTTGCTCCGGCGGCGTCGGTCATCTCTATGCGGTCACCACCAACCCTTGGGAAGCCTGCGGGCAGGGGGTCGGCATGGCAGCGCGCGCCGGCGCGATCATCGCCGATCCGGAGTTCGTGCAGTTCCACCCGACCGCGATCAATATCGGCAAGGATCCGGCGCCGCTGGCGACCGAGGCGCTGCGCGGTGACGGTGCCCACCTCCTGAATGCAGCCGGCCATCGCTTCATGCTCGACATTCACCCCGACGGCGAGCTTGCGCCGCGCGACATCGTTTCGCGCGGGGTCTTCGCCGAGGTCCAGGCCGGGCGTGGCGCCTTCCTCGATTGCACCAAGGCGATCGGCAAGCACTTCCCCGACATGTTCCCGACGGTCTATGCCTCGTGCACCGCGGCCGGCATCGATCCGGTGACCCAGCCGATCCCTGTCGTGCCCGCGGTCCACTACCATATGGGCGGCGTGCTGACGGACGCGGAGGGCCGCACCTCGATCGATGGCCTCTGGGCCGCCGGCGAAGTCACCTCGACAGGCGTGCATGGCGCCAACCGCCTTGCCTCCAACTCGCTGCTCGAAGCCGTCGTCTTTGCGGCCCGTATCGCCGAAAACATCAAGGGCACGCTGCCGACGCCGCAGCTCACCGAGTGGGGCGACAATGCCGGCGAGAATGACGATCCGGTGACCGTCGAGGATAGCCCGCAGCTCAAGGTTCTGCGCCAGGTGATGAGCGATTGCGTCGGTGTGATCCGCACGCGCGAAAGCCTGCTGAAGGCAATCCGAGAGATCGCGGTGCTCGAGCGCGAAAATTCGCGCATGCGCTTTACCAACATCATCACCACAGCCAAGCTGATCACCGTCGGTGCGCTACGCCGCACGGAAAGCCGCGGCGGCCACTTCCGCGCCGATTGCCCGGCGGAGCGGCCGGAATGGCGCCGACGCACCTACCTGACGCTCGCCGAAGCCAATCGCCTTTCAAAGGAATTGGCTGAAACGGAACCGGCGTGATCCGGCACTCCGCCACTCGCATGTGACTGAAGCTCAAGGACCGCCAGCAGATGACCGCAGCCTTCCGCCCCGAACTGCCCGCACTGATGATCGAGGACCAGGTGCGCGCCGCACTGCTTGAGGACCTCGGCCGCGCCGGCGACATTACCACGCAGTCGACGATCGGACCGGAGCTGACGGCAACGGCCGGCATGAATGCCCGCGACCCCGGCGTCGTCGCCGGGCTCGATCTCGCGCGCGCCGCCTTCCGTCTGGTCGACCCGTCGATCGGTTTCGAGGCGTTGGTGGCGGATGGGGACCGGGTGGCGCCGGGCACGGCAATCGCCCGCATCTCCGGCCGTGCCCGCGGCCTGCTATCGGCCGAGCGGGTGGGCCTGAATTTCCTTATGCATCTCTCGGGTATTGCGACCTATACGGCGAAATTCGCCGACGAGATCGCCCATACGCGTGCGAAGGTTTGCTGTACCCGCAAGACCATCCCGGGGCTGCGCGCACTCGAGAAATATGCCGTGCGTCTCGGCGGTGGCTCCAACCACCGCTACGGGCTCGACGACGCGGTGTTGATCAAGGATAACCACATCGCCGTTTCCGGCGGTGTCGCCAGCGCCATCCACGCGGCGCGGGCCTATTGCGGCCATCTCGTCAAGATCGAGGTCGAGGTCGATGGTCTCGACCAGATGCGCGAGGCGCTGACCGCCCAGCCCGACGTCATCCTGCTCGACAATATGGGCCCGGAGCTGCTGCGCGAAGCCGTCGCCGTCAACCAGGCATTCTGGCAGCTCTCCACCGACGCCTACGCGCTCGACGCCCGCCGCACCCGGCTCGAGGCCTCCGGCAACGTCAAGATCGATACTGTGCGCGCGATTGCCGAAAGCGGCATCGACTACATCTCGACTTCAAAGATCACCATGGCCGCTCCAACGCTCGACATTGGCCTCGATGTGGTGATCAACCGGTAACGAGCAGTTCAACTACAGCGCCGCGCGTCTTACCAGACGCGCAAAGGTCGCTGTAGCACTTTGATTTTCTGCATGTCTTGGACCTTAAATCGAGGTCGATTTAAGGAGACACCCAGTAGCGTTATCGCTGCATGATGAACGGGCAGGCGAAGCGCTCGCCGACGGTGATCTGCGTGCCGCAATCGTAGCGGCAGGTCTTGAACTGCCCGTTCGAATCCTGGCTGTTGAGATTGCAGATCGTGGTCTGCGGCTGCATGCCGCCGCCCTGCTGGTTCTTGAAGTAGTCGGGCATCTTCGGCTTCTCGTCGATACCCGACTGGGGCGAGGTGCCGAGCAGCGACGTCAGCAGGGTCAGTGCGAGCAGCATGGTTGTCACCTCCGTCATGAGCAGCGCGGAAGCTGGACCCATTCGCACCGCGATGGACGCGTCCTGTACCCGCGTCATGGCCTAGAATGTAGTGCGATTTTCGCGATCTGTTAGACGTAGCGCCGATTTTCCGCGGCCGGCATCCGCAATCATCGCCCGCCAACCTTGAGGCCCGGGGCAGGGCGCTCGTCGAGGATCTGGCGGCGGAAGCGGAAGAGGGCGGCCGGGCGCCCACCGGTGGAAGACAGTGTCATGCCTGTCGGTTCCACCAGCTCCGCACCTTCGACGAGGCGGCGGAAATTCTGCTTGTGCAGGTGACGGCCGGAGATCGCTTCGACGGTCGCCTGCAGGTCGGTCAGCGTGAACTCCGGCGGCATCAGTTCGAAGACGACAGGGCGATATTTGAGCTTGCCGCGCAACCTCGCGATCGCTGTCGCGACGATGCGGCGATGGTCATGGCGCATGGCCTGTCCGACGGTCAGAACGTCGTGGCCGTTGCCGTGGCCGTCGAGCACAGCTTCGGGCACGAGCCCGGCCTCGTAGAGCAGCTCGTAGCGCTCCAGCACCCGCTCCTCGTCCCAGGGAAAATCGTCGAGACCAAATGCCAGGCGAATGCGTGCCCGGCGGCGGGCGATCCGGGCGGCCTGTTCTTCGCCGGTGGCGCCAGTCTCCCAGCGGGCAAGCCCCGGCAGGATCGCCTGATCGAGGACCGGTGGGCGGCCCTGCCGCCAGTCTTCCCAAGGCAGGTAGCCGTACCAGTCGCGCCAGTGCGCGCCGGCTTCGGCGAGCCGCTCGGTGTTTTCGGCGTCGGTCCTGGTTAGCGCCAGATAGCCGACCGAGACCATGTGTTTGCCTTCTTCGCCCGGAAGCCGCTGCCGGCCGCGATCACCGAAGGTGTAGAGCTGTTCGATATAGCCGAGTTTCAGCGCCGTGCGCTTTTCGACGCGATCGCGCAGGCTCGTCTCAAAGGTCCGATGCAGCGCCGGATCAAAGGGGCCGAAGGGCAGGCTGTCTCGCGCGTCGCCGTCGGTTTCGCTGACGGCAAGGATCCGAGGACTGCGCTGGACGACGGCGACGATCGCCGCATTGAGGCCGATTTCGACCGTCGTCGGCTGCGTTTCAGTCGGCAACGGCTGCCCCCTCGGCAAGGAGCGGCAGGACAAAGGGTGCGTTACCATCGGTGTCCGCACCTCGGCCGATCCCGCGCACGGCGGCCATGAGCCGCCCGTTACGCTGGAGCACCGTATCACCGATCTCGATAAGCCGGCTGTTTGGCGTTGCGAAGGGCGAGGCGCGCCGCAGGCGCTGAACCAATTCTGCGTCATCCTGGTCCGGCTCGGCGGCAAGGGCCGCGATAAGCGCCGCTGCCGGCGAACGCGAAACGCCCATCCAGCAATGGACGAGCAACGGCCGCGCGCGATCCCATTCGCGCGCAAAGGCGACGATCTGCCGGACATGCTCTTCCTGCGGCGCGATGAGGTCGCCGGTGCCGGCAAAGGTGATGTCGTTCATGCCGAGCGTCAGGTGCCGCGCCTTGGCGATGACCCCGGGGCGATGAAAGTCCTGGCCCTTGGCGACAAGGCTGATCATCTCGGTGCAGCCATGGCGAACGGCCATTTCGGCGACGCGGGCGAGTGGCGAAACGACGATCTCCGGCATGTCAGATTTCCGCGCGCGCCGGCAGGCGCTCTGCTTCCAGAACCTGGAACCGTTCCGTGAACAGCCGCTGCGCTTCGACGGCCGGCAAAGGATCGATCAGCAGCGTTTCGCGGGTAATGCCGCGTGGCTGGCCGAAGAACTTGCGCGCCTCTTCGACCGAGAAGCCGGCAAGCACGGTCGCTTCGAAATAGGCGGCGACGTGGTCGGCCTTCTTGATCCGATCCTTCAATTCCTTGGAGCATTGCGCCGGCAGGCCGAAGCGAAGGTGAATGGCGCTTTCCAGCCGCTTTTCCACCGACTTGTAGCCGCCGCCGACCACCGCCTTGAACGGCGAGATCATGTCACCGATCACATATTCCGGCGCGTCATGCAGCAGTGCCAGCAGGCAGTCGTCGGTGCTGCATTTGTTGCTGCGGCGAAAGATGTCCTCGACCATCAGGCTGTGCTGCGCCACCGAGAAGGCGTGGTCGCCGGCCGTCTGGCCGTTCCAGCGGGCAACGCGCGCGAGCCCATGGGCGATGTCGCCGATCTCCACGTCGAGCGGCGACGGATCGAGCAGGTCCAGCCGGCGGCCGGAGAGCATGCGTTGCCAAGCGCGGGTCGACGTCACGCGCTTGCCTCGTCGGCGCTCGTCGGGAAGGTGAGCCCGGTCCATTCGGGCAGGACCATGGTCACCGGTACGTCACCGGCAAGCAACTGAACATCGTTCGCCATGGCTTCTCCCGCCTTGTCGATGCGCACGATCGCGAGTGCCGACTTGCCTTGAACCGTACCCAGCGTGCCGATGGACTTATCGTTCGCAGTAATCGTCGTTCCCGTCGGGGGAAGCGCGGTCTGCGCAGAGACGATCACGACCCGGCGGCGCGGCATGCCGCGGTGCTGCATCCGCGACACCACTTCCTGGCCGACGTAGCATCCCTTCTTGAAGGAAAGGCCGCCGTTCTTGTCGAGGAGAACATCATGCGGAAAAGCATCCTGCGCCACATAATCAGTGCCGGCACTCGCGACGCCCGCTGCGATGCGAATCCGCTCGAGTTCTTCGACGCCGGCCGTGTCGCCGGCTGCTTCGCCATAGGCGCGGAAGAGTGCGACGCCGGCTTTCTCGAAGCGGTGATCCCGATAAGCCCCCTCAGGCGGGGCCTCGTCAAATATCACGGTGACGGCGGCGGACGCATCGATCGAAAGGTCGACCGCCGAGCGAAGCTTGTACATCGTCAGCCGCTTCAGCAGTGCTTCCGCCTGGTCGCGCGCGGTCTCCAGCCTAAGGCAGTCGCCATCACGGGAGATCATGAAGTCGAACAGAATCTTGCCCTGCGGCGTCAGCAAGGCGCCGGGACGCGATTCATCGGGCGCCAGCGCATCGAGGTCGGTGGTGATCAATCCCTGGAGGAGATCTTCGGCGTCCTTGCCGGAGACGGCGACAATCGCGCGGTCGTCGAGGCGAACTCTGGGCATCGTTCGAATCCTGCTCGGCGGGTGGGAACCCGCTCTAACCTAGAGCATTTCCAGCAAAAGTACGTAGCGGTTTTGCGTCCGGAAATGCGTACAACAAACACCGATCACGTCGCGATCCGGGTCGACTCGACCTGGTACCATCGTGATCTCTTGGCGAAGAGGTAGGATGTTCGGAGAGGATCGGCAAGCTCGGTCGCCGGCGGTCAGTCGCCGGCGATGAAGAATTTCCACTTTCCGTCCGGCATGATGCCGACGCGGTAGAAGTTGTAGCTGCCGAACTCTTCCATGTCTGCAAAGTCCCCTGCGGTGACCAGGCGGAACAGATCGACCTTTTCCGGTGCCGTGAGCATCGAGAGCTTCTTTTCCGCGAAGTAGGGCCAGACATAGGCCTCCTGCGGCGTGCCCTTGTCCACCAGCACGAAACCGGTCGACAGCACGTCGAGCAGGATCGCCAGGATTTCGACACCCTCTTGATCGCCCGAAAGTCCCTTCAGAATCGCGACCGGGTCCTCGTCGCCGGTGACGCCGGTGACCTGGGTTTGGGTCGGGCCCTTGCCGAGCAACGGGCGCAGGCGCTCGATATCGCCGGAAGCAGCCGCTTCGACGATCAGTTCACGCATCCGGGCAACCGGCGCCGGAATCTTGGAAACGTCTGTCAGAACCTCGACAGGCCCGGCCGTCTCAGGCTCTTCGGCCGCGGGGGCCTCGTCCTTGGTGGCCGTCGCTGACTTGTTGATCAGCGGATCGGGCATCGGGATTTCGAGCGGAAGCTTCTCTTCTTCGTCCGGCTCCTCCGCGACAGGTTCGGCCACAGGCGGCGCCGCCTTCTGGTCGCCGGTAGTGGGCTGTTCGGTGGGAACGGGTTGCGGCGCGCCCTGCAATTCGCTGAGAGCAAAGGCGGGGGAAAACGCTGCCGGGGTGCTCACGGCGACACCGGCCAAAAGCAGCGTGGCGAGGCGAACCGGAAGGGTCCGGTTTGCAAGATTCCGAATCATCGGGCAGTCCTGATATTACTGAAGCGTGCGCTGGGGCGAGAACTCGCCGGCGAGGACGCGTTCGCGAAGCGAATTGAGCATCGCTTCCGCACCGTCTTCGCCATGAAGCCGAACGGTTTCCCGCATGGCGAGCGCGATGGCCGCATCGGCGATGATTTCCGGCTCGATACCATCAGCCATGCCGTCCGCCCAGGCCTCGCTCTGGTGTTCCAGCGCAGCCTGCATTTTCTCGTGGACGATCATGTCATCGATGTCGGTCAGGCTTGGTTCCATCATTCGTTCCATGCGACTTCCATTGTGCAAGCGGTTCATTCTTTGGCCGTCCGGCTGAACTCCAACTGAACGGCTGTGACGGACTCGCCACTTCTTACCACTCTCTTAACGAACTTAGCAGCCTTTTCCCGAAACGACACGGGGTCGTGAGAAAAGAGGTTAATTTATTGCTAATTTCCAAAGCGGGCGACGATTTCTGACGCAAGTGTTGCGCCTTCGGCACGGTATCGCTGCTCGGCGACGATCGCCGGTCCCGTGCAGGTCGTATAAACAGAGGCAAAGGTGCGATACCCACGGTTGAAGGCGGCGGTCATCCTTTCGCGTCGTTTGATCTCGTCGGCCGTTTCCTTGTCGATCAATTCCTGCATCGAACGACGCCAGACATCCTCCGGCTCCTTGACGCAAAGGTTCCTGAGATAGTGAACGGAGCCGATGATTTCGGAAAGCCGGATCAACCTCTGGTCGTAGGGTGTGGGTTTCTCCTCCACGACGGCAGGGGCTGCAGCCTCGGTGGTTGCCGTCTCTTTCGTCGGCGTTTTTTGCGCCGCCGCACCGGTGGCGGCTGTCAGCGCGAGGCCGGCCAGGGCAAGCCGCGCAAGGATCGGGGCAGTGATCATGGCTCCACCAAGCCGGAATTGACGGCGGTTTCAAGGCCGCGGCCGGATTCCGTGTCGATCTCCGCGAGCCTTTCCACGCATTCGCGCACGCTGTCCGGGATCGGCAAGGCAAAGATTTCGGCCGGCGTGAACCAGCCAAGACCGGCGGCGTCGTCGCTGGCAACGGCTACCGCGTCGCCACCCGCGTCGGCTCGGAAGACAGAAAGCAGGAAATGCCGTCCTTCCGATTCCTTGCCGGGCAGGTCGTAGGTTTCGAACAGCACGGGATTGCGGGCCTCTATGCCGGTCTCTTCCAACAATTCGCGAAGCGCAGTTTCAGCCGGCGTCTCTCCGGGCTCCGCCCGTCCACCGGGAAAGGCGTACATGTCGGCCGACGGCGGGTTGGCCCGCCTCACGAGCAGGTAGCGGCCGTCGCGTTCGAGAATGACCGAGGAGGCGAGTTCAGGCTTGGTCGACATCGGGAATCAAATTGCCTCAGTAACGTTGACCCATCCTACGTGAAGTGCCACATCCGTGTCATGTGCGGACGTTTTGCGTTGACGGCGACGCCGGAAGAATTGTTGGAATTATTTGCGCTGCTGGAAAGCGAAGACTTTCCGGCGCGCTTCAACATAGCGCCCACCCAGCCGATCATGGTCGTCGTTTCCGGCGAACGGGCTCAGCCCGGCAGCAATCTTCCGGAACGCAAGGCGGTCCTCGTGCGCTGGGGGTTCATGCCCGGGTGGGTCAAGGACCCGCGTGACTTTCCGCTGCTGATCAATGCCCGCGCCGAATCGGCGATTGAAAAGGCATCGTTCCGGGCGGCCATGCGACACCGGCGCGTGCTGGTGCCGGCCTCCGGCTTCTACGAGTGGCGCCGGCCGCCGAAAGGCAGCCGCGAGCCGTCGCAAGCCTATTGGGTGCGCCCGCGCAAGGGCGGGATCGTTGCCTTCGCCGGTCTGATGGAGACCTGGTCGTCGGCCGATGGCTCGGAAGTCGACACCGCCGCCATCCTGACGACGGCGGCCAATGCCTCGATCCGGCAGATCCACGACCGTATGCCCGTCGTCATTAAGCCCGAGGATTTCGCCCGCTGGCTGGACTGCAAGACGCAGGAGCCGCGCGAGATTGTCGATCTCTTCGGCCCCGTGGCGGAGGATTACTTCGAGGCGATCCCCGTTTCCGACAAAGTCAACAAGGTTGCCAATGCCGGCCCTGACATTCAGGAGGCGGTGACGCCCAAGGTCGCGCCGGACGCTCGACCCGAGAGCAAACCGGCCGAACCGGCTAACGCACAGATGTCCCTGTTCTGAGGGTCAGGCGGGCCGCTTGGTCAGCTTGGTCGCAGGCTTCACCTTTGCCTGCAGCGCGGCGGCGAGTACGGCCTTCAGGCCGAGCGGGCGATACTGTTCGATGAGATTTGCGGATTTGGCGACGTCTTTGGTCTTTGCGGCTTTCACTTGCACTCACTCCTTGATGCTTACCTGAACCGGATACATGCCGTTCTCGTCATTCAGCGCGAAAACGACGCTCCTCCCTGTTCTCCGGAGACAGGAACCGTGGTGCAGAACCAACTACACCGCGAATCTGTTTTCCGCGTGGCGCTCTCAGATAAGCCCAATCATGACAAATCCATGGCCGCCGTTTCCCTTTCGATAGCTTACTGTGCTTGCATGCGGCTGACCTCTTGACCGAGCACAGGCGACGCGCGATAAGTGAGCCTATGAAAACGGTTATCTGCATTATCTGCCGGAAGATTATTCGCTAGCGTCCCGCTGGCCTGGCCGTTTTCGTCTCCTAAAATCCAAGATGACAAACGCGCGGGCCGCCCGGGCGCCGTGTTTCGACGGTCGTATGCATATGGAGATTGGGAATGGGCGGAGCGCCGACACTAAAGCTGTACAACACGCTGACGCGGGAGAAGGTCGAGTTCCGGCCGATCGATCCCGACAACGTCCGCATGTATGTCTGCGGCCCGACGGTCTATGATTATGCCCATATCGGCAATGCCCGGCCGGTGATTGTCTTCGATGTGCTTTTCCGGCTGCTGCGCCACGTCTATGGCGCGGAGCACGTGACCTATGCCCGCAACATCACCGACGTCGACGACAAGATCAACGCGCGGGCGCTGCGCGACTATCCGACCCTGCCGCTCAATGAAGCGATCCGGCGGGTGACAGAGAAGACCGAAACGCAGTTTCTGGCGGACGCCAAATCGCTCGGCTGCCTCGATCCCGACGTGCAGCCGAGGGCGACCGACAACATCGCGCAGATGATCGATATCATCGAAAAGCTGCTTGCCAAGGCGCATGCCTATCAGGCGGGCGGCGAGGTGCTGTTCGATACCAAGTCGATGGCCGACTACGGTCAGCTTTCAAAGCGCAACCTCGACGAACAGCAGGCCGGCGCCCGCATTGCCGTGGAAGTGCACAAGAAAAATCCCGGCGATTTCGTGCTGTGGAAGCTTTCGGCCGACAACGAGCCGGGCTGGGACAGTCCGTGGGGCAGGGGCCGTCCGGGCTGGCATATCGAGTGCTCGGCGATGAGCAAACGTTATCTCGGCGAGGTCTTCGACATTCATGGCGGCGGGCTCGACCTGATCTTCCCGCATCATGAAAACGAGATCGCCCAGTCCCGTTGCGCCCACGGCACGCAAGTGATGGCGAATGTCTGGATGCACAACGGCTTCCTGCAGGTCGAAGGCCGCAAGATGTCGAAGTCCGAGGGCAACTTCGTCACCATCTACGAATTGCTGCACACGGAGAAGTTTGCCGGTCGCCAGTGGCCGGGCGACGTGCTGAGGCTTGCCATGCTGATGACGCATTACCGCGAACCGATCGATTTCTCGGTGAAGCGGCTGGAGGAAGCCGAGCACCTGCTTTCGAAATGGCCTGTGCCGGGCGAGGCGAAGGGCGAGGCCGATCCGCCCGTCGTGGCGGCGCTCGCCGACGACCTCAACACCGTCGCTGCGGTTCAGGCGCTCCATGCGCTCGCCCAGAAGGCGGCGGCCGATCCGAAGCTGCTCGGCACCTTCGCCGCCAGTGCTGCGCTGATCGGCGTTGTGCCTGAGGCGGTCGAACTCGACGAGGGCGTGGTACGCGACATCGACGGCCGTGTCCGCGCCCGCCTGGAACTGCTGAAGGCGAAGAATTTCGCCGAGGCCGACAAGATCCGCGACGATCTTCTCGCCCAGGGCATCCAGCTCAAGGATGGCAAGGATGCGGCAACCGGCGAGCGTGTGACGACCTGGGACATCAAACGGTGATCGCGAGCCCGGCGGCGAGTTTTGTCCGATCCCTTTGAGCGGGATCGGACAATGCCTCCAGGAACGGCGGAAACGCGGAGAGCATGCATGAAAGAGGAGTTCGTGCGATGATCGACCACACGGGCATTCCCGTCTCGGATTTCGACCGGGCGCGGTCGTTCTACGACAAGGCCCTCGCTCCGCTCGGCGCCTCGCTGCTGATGATGGTGCCGGTGGAACATACCGGCGGCGTCAAGGTTGGCGGCTATGGCCGCGAACGGCCGGTCTTCTGGTTGCATGAGGCGACCACCGGTCCGGGACGGCACTATGCGTTTTCGGCAAGAAGCCGCGCCGAAGTCGACGGCTTCTACGAAGCGGCAATGGCCGCCGGCGGGCGCGACAACGGCAAGCCCGGGCTTCGGCCACACTATCACCCCGACTACTACGGGGCCTTCGTACTCGATCCCGACGGCAACAACATCGAAGCCGTCTGCCACGCGCCGGCTTGAGGAGGGGTTGCGATGAGTCTCGACAACAGGCCCTATTATACCGGAGGCTGTCAGTGCGGCGCGGTCCGCTTCCGCGTCGAGGGCAAACTTGGTGACGCATCCGTCTGTCATTGCCGCATGTGCCAGAAGGCGAGCGGCAACTTCTATATGCCCTTGGTTTCCGTTCGCGGCGCCCATGTGACCTGGACGCGCGGCGAGCCGAAGCGCTTTCAGTCGTCAAACGCCGCGCGACGCGGCTTCTGCGCCGATTGCGGCACGCCGCTGACCTACGAGGCACCGGATGGCATGGCGCTCGCCATCGCCACCTTCGACGAGCCGCAAGGCATCGTGCCCACCATCCAGTGGGGCATCGAGGGCAAGCTGCCCTATGTCGATCACGTGGCCGATCTGCCGGGCGTTCAGACGATGGAAGATCCGGACGCGATCGAATTCCTGACCAATCTCGTTTCCTACCAGCATCCCGACCACGACACCGAAACCTGGCCCCCGGAGGAAAGACGATGAGCGAAAACGTTCGAACAGGCGGATGCCAGTGCGGCGCAGTCCGTTTCCGTATCCGGGGGCAGCTTGGCCGTCCGTCGATCTGCCATTGCCGCATGTGCCAGAAGCAGTTCGGCTCGTTCTTCTCGGCGCTGGTGACGGCGCCGAAGGACGGCGTCGAATGGGCGCGGGATGAGCCGAGCTATTTCCAGTCCTCGGTCAACATCGATCGCGGCTTCTGCCCGAAATGCGGCACGCCGATGACCTACCGGCACCCCGGCGGCCTCGAGATCGCCATCGGCACCTTTGACGATCGCACCGATCTCGCGCCGAAAATCCAGGTCAATCACGCGTCGCGGCTGCCCTGGGTCGATACCATCTTCGAGCAGCCGGTGCTGGAGGATCAGGACTTCTACGCGCGGCAGGAGAGCATCATCTCCTTCCAGCACCCGGATCACGAGACCGAGCAATGGCACCCTTCGGGGGCATTCCGGTGACCATCGCCCGCATCTATACCGGTGGATGCCAATGCGGCGCCGTCCGCTACCGTGCCGAAGGCACGCTCGCGGATCCGCATATCTGTCATTGCCGCATGTGCCAGAAGGCGGCCGGCAACTATTTCATGCCGCTGGCGAATGTCGCGCGCGACAGTTTCGATATTACCCGCGGCCAGCCGTCCTGGTTCCGCTCGTCGCATCTGGTTCGACGCGGCTTCTGCAGCGACTGCGGCACGCCGCTGTTCTATGACATGCCGGATGCGGATTTCATCAATATCACGCTCGGTTCGCTCGACGATCCGGATGACGTGTTGCCCGTCTATCAGGCCGGCGTCGAGTCGCGCGTGCTGTGGTTTTCGCGGCTCGCCAGACTGCCCGAAAAAGAGACGGATGACGGCAGCGAGGTGTCCGCCACCCGCCATCTGATCATACTCGAAACGAACCGCCAGCACCCGGACTACGACACCGTGCACTGGCCGCTGACGAAAGACTGAAAATGACGACTGTACTGCGTACGCTCTACCCGGAAATCGAACCCTATGCATCGGGCCACCTCGATGTCGGCGACGGTCACGTGATCTATTGGGAAAAGGTCGGCACGCCAGGCGCCAAGCCTGCCGTCTTCCTGCATGGCGGACCGGGCGGCACGATTTCTGCCAACCATCGTCGCCTGTTCGATCCGGCGCTCTATGATGTGACTTTGTTCGACCAGCGCGGCTGCGGCAAGTCGACTCCGCACGCGAAGATCGAGGCCAACACCACATGGCATCTCGTCGCCGATATCGAGCGGCTGCGCGCACAGGCTGGGGTCGCCAAGTGGTTGGTCTTCGGCGGCTCCTGGGGATCGACGCTGGCGCTCGCCTATGCCGAGAAGCACCCGGAGCGGGTTTCGGAACTCGTGCTGCGCGGCATCTACACGCTGACGAAGGCCGAGCTCGACTGGTACTATCAGTTCGGCGTCTCGGAGATGTTCCCGGACAAATGGGAGCGGTTCATCGCGCCGATCCCGGAAGACGAACGGCACGAGATGATGCACGCCTACCACCGCCGCCTGATGAGCGACGACAAGGCGACGCGTCTTGCCGCCGCCAAGGCCTGGAGCATCTGGGAAGGCGAGACGATTACGCTGCTGCCGGAACTGTCGACGAGCGCACCTTTCGCCGACGACGAATATGCCGATGCCTTCGCGCGCATCGAAAACCACTTCTTCGTCAATGCCGGCTGGATGGACGACGGCCAATTGTTGCGGGATGTTCACCGGCTTCGCGGAATTCCCGGCGTCGTCATCCACGGGCGCTACGACATGCCGTGCCCGGCGAAGTACGCCTGGCAGTTGCACAAGGCCTGGCCGGGGTCCGAGCTCCATCTGATCGAAGGGGCAGGGCACGCCTATTCCGAGCCCGGCATTCTCGACCGGCTGATCCGGGCGACGGACCGATACGCAGGCAAGACCGAGTAAGACCAGCAAGAACCGAGCATTTGGACGATTAGCCATGACCAGGGAACGCATCTACCTCTTCGACACGACGCTACGGGACGGGCAGCAGACGCCCGGCATCGACTTTTCGGTCGAGGACAAGATTGCGATTGCGGGTCTGCTCGACGCGTTCGGCATGGACTACATCGAGGGCGGCTATCCCGGCGCGAACCCGACCGATACCGAGTTTTTCACGCGCAAGCGCACGCAGAGGGCATCTTTCGTCGCCTTCGGCATGACCAAGCGCGCCGGGGTTTCGGCGTCGAATGATCCGGGCCTCGCGGCCCTGCTTGCCGCAAAAAGCGACGCCATCTGTCTGGTAGCCAAGAGCTGGGACTATCATGTCGAGGTCGCCCTCGGCTGCACGAACGAGGAAAACCTCGACAACATCCGCGCTTCTGTCGAGGCGGTGGTCGCCTCCGGTCGTGAGGCGATGGTCGACTGCGAGCATTTCTTCGATGGCTACAAGGCCAACCCGGCTTACGCGCTCGCCTGCGCGAAGACCGCTTTTGAAGCCGGCGCCCGCTGGGTTGTGCTCTGCGACACCAATGGCGGCACGCAGCCGCCGGAGGTGCGCGAGATCGTCACTGCTGTGATCGCTGCCGGCGTGCCGGGCGCCAATCTCGGCATTCATGCCCACAACGACACCGGCCAGGCGGTCGCCAACTCGCTGGCGGCGGTGGAAGCCGGCGTGCGCCAGATCCAGGGAACGCTGAACGGCATCGGCGAGCGTTGCGGCAACGCCAATCTCGTCACGCTGATCCCGACGCTCGCGCTCAAGGAGACCTATTCCAATCGCTTCGAAACGGCGATCGATGCCGATCGCCTGCAGGAATTGACGAAGCTCGCCCATTCTTTCGACGAGCTGTTGAACCGCTCGCCGGACCAGCAGGCGCCCTATGTTGGCGCATCGGCCTTTGCCACCAAAGCCGGCATCCATGCTTCGGCGCTGCTCAAGGACCCGCGCACCTATGAGCACGTCGCGCCGGAAAGCATCGGCAACCTGCGCAAGGTCATGGTCTCCGATCAGGGCGGCAAGGCCAATTTCATCAACGCGCTGAAGCGCCGCGGCATCGTCGTCAGCAAGGACGACCCGAAACTCGACAAGCTGATCGCCATCGTCAAGGAACGGGAAGCGACCGGCTATGCCTATGAGGGGGCGGATGCGAGCTTCGCGCTGCTGGCAAGCCGCATCCTCGGCACGGTGCCGGATTTCTTCCACGTCGAAAGCTTCCGGGTGATGGTCGAGCGCCGCTTCGACGCCAACGGTCATTTGAAGACCGTATCGGAAGCGGTGGTGAAGGTGGTGGTCGACGGCGAGACGATGATGTCGGTTGCCGAAGGCCATGGCCCGGTCAATGCGCTCGACCTGGCGCTGCGCAAGGACCTCGGCAAGTACCAGTCGGAAATCGAAGATCTCGAACTGGCGGACTATAAGGTCCGTATCCTCAATGGCGGCACCGAGGCGATCACGCGCGTGCTGATCGAGTCGACCGACGGAACTGGCGCGCGCTGGTGGACGGTGGGCGTCTCCGACAACATCATCGACGCCTCGTTCCAGGCGCTGATGGACAGCATCATCTTCAAGCTGTTGAAGAACCGCGACCATGTCGGCCTGATTGCCGCCGAATGACGTCGGCGGCGAGGTAGGGCAGGCTCCACTGCGGTGGGATGATAAGCAAAACTCACCATCTCTTCACGGAAATGAATTGGTGCATTCCCGGGCGTTGGAGTAGGACGCATCCGTGGGAGGCTTTGTCGGTTGGTAAGCCGCGCCTTCCCTTCAGCACCGCGCGTCTTATCCGACGCGCAAAGGTCGCTGTAGCACTTTGAATTGCTGCATGTTTTTGTCCTTAAATCGGATGCGATTTAAGGACGCATGCAGGAGCGACCGGAGAGCGGCCCGTTGCCACCACGGCTCCGCCAAACACACCAGGAAAAGATGTTATGGCTGAGCCGAACGCGAAAGCACCCGCCGAAAATACCGATTCCGCGAGAGGCTTTGCCTTCGCGCTGACCGCCTATCTGCTTTGGGGCTTTCTGCCTTTCTTCATGAAGGCCGTCGCACACATTCCGGCGCCGGAAGTGGTGGCGCACCGGATCGTGTGGTCGGTGCCGCTCGCGGGTCTGGTTCTGCTTTGGCTCGGTCGTACCGATGACATCAAGGTCGCGCTGCGCTCTCCGCGCATGCTGCGCATGGCGGCGTTGACCGCCGTGCTGATCACCATCAACTGGGGCATCTATGTCTGGGCGATTGGCGCCGGCCGCGCGATCGAGACGGCGCTCGGCTACTATATCAACCCGCTGTTTTCGATCTTCCTCGGCGCGGTGCTGCTGAAGGAAAAGCCGAACCCGGCGCAGATGGTTGCGATCGCGCTTGCGGCATCGGCCGTCGCCGTGCTCGCCTTCGATGCCGGCGGCCTGCCGTGGGTGTCGATCGGCCTTTGCCTGTCCTGGGGCTTCTATGCTTTCTTCCGCAAGACGCTGCCGGTCGGTCCGAACCAGGGCTTCTTCCTGGAGGTGTTGCTGCTCAGCGTTCCAGCGATCGGCTACATCATCTGGCTCGAGGCGACCGGGCAGGGGCATTTCGGCGATACTGGCACGGCCGATATTCTCTGGCTGATGTCCTGTGGTGTCGTCACCGCCATTCCATTGATGATCTATGCCAACGGCGCCAAGCTGCTGCGACTGTCGACCATCGGCATCATGCAGTACATCGCCCCGACGATGATCTTCCTGATCGCCGTCTTCGTCTTCCACGAGCCCTTCGGCACCGCGAAGCTCATTGCCTTCGGCCTGATCTGGGCGGCGCTGGTGATCTATTCGGGCGCGATGTTGGCCGAAAGCCGTGCGCGTCGCGCAGCATTGCAGGCGAGTCCGGCCGAGTAACACAAGCGAATGGGACAAAAACGAAAAAGGCGCGCCGGTGAGCGCGCCTTTTTGTTGTCCGGAAATTAAAAGATCAAAGCCTCGAAATGATCTCAGCCTCGCCCTCGCGCCCGTTGCCACCACTGGCAGCAGCAAGAATGGTCGGAACGATGTCGACCGCATCATTGACGACGAGCGGCTGCACGAGGTGCGCCGTGTGTACGAAACCCTCCTCGCGCATGTGCTGCAGCAGATCCAGCATCGGCCGCCAGAAGTTGTTGATGTTACCGAAGACCATCGGCTTGCGGTGACGGCCAAGCTGCGCCCAGGTCATGATCTCGACGATCTCTTCCAGAGTGCCGATGCCGCCCGGCAACGCCACGAAAGCGTCGGCCCGTTCGAACATCGTGTGCTTGCGCTCGTGCATGTCGGCGGTGACGATCAGCTCGTTCAGCTGGCCGAGCGAATGCCGGGTGGCTTCCTTGTCCATCAGGAATTCCGGGATGATCCCGGTGACTTCGCCGCCGTTGGAAAGGACGCCGCTGGCCACGGCTCCCATGATGCCGCGCGTGCCGCCGCCATAGACCAGGCGAAGACCGTGATCGGCAATCGAGCGGCCAAGTGCGCGGCCGGCTTCCATGTAAGCGTTGTCGCGTCCCGGCTGTGAACCGCAATAGACGCAGATGGATCGAATCGTGCTGTTCTCAGTGCTCATGCCCCCAAAAAACATTGCAGCGCAGCATGGGTCAAGAAAAATGAGGGGAAAGCTGGGTTTCCGGCGGTTGCGGCGCCCTTGACTGCTTGTGTGCCGAATCGCGAATCGCTAGCAATTTCAGGGATTGATTGAAGAAATCGGACGGTTCGCTTGCTGTTGCGCTATAATGAATGGCGCAAGCCCGCACCGCAGGCCGATGAGAGGGCATGCGCGGAGCGTTGCTCCGCTCCGTGTGGAGAGTGGCATGATCAAAAATAAGGCCGGCTGGGTGGCCATTACTGTCCTCGTGGCAGCGACAGCGTTGATGGTATTCGTGGTGCAACCGAACCTGCGTGGTGACGGCAAGAAGCCGGCGGACGAACCGGCTGCAGGCAACGCGAGCCAATCGAACGAGACTGCTGCTGGCACCGGCGGCCCGCAGGCGACCGAAGGAACCGCGAAGCCGCTGGACGCCAAGGCCGGTGAGGCCGAACAGACAGCCAATGCTGCGCCGACGAACGCACCCGCCGAAAATCCGGACGTGCCCGGTTTCGATGTGCTGCGCGTGGAGCCCGATGGATCGACCGTGATCGCTGGGCACGCCGAGCCCGGTTCGAAGCTCGAGATTCTGAGCGGCGACACCGTTGTCGGTACCGCCGATGTCGGCGCGACGGGTGACTTTGCGGCCGTCTTCGACAAGCCTCTGCCGGCTGGCGACTATCAGTTGACGCTGCGCAGCACCGGTGAAGACGGCACGGTGAAGAGTTCCGAGGAAGTTGCGACCGTTTCGGTTCCCAAGGACCCCTCCGGTCAACTTCTCGCCATGGTGTCGAAGCCAGGTGAGGCAAGCCGACTGATCGCGACGCCGGAAGCTGCCAAGGCCGAAAGCGAGCAAGGGACCGACAACAAGCCGGCCGAGGTCGCATCGACTGCGACGCAGACGCCGCTCGCGACCGGCGACGCATCCTCGGCTCCGGCAAAGGCGCTCGGTGTTCCCGGCTTGCAGGTGAGTGCCGTCGAGATCGAGGGAAGCAAGATGTTCGTCGCGGGCAGCGCCAGGCCGCGTGCGCTGGTGCGCGTCTATGCGGATGACAAGCTGCTCGGAGAAATGAAGGCCGACGACAAGGGCAATTTCGTCGTCGATGGCGAGATCGAGTTGACCGTTGGCAGCCACATCATCCGCGCCGATATGCTGAACGAGGATGGCACCAAGGTCGCTATGCGCGCTTCGGTTCCCTTCGACCGCCCCGCAGGCTCGCAGGTCGCCGCCGTGGCGCCGTCGGGCACGCCCTCGGCGACAGCCGGTCTTGATGGCGTACGCGCCGAGGCAGGCAAGGCGCTGGCTCTGTTGAAGGGGCTCTATGCCAATGGCAAGGTCCCGACAGGCGAGCAACTCGCCGCAGCGCGTTCCGCAACTGAGATCGCTCTGAAGTCGCTGGCCGACTTCCGGCTCGCCGACAACTCCGATCAGGCGCTGGCCGCGGCCTCGGCACGGGCGTCGAAGGCGGCAGCCGATGCGCTGGCAGCCTTGAAGGCCGCGCCGCAGGATGCGCCGAGCGTTGCTTCGGCGCTTGCCAAGGTCGACGCGAGCGTTGGTCCGGTTCTGGCCGAGCGCGGCAGCGCGACGCCGGCGTCGGACGCGCGGGCCCTGCCGAAGGGCAATGCCCCGGCGCAGGGTGAGCTGGCGAAGGCGATGGGTGCAGGCAGCGCAGTGGCGAGCGACGCCGCGACGACGCCAAGCACTGAAACTGCCGCGGCTGCTCCCCAGCAGGAAGAGCCTCAGACGGTCCAGCAGGAGCCGCTCAAGGAGAGCAAATCCTCCGTGATCATCCGTCGCGGCGACACGCTGTGGCAGATTTCGCGTCGCGTCTATGGTGCCGGCTTGCGATACACCACGATCTACCTGGCCAACCAGGACCAGATCGAAGACCCGGACCGCATTCGCCCGGGACAGGTTTTCGGTGTGCCGGATAAGGCGCTGCCGGACGATGAGTCGCGCGAGATTCACAAAAAGCACATGAAACACGAGCGATAGGCAGTCGATCGCCCGCCAACAACATTGCGGCGGCGGCGATGGATGCCTATCTCTCGATCAAGGGCGGCGCCTTCAACGAGGCGCCGCTTTTCATTGAACGGTGATGACGGCGCTGTAGAGGGAAAGCACGGTGCGGCAAGGCTCGTGGGGCTCCCTAAGCCGTCAAGCAGCGCGAAACGTAAGAGCGGATCAGAACGTGGCACCCCAGAAGAAAACTGTTTCGGCCGATACGAGCAATCCGTTGCAGACGATCGCCAATCTCTGGCCCTATATGTGGCCGACGGACAGGGCCGATCTCAAGCTCCGGGTCATCTGGGCAACGGTCATTCTGATCATCGCCAAGGTCGTCCTGATCCTCGTTCCCTATTCCTTCAAGTGGGCAACCGATGCGCTGAACGGCAAGCCGGATGCCTTGGGTTTCCTGCCTCAGTTCCTCACCGGCGCGGTGATGCTGGTGCTCGCCTACAATCTCGCGCGCTTGCTGCAGGCCGGCTTGAACCAGCTTCGCGATGCGCTGTTTGCAAGCGTTGGCCAGCACGCGGTTCGCCAACTTGCCTACAAGACCTTCGTCCACATGCACCAGCTCTCGCTGCGCTTCCATCTGGAGCGGCGCACCGGCGGGCTTTCGCGCGTCATCGAGCGCGGCACCAAGGGCATCGAGACGATCGTCCGCTTCACAATCCTCAACAGCGTGCCGACCCTGATCGAATTCCTGCTGACGGCGGTGATCTTCTGGTGGGGCTACGGCTTCAGCTACCTGTTCGTGACGGCCGTCACCGTCTGGCTCTACATCTGGTTCACCGTGCGCGCGAGCGACTGGCGCATCGCCATCCGCCGTTCGATGAACGACAGCGACACCGACGCCAACACCAAGGCGATCGACTCGCTGCTGAACTTCGAGACGGTCAAGTACTTCGGCAATGAGGAGATGGAAGCCCGTCGCTTCGACAAGTCGATGGAACGCTACGAGGCGGCGGCGACCCAGGTCTGGACGTCGCTAGGCTGGCTCAACTTCGGTCAGGCGTTGATCTTCGGCGCCGGTACGGCCGTGATGATGATCATGTCGGCGCTGGCCGTGCAGCGCGGCGAACAGACGCTGGGTGACTTCGTCTTCATCAACGCCATGCTGATCCAGCTTGCGATCCCGCTCAACTTCATCGGCTTCGTCTACCGCGAAATCCGTCAGGGGCTCACCGACATCGAGCATATGTTCGACCTGCTCGACGTGCGCGCCGAAGTGGTGGATCGCCCGAATGCGAGCGAACTTGTCATCGGCAAGGGCGCCATCGCCTTCAAGGATGTGCATTTCGCCTATGACGCGGCACGTCCGATCCTGAAGGGCATCACTTTCGAAGTGCCGGCCGGCAAGACGGTCGCCGTCGTCGGTCCCTCCGGTGCCGGCAAGTCTACGCTCTCGCGGCTGCTCTATCGCTTCTACGACGTGCAGGAAGGGGCGATCACCATCGATGGCCAGGACGTGCGCACAGTGACGCAGAAGAGCCTGCGTTCGGTGATCGGCATGGTGCCGCAGGACACGGTGCTCTTCAACGACACCATCGCCTACAACATCCGCTATGGCCGTGTTTCGGCGAGCGAAGCCGAAGTCGAGGCGGCGGCCGAAGCCGCGCAGATCGCCGAGTTCATCCGCACGCTGCCGGAGGGCTTCCAGGCCATGGTCGGCGAACGGGGCCTGAAGCTTTCGGGCGGCGAGAAGCAGCGCGTTGCGATCGCCCGCACCATTCTCAAGGCGCCGCCGATCCTGATCCTCGACGAGGCGACATCGGCACTCGACACGCGCACGGAACAGGAAATCCAGTCAGCGCTCGACGTGGTCTCGCGCAACCGCACGACGCTCGTGATCGCCCACCGGCTTTCGACCGTAATCAACGCCGACGAGATCATCGTGCTGAAGGATGGCGTCATCGCCGAGCGCGGCACCCATGGCGAGCTGATCGACCGCGACGGTCTCTATGCGTCGATGTGGAGCCGCCAGCGCGAAGCAACGCAGGCCGAGGAGCAGTTGAAGCGCGTGCGCGAAAGCGACGATCTCGGCATCGTTACCCGCGGCGAGCCGGCGATCTGATGGTGTGTCTTTCTTTTCTGAGCGCGACGCGTTTTGTCGCTGTCTGGCGGGCAACGTTGCCCGCCGGGGCATTTCGCGCTAGTTCACGTTCCACGGAAAATCTGGAGTAGAGTTTATGAGCCTGGTCAATACGATCCGCAACACGCTCGTACCGGTGCACAAGGAAGGCTATCGCTTCGTCGCGATCTTTTTTGTCGTTTCGCTGGTGCTTGGCTTCCTGTGGGAGCCGTTGATGTGGATCGGCTTCGTGCTGACCGCCTGGTGCGCCTATTTCTTCCGCGACCCTGAACGCATGACGCCGATCGACGACGATCTGGTGATCAGCCCGGCCGATGGCCGCGTTTCGTCGATCGCAACGGTGCTGCCGCCGGAAGAGCTGAACCTCGGCTCGGAACCGATGCTCCGCGTTTCAGTTTTCATGAACGTGTTCAATTGCCATGTGAACCGTGCGCCGATGGCCGGCACCATCACCCGCGTCGCCTACCGCGCCGGCAAGTTCGTCAATGCCGAGCTTGACAAGGCCAGCCACGAGAACGAGCGCAACGGCCTGGTGATCGAGACCAAGCACGGCGCGATCGGCGTCGTCCAGATCGCCGGCCTCGTTGCCCGTCGCATTCTCTGCTGGAAGTATGAAAACGGCTCGCTGGAGGCCGGCGAACGCTTCGGCCTGATCCGCTTCGGTTCGCGCCTCGACGTCTTCCTGCCCGCAGGAGCCGAGCCGCGCGTCAGCGTCGGCCAGACTGCCGTTGCCGGCGAGACCGTGCTTGCCGAGTTCGGCTCGGCCAAGGGCCCGGTCCTCAGCCGTCGCGCATAAGGAGTGTACATGGAAGGCTCTGAACAGGAAAACCCAGCCGAACCGCCGAAAGCTACCGGCGACGCGAGCGGTTCAAACGACACCGGTCGTGGTCCTCGGCTGCGCGAGATACCGCTGCGCCTGATGATCCCGAACCTGATCACGGTGCTGGCGATCTGTGCCGGTCTCTCGGGCATTCGGCTCGCCTTCGAAAACCGCATCGAGCTTGCCGTTGCCATGGTCTTGCTCGCGGCCTTCCTCGACGGCATCGACGGCCGCGTTGCACGCCTCTTGAAGGCGACGTCGAATTTTGGCGGCCAGATGGACTCCCTCGCCGATATCATCAATTTCGGCGTTGCGCCGGCGCTCGTGCTTTACGTCTTCATCCTGGATCAGGCCCGCTCGATCGGCTGGATCGCGGCGCTGATCTACGCGATCGCCTGTGGCCTGCGGCTTGCGCGCTTCAACGTCATGGCCGAGCGCCAGTCCAAGGCGCCGTGGCAGTCGGAGTATTTCGTTGGCGTGCCGGCGCCGGCGGGCGCAATGCTGGTGCTGCTGCCGGTCTATCTGGGGCTGTTGGGCCTGGCACCTGAACGCACCTTCGCGCTGATTGCATCGGCCTACACCGTGCTGATCGCCTTCCTGCTGGTCAGCCGTCTGCCGGTCTGGTCCGGCAAGTCGGAAAATAGCCGTGTGCGCCGCGATCTCGTCCTGCCGGCCATTCTCGGTGTCGTCTTCTATGTCGCAACGCTGATGACCTACACCTGGGAGACGATGGCAGTGACGGCCCTTGGCTACCTGATCACGCTGCCCTTCGGCGCGCGCTCCTGGCAGCGCAAGTACGGCGGCGATTGGCCGGCGCACCCGTCGACGGGTGGGGACGGCCTGCCGGGTGACAAGGACTGACTGAGTTTCAGCAAGGTACAAAAAAAGGCCACCGTGGTGACACGGTGGCCTCTTTGTTTGGAAAGCGCGTCGAAGCTTACTCCGGCATCCTGTAATCGACGATCTTGTCTTCGCGGACGATATAGAGCTTGCCGGTCTCGGTCTGCTGCGGACCAACGAGCGGCAAGAGCTTGGCGGCGACCTCGGACGGATGCGGCACGGTCTCCGGGTCCTCGCCGGGCATCGCCTGCGCGCGCATCGCCGTGCGGGTGGCGCCGGGATCGACACAGAGGATGCGCAGCGGCAGGCGCTGCGTTTCGCCGGCCCAGGTGCGAGCGAGCGCCTCGACGGCGGCCTTCGATGCGGAGTAGGGCCCCCAGAAGGGCTTGCACTTATGCGCGGCGCTTGAAGACAGGATCAGCGCACGGCCGGCGTCCGATTTGATCAGCAGCGGCTCCAGCGAGCGGATCAGCCGCCAGGTGGCGTTGACGTTGATGTTGATCACCTTTTCGAACACCTTCGCCTCGACATGGCCGATCGGCGAGATCGTGCCGAGCACGCCGGCATTGGCGACCATGATGTCGAGCTTGCCCCAGCGCTCGTTGATGGCGCCACCGAGCTTGTCGATCGCTGCCATGTCGGCGAGATCGAAGGGCACCAGCGTCGCCGAACCGCCCGCAGCCTTGATCGCGTCGTCGAGTTCTTCAAGCCCGCCGACGGTGCGCGCGCAGGCGACGACATGGGCACCGGCCTTGGCCAGTTCGAGAGCGGTGAAATAGCCGATACCGCGCGATGCGCCGGTGACCACGGCCACCCGGCCTTTGAGATCGATCGTCATTTTATTGTCTGATTATCCGTTGCTGGCGAGAACCGAGAGTTTGCGGACATTGCTGGCGCCTTCCTGGTCGAGAAGGCGGGTCGGATAGTCCCCGGTGAAATAGTGGTCGGTGAACTGCGGCGCCTTCGGATCGCGCTTCTCGCCGCCGACCGCCTCATAGAGGCCGTCGATCGACAGGAATTCGAGCGAGTCTGCCCCGATGTAGCGGCACATGGAGGCGAGGTCGACATGCTGGTTGGCGAGCAGCTTGTCGCGATCCGGCGTGTCGATGCCGTAGAAATCCGGGTGGAAGATCATCGGGCTCGCGACCCGCACATGCACTTCGCGTGCACCGGCCTCCCGCATCATCTGCACGATCTTCACCGACGTCGTGCCACGCACGATCGAATCATCGACCAGAATGACGCGCTTGCCTTCGATCATCGCGCGGTTGGCTGAGTGCTTGAGCTTGACGCCGAAGGCGCGGATCTGCTGCGTCGGCTCGATGAAGGTGCGGCCGACATAGTGGTTGCGGATGATGCCGTATTCGAAGGGAATGCCGCTCTGCTGGGCATAGCCAAGGGCGGCCGGCGTTCCGCCGTCCGGTACCGGAACCACCACATCGGCTTCGACGGGCGCCTCCTTGGCGAGATTGATGCCCATGTTCTTGCGCGACACGTAAATGCTGCGGCCGCCGACGACCGAATCCGGGCGGGCGAAATAGACATATTCGAACAGGCAGAGGCGTTCCGGCTGCGATACCTCCGGCTTGCGAGAATCGATCGAGATCGATCCGTCGGGCTGGATCTCGCAGATGATCACCTCGCCGTTCTCGACATCGCGGACGTAAGTTGCGCCGATGATGTCAAGCGCGCAGGTCTCGGAGCAGAAGATCGGCTTGCCGTCGAGTTCGCCCATGACGAGCGGTCGGATGCCGATCGGGTCACGCGCGGCGATCAGCTTGGTGCGCGTCATCGCCAGCATCGAGTAGCCGCCTTCCATCTGTCGGATGGCGTCGATGAAGCGGTCGGACGAGGAGGCCTGCTTGGAACGGGCGATCAGGTGCAGGACGACTTCGGTGTCGGAGGTCGACTGACAGATGGCGCCATCGGCGATCAACTGACGGCGAAGGGTGAGGCCGTTGGTGAAGTTGCCGTTGTGAGCGATCGCGATGCCGCCGACTTCAAGTTCGGCAAAGAGCGGCTGGACGTTGCGCAGCGCCACTTCGCCCGTCGTCGAGTAGCGGGTGTGGCCGATGGACATGAAGCCGGGGAGCTTTGCCAGCGTCGCCGGGTCGGTGTAGTGGTCGCCGACGAGGCCCATGCGCTTTTCGGTGCAGAACTGCTTGCCGTCGAAGGTGACGATGCCGGCGGCTTCCTGGCCGCGATGCTGGAGCGCATGCAGGCCGAGCGCCGTCAGCGCCGCCGCGTCCGAGTGCCCCAATATGCCGAAGACGCCGCACTCTTCGTGCAGTTCATCGCCTTCGAGTTCATCGTGGATTTCCATGGATCTCAGATCGGTCATCACTGTCGCCTTTGCTCCGTACCGGTGCGCATATCGTGATCAGGCCCGCCATCTTCAAGCGATCTTAGCTGAAAACGGCTGCAAGCGTTATTCCCCAAAAGGACAAAGCCCGCGGGGCGGGCTTTGTCGGCAAATCGTTCCTGTCTCAGCCGTTGGTGGCCGGTGCGTCGTCGGCGGGCGCCTGCTCCGGCGTCGTCGACGGTGTCTGGCCGGGGGTCGCCGCCGGCGCTTCGCCTTCACCTTCGCCGGTGGT
The DNA here is from genome assembly GCF_059424735.1 of Ensifer sp. GW101-20A05. NCBI lineage: Bacteria > Pseudomonadati > Pseudomonadota > Alphaproteobacteria > Hyphomicrobiales > Rhizobiaceae > Ensifer > Ensifer sp. GW101-20A05. The sequence goes on along the minus strand of NZ_JBWKZT010000007.1, from coordinate 246,309 downwards.
GTCCTTGCCGCGCAGGCGGTCGAGAATGGTGGCGTCGGCTTCTTCAGGCAGAAGCGCGATCAGCTTGTTGCCGAGATTGTCGAGCAGCGGCTTCGATTTCGCCTGGGTGACCCAGGTCGGCTGCTGCTGCGGCGCGACGAGCCAGTTGAAGAACAGCATGGCGACGACGACCAAAAGAATGCCGCGGGCGGCGCCGAACAGGAAGCCGAGGGTGCGGTCGAGCGCGCCGATGCGGCTGTCGATGATGAAATCGGCAATCCGCATGGTGATGAAGGAAATGATGATCAGCGCGACCAGGAAAATCACCGCCGCCGATCCGATCAGCGCGACAGTATCGCTGTTGGTGTACTGCTTGGCGTAGGGCAGAAGCTGCGGGTAGAGGAAATAGGCGGCCGCGGCCGCACCCACCCAGCTCGCGACCGAGAGCACCTCGCGCGAGAAGCCTCGAACCATGGCCAGGATTGCGGAAAACAGGGCGACGCCGAGAACGATACCGTCGAGAATTGTAATGGGCATTTTGTCCTTACTCCGGACCCGGTTCGTCCGGGTCTCCTCAAGCCTATCCGCCATCGGCCCTGCTTGACGTTCAGGGCATTTTCAGCCTCTTCGCGGCCCCTACAGCGCCGCGCGTCCTTTCGGGCGCGCAAAGGTCGCTGTAGCGCTCAGACCTGCTGCATAACTTTGTCCTTAAATCGATCCCGATTTAAGGAATTATGCAGTAGTGGACGGTCTGCGGCATCCGCAACTTCAATCTTCGTCCTCCACCGGTCTCAGCGCGTTTCGCGATCCCGCGATGCGCGCCACCAGATCCGGCAGGCTTTCCATTTCGCTCCATCGGCCATTGCCGTTTTTTGGCAATTCGGTGGACGCGGACGGCAGGACCGCCTGCGAGAACCCGAGTTTCTCGGCTTCCTTAAGGCGTTGTGCGGTATGCGCAACCGGCCGGATGGCGCCCGACAAGCTGACTTCGCCGAAATAGACGCAATCCGCCGGAAGGGCAAGCCCGGCAAGCGATGAAACCAGTGCGGAAGCCACAGCTAGATCGGCGGCCGGCTCGGAAATGCGGTAACCGCCGGCGATATTGAGATAAACGTCGTGCTGGCCGAGGCGTACGCCGCAATGGGCTTCGAGCACAGCGAGGATCATCGACAGGCGGGCCGAGTCCCAGCCGACGATAGCGCGCCGCGGCGTACCGAGTGAGGTCGGCGCGACGAGCGCCTGCACTTCGACAAGAATGGGGCGGGTGCCTTCCATGCCGGCAAAGACGGCGGCACCCGGCGATTTTTCGTTGCGTTCTCCGAGGAACAGTTCCGACGGGTTGGCGACTTCGCGCAGACCCTTGTCCGACATTTCGAAAACGCCGATCTCGTCGGTCGGGCCGAAGCGGTTCTTGACGGTGCGCAGGATGCGGTAGTGGTGGCCGCGGTCGCCTTCGAAGTAAAGCACCGCATCGACCATGTGTTCGACGACGCGAGGGCCGGCGATCTGGCCCTCCTTGGTGACATGACCGACGAGCACGACGGCGGTTCCCGTCTGCTTGGCGAAGCGGATCATCGCCTGCACGCCGGTGCGCACCTGGGTGACCGTGCCGGGCGCCGAATCGACGATGTCGCTCCAGAGTGTCTGGATCGAATCGATGATCACCAGATCGGGGCGCTTGCCTTCCGAAAGCGTTGCCAGGATGTCCTCGACATTGGTCTCTGCGGCCAGCAGCACGTCGCTATCGGCAGCACCCAGGCGCTGCGCACGCAGACGCACCTGAGCAACGGCCTCTTCACCGGAGACATAGATGACGCGGTGCTTGCGGCGCGAAAGTGCGGCGGCCGCCTGCATCAGCACCGTCGATTTGCCGATGCCGGGATCGCCGCCGACGAGCAGTGCGGAGCCGCGCACGAAGCCGCCGCCAGTCACCCGATCCAATTCCGAAATGCCGGTCTGGATACGCGGCGCGTCCTCGATCTCGCCGGAAAGCGTGGTGAGCGCCACCGGGCGGCCCTTCTTCGGAGCGCGCGTCGGACCGCCGCCGATGCCCGCTGTCGGATCGTCTTCGATGATCGTGTTCCATTCGCCGCAGCCTTCGCATTTGCCCGCCCAGCGGGTGTGGACGGTGCCGCAGTTCTGGCAGATGAATTGGGTACGGGCTTTCGCCATCAGGATCGGACTTTCGAAATCTGGGAGCCGCCGGCACACATGCGAGGCGATGCCGCCGACGACAGAAGAATCACCTTCGTCGTCACATAATGCCGCGGAACGCGGAACAAAAGGTGAATTTTAGCGAAGGCCGCAAGGAAAATGCAGGAAAGCCACGTCAGACGGCGCCGACATAGTTCCTGATGTAACGATGCCCGAGGCTGGTCAGCAGCTCATAGCCGATGGTTCCGCCGGCGCGCGCCACGTCGTCAATGGCGATGTTTCGGCCGAAAAGCTCGATGTAATCGCCCGGCCGCGCTGCACCGGCCGGCAGGTCGGTGACGTCGAACAGGCTGAGGTCCATGGTGACGCGCCCCACATGCGGCACGCGCTTGCCGTGCAGGAAGCCGAATGCCCCTGACGGGGCTGCCTGCCGTAGAGTCACGCCGCCGCCGGAGACCGAACGATGGTAGCCGTCGGCGTAGCCGACCGCGACGGTGGCGATGCGACTGTCTCTGTCGAAGCGGGCGGAGGCGCCGTAGCTCGCCGTGCCTCCGGCCGCGACCTCGCGGATCTGGATGATCCTGGCTTCGGCGGTTACCACTGGGGTCATCGGGTTGATGGCATCGTTGACCGCCTCGCCGCCATAGACGGCGATGCCCGGCCGGGTGAGCTCGAAATGATAGTCGGCGCCCAGGAAGACACCGCCGGAATTGGCAAGGCTTGCATCGACACCCTCATAGGCAGCAGTCGCTTCGCGGAAGCGCCCGAGCTGGTAGGCGTTCAACGGGTGCTGCGGTTCGTCGGCACAGGCGAGGTGGCTCATGATCAGGACTGGCGAGAAGCTTGCGGGTCGCGCCGGGTCATTGGCAAGCGCCACGGCGGCCTCGACCGAGAGACCCAACCGGTTCATGCCGGTATCGATATGCAGCACGCAGGGGTGGTCGCCGCGCTCGGAAAGAGCCGCCATGAACACCGCAAGCTGCTCGTCGGAATTGATGATCGGCACCAGGTCATTGTCGAAGAAGAGCTCTTCGTTGCCCGGCCACATGCCCGCGAGAATGTAGATGCGGCCCTCCGGAACGAGGGGGCGCAGTTCCGCACCTTCCTCGGCATTGGCGACGAAGAAGTCGCGCGCACCGGCGGCATAGAGGGCAGGGGCTGCATCATCGATGCCGAGGCCATAGGCGTCCGCTTTCAGGACCGCTGCCGCCCGCGCCTTGCCGGAGCGGGCATTCATCGTCCGCCAATTGTCGGCAAGCGCACCGAGATCGATCGTGAGGCGGTTGGAGGCGGAAAGAAATTCTGGGGGGAGCATGCCGGACACTCTTCGTGGACGATACGAAGAGCAATACAGCCAACGGCCCATGGTCGCAAATGCTCGCCTGTCGCATCGCCGTCACGCGGGCCCTGAAGGAAGGATGAGCACTTTTGTGCAAGACGGGATCGCCTCGGGTCACTATGGTTGCCCAATGCAGACGATTTCGCAGGAAGAAGCCATAGAGGTCATGCCGATTGAAGGCGGTGAGCGCACGCGCTTCTGGCGCGATCCTCGCTTTATGGGCATGGAATGTCTGACGGCGACCTTCATTACCCATGAATTCGCGCCGCATGCACATGAGACGTTCAGCATCGGCGCGATCGAGGCCGGCTCGCAGATCAGCAAGATCAAGGGCGAACGTTCGGAGGCGGGCCCTGGGTTCTTCTACCTGATCAACCCCGACGAAATCCACGACGGCCACCCCGGCGGCAGCGGCTATCGTTATCGCATGGTCTATCCGAGCGCCGATCTGCTGGTGAACATCATCGAGGACGTGACCGGTCGCGCTTTCAAGGGAACGCCGTCCTTCTCGAGGCGGGTGCTGCAGGATCCGGACCTCGCCTTGTCCTTTCATCAAGCGCACCGAACGCTTGAGCTGGCAGGCGGCACGCTCGAGGCCGAAGAAAGAATGTTCGGCGTGCTTGCGGCGATGTTCGAGAGGCACGGCAGTACGATCATCACCCCGATCGAGACGCGCGAGCAGTCCCCTGTGCATCGGGCGCGGGACTATCTGATCGAGAATTATGCTGAAGACGTCGGGCTCGAGGAACTCGCCAAGGTCGCAGGGCTCAGCCGCGCGCACCTGATCCGCGCCTTCCGCAAGGAATTCCATATCACTCCACATGCCTTTCTGACCGACAAGCGCGTGCGCACCGCCAAGACCTTGCTCAGGCATGGCTGGTCGGCGGTGGATGCGGCCTATCAGTGCGGCTTCGCCGATCAGGCGCATTTCAGCCGCCACTTCAAGGCGCGCACCGGCGTGACACCCGGCGCCTTCCGCGCCGGCTGATCACTTTCGTTCAATACGGGACCCGCTTCCGCCTATAGACGTTCTCCGTTTCGTGTGAATGGAGACAGGGACGTTGCAGGTAAGAAATGCGTTGCAGGAATTTCGAGCCGCGGCGATCGCGATGATGCCGCTGATCGTAGCCGTCATGCCGATCGGCCTGGTGTTCGGTGCCGTGGCGGCGGCCAAGGGGCTGACGCCGGCCGAGGTGACGCTAATGAGCGCACTGGTCTTTGCCGGTGGGTCGCAATTCGTCGCCATGGATATCTGGACACATCCGGCGTCCTGGGCCGCACTCGGCTTCTCGGCTCTGCTCGTCAACATCCGCCATGTGCTGATGAGCGCCTCGATCGGCAGCAAGCTTGACGGTTTCTCCGGGCCGGCGCGCTATGCCTCGATGCTGCTTCTCGCCGATGAAATCTGGGCCATGGCCGAGATGCGCGCGAGCAATGGCAAACTCACGCCCGCCTGGTATGCCGGCCTCGCCGTGCCCTTCTACTGCGCCTGGGTCCTGACGAGCCTGACGGGCGCGATGGTTGGCGCCCTGCTGGGCGATCCCAAGGTCATCGGCCTCGACTTCGCATTCCCTGCCGTTTTCATCATCCTGGTCATGGGTTTCTGGAAGGGGCGCGAAACGGGTGCCGTTCTGGCCGCGAGCGCTTGTGCGGCGGTGGTCACGCATCAATTGCTGCCGGGCGTCTGGTACATTGCGGCGGGTGCTGCAGCCGGCGTCGTCGTGGCTATGCTTTCAGGCGGACACAAGGAGGCCCACGCATGAGCGTCGATCTCAACACTTTGCTTGCGATCCTGGCCATGGCAGTCGCGACGGTCGCGACCCGCATCGGCGGTCTCGTGCTGATCCGCTATGTGACGATCGGAGAAAACCAGAAGCGCGCCCTGGAGGCCATTCCGCCAGCGGTTCTGATGGCGGTCATCGCTCCGACGGCAGTGGTCACCGGCCCGGCCGAAACGATTGCCGCTGCCTTGACGGCGGTTGCTGCAACCAGGCTGCCGCTCTTGGCATCCGTTGCCGTCGGCGTGGTTTCGGTGGCGCTGTTGCGTCAGGTTCTAGGCGGCGCCTGGTAAAAGGCGGTGCCGGTTGAGCCCATCACGCTTGGGCGGCTCGTTGTGAAGTAGAGCGGGCTGGGAAACCGCAAACATTTTTCCCAGCCCGCTCCGGCCGCCCCCACGGAACTCTAGTGTTCTTCGTACTGGGTGAAGGAGGGATCGGCGAGATCGGTGAAGCGCGTGAATTCCGACTGGAAGGCGAGCTTCACGGTGCCGGTCGGTCCGTGACGCTGCTTGGCGATGATCACGTCCGCCGTGCCCTTCACCTGCTCCATCTTCATCTTCCACTCTTCGTACTTCGGGTCGAACTCGTCGCGCGGCTCCAGGTTCTTCACGTAGTATTCCTCGCGGAACACGAAGAGCACGACGTCGGCGTCCTGCTCGATCGAGCCCGATTCACGAAGGTCGGAGAGCTGCGGCCGCTTGTCTTCGCGGCTCTCCACCTGACGGGAGAGCTGCGACAACGCGATGATCGGAACATTCAGTTCCTTGCCGAGCGCCTTGAGGCCGGTGGTGATCTGGGTGATTTCCTGCACGCGGTTGTCGCTCGATTTGCCCGAGCCGGTCATGAGCTGGATATAGTCCACCACCAGGCAGTCGAGGCCACGCTGGCGCTTCAGGCGCCGGGCGCGTGCGGAAAGCTGGGCGATCGAGATACCACCGGTCTGGTCGATATAGAGCGGCACCTTCTGCATCATCTGCGAGCAGGCAACGAGCTTTTCGAAGTCGGCCTCGGAAATGTCACCGCGGCGGATCTTCGACGAGGAGACCTCGGTCTGTTCGGAGATGATACGGGTGGCGAGCTGTTCGGACGACATTTCGAGCGAATAGAAGCCGACGACGCCGCCGTTCCTGGCCTTGAACGAACCATCCGCCTGGACTTCCGGTTCGTAGGCGGCGGCGATGTTGTAGGCGATGTTGGTGGCAAGCGAGGTCTTGCCCATGCCGGGACGCCCTGCAAGCACGATCAAGTCCGAGCGCTGCAGGCCGCCCATGCGGGCGTCGAGGGATAGGATGCCGGTGGAAATGCCGGAGAGGCTGCCGTCGCGCTCGAAGGCCGCACCCGCCATGTCGATCGCGAGCGCGACGGCATCGTTGAACGACTGGAAGCCGCCGTCGTAGCGGCCGGTCTCGGCGAGTTCGAACAGGCGACGCTCGGCATCTTCGATCTGGCCCTGCGGCGGCATGTCGAGTGGCGCGTCATAGGCGATATTGACCATGTCCTCGCCGATCGTGATCAGCGAACGGCGAAGAGCGAGGTCGTAGATCGCGCGGCCGTAGTCTTCCGCGTTGATGATCGACACGGCTTCGGCAGCGAGACGCGCAAGGTACTGCGCGACGGTCAGGTCACCGACCTTCTCGTCGGCCTTGAGGAAGGTCTTGATGGTGACGGGGTTCGCGGTCTTGCCCATGCGGATGATATCACCGGCAACCTCGAAGATCTTGCGGTGCAGCGGCTCGTGCAGATGCACGGGCTTCAGGAAGTCCGAGACACGATAGAAGGCGTCGTTGTTGACGAGGATCGCGCCGAGCAAAGCCTGTTCGGCTTCAAGGTTGTTCGGCGCCTCGCGATAGTGCTGGTCCGCCTGATCCTTGCCGATAGGGGATAGCTTTCGCGCCGCGTCATTCATGTCGTTTTATCTCTGCCTTTGTCTGGTGTGGCACCGGTTTGCGATCTACCGCGAGCCGGGTCAAGTGCAGGGGGGACACACTCGCAAAGCGTCTCATCGCAGCCTCGCGCTTTTCCCGTTGTTCGACTGATCCACAGGTCAGGTTCACAAAAGCGTAGAATCTCGCCTTGCCACAAAATTGGCCGTTGACGCGACGAATCACCCGAGCCTTCCGGGGCATGGGGAAGTCTAGCGCCGTCCTCCCCCGCCTCAAAATCCTGATCTTGAAAATCCCCCGCATTTGGATTAGATAGAGCGAAAATAATTAGCATGCTAGTAATATGGAAAAGATACCAATGTATCAGCCCACCGTGAACCGCGAACTGTTCGATGCCCTGTCGCTGGTCAATCGCAAGCTGCGGGCCGTGTTCGATGCTCGAGTGAAGGAGAGAGGCCTCACGCTGTCGCGGGCCCGAGCGCTCTTCGCCTTGACCCGGAAGGATGGTTTGAACCAGCGCGAGCTGGCCGATGAGCTCGATATTGAAACGCCGACACTGGTGCGTCTGCTCGATGGCATGGAGAAGCAAGGTTTCATCGAACGGCGGGTCGAGGCCTCCGACCGGCGCGCCAAGCAGATCCATATGACTGAGTTCGGTCGCTCCGTCGCTGACGAAATCCTGCGGCTTGCCGACGAGATTCGGGCGGAAGTGCTGCAAGGTATCGATGCCGCCGAACTTGCCGTGACGCAGCGAGTGGTGCGGGCGATCGCCGACAACGTCCAGTCGCTGGCGCGGGAGTGACGGCGATGAGCGCAGTCGCGACCGCTGCTGCAAACGACAATCGCAACGCCGCTCCCCTGGAGACAGGCGCGGTCGGCGACGACCAGGAGGAAATGTCTACTGCACCGGTCTCGGCCCCGATGCCGGCGCCCGCCCCGGTCGACAAAAGCCTGGCACTTTCGGCGATCTATGTCTTGGGCTCCGTTCTCCTGTTCCTGACGCAGGGCCTGGGTATGAACCTGGCGCTTGCCAATCTGACGCAGATCCAGGGTTCGCTCTCGGCGACCTCTGTCGAGGCCGGTTGGCTGTCGGCGGCTTACATGGCGCCCAATGTCAGCCTGTCGATCGCGCTGGTGAAGATTCGCGCTCAATACGGGCTGCGCCGCTTTGCCGAAATCAGCATCGTCGGCTTCGTCATCGTATCGCTGATGAACGTCTTCGTTTCCGACCTGCATTCGGCCATCGTCGTCCGCTTCATCAGCGGCATTGCTGCTGCGCCGATGTCGACGCTCGGCTTTCTCTACATGCTCGAAGCCTTTCCGCCGGCGCGCAAGCTGACGGTCGGTCTGGCACTGGCGCTCACCTGCACGACGATCTCCGCGCCGATTACCCGTCTCATCTCGCCGACCCTGATCGAATACGGCCAGTGGCATGCGCTCTACACGCTCGAAATGGCGTTGGCACTGATCGTGCTGCCGATCATCTATCTGCTGCCTCTGACGCCGGTGCCGCATGCCAAGGTCATCCAGCGCATGGATATCCTGAGCTATCTGCTCGTTGCCGTTGCCTTCGGCTGCCTGGCCATCGTGTTGACCATGGGGCGTCTCTACTGGTGGTTCGAGGCACCCTGGCTCGGCGTCCTTCTGGTCGTTTCAATCGCAACACTGACGACCGTGGTGCTGATTGAACTCCATCGCAAGGTGCCGTTGATCGACATACGCTGGATCGCCTCGAAGGAGATCGTGCACTTTGCTGCCGTTCTGCTCGTCTTCCGCCTGGTTGCCTCCGAGCAGTCCACGATCGCGACGAATTTCTATCAACAGCTCGGCCTCCAATTCGAACAGGTCGCGACGCTGTATTGGATCATCCTTGCCGCGGCGATAGCCGGCGGCCTGCTCTGTGCCGTGCTGATGAACCCGCAGCATGCAGAGAGTGTGCACGTCCTGGCGCTCGGCCTGCTGGCGACCGGCGCCTACATGGACAGCCAGGCGACGAGCCTGACACGGCCCGAGCAGATGTATCTGAGCCAGGCGATGATTGCCTCGGGCACTGCGCTCTTCCTGCCGCCGGCCATGGCGCGCGGCTTCAAGGCGGCGCTTGCGAAGGGGCCGAGCTATATCCTGAGCTTCATCGTGATCTTCCTCTTCACCCAGAGCATCGGCAGCCTGATCGGCTCCGCAGCCTTCGGCACCTTCGTAACGATCCGTGAAAAATTCCACTCCAACATTCTCTCCGAACAGATCGTCTTGTCGAACCCGTTGGTTGCCCAGCGCGTCAACCAGCTCTCCGCCGCCTATAGCAAAGTGATGGGCGACAAGACCTTGCTGGGTGGCGAGGGCACCGTGCTCCTGTCGCAGCAGGTCACCCGCGAAGCCTACATCCTTGCCTACAACGACGCATTCCTGCTTGCCGCCGTGATCGCGCTTGTCGCGCTCGCCGGCCTGCTCCTGCACATGTCCTACAATTGGCTCACGCAGCGGCTGACCGGCCCCGCGCCGGCGCCGGCCGCCTGATTAATCGAGTTGAAGACCATGCTGAAGTTCCTACGTTCCCCGACCACCATCATTGTGCTTCTCGCCGGCATCGCCGGCGTGACCCTCGTGCTCTATGCCTGGCGGCTGCCACCGTTCCACAGCTCCGTGGAGATGACGGAGAATGCCTATGTGCGCGGCTACGTGACAATCATGAGCCCGCAGCTTTCGGGCTATGTCGCCGATGTTCCCGTGCACGACTACGAGGCGGTCAAGGCCGGGCAGTTGCTGGTGAAGATCGACGATCGCATCTACGCCCAGAAGCTGGCGCAGGCCGAAGCGACGCTTGCCGGGCAGAAGGCGGCGCTCGCCAACTCCCATCAGCAGGAACTGTCGGCCAAGGCCGGTATCGCCGCCAGCGAAGCGCAGCTCGATAGCGCCAAGGCGGCCTTCAATCGGGCGCGCGCCACCTGGGATCGCATTCGCCCGCTTGCCGAAAAGGGCGTGTCGACGCGCAGCGATGCCGATCAGGCGCGTGCCGGCTTCGAACAGGCGGACGCGGCTGTGAGCCAGGCTGAGGCCGGGCTGGAAGTGTCGAAGCAGGCATTGGCGACCACGCTTGGCGCGCGCGCCGGATTGGAAGCTGCCGTGACCGGTGCCGAGGCGGCCGTCGAACTGGCGCGTATCGATCTCGAAAATACCCGCATCGTTGCGCCGCGTGACGGCAGGCTGGGCGAGATCGGCGCTCGGATCGGTCAATATGTGACGGCGGGATCACAACTGCTCGCGCTGGTGCCGAACGAAGTGTGGGTCGTCGCCAATTTCAAGGAGACGCAACTCGACGGCATGAAGGCTGGCCAGCCCGTCGCCATTGCGGTCGACGCCCTGCAGAAGAGCGAACTTACGGGACACATCGAGCGCTTCTCGCCGGCAGCCGGTTCGGAATTCAGCGTGATCCGCGCGGACAACGCCACAGGCAACTTCACCAAGGTGGCTCAGCGCGTCGGCGTGCGGATCGTGGTCGATCCCGGTCAGCCGCTGGCTGAGATGCTCTCGCCCGGTCTCTCGGTCGTCGTGCGCGTCGACAAGGACGCACGGGCGCGGACTGCAGCGGATCAGGTGACCAGCGACGCCGTGCCCGTCGCTGCGCATGGGTAATCTGCCGCCTCGCGTCTTGCGATTTTAGTTCTACCCCCTGGAGCCAATAAAAAAGCCCGGATCGATGATCCGGGCTTTCGTATTTGGGATGGCCGCTAAGCCTTATTCTTCTTCGCCTTCGAATTCGGCTTCCGGGTTGAAGAAGTCTTCCGGCTTCAGAGCGTCTTCGTCAACGCCGTAGATGGCGTCGGCCGAGGTCAGGCTTTCGCCCTTGGACTGGCGCTCGGCTTCTTCAGCCGAACGGGCAACGTTGACTTCAACCGAGATCTCGACTTCCGAGTGCAGGTGCAGCGTGACCTTGTGCAGGCCGATCGACTTGATCGGGTGGTTGAGGTCGACCTGGTTGCGTCCGACGTTGAAGCCTTCGGCAGCGAGCACTTCGATGATGTCGCGAGCAGCAACCGAACCGTAGAGCTGGCCGGTTTCGCCAGCGGAGCGGACGATGACGAAGGTCTTGCCGTCGAGCTTTTCGGCAACCGACTGGGCTTCCGACTTGCGCTCGAGGTTGCGGGCTTCGAGCGTCGAACGCTCAGCTTCGAAACGGGCCTTGTTGGCGGCGTTGGCGCGCAGCGCCTTGCCGAGCGGCAGCAGGTAGTTGCGAGCAAAGCCGTCGCGGACCTTTACGGTTTCGCCCATCTGGCCGAGCTTGGCGATACGTTCGAGAAGAATGACTTGCATGTTGGTTTTCCTTTCAGTGTTCCAATTCGTTGGTCAGTTTTTTCCAACCGGCGTGACCGCGATGGTGCGTCGCGTATCGATCAGGCCGGACAGGAGGAAGAAGAATGCCGGGATCGTGAACACGAGCACCGACAGGTATGCGATCCACAGCACGGGAAGCCGCCAGGACTTGCCGCGCGTGCGGAAATGGAAGGAGGCGAATCCGGCAAGCAGGAAGCCCGCGCCGAAGGTTCCGCAGATCAACGCGCCGATCGTTGCCGGCGCGCCGCCGAGGAAGGTGAGGACCAGGCCGCCGAGGAAGATGAAGATCGCGTTGCGGTGCATGCGTAGCGTCGAGGGGATATCCTCGCGCGGGCGTAGCGCCCGGCCCGACATCTGCACGATGCGGGTCGCGACATAATAGGCGGTAAAGAGCATCAGCACCCAGATCGCACCCTGGACGAGTGGCAAAGCGAGCGTGAAGAGCGACTTGATCTGGGCAACGGCAGTGACGTCCGGATTGTAGCCCGGGTCCTGCGCCTTCACCGCCTGGATGACGATATCGACCATGCGGTCGGAGATGTCGGCGCCATAGCCGACGATGAAGCCGACGATGATCATGCCGATGGTCACGAGGCCGGCGAGGTGGCTGAGAATATCGGAGAGCGGATACCAGGCGAGCGCTTCATCCGGACCGCCGAGTTCCGAGGCCGGGCGGGCAAGATTGGCGAGGTGGCTGAGCCAACCGGCCGGGATCAGCGTGACGACGAGGATCAGCAGCGCGAAATAGGGCGAGATGAGCGCGGCAGCGGTGGCACCTGCGCTGACGATCGCGGTGATCGCCGCTGCATTGCCCCAGCCAAGGCCGGCAATCAGGATCGGGAGCGCGGACGCAGCATAGAGGACGATCGCAAGAGACGACTGCGTGTTCGCGCCCATCGACAAGAGGGCGGCGGTAAAGCCGGCGAGAACGCCGGTCAGCAGCGATGTCCTGTTCACATTCGTCACGTTCGCTGTCCTGCTTCGTGCAGTTAGGGGATGGCAAAGCCCGGCCCCAGCATGGGATTTTGGTGCTTTCGCACCGGTTCCGATCCGCGCCCACCGCGGAAGGGAGGGAAAGAGGCGCTCACCTAAGGGGAGCGCCTCTCCCTAGAGTCAATTTCCGTCGAGTCAGTCGACCAACGGAGAGTCAGCCGTTCTTAGGAAACGACGTAGGGCAGCAGGCCGAGGAAGCGTGCACGCTTGATCGCCTGGGCGAGCTCGCGCTGCTTCTTCTGGGAAACGGCCGTGATGCGGGAAGGAACGATCTTACCGCGCTCGGAAATGTAGCGCTGCAGCAGGCGGATGTCCTTGTAGTCGATCCGCGGAGCGTTTGCGCCCGAGAAGGGGCAGGTCTTGCGGCGACGGTGGAACGGGCGACGAACCGGAGCGGAAGAAACTTCAGCCATTGTCTTTATCTCCTAAAGCTTCTTGATTACGCGCGGTCTTCGCGCGGACGACGCGGGCGGTCTTCGCGGTCGCCACGGTCCGGACGCGGACCACGGTCGCCGAAGCTGCGCTCCGGACGGTCGCCATCGCGGCGCGGACGATCGTCGCGGTCGCGCTTCTGCATCATGGCAGACGGGCCTTCCTCGTGCTTCTCGACGGCGATCGTCATGTAGCGCAGGACGTCTTCGTTGATGCGCATCTGACGCTCGATTTCGTGAACAGCCGCTGCCGGAGCGTCGATGTCCATCAGAACGTAGTGAGCCTTGCGGTTCTTCTTGATGCGGTAGGTGAGGGACTTCAGGCCCCAGTTCTCGACGCGACCGACCTTGCCGCCGTTTGCTTCGAGCACGCCCTTGTACTGCTCGACGAGACCGTCGACCTGCTGCGGCGTGATGTCCTGGCGGGCCAGGAATACGTGTTCATAAAGAGCCATTGTGGCTTGCCTTTCTTGCGTTAATCAGCCCGGACCTCGGCGGCTAAGCCTCAACGACTGTTCTTAGTGGCTGACAGGCAGCCGGCAAGAAAGTGTTGTATCGAGACGGTCGAGAGCGGAGACACGGGAGGCCGGAAAGACTTGCAATCCTAACGGCTCCCCTCGAGGAAGCCGGCCCTCCGTTCAGCCACCAGCCAGAAGACCGGGCATTTCGAACAGCGCGCTTATACGCATTTTTCGCCGGAAGGCAAGGCTTGGCGCATCTTTTAGATATCTAGGCCAGCGCTTTGGCCTTCTTCCACTTGCGCAAACGCCCTGAGGCATTGGCGTAGGGAGAGGATGTGTTGAACTGAATCATGCGACCAAGCGTCCATTTGCCGTACCACGGCTTCCCGTAGAGCGCCTGGTCGTCCCGCGCCTTGATCAGCGCTTCCAGCGTTTCCTTGCTGCGTCTCAGGCGGGCGATGAGCTCCGTCGGCGAGAGAGCCCGGAAATCGGTATAGAACTTCTGTGCGAGCCTGCCGAGCTCGTTCCATTTATATCCGGTCTCGGGGAAGTCGACCGGTTCGCCGCGCTGATCGCGGTCGATCCACTTGGTGACGAGTTCGCCCCAGCCGATGAGGTAGGCGACGAGATCGCCGACGCTCATCGTGGTGCCCTTGGCGTGCCCTTCGAGCGAAGGCTCGCGAAATTGATTGTCGGAGACCAGTTGGAGTTCGCGCATCAGCTTGGCGAACTGGACGTCGATCGCCTTGAGCAACTCCGCTTTTGTCTGAGGCACGGCCATCGGCGATCGATTCTCGCCTCTAGATTGGCATGGGGTAGAGACGGTGCAGCCGCCGAATGCCATTCACGACGTCCTGCGACAGGGGGAGGTCGACGGCGCCAAGATTGGTCTTCAGTTGTTCCATCGAGGTCGCGCCGATGATGACGGACGCCATGAACGGCCGCGTCAGGCAGAAGGCGATAGCCATCTGAGCGGGATCGAGGCCGTGCTCGCGTGCAAGTTGCACATAACCGGCAACCGCCGGCTCCTGGTGCGGTGTGAAGCGGCCGCCGAGGTCGCCGTTGATCGAGAGGCGGGAACCCGTCGGCTTGGCGCCGTCCAAATACTTGCCGCTGAGCAGTCCGGCTGCGAGCGGCGAATAGGCAAGCAGGCCCACGTCCTCGTGATGCGATAGCTCGGAAAGGTCGAGATCATAGGCGCGGTAAAGCAGATTGTATTCGTTCTGCACCGAGGCGACCCGCGGCAGGCCGTATCGTTCGGCCATGTCGATGAACTTCATCGTTCCCCAGGCCGTTTCGTTGGAGAGACCGATGGCGCGGACCTTGCCGGCCTTCACGAGACCGCCGAGCTTGTCGAGGATCGCCCTGAGATCGCCGGCGACATGCGCCTTGTCCTGCTTGGCCGGGTCGTAGGACCAGGCATTGCGGAAATGGTAGTGACCGCGGTTCGGCCAATGGATCTGGTAGAGGTCGACATAGTCGGTTTTCAAGCGTCGAAGGCTGGCGTCGATTGCCTGTTCGATGCCTTCCGGCGTGGTAGGACCGCCATTGCGAATATAGGGCCGGCCGGGGCCGGCGACCTTGGTCGCGAGCACGACGTCGTCGCGGCGGCCGCGCTTTGCCAGCCACTCGCCGATGAAGCGCTCGGTATCGCCGTAGGTCTCGGACGAGAGCGGCGTCGTCGGGTAGAGTTCTGCCGTATCGATGAAATTCACGCCCTTGTCGAAGGCGTGGTCCAGTTGTTCATGCGCTTCGGCGACGGAATTCTGCGAGCCCCAAGTCATGGTGCCCAGGCAGATTTCCGAGACCCTGATGTCGGTGCGGCCAAGCGTGTTGTAACGCATTGAATGGAGATCCTTGTGAAAGACGTGCATCGGCCCCGTGGGACAAGGGGTGCGCGCGCCGGAAATGGAGTGATAGCCTTCGCCCTTGGGAGTGTTGAAGGCAGGTCGACTTCGGGCGGCAAACTTACGCCTTGATTGGTGAAGATCAAGGGCAAAAGGCGGCTGCGGCCCGGTTCGGCGGGCCTTGCGCGCTTGACTCGCCGTTCAGGAATGTGAATGGAGAGGAAACCAGAGCGGGGCAAGAAAAAGCGTGTGCGGTTATCCGCCCGCGTCCCGCTCTAACTCATAAGAACCGATCACTATGATTTTGTGTCGATTCGACCCAAAATCATAGTGATCTAGGGAAGGGACTATCCCATGAGCATTGCATTCACGTTTCCAGGCCAGGGCAGCCAGGCTGTCGGCATGGGCAAGGATCTGGCGGACGCTTTTCCGGAAGCCGCTGCCGTCTTCGCCGAGGTTGACGAGGCGCTCGGAGAGAAGCTGTCCGAGATCATGTGGAACGGCCCCGAGGAAACGCTGACGCTGACCGCGAACGCGCAGCCGGCGCTGATGGCCGTATCGATGGCCGTCATCCGGGTGCTCGAAGCCAGGGGACTCGACATCAAGTCGAAGGTCTCCTTTGTCGCCGGCCATTCGCTGGGCGAATATTCGGCGCTCTGTGCTGCCGGCACCTTCTCGATCGCCGACACGGCGCGTCTCTTGCGCATTCGCGGCAACGCGATGCAGGCGGCCGTACCGGTCGGCAAGGGTGCGATGGCCGCGATCATCGGGTTGGAGCATGCCGATGTCGAAGCCGTCTGCCGCGAGGCTTCGGCACTCGGCTCCTGCCAGATCGCCAACGACAATGGCGGCGGCCAGCTGGTCATTTCCGGAGAGAAGTCTGCCGTCGAGAAGGCTGCCGCATTGGCATCCGAAAAGGGAGCGAAGCGCGCATTGATGCTGCCGGTCTCCGCACCCTTCCATTCGAGCCTGATGGCGCCGGCCGCCGACGCCATGCGCGACGCTCTCGCCAAGGTCGAGAAGCACAATCCCGTCGTACCCGTGGTCGCCAACGTGCTCGCCGCACCGGTCAGCGATGCCGACGAAATCGCCCGATTGCTCGTCGAGCAGGTCACCGGCCAGGTCCGCTGGCGCGAGACGGTCGAATGGTTTGCCGCCAACAATGTCACGACGCTTTATGAACTCGGTTCCGGCAAGGTCCTGACCGGGCTTGCCCGCCGGATCGACAAGACTGTCAACGGTATCGCCGTCAATACGCCTGCCGATATCGACACGGCTCTTGCAGCACTGCTCGCGTAAGCCGTCGAACAAGCGCACCAGTTACAAGGAATCAATCAGATGTTCGATCTTTCCGGCCGCAAGGCTCTCGTCACCGGCGCATCAGGTGGCATCGGTGAAGAAATCGCCCGCATGCTGCACGCGCAGGGCGCGATCGTCGGCCTGCACGGCACACGCGTCGAAAAGCTGGAAGCGCTCGCCAATGAACTTGGCGATCGCGTGCAGCTCTTCCCGGCGAACCTTTCCGACCGCGCTGAAGTCAAGGCGCTCGGCGAAAAGGCTGAGGCCGAGCTTGGCGGCGTCGATATTCTCGTCAACAACGCCGGCATCACCAAGGACGGTCTCTTCGTGCGCATGAGCGACGAGGACTGGGATGCCGTTCTCGAGGTGAACCTGACCGCCGTCTTCCGCCTGACGCGCGAGCTGACCCACCCGATGATGCGCCGCCGCTTCGGCCGCATCGTCAACATCACTTCGATCGTCGGCGTCACCGGCAATCCCGGCCAGGCCAACTACTGCGCCTCCAAGGCCGGCATGATTGGCTTCTCCAAGTCGCTGGCCCAGGAGATCGCGACGCGCAACGTCACCGTCAACTGCGTTGCTCCGGGCTTCATCGAAAGTGCGATGACCGGCAAGCTCAACGACAAGCAGAAGGACGCGATCATGGGCGCGATCCCGATGAAGCGCATGGGCACCGGCGCGGAGATTGCGTCGGCCGTCGTCTATCTCGCGTCGAACGAGGCTGGCTACGTCACCGGCCAGACGATTCACGTCAATGGCGGCATGGCCATGATCTGATCCGGTTTCCGGGATGTGCCGCCCGCCGAGATTGTGCGACGGGTGATATTCAACGTCCCGGGACACCGCCTGCCAAATGCCTGAAATTCAATGTTGAGCAAGCGAATGTCAGGCATTTTCGGACTTTGCGGCAGACTTAAACCGTGTTAATCGGGCCATGACTGTTAGCAGTCGACCGGTCCCGCCAGGTGTCCGGCAGCCATGGCTGCCCTGGGTTTGCCGCAGTTCCGGTTGGATGGATTGCCGGGTAGGCCGTCTTGGTCTATCAGGCTTACATAAGAGTACCGGTGCCGGAATAGGCGCCTACAGAAACGAAGGTCGAGGAACTCCGACATGAGCGATATCGCAGAACGCGTAAAGAAAATTGTTATTGATCATCTTGGCGTCGACGCCGAAAAGGTCAGCGAAGGCGCAAGCTTCATCGATGACCTCGGCGCGGACTCGCTCGACACCGTCGAACTGGTCATGGCTTTCGAAGAAGAATTCGGCGTTGAAATCCCGGACGACGCTGCTGACTCGATTCTGACTGTCGGCGACGCCGTCAAGTTCATCGAAAAGGCTCAGGCCTAATATCTGAGCGGCTACGGCCGCAGACGGGCCGCCGAAAGCGGCCCGTTTCAGCCCAGGGAAGTGGGCTGTCCCGCAAGCGCGGGTGCCGATCAGCAAGCGTTCTCCGCTTTTCCCTCTGATCGTGAATGAGAACCTTAAAATGGATGCCCGGATCGAGTTCGTCACACGTGGTCCGATCCGGCTCTGAAATTGAAAAGTCAGGGTGGGTCGCGGACTATGAGACGTGTCGTTATCACCGGTACCGGCATGGTATCTCCCTTGGGTTGCGGAACTGAGGCGACGTGGGCGCGCCTTCTTGCCGGGCAGAATGCTGCACGCAAGGTAACCGAATTCGAGGTCGAGGACCTTCCTGCCAAGATCGCCTGCCGCATTCCCTTCGGTGACGGCACCGACGCAACATTCAACGCCGACGACTGGATGGAGCCGAAGGAGCAGCGCAAGGTCGATCCGTTCATCGTCTACGCGATGGCGGCCGCCGACATGGCGCTTGCCGACGCCGGCTGGAAGCCGGAGACCGACGAAGACCAGATCGCGACCGGCGTGCTGATCGGTTCGGGTATCGGCGGTCTCGAAGGCATCGTCGAAGGTGGCTATACGCTGCGCGACAAGGGCCCCCGCCGCATTTCGCCATTCTTCATTCCCGGCCGCCTCATCAACCTTGCCTCCGGCCAGGTGTCGATCCGCCACAAGCTGCGTGGCCCGAACCATTCGGTTGTCACCGCCTGTTCGACCGGCGCGCATGCCATCGGCGACGCCAGCCGGCTGATTGCGCTCGGCGATGCCGACGTCATGGTCGCCGGCGGCGCGGAATCGCCGATCTGCCGCATTTCGCTCGCGGGCTTTGCAGCCTGCAAGGCGTTGTCGACGCAGCACAATGACGACCCGCAAAAGGCATCGCGCCCCTACGATATCGACCGTGACGGCTTCGTCATGGGCGAGGGCGCCGGCGTCGTCATCCTCGAAGAGCTCGAGCACGCCAAGGCGCGTGGCGCCAAGATCTATGCGGAAGTGGTCGGTTACGGCCTTTCCGGCGATGCCTTCCACATCACCGCCCCGTCGGAAGATGGTGACGGCGCCTATCGCTGCATGCAGATGGCGCTGAAGCGCGCCGGACTGACGGCGGCCGACATCGACTACATCAACGCCCACGGCACTTCCACCATGGCGGACACGATCGAGCTTGGCGCCGTCGAGCGCCTTGTCGGCGAGCATGCGTCGAAGATCTCCATGTCCTCGACCAAGTCGGCGATCGGTCACCTGCTTGGCGCTGCCGGTGCTGTCGAAGCGATCTTTTCGGTGCTCGCGATTCGCGACAATATTGCGCCGCCGACGCTCAACCTCGACAATCCGTCTGTGGAAACCAAGATCGACCTCGTGCCGCACGTCGCGCGCAAGCGCGAGATCAACGTGGCGCTGTCGAACTCCTTCGGCTTCGGCGGCACGAACGCCTCTCTGGTCCTGCGCCGTTACACGGGCGCCTGATCGGGGCCCTGGCAATCATCGGATCGATCCAACAAGTCGGTCCGATGATCCTGCTTTTGCCGCATTGCTCGCTACAAGCATGTTTTGGGAGGATGCGCCGCCATCGCGGCGGCGTTGCCGACCGCTATGTTCGCGCAAGGCATATCTGTCAGTTTGCCATTTAGCTATTGCCGGGAACATGTCGTTCGCCCCAGGGATAACCGAAGGCGGCGCGTTCCGAACGACTGCATGTCTCCTGTCCGGTTTAAGGATGAAGCAGGCAGCCATTTAGAGTGTTACAGCGACCTTAACGCGTCCTATAAGACGTGCGGTTCTGTAAAGTGTCAGGTCCCCGTCGCGTTCTCTTGAATGGACGGTGAACCGACACATTTCTGTGGTTCTTGGGTGCCAATGCACCGCGCCGCAGGTCTATTGTGTTGAAGACTGCGGAATGCCGCCCGCCAGGTCGGCGCCGTTTATGAAATTGACTTAAGCCTGCCATGGTCCAGTCCGAAATTCGCACCGGGGCAGGATAGAGAATGAGGCTGCGAATTTCGGGTTCGGGATAATCGTGAGCGACTCAAACGATAACGGCGCGGCGCAATTCGGCCGCAATGAAAACGCGAGCAACGGGCCGATCATTCCGAAATCGGCAAACGAGGCACTGCGCCCGGAAAAAGTGCCACAGCCCCCGAAGCGGTCGCGCAAGGCGCGCAGCCAGGTGGTGATTTTCCTGAATTTCGTGATGACCATCATCGTCTTTGCGGCACTCGCTGCGGCCGGCACGGTCTACCATGCCATGCATCAGTACGAGAAGCCGGGTCCGCTGCAGGCAAACCAGAACTTCATCGTCAGGGGCGGCGCCGGCATGAGCGAGATCGCCAGCGGTCTCGAGCGCAGCAACATCATCACCGATGCGCGCGTCTTCCGTTTCGTCTCGGAGGCCTATCTCGACAACGAGACGCTGAAGGCCGGCGAATACGAGATCAAGGCCGGCTCGTCGATGCAGGACGTGATGCAGCTTCTGAAGTCGGGCAAGTCGATCCTCTATTCGGTTTCTCTGCCCGAAGGCCTGACCGTCAAGCAGATGTTCCACAAGCTTTCCGACGATCCGGTCCTGGTTGGCAATCTGCCGACCGAGCTTCCGCCGGAAGGTTCGCTGATGCCCGATACCTACAAGTTCACACGCGGTACCAAGCGCGGCGAGATCGTTCAGCAGATGGTTGCCGCCCAGAAGGTTCTGGTCGATCAGATCTGGGAGAAGCGTGATCCGAACCTGCCGGTCTCGACGGTCGAGGAACTCGTCACGCTGGCTTCGATCGTGGAGAAGGAAACCGGCCGCGCCGACGAACGGCCACGGGTCGCCTCCGTCTTCATCAACCGGCTCGACAAGGGCATGCGGCTGCAGTCCGACCCGACGATCATCTATGGCATTTTCGGCGGTGACGGAAAGCCGGCGGACCGACCGATCCTGAAGTCCGACATCGACAAGCAGACGCCCTACAACACCTATATCATCAAGGGGCTGCCGCCGACGCCGATCGCCAATCCGGGCCGTGCAGCGCTGGAGGCGGTCGCCAATCCTTCGCGCACGCCGGAGCTCTACTTCGTGGCCGACGGTACGGGCGGCCATGTCTTTGCCGAGACCCTGGACGAACACAACGCGAATGTAAGGCGTTGGCGCAAGGTGGAAGCCGAGAAGGCTGCGGAAGCCGCAAAGGCGGCCGCCGACGCTGGAACGGCCGAACCGGCAGCGACAGCAGCGCAGCCGCAATAAACGCCTGCATTGTGGACGGATAGATCACGGCGCGGATATCCCTTGCGGGATGCCGCGCCGTCGACTTATTGCTTCTGCTGAAACACAACGGAGGTGACGATGCCGCTCCAATCGATGACCGGCTTTGCCCGGAGGGAAGGCAGCAGTGGCCGCCGCCGTTGGGCCTGGGAACTGCGCTCCGTCAACGGCAAGGGTCTTGATCTCAGGTTACGCCTGCCGCAGGGGCTCGAGCGCTTCGAGCCCGAAGTGCGCAGGCTCGCGGCCGATTATTTTTCGCGCGGCAATCTCCAGATCGGACTTTCCGTCAGCGGCGCGGAAGCGACCGTCGAGGCAGTGGTCAATCAGGGTGCGCTGACGGCGGTCTTGAACCTGCGCGAACAACTCGGTGATCTCGTCGACCCGGCGCCGCTGAAGTTCGACACGTTGCTTTCCATCCGCGGCATTGTCGATTTTCGCGAACCGGAAGAAAGTGAAGAGGAACGCGCTGCGCTTGATATGGACATCCTCGAAGGACTGAGGCTGGCGCTTTCCGATCTCCGCGTCATGCGCGAAGACGAGGGAGCCGCGCTCTGTCAGATCCTGCTGGCGCAGGTTGAAGGCATAGAGACACTCACGGCGACGGTAGAGGCTGATCCATCGCGCAGCGCCGCGGCGATCGCCGATCGGCTCGCGCAGCAGGTGGCCCTGGTCATGGACAATGGCTCCTCGCTCGACCGGGAACGCCTCTACGCCGAAGTGGCGCTGCTTGCCACCAAGGCGGATCTTCGGGAAGAAATCGACCGGCTCGGCTCGCACATCGTTGCGGCGCGCGATCTGTTGTCGAAGGGCGGCCCGGTTGGCCGCAAGCTCGACTTCCTGGCACAGGAATTTAACCGAGAATCGAATACGATCTGTTCCAAGTCGAATGCGGCCGCCGTATCGGCCGCCGGCATCGAACTCAAGGTCGTCATCGACCAGTTCCGCGAACAGGTCCAGAATCTGGAGTAAAGCATGACCCCGGCGACCCCTTCGCCCATCAAGATTGCCCGTCGTGGGCTGATGCTCGTCATTTCCTCGCCGTCCGGTGCTGGAAAATCGACGATCGCGCGCAACCTCCTGGAAGCTGATCCGGAGATGAGCATTTCCGTCAGCGTGACGACGCGCCAGCGCCGCCCGAGCGAAATCGACGGACGGCATTATCATTTCAAGACGATCCGTGAATTCGAGGCGCTCAGGGCAACCGACTCGCTGCTCGAATGGGCCGAGGTGCACGGCAACTTCTACGGAACGCCGCGCGACGCCGTCGAAGCGGCGATGGCCGCCGGCCGCGACATGCTCTTCGACATCGATTGGCAGGGCGCTCAGCAGCTTCAGGAAAAGATGGCCGGCGACGTCGTGTCGATCTTCATTCTGCCGCCGTCGATGGCCGAGCTGCAGTCACGCCTGCATCGCCGGGCGGAGGACAGCGAAGAGGTGATTGCCACGCGGCTTGCCAATTCGCGCGCCGAGATCGAGCACTGGCGGGAATACGACTACATCGTCCTCAACGACGACCTCGACCGCGCGTTTTCTGCGGTGCGGGCGATTGTCGAGGCGGAGCGTCTGCGCCGCGACCGGCGCCCGGGTCTGTTTGACTTCGTCAACGGGCTCCTGACGGAGAACCCGTTCTGACAACTGCAAAAGAATGGCTCCTTCGGGAGCCATTTTCGAATCGCGCCATATCTCGCCCGACTGGCGGCTGACCGGTCGCGACTGGTCTCTCGCTTAGAGGCAGTTTGCCAACCGGCAGAACTCTTCCACCGAAAGCGTCTCGGCCCGTCGCTGCGGGTCGATATCGACCTTTGCCAACAGGGCCTCGCCGCCAAGCGGCTTCAGGCTTTGCCGCAACATTTTGCGGCGTTGACCGAAGGCAGCGTGCGTTACCTTCTCCAGAGATGAAACGGAGCAGGGGATCGGATTTTCCACGGGCTCCAGATGGACCACCGATGACGTCACCTTGGGTGGCGGCGTGAAAGCTTGCGGCGGCACGTCGAAGGCCATCCGTGCCTCTGTACGCCAGCCGCAGAGCACACCGAGGCGCCCGTAGTGATCGTCATCCGCCTCGGCGACGATCCTGAGGCCCACTTCACGCTGGAACATCAGCGTCAGCGATTGCCAGAAAGGCGGCCAGCGTTCGGGCAGCAGCCAGTTGACCAACAATTGCGTGCCGACATTGTAAGGCAGGTTGGCGATGATCTTGACCGGCCCGCCGTCGGCAAGCGTCTCGAACCGCGTCTTCAGGGCGTCGCCTTCGATCACCTGCAACCGGCCGGGATAATGCGCGCCGATTTCGGCAAGCGCCGGCAGGCAGCGGGAGTCGCGTTCGATCGCGATGACCTTCTTGGCGCCGAGAGCCAGGATGGCGCGCGTCAGGCCACCGGGACCAGGGCCGACCTCGATGACCGTCACGCCTTCGAGCGAACCGGCAGTCCGCGCGATCTTCTGTGTCAGGTTGAGGTCGAGCAGGAAATTCTGGCCGAGCGCCTTCTTGGCGTCGAGGCCGTGGCGCTGGATCACGTCGCGCAAGGGGGGGAGACCGTCGAGCGCGGCCATCAGCGGGTATCTCCTGGCATATTGGCCGCGAGCGTTGCGGCAAGGTCGAGCGCAGCTCTCAAGCTGTCGTCGCGGGCAACGCCCTTGCCGGCCAGACTGAAGGCAGTACCGTGGTCGGGCGATGTGCGGATGAAGGGAAGGCCGAGCGTGACGTTGACGCTGTCGTCGAAGCCGAGCGCCTTTGCCGGGATCAGCGCCTGATCGTGGTACATGCAGATCGCAACGTCGTAGGTCGCGCGCGCCCGATCGTGGAACATGGTATCCGCGGGCAGCGGCCCCACGGCATCGATGCCTTCAGCGCGCAGCCGGTCGATGACGGGGCGGATGATCGCGTCATCCTCAAGGCCGAGCGCGCCGTTTTCGCCGGCGTGTGGATTCAGTCCGGCGATCGCGAGGCGCGGGCGCTCAAGCCCGAAGCGGTTGCGCAGATCCGCCGCCGTTATCACGCAGGTGCGATAGATGAGATCCGGCGTCAGCTGGTGCGGCACATCCTTCAGCGGGATGTGGATCGTGACGGGGACGGCGCGCAGCTTCGGCCCGGCAAGCATCATGACAGGCAGAACAGGTTGCCCCGTTGCTTTCTCGGCGAGATCCGCCAGGTACTCGGTATGGCCCGGAAAGCGGAAGCCGGCATCGTAAAGGACTGCCTTGGCGATCGGGTTGGTCACGACCGCGGAGGCTTCGCCGGCGGTCACGAGCCGTACTGCCGTGTCGATCGCGCCGATGACGGCGCTGGCATTGGCAGTGTCGGGATCGCCTGCAGTGACCGGGTGAGGGCAGGCAAGCGGCAGCACCGGCAGCGCCGCATCGAACGCGGACATGGCGCCGGCACAATCCGTCTCCCGAAGGGGAACCAAATAGCCAAGCGTCGCCGCACGCGCGGCAAGCACCGAAGGATCCCCGATGAACAGGAAGGGTGCCGTCGCGTGTTCGCGGCGGCCAAGCCAGGCCGAAAGGCTGATGTCCGGCCCGATACCGGCCGGGTCGCCCATGGTCAGGGCGAGTGGTCCGCCGGTTGGTTCGCGCATGTTGCCGCTGTGCTTACTTGTTGACGATCTGCGCTTTCTTGCGCAGTTCCTCGAGGTATTTTTCGCTGTTCGGATCTTCCCCGCCGGCCTTCTTCTTGCCGATGTCCTCGGCACGGAAGACGATTTCTGCGGCCGTGTCGTCGTTGACTTCACGCTTCTTGCAGATTGCCAGGTACTCGACGCCCTTTTCGGTCACGCGGGTTCCGGTCGTGCCGTTCTCCCCGGCCTTCTCGACCAACGGCTTCCACTCGTCCGGCAGCTGCTGGGCAAGCATCCGGCCGAGACTGCGGATCGAAACGTCGCGATAGTTGGCTGCAAAGGTCTTCGACGTCTCGCAGCCCGGGAACTGTGAACGGGAGGCGTTCGCCTCGGCCTGCCGCTTTGCCGTGATGGCGCCGCGCTTCTTCTCGGGAATGACGAAGATCACCTGCTGCAGGAAGTATTCGGTGGTCACCGGCTTGTTGCCGCCGCCTTCCATCATCCGTTTGACGAGATCGGCGCCCTGGAGGCGGCTCGAATTGCCATAGCGGAAGTTGACCGCGCGGGGCCAGCTCATCTGTACGGCGATGAATTGCTTGAAGTGATCGGCGCCGACACCGGCCTGGTCGAGGATCTTGCCGAGCTGTTCCGCCGAAAGCTTGTTGCCCGCAGCAAAACGGGCATAGGCGGCATCGACGTCCTGCGTGCTGACGGATTGTCCGATGCGAACGATTTCGGCGCGCTTCAGGACCTCGTCCACCAGTTGCTTCTTCGCTTCCTCGGGGCCGCCCTTCTGGCGCTGAAGACGCAGGAATGCAACCCGCTTGGCAATATCGCCCGAGGTGATCACGGTGTTGTTGACCGTTACCTTGACCTGGCTTGCAGCCTGCGCACCGGCACATGCCGCGATGCTCAGGGCTCCGGCCACAGCCAATACCGAAAGCGTCCTCAAGATCGACATTTTCCCGCCCATTACCTTTTCCTGTTTGCCGGACGATCACCGCCGTCGGGCCTTGTCCGCCTACCGGCTTTGCGCCGTTGCCTTATCTTGTCGGAGGAAATGCATAATACATGCGGCCAAACGATGACAAGACCGTTTGAGCAGCCCAAAATTGCGCGAGGGGGCGAACTTCGCGTTCCGCCCCCTCGTTTCAATGATCTTAATAGTAATCCAGCTCTTCGAACTTGGTGTCGCCGACATTCACGTCACCGAGCGTACGGAAGCTGATTCTGGCGCCGATCGACCAATCGTTCGCCAGCGTGCTGCCGGTATCGCGTTCCTGCTTGTAGACAAGCGAGAACAGGGTGTCCTGATCGTCGTAGGTGATGCCGAAGCCGTTGCGCGTGATGACGTCCTGGTTGATGTCGTAAGTGATGGCACCAAAGACCGACCAGTAGTCATGGAACTTGTAGGCGGCCGCCGTCTGGATTTCGTCCTGGTTCACCTGCGAGCCATAAAGCGGCTGCGCTTCGATGCGTGTATAGGTCATCGCCGCCTGCCACGTCGTGCCGAGATACCCGACGGTCGCATCGGCACGGCGCAGTGCCAGATCCTTTTCGTCGAGGCGGCCCGAGAGGCTCGCCATCAGGCCGGACGGTGCGTCGATGCCGAACATCGCGACATAGTCCGAGCGCTTGGTTTCCAGACCGGAATTCGCGCCGGCCTTCACCAGGTCGTCGGTTGCGAAGGAGTTCAGGCCTCCGAGATGGAAGGATTGGCCGACGATGCTGCGCAGGCCGTAGCCACTGTCGAAGGTACCGGTATAGCGGAAGCCGACATTGGCGCGCGTACCACCTTCGACCCGGTCGAAGCCAGAGAACTTGTCGCGGTCGAAAAGGTTGGTCGCATCGAACACAAAGCTCTGGGCGTCTTCGTTCGGCAGGCCACCGGCGTCCTGTTCGTCAGGGCGTGCGTAGAGCTGAGCGATCGGCTCAAGCACGTGGCTGCTGTTTTCGCCGACGAACAGGATCGGGTAACGGGCTTCGAGACCGGCGGTCAACATGTGCCGCGTCGCCGCGTCGCTGGTGTCGTAGTCGCCGGTGTAGAGCGGTCCCGGCGCGTCCATGTTGAGGCCGAGGGCATCGCCGCGCGCCGCAAGGAGCGGCGTGACGACGAGACCGCCGGGAGCGATGAACATGCGCTTCCATTCAAGCTCGCCGGTCAGGCGGTGGGTCGTGCCCTCAAGGCCGCGGAAACGATTGACGACACCGGGGACGGTTTCGAGGTCCAGCCGGTTTCGTTTGACGTTCGTGAAGTTGACGGTTGCCGAAAGCTCGCCGCCCAGCACGGGCTTTGGCGCCTTGTAGGAGTAGTCAAGGACCTGCGTAACGGGTTGCTGGTTTTCATTGATGCTATTCGGGTCCGCGTCCTGAATGTCGAAGTAGAAGGCGCGCAGATCGAAGAAGTTTCGCTTGCCGAGGCCGGTCAGATAGGCCTGGTTGACATAGGTCGTGTTATCGAAGTTCGACAGTTCGTAGGTCTTGGCGAAGTTGGCATCCGACTGGACGAGGACGTTCCAGCCGAACGTCCAGCGCGGGTTGATCTCGAATTCAGCCCGCGACGCGATCATGCCGCGATTGGTCTTCATCGCGTCGACCGTGCCCGGCGTGAACTTGCTCTTGTCGAGCTGGCTGATGCCGGCAACGTTCAGCGTATGGAAGCCGTTGTGGAACCGCTGACGGAACTCGCCCTCCAGCAGGAAGCCCTGCCGGGTCAGGCCCGTCACGGTTGCCGTTGCATCCATATAGGGCGAGATCGCCCAATAGTAGGGGACGCCGACGCCGACGCCGAGCTTCTGGGCCGAGCGGAACGTCGGGAACAGGAAGCCGCTCTTGCGCTTGACCGTATGGTCGGGCAGCTCCATCACCGGGATATAGGCGATCGGCTTGCCGAAGAGTTCGAAGCGGGCATTCTCAAGCCGAATCGTCCGCGTGCGACCGTTCTGAACGACGCGTTGCGCCTTGATATGCCACAGCGAGCGATGCTCCGGCTTGGTCGAGCAGGGCGTGCAGGCCGTGTAGACGGCCTCGTTCAAGATGAACTCCTCACCGTTCCGACGCTCGCCGCTCGTGGCGGCAAGACGGGTCAGATCGGTGGTTTCGATTCGCATCTGCTCAAGGAAGCCGTCGCCGAAATCGTCGGTGACGTCCATCTTGTCGGCGTAGACGACATTGCCGCCCGGCTCGATGAACTGGATTTCCCCGGATGCATAGATGCGGCCATTCTTCTGGTCGTATTCGACCTGACGGGCCACCATCTTATAGCCGCCGTAGTCGATCTGCACGTTGCCGCGCACGATCACCTTCTCGGCGTCCTTGTTGTAAACGAGCTCATTGGCGGACAGAAGCAGCTTGGCGTCTTCTGGCATGTTCGGGCGCAGCGAATCGAGGCGGTCCGAAGTCTGCTGCGCCATCGCAGGCGCACTCATTCCCATGGCAAGTGTCTGCAGCGCCACGCCTGCAAGCAGGGTAGCGTTGATCAGCGTCATGCGTTTGCGGTTCACTACCGCCACTAGCCATCCTCCTGATTTAAAAGAATCGTCGAGCCCAGCGCCATCGCTACAACAACTGGCAACCAGGCTGCAACGAAAGGAGGCACAATGCCGCTGCTCCCGAATGCTTTGACAAGCACGGTGACGACATAAAGCACGAAGCCTGAAAGGATGCCACCGAGAATTACGGAGCTAGATTGGTTAAACCGGCTAAACTTGAGCGACACGCAGGCGGCTATCAGCGTCATGGCGACGAGAAGCAGTGGCAGCGAGAGCATCGAGTGAAATTGGGTTTCCATGCCATTGGTTGAAAAACCAAAGGAGCGAGCCACCTCGATCTTTGCCGGAAGGTCAAAAAACTGAATGGAATCAGCCTTTGCAAGACGTTCCTGAACAAACTCGGCTTTCAGATTGGTGCTGAGTTGTGCTGTTTTCAAACGCCGCGGCAGCTGCCCGTTTCGCGTTTCAGTTACTTCGTTAAGAAGCCAGTAACCATCTTCGAGTTTCGCGGACGTCGCATCCTGTCTCAGAATGATCGTTCCCTGTGGATCGAAGTGGATAACGGTGACGTTGAGGAGCGTCGTGCCATTGTCCTGGACCGAGCGCGCGCCGATGATTGTATCGGTACCGTTGTAGATCTGTCGCAGCCACGGAATCGATCCGGAATCCGAGGATCGCGAGGCGCCCCATTCCGCCAGCAGTGCCTCCCCACGCTTCGTTCCCCAGGCCGCCAGCGGGTTGAGCGCAACGACAGCGAGCACGCCGAAGAGGAAGGCGCCAAGGACGAAGGGACGCAGGAACTGCCAGACGGAAATACCTGCGGCGCGGGTCACGACCAGTTCGTAGCGCCGGTTGAGGGAGATGAGCGCCGCCATTGCCGAAAACAGCGCCACAAACGGTATCGTCTGCTGGAGGATCAGCGGGATACGGAGGGCGGTCATCAGCAGAGCGCCGGTGATCGAATAGTGCGGCAGGTTCGCCAGGCGGCTCGCCTGCTCGCTGAAGTCGATGATGAAGATCAGCGAGAAGATGCCGACGAGGAACCAGAAAGTGGTGATCACATAGCGGATGAAGAAATAGCGTCCGAGCGTGCCCATCATGATGGCTGCCCTCCCTCGGCGTCACGCCGAACCAGGCGCAGGCGAACCAGGAGATCCTGCAGCTTTTCCTGCCCGGTCATCGGGATATCCAGACGTTTGTTGCTCACCAGCTGGTGAATGCAGAGTCCGCCGGCTGCGAGCGGCACGATATACATCAGCGGCACGAACCAGATGGAATCCTCGGCGCTGTTGCCGGCATAGAAGGTCATCCAGCGGATGAGCAGCGCTGTTCCGAGCGCGCTCACCATTGGATGGACGCGTGCTTCCCGGTGAGAGCGCGCATCGCTGCTGAACACCAGTGCGATCAGGCCGAAGAGCAGCGGAAAGGTCCACTCCGTCAGGCGGCGGTTGATCTCGGCTGTGAAGGCAAGCGGATTGTTCTTGTAGACCTGATCGTTCGGATCGGGATTGAGAAGGCCGGCCAGGTCGCGGTCCTTCGCCCGGATCGTCGCCTCGCGCGTGGTCTTGGTCATGTCGGCGAGGTCGAAGGCATAGGAATCGAACTTGATGATCGAGACGCTGCCGTCAGGCAGTTTGCGTTGCACCTCGCCGTCCTTCATCACCAGCGCGGAGCTCTTTTCATCCACCGCGCCTTCGCGGGCGTAATAGACGAGCTCGAAGGCGGGATTGCGCGAATCGGCAACGAAGATGCCCTGCAATACGCCGCCGCTGCGCCGTGCTCCGACCTGAACGTAGAGCCCGTCGGCAACCTTGCGGAACGAATTCTCCTGAACGACCGACGACAGAAGGTCGGCGTTGGCGGTCGCCAGCATTTTGCGTACCGAAACGCGCGAATAGGGCTCGACGAAGTTATCGACCGCGAAGGACAGGACGCTCAGGGCCGCGGCCAGATAGATGACCGGCCGGATGATGGCCATGCGCGAACTGCCGGCGGCGTTGAGCACGGTCAGTTCCGAATCGGTGTTCATCGTGGTCAGGGTCTGGGTGACGCCGATGACCAGTGCGAAGGGCAGGATGATCGGGATGACCGAAGGCAGGATGAGGGTTGCCAGTTTGGCGAAGGCCAGAACCGACTGGCCGCTGTCGGTAACCAGGTTGACGTTGGCAAGCGCCTGCGTCGTCCACACAATGCCGAGCAATGGCAGGAGTGTCGCGAGGAACATGACCAAGGCACGCCGGAAGATGTAGCGTTCGATCAGCTTCATGCCCGTGTCCGGTCCAAAATCCTGCTCATGTTTCTGTCCGGCGGCGGCGTCGGACCGGGCATTGCCCGGGTCCAAACCGAAGCCCGGTTCTTACCCGCTATTTCGTGTCGCTCAAACTGTGAAGCAACAGGGATAATTTAAGGCGAAGAACCTCGGTTAACCGCATGTAAACATCCGGGGGCATCTTGCCAAGCGGTTGAAAAGCGAGAAGGGTGCCGGCCACAGCTTTGACGGTGGCGAATGTTGCGAATATTTTCCACTGTAACCGCCCGGTAACAGGGCGGATCGCCACAAGCCTCGCCGTGTCATCCAGATGCGTCGCGGCCAGATCACCTTGCCCTGGCGCCCGGCTCTCGGAAGCTACTTTCGATTCTCTGGCTGCGCACGGAAACAGGAAAATATCCCGGAGTTTTTCAATGCCGATGAAGTTCGAGTTCACCTTTGCCAAGTCCCACCGGCCGAGCGGCGGCGTTGCCGTGCTCCTCAAGACGTCGGGTGGCGGAGCCGCGGCCGGCGCGGATGTCGCCGATCCGGAAGACGTCGTGACAAAGGCAGCCAAGGTGAAGAAGTTCACCGGAAAGGCGTTCTCCAGCCTCGATATCGTTGCGCCGCATGGCTCGCCGGCTGACCGAATCATCGTGTTTGGGCTCGGAGAGGCGGATGCGCTTTCGGATCACGATTGGCTGAAGGCCGGCGGCGCCGTTGCGGCGAAACTCGGCTCAGTCGACAAGGTGACCGTATTCGTCGATGCGCCTGGGGTCGACGTGACCGGCAGGGCGGCAGCAGATTTCGCGCTCGGCATGGAGATGAACGCCTATAGCTTCGACGGCTACAAGACCAAGAAGGCCGATGACGACGCCAAGTCCTCCGGCAAGCCGACCAAGGTCACGATCGTCACCGGTACCGTCATTGCCGCGAAGAAGGCTTTCGGCACAGCAGAGGCGGTGGCTGAAGGCGTGTTCCTGGCGCGCGACCTGGTGAACGAGCCGGCGAACGTACTGGGGCCGGTCGAGTTTGCCGCCAAGGCGAAGGAACTGGAGAAGCTCGGCGTCGAGGTCGAGATTCTCACGGAAAAGGAAATGAAAAAGCTCGGCATGGGCGCGCTGCTCGGCGTCGCCCAGGGGTCTACCCGACCGCCGCGCCTCGTGATCATGCAGTGGAAGGGCGGCAAGGCCAAGGAGCGGCCGCTTGCCTTCGTCGGCAAGGGCGTCGTCTTCGACAGCGGCGGCATCTCGATCAAGCCGGCCGCCGGCATGGAGGAAATGAAGGGCGACATGGGCGGTGCGGCCGCCGTCACCGGCCTCATGCATGTGCTGGCCGCGCGTGAAGCGAAGGTCAACGCCATCGGCATCATCGGCCTTGTGGAAAACATGCCCGACGGCAGCGCCCAGCGCCCCGGCGACATCGTAACCTCGATGTCCGGCCAGACGATCGAAGTGATCAACACGGACGCCGAAGGCCGTCTCGTGCTCTGCGATGCGCTCTGGTATTGCAACGACCGCTTCAAGCCGCAGGCAATCATCGACCTTGCGACGCTGACCGGCGCCATCATGGTTGCCCTTGCGACCCATCACGCCGGCCTGTTCTCCAACGACGACCGTCTGGCCGGGCAGCTCCTTGCCGCCGGCATGGCGACGCAGGAACGCCTGTGGCGCATGCCGCTCGGCAAGGAATACGACAAGATGATCGACAGCAAGTTCGCCGACATGAAGAACACCGGCGGCCGTCACGGTGGTGCGGTGACGGCGGCGCAGTTCCTGAAGCGTTTCGTCAAGGACACGCCCTGGGCGCATCTCGATATCGCCGGCACCGCCATGGGCGCGCCGACGGATGAGGTCAACCAGTCCTGGGGCTCGGGCTTCGGCGTCCGGCTGCTCGACGAGCTGGTGCGGGCGAGCTACGAATCCTGACCCGCCGTGCTGGACGTGACGAAAGGCGGGAAGCAATCGGCATGACCGAAATCCTGTTCTATCACCTGACGGAATCGAAGCTCGAAGACGCGCTGCCGCCGTTGCTCGACAAGAGTGTCGAGCGCGGCTGGCGGGTGGCCGTGCAGACGATCGATGCCGAGCGGCGTGACGCGCTGGACACGCATCTCTGGGTCTATCGCGACGAGAGCTTCCTGCCGCATGGCACGGATGCCGGTGATTTCGCTGCCGATCAGCCGGTGTTGCTGGTGGCCGACGAAGACAATGCGAATGCAGCGACGGTCCGTTTCGTCATCGATGGCGCCAGCCCGCCTGATGTTTCGGCCTATGAGCGCATCGTCTTCATGTTCGACGGCTACAATCAGGATCAGCTTGAAGGCGCGCGCGCCCATTGGAAGCGGCTGAAGGGGGAGGGGCACAACCTCACCTATTGGCAGCAGAACCGCGACGGCCGTTGGGAAAAGAAGGCCTGAGTTTACAACGCATTGCGACGAACAAAGCCCGCAGCCGATACCGCGGGCTTTGCGTTTCTGCCTGTCTGGAAAATCAGTCGTGGAACGCTTCGACGAACTTGCGCTTGCCGAGCATGAAGGCGTCGGCGACGTGACGCAGCGGCGCCAGATCGACGTCCGACCGCCCGGCTTTGACGATCTCGGCGAAACGCCGATAGAGCATCGGGTATTCCTGTTCCGGCTCCTGATGCACGAGCTTGCCGTCGACGGCGAGCTTGGCGCCGCCTTCGGACAGCACCATCTCGCCCGCCGCCGTCCGGGCGACGATATCCCAGCTTTGCTTGCCGGTCTGGCGCCAGTCGAATTCGGCGGAAACCGGCAGTTTCTTCCCATCCGTGAAGGTGATGGTGGCAGCAATCGGCGCGTCGCGATTCTCGGGGAATTCGAGCACGGCCGAGGTCACGAACAGCGGGCGCGGCAGTATGTGGGTGACGATCGAAAGCGCGTTGATGCCGGGATCGAAGACGCCGAGGCCACCCGCCGCCCAGATCCATTCCTGGTTCGGGTGCCAGTGGCGCACGTCTTCCTTCCAGATGACCTGGACATCATTGATCGTCGTTGCCGCCAGGAAGGATTTTGCCGCTTCCACGGCCGGCGCGTAGCGGGAGTGCCAGCTCGCAAACAGCGACAGCCCCTTCGATGCCGCCAGCGCCTCGAGGTCTGCGACCTCGCTGAGGGTGGCGCCCGGAGGCTTTTCCAGGAACACATGCTTGCCGGCGTCGAGTGCTGCGCGGGCGGCCTCGTAGCGATACTGCGGTGGCATGCAGAGCGATACGGCCTCGATCGCAGGCACGGCTTCGAGCATCGTCTCGATCGATTTGAAGTTGTCGATGCCGTCGACCGTGCCATGCCGGCTTGCGGCGGCGATCAGGTGATAGTCGCTGTTCTTGGCGATCGCCGGCAGGTGCTGGTCGCGAACGATTTTGCCGACGCCGACAAGGGCAATTTTGATGGGGGCCATGGTGTTCCGCTCGATTTGTATGACTTATTGTCGGCTCTTGTAGCAGATTGCGCAGGGCGGACAAGCGCCGCCGGTCCGTCGCCAGCATATGCCATCAATGTCGGGGAAATCGACAGATTATCATTCCCTCTGAACGCCACCGCGCTAGCTCTACCACTGGACGTGCCGATTCGTCCCGTCAACCGGGCTGACGATAGGGACCGCCCAAGAGGAGTGAACCATGCAGCAGCAAATCCGTCGTGCCAGCCGCGCCGAACTCGACGTCATGATCGAGTGGGCGGCCGAGGAGGGGTGGAATCCCGGGCTCGGTGATGTCGGCGCCTTCTGGGCGGCCGATCCGGACGGTTACTGGATAGCCGATGGAGAGGACGGGCCGGTCGGCGCCATCTCGCTGGTGCGATACAACGAAAACTACGCCTTTCTCGGATTCTACATCACGCGACCGGAATACCGCGGCAAGGGGATCGGTCGGCAACTGTGGCAACAGGCGATGGCCGTCGCCGGGAACCGCATCGTCGGCCTCGACGGCGTGGTCGCACAGCAGGAGAATTATCGGCGGTCCGGCTTCACCTATGCCCATGCGAACATCCGCTACGGCGGTGTCATCGACGTAATCGAGCCGCCCGGCGCCGATCTTTTGGAGGTCGCGCCGATCCATATGTCGCTGCTCACCGAGTACGACCGCCGCTTCGTCCCGGCGCGTCGCGAGGCGTTCCTTCGCGAATGGCTGAAGTCGAGCGATGGACGGCGCAGTATCCTGCTGCTGCGCGACGGCGCGGTGGCGGCCTATGGAACGATCCGGGCTTGCCGAAACGGGTTCAAGATTGGACCGCTCTTCTCCGACACCGAGACCGGCGCCGATCTGGTCTTCCGCAAGCTCGCCGCCGGTGTCAATGGTAGCGAAATTTACCTCGACATCCCCGAACCGAACGCCTCGGCCAAGGCGCTTTGCGATCGCTACAATCTACGGCTGGTGTTCGAGACCGCGCGCATGTATCGCGGGCCCGACCCCGGGCTGCCGCTCACCCGGATCTACGGCATCACCACGTTCGAACTGGGCTGACCGGTCGGGCAGGCTACTGTCAGCCGGCCATTGCCTCTTCATACTCGGCGGAAAGCTCGAGCCATTGCTCTTCGGCGTGAGCGAGTTTCACTGCCGCGTCGGAGCGTTCCTTGGCCTTCTGGGCGGCTTTCGCAGGCGACTTTTCGTAGAGCACCGGATTGGCCAGTTCCACATCAAGTGCCTGAATCAGTTTCTCCAGTTTTCCGGTCAAGGATTCGATTTCATTGATCTTCTTGCGAAGCGGCGCCAGCGAGGCGCGCTTGTCGGCGTTCACCTTGCGCTGGTCCGCCTTCGAGAGGCTGTCATCGGCTCCGTTCGGCTTGGCCTTGTCGTCCTTGGGCTTGGGTCCGCCGACGATCAGGCTGCGATAATCCTCAAGGTCGCCGTCGTAGCTCGTCACCGTTCCGTCGCGCACCAGCCACAGCCGGTCGGCAGTTGCCTCGATCAGATGGCGATCGTGCGAGATCAGGATGACAGCGCCGGAATAGTCGTTGAGGGCGGTGATCAGC
Organism: Ensifer sp. GW101-20A05; assembly: GCF_059424735.1. Lineage (NCBI taxonomy): Bacteria > Pseudomonadati > Pseudomonadota > Alphaproteobacteria > Hyphomicrobiales > Rhizobiaceae > Ensifer > Ensifer sp. GW101-20A05. The sequence goes on along the minus strand of NZ_JBWKZT010000007.1, from coordinate 210,923 downwards.
GCGTTGCGGCTGTCGATGTCGAGGTGGTTGGTCGGCTCGTCGAGGATCAGGAGGTTCGGTGCGTCGAAGGCGGCAAGGCCCATCAGCAGCCGTGCTTTCTCGCCACCCGAGAGATCCTTGGCAGGCGTTTCCATTTTTTCCGTCGCCAGCCCCATCTGCGCCACGCGCGAACGCACCTTGGCTTCGGGGGCATCCGGCATGCGCCGGCGCACATGCTCGACGGCGCTCTGCGTGGGGATGAGGTCGTCGAGCTGGTGCTGGGCGAAGAAACCGACCTTGAGGTTCGGCGCGATCTTCAGTTCGCCCGCCTCCGGCGCCAGTCGGCCGGAGATGAATTTGGCGAAGGTCGACTTGCCGTTGCCGTTCGAACCGAGCAGCGCGATGCGGTCGTCGGTATCGATCCTGAGGTTCAGCCGCTTGAGGATCGGCTTGCTGGGCTCGTAGCCAACGGTACCGCCGGTGACGGCAATGATCGGCGAGGCAGCTTCCTTCTCCGGGTCAGGGAAGGAGAAGCCCTGGACGTGATCCTCGATCACGGCAGCAATCGTACCCATGCGCTCGAGCGCCTTGACACGGCTTTGCGCCTGGCGTGCCTTGGTGGCCTTGGCCTTGAAGCGGTCGATGAAGCTCTGGAGGTGCTTGCGCGCCGCATCGTTCTTGGCTTTCGCCTTCATCTGCAGTTCGTCGGCCTCGGCCTTCTGCCGCTCGAACTGGTCGTAGGGCCCGCGATAGAAGGTGAGCTTCTTCTGGTCGAGATGCACGATGGCGTTGACCGCCGTGTTCAACAGGTCGCGATCGTGACTGATGATGATGACGGTGTGCGGATAGCGGCGAATATAGTCTTCGAGCCAGAGCGTGCCTTCAAGGTCGAGATAGTTGGTCGGCTCGTCGAGCAGCAGCAGGTCCGGTTCGGAAAAGAGCACGCCGGCGAGCGCCACCCGCATGCGCCAGCCGCCGGAGAAGGAGGAGGCCGGGCGCAATTGCGCTTCGTGATCGAAGCCGAGGCCGGCGAGAATGCTCGCGGCCCGCGCTTCGGCCGAGTGGGCGCCGATATCGGCAAGCCGGGTCTGGATTTCGGCGATGCGGTGCGGATCCGTTGCGGTCTCGGCCTCGGCGATCAGCGCCGAACGCTCCTTGTCAGCCTTCAGCACGATCTCGATCAGTGGCTCCTCGGTGCCGGGCGCTTCCTGCGCCACCTGGCCGATACGGGCGTTCTTCGGCAAGGAGACGCTGCCGGCCTCGGAGGCAAATTCACCGGTGATGATGCGAAACAGCGTCGACTTGCCGGCACCATTGCGCCCCACGAGCCCGGCCTTCGTGCCCGCCGGAAGCGTCACGGATGCGTTTTCGATGAGGAGACGGCCCGCAATACGGGCGGAAAGGCCGGAAATCTGGATCATTGCGGCCTTTTGCCCGGACTCGTCCGGGAAGGCAAGAGGCACAATCCTGGCCGCGTTCGCCTGAGTGACCGCTCGGTGCCCGTTCTCGATTTCAAGGGGTCATTGTTATCGATTTTTGAACAAGGCGTTCCGACAATCGATACTACACATCCTCATCGTGAGGGACCATCTCAATAACGGAAGGGCGGGGAACGCTCTTCTGACCGCCTCGATCGACTGAACGCCATCGGCAAGGGCCCCGCGTTTGGAGAGACGACCGATCCGGCCACGGACAATTTAGATGAAACCTCGTTCATGTGAACGAGCCTCCCAGGAGTGAAGACCATGAAAACTGCAATCCAGACCGCTCTTTCCGCCGCTCTCGTTGCAACCGCTATCCTCGGTGGCGCCTCCGCTGCCTTCGCCGGCGGCAGCTACTACGAAGGCGTCAGCCCGACGCCGCTCTACACCGAGCGCACGCCTGCGGTGACGGGCAAGACCTCCTTCACCATCGGCAATTCGGAAGCTGGCTATGTTGACAGCACCCGGACCGGCTCGGTCGTCAACTACGGCGTTGCGCCGAAGAGCGTGATCGGCGGCGAAGGTGAATACTATCAGGGTATTTCGCGCTAACCGCGACGAAGAAGGGGTGCGGGTTTCTCCCCGCACCCTCTTTCAAGGGATTTGATTGATCATTGCCATGATCCTATGAGGCGACCTCCCAAGCGCCCAGGCGGGGCTTAGCCCCCACCGTCTATCTCCACCAAGGAACCGATCTATGAAGAAGTCCATTGCCGCGATCCTCGTTGCGGCCGCCATGCTTGGCGGCGCGTCGGCCGCTGTGGCCGGCGGCAGCTACTATGAGGGTGTGAGCTCCACGCCGCTCTTCACCGGCCGCGCCGAAGCGTCCGCCGGCACCGGTGTCTCCGCGAGCACGACCAGCCGCGGCGACTATTATGCGGGCGTCGAAGACAGATCCGTCGACACGACGGCAACCGGCGCGATCGCCGACAGCGGCGCCAAGGGTCTCGGCCAGGCCGACGAAAACAAGCAGTAAGTCACGCCAAACGGTTGACCGAACAGCCCGGTCCCGCCACGCGGGGCCGGGTTGTTTCGTTTTGGCGTTGCCAAATGAGGTACATTGCCATGACAGAAAAAATCGAAGTCGCCGAGCGGCTCTTCGATCTCTATCAGTGCGTTCATCGCCTGGTGAACACATCGATGTCGGAGGAAGGCGTTTCGCTCGCGCGCAGCAAATTCCTGTTCTATCTCAACACGCTGGGCCCTTGTCGTTGCGCGGATATCGCCTCAGCGCTCGGCTTTGCGGCGAGAACCGTCACCGAAGCGATCGACGGGTTGGAGCGGGACGGCATGGTCGTCCGTGACGCGGACCCGGAGGATCGCCGCGCGAAGATCATTTCGATCACCGATCGCGGCCGGTTGGCACTGGAAGCGGCGCTACAGCCACGTCATCGCACGATCGACGAATTGTTCTCGGCGCTCGATGATTGTGAGCGTACCGAACTCTTTCGCTTGCTTGGCTGTCTCCGAGAGAAGGCGACGGAGATCGACGAAAACCGCCAGCCGGTCGCTGCCTGACACGCGACACTCAGGCGGCGTTCTGACCGTAGGTCCTGCCGCGGTCGCGGCCGAGTGCCGCCGAATAGCTAAGGATGCCGGCGCCATCGCGCGCGCCGGCCAGTGCCAATTCGGCCTGGGTCAGGAGATCGGCGCTCGTCGTTGCCGGCTGGGCTATGGTGATGCCGGCCACAAGCGAGAGCGTCTCGGCGGTGTACGCGCGCCCGGGAAGGGTGACCTTCAGTTCCTCCACGGATTGGCACAGGCGCCGACCAATGGCTTCGGCGTTTTCGACGCTGACGTCCCGGCAGACGACGGCAAAGTCCTGCTGACCCACGCGGGCGACGAAGTCGTTCTTCTTGATCGACTTGCGAAACAGCGCCGACAGCTTGGTAAGCGCCTTGCTCGCAACCGTGCCACCGTGGTGCTCGGCCATCTCGCGAAGCCCTTCGACAGAGACGAGAAGCAGGGCGACCGGCCGGTCGGTTCGCTCCGTTTCGAGAATGGAGTCGAGCTTCGCTGTCAGCGCCAGACGGTTCGGCAAGCCGGTAGCGGGGTCGCGGGTGAGCGACCGGCGGCTTTCGGCGAGATCTCCCTCGAGTTCGGCCATGCGCTGCGCACTGGTTTCCAAGGCGTGCTGCAGAGCATTCTCTTCGTTCATCAAACGGCCTGCCGCTTCGCGCAGCCGCGCGGCGTCGTCCGCGAACTCCGACAGGCCGACGACAGGGTCAGCTGCCAACCGACCGGCGAAATGATCGAGTTCGGTCTTGAATGACTGCTTCTGCGCCAGCGCAAGCTTGAGCGTGCTGGCCATGTCGGCGAGGGCTTCCTGGGCTGCGGCTCTCGCCCGGTCCGCGGCGAGGGCCGCGTGGGAGACGAGGTGATGCTTGAGGCCCAAGGCGTCCAGCAAGTCCTGTTGCGGATTGTGCCCGAGCTCGGGAAGCTCCCGGGAAAGCTGGGGCAGGCGACCGGACAGCGCCTCGTAGAAAAGCTCGTAGTTGCGGGGCAGGGCAGCGACCCCGTGCGCGGACATTGCGTGCGCCACCTTCAGAATGATCGCCGCCTGCCTCGCCTGCGATCGGCTGGCGTCCGCTGGAACTTGCCTGGTCATTCTGTCGTGGTCCCCAATGTGTGCCGGATCGTGGTGTCCGGATCCAACGGCACTATGGAAGCCTGCATTTAAGGGAGTCTGAAGATTTCGGCCGGCCGCCCATTCGCGCCCGGTATGGTTGCTGAATTCCCTCTGCTCGGGGTCGGACGCAACCGGGAATCGCATGCCAACTGACAGCCGTCAGTCCCGGCAATCTTTATACTTGACGCCTTTAGTCACCAATTATATTCGGCGCTGCTAAATCGGGCATGGGGGCCCGAGGCAAACAGCGACGGTCAAGGATGTCCCTCTCGTTCATTGCGGATCTGGCGAAATGGGGCGACCGGCCGGCGCTGGTCTTTTCCGGGCAGCGGGTCGTCACTTATCGGGAACTCGGCGAGCGGGTCGCCCGCCAGGCACTTGCTTTCCGAAGCCCACGCGGGCTGGTGGCGATCGAGGCCGAGCTTTCCGAACATGCGATCGTCGCTTATCTGGCAGCGCTGACAGCTGGCCATGCCGTGGCGATGCAAGCCCCGAAGAACGCGGCTGCCGGATCCTGGGTCGATGCCTTCGATCCCGATTATGCCTTTCGCCGGATCGACGGCCGCTGGCGCACGGAACAGCCGCTGCGGCAAAGTGACAGTGCGCCGCATTCCGAGCTGGCGGTGATGCTCTCGACATCGGGCAGCACCGGTTGCGGCAAGGCCGTCCGCTTGTCCCGGCAAAACATCTCCGCAAACGCCGCGTCCATCGCCGACTATCTCGGCCTGACGGCGGATGACCGCGGTTGCCTCATTTTGCCGCTCCATTATTCCTACGGCCTGTCGGTACTGAATTCTCACCTGGCAGTCGGCGCCAGCCTCTATATTCCCGGTGGATCGATCCTCGATACCGATTTTCTCGAAGGTCTCGCTGCAAGCGACAGTACCAACCTTGCGGGCGTGCCCTATTCCTACGAATTGTTGGAGAAGGTGGGCTTCCGCGATCGGCGGTTCCCGCGCTTGCGCTTCATGACCGTGGCGGGCGGTCGGTTGAGCCCGGACGTCATCCGTCTCTACAACGACCACCTCAAAGCCCAAGGCGCGGCCTTTTTCGCCATGTACGGCCAGACCGAGGCCACCGCTCGGATCGCCTATGTGCCGCCCACCCTGCTTGCCGGTAACGAAGACAGGATCGGCGTCGCGATCCCCGGCGGGCGCCTTCTGATCGAGAACGAGAGCGGAGCGCCGATCGAAAACGATGGTGTGGCCGGCGAACTCGTCTATCACGGCCCGAACGTCATGATGGGCTATGCCACATCGCGCGACGATCTTTGCCGCGGCGCCGAACTCGCCGAATTGCGCACCGGCGACCTCGCGATGCGCCATGCCGACGGCCTGTTCCAGATCGTCGGCCGCATGAAGCGGATTTCCAAGATCGCCGGCCTCAGGATCGCTCACGATGTGTTGGAAGCGGCGCTCGAAAGGCGCGGCATCACTGCTTCTGTCGTCGGTGACGATGCCGGCCTTCACGCCTTTTATGCCGGCAGCCGCGATGCGGAAGAGATCAGACGGTTCCTCGCACAGGCAAGCGGGCTGACGCTTTCGCATCTCAAGGCCACCCCCCTTGCCGAAATGCCGCGGCTTGCCAGCGGCAAGGTCGACTACAACGCGCTGAACATGGCGGCCCGCCAAGCTGCGGCGAACGTTGACGACGACAACGGCGGCATCGAAGAGCTTTTTGCGCAGGTCTTCTATCCGAAAAGGGTAAAGCGCTCCGACAGTTTTGTGTCGCTGGGCGGCGATTCCCTGCGCTTCGTTCAGCTCTCGATCGGTCTGGAAAAGGCGCTGGGGCAAGTTCCGGACGCCTGGGAGACCTTGTCTATCGCCAAGTTATCGGCCGAGGAGCGTCGCGAGACCGCCACGCGGCGGATCGGGATGGATCTGCTGATTCGCGCACTGGCCATTCTGCTGGTCGTGCTGCACCACGAACTACTTTGGCCCATCCCCGGCGGATCGGCAGCCATGGTCGTTCTCGCGGGCTTCAGCCTCGCCCGCTTCCAGATGGGCCCACTTCTGGCGGGAGACGGCCTGGCCATCCTGCGCCCGCTCGCCCAGGTGCTCGTGCCATACTATCTGATCGTCGCCGCCTATGCGGTCGCCTGGGGCGAGGTGCCCTGGGCCTCGGTCTTCCTCGTCGGCAATTTCGGTGTGGCCCTGCCGGAGACGCACGGCATGGTGCCGTATCTCTACTGGTTCATCGAAGCCTATTGCCAGATGATGCTCGTCTTCGTCGGGCTCTTCGCCATCCCACAGTTCCGGCGGTTCGTGTCGGCAAGGCCTTTCGCCGCCGGTATGAGCCTGCTCCTGGCGGCGCTCGCCGCCAGGCTGGCGCTGCCGCTCCTGTGGCCGATCGGCAATCGCCAGATTTTTACCCTGCCGTGGATCTTCTATCTCGCGGTCATCGGCTGGTGCGCCGCTGTCGCCGAAACGGGCAAACAACGGCTGCTGCTGATGATGGCCGGCACAGGGGCGTTCCTGTTCTTCGGTCTATACGAGGGGGTCTGGATCGGGACGAAGGTCAAGTACCTCCTGCAAATCGCCGTCCTCGCGGCGCTGCTTTATCTCCCGCGCATCAGCGTGCCGCGCTCTGCGGCACAGCTCATCCTGCCTTTGTCGGCGGCGGGCTTCCACATCTACATCCTGCACCGCTTCGTTCCCGAACTTCTGTTGGCGCCGCTGCAACCGGCATTGCCAACCGTGGCGTTTTCGGTCCTGTCGATCGTCGGCGGTGTGGTTCTCGGCCTGGTCGCCTGGCTCGGCCAGCGTCAGGTGCTCAAGAAGCTTGCGGAGTGGCGGGAGTGTGAGCTCCGGCCACTGCGGTCGCCTGGGTTGGGGGCGCTCCGGTCTCCGCTACGCCCACTTTGACCCTTCGGTTCTCAGGAAATACGCGAGATCCAGCGTTATGGATGGGCGGCCGAGTGCGGTCAGCGTTGCATGCGCCTGGCCGCGATGATGGGTCTGATGGTTGAAGAAATGCCCGAGCGTCGGCGCCAGCTTCTGCGTGATGACCGTGGGGTTGGTGAGCGGTGTATAGGTGAGGTCGGCGCTGAGGCGTGCATCACTCAGGCCGTCGATCCAGGCAATGATGCGTTCGTCCTCAGCAGTTCGCGCGGCGGCGAGCGCCGAGAGGTCGTCGTGGAGGATCGTGTCGAGCGAGGCCGGGGTGTCGCCCTCGTGCGTAAAGCGCTTCATCCAGACCCGATCGGCCACGAGGATATGGTTGAGGGTCGAAAGCAGCGAGCCGAAGAAGGCGCCGCGGCTTTCCCGCAATTCGGCATCGGTCAGTTCTGCCGCAGCGGCATAGACCAGGCGGTTCGCCCAGCGGTTATAGTCGGCGAACATGCGAAAGTGATCGAGCATCGGGTATCTCCTTTGAAGGGGCGGCGACGCTAACTCGAAACCGCATTTCTGTGGCTGATATCACTCATGAAATTTACTGATTTGATGACGTGGCCGATTTGTCGTTCAAAGGGACGCCAACCGACCGGGAGTTCATATGTCGAGAAAACTCTATTCGCTTTGCGGGGCCGACAGGACGCGTCCGTTCTCGCCGCATGTGTGGAAGACGAAGATGTCGCTCGCGCACAAGGGGCTCGATTTCGACGTCGTGCCGATCGCCTTCACCGAGATCCACGCGGTCGAGGATGGGGCGACGAGCCTGGTGCCGCTGCTGCGGGACGGAGAACGTCTGGTGAAGGACAGCTTCGAGATCGCGCTTTATCTCGAACAAACCTATCCGGATCGCGCGCTGCTCTTCGCCGGTGAGGGGGCGATGGCGATCTCCCGCTTCGTCGAGGGCTGGTCGCAGACGACGCTGCATCCCGCCATCACCCGCATCATCATCAGGGATATTCACGATCGCCTCGATCCGGTCGATCAGGCCTACTTCCGGCAGAGCCGCGAGAAGCGTTTTGGCACGTCGCTTGAAGCGGTAGCCGAAAGCGGCGGCGCCGCGCTCGAATCCTTCGCTGAAAAGCTCGAACCTTTGCGCCATATGCTGAAGTTTCAGGAATTCCTGGGCGGCGCCTCGCCGCTTTTCGCCGACTACATCGTCTTCGGCGCGTTTCAGTGGGCGCGCATCGTCTCGCCGCAGCGCCTGCTTCAGCCAGGCGATCCCGTCACCGATTGGTTCGAGCGGTGCCTCGATCTGCACGGTGGGCTCGGACGTAGTGTGACGGCTGCGTGAAACCCGCTTGGCCCGAGCCGAATCATCGGTGAACCCCCTTGTTTTGCGCGGGATTGGCGGCTAATGAACCGCCACTTCTCAAGAAACAAGGGATTTGAGCCAATGGCTATTGAACGTACCTTCTCGATGATCAAGCCGGACGCTACCAAGCGCAACCTGACCGGCGCCATCACCAAGATGCTCGAAGATGCCGGCCTGCGCGTCGTCGCTTCCAAGCGCGTCTGGATGAGCCGCCGCGAAGCCGAAGGCTTCTACGCCGTTCACAAGGAGCGTCCGTTCTTCGGCGAACTGGTCGAGTTCATGTCCTCCGGCCCGACGATCGTTCAGGTTCTCGAAGGCGAAAACGCAATCGCCAAGAACCGCGAAGTCATGGGCGCCACCAACCCGGCAAACGCCGACGAAGGCACCATCCGCAAGGTTCACGCCCTGTCGATCGGCGAAAACTCGGTTCACGGTTCGGATGCTCCGGAAACCGCTGCTGAAGAAATCGCCTACTGGTTCTCGGGCACCGAGATCGTCGGCTGATTCATAATCTTCGGTTCGAGCCGCAAAGGCTTGAATTGTTTCAGGATTTGAGCCGGAGCGGAAACGCTCAGGCTTTTTCATATCGGGCAAGTCGCCGTCTCGAAACGTTCGGGCGCCTTGCCGTCCCTGAAGACCTCGGGGTTCTTGTCGTAAGCGGGGCCTTCGACCAGCGGCTTGGCCGGCAGGATATCCTGGTCGACGTCAGAGGTGACCGTCGTTTCCAGCTTTTGCAGCGTTTCGCCGGCAGGCCCTTTCACCTCGATCGTCACCGCATAGGGCCTATCCTTTTTGACGCACGTCAGATCGGGGCTTTCCAGCACCACTCTGTCGAGTTTTGGAAAGAGCTTGCGCGTCACCGTGAGCGACGCGCCGCCCACCGGGTTCTCGAAGGTTGCGATGACGACGCTTCCTTCGGGCACCGGCTCCGTTTTCTGAAGCGTGATCGTGTAGACCGCATAGGCGAGGCGGTAGTTGAAGATGAACATCTTGCCCGTCAGCTTCAGCGGATCCGGACCGGTCTCACGCTGGCACCCGGCGGCGAGCAGTGTGATGGCGGCCGCCGCAAGCGTAGCGATCATCCTCGTCATAAGCCGGTTTCCTCCCTGTTGCGATGGTAGTGGCGTTTGGCCTTGGTGCGATTGCCGCAGACGGCCATGTCGCACCAGGTCCGGCTGCGGTTGCGGCTGCGGTCGAGAAACAGCCATCCGCAGTTCGGACAGATCTTCAGCCGGTCGGGCTCGGTGCTGGCGGCAAGGCTGAGGGCGGATTGCGCGGTTGCGGTGTCGAGCGAAAGTGCGCCGCCGTGAGGCAGGGAACGGCGGAGAACCGCGGCGATCGCCTCGAGCAAATCGGCCAAGAACTCCGGCCGTCCATCGGCCGATATCTCCGCGCGAAAGTGCCGGTCAGTCGCTTCGCGCAGCTGCAGCAGCCGGCCGCGATTCTCCGCTGCGACGGGCGCCAGCGCACCGAAGCGGGCACTCTCTGCTCCGAAACGGTTGGCCGCTTCCGCAAAGGTATCAATTGCCGCAACATCGGCGAAACGGTCGATCCGGCGCTCCGGATCGGCGCGCAGGATGATGGAATTGGCCACGTCCAGCGCCAGCGCGCCGCCGGCAAATCGATGGGCGGTCCAGGTGAAGGTCATGCGAAAATCCTAACTGGCAAAAATGATTTTACCAGTTATATTGATCTTGTCACGCTCCGGATGCGCCATGCTCTATTTTCTGCAGCAGCTCGCCAATGCCGTCCCTGTCGCTGCCCTCTATGCGGCGCTCGCCTTTGGCTATGCCATCGCCTTCGCGGTGACGCGCCGGGCGGATCTCACCTATGGCGCGCTCTTTGCCTTCTCGGGCCAGATGTTCGTGCTGTTTGCTGATTTCGGCTGGAACCGGCTGTGGCTGGTGTTGCCGGCCGCCCTTGGCCTCGGCGCGGCTGCGGCCCTGAGCTTCAGCGTTGGCGCCGGGCTCGTCGCCGGGCGTTATGTCATGCGGCCGCTCGCCTTTTCGTCAGCCAACACCGTCGTCGTCGCTTCGCTCGGCTGCCTGTTGGTGCTGATGGAAGCGGCGCGGCTCGCCTCTGAAACACGCAGCCTGTGGCTGCCGCCGTTCCTGAACGGGAATATCGTCTTCTGGGACGATCCTCGCTTTCCGGTGACCTTGACGGTCATCCAGCTCGGCAACACCGTGCTCATGGCTGCGCTCGTGGCGGCCGGGCACTGGTATCTCACGCATTCCCGGGCAGGGCGGTTCTGGCGCGCCGTATCGGAGGACAGGGGGGCTGCAGCGCTCTGCGGTGTCGACGCCGCGACCGTTTACATCGCCGCCTATGGCGCGGCATCTTTGATCGCCGCCGTCTGCGGCATTCTCGCAGCCTCCTACTACGGCAACATGGATTTCGGCACGGGGCTCACCTTCGGCGTCAAGGTGCTGTTCATCGCCGCAATCGGCGGCCAGGCTTCGCCGCTTTTTGCAGCCCTTGGCGCCGCCGGGGTCGGTTTCCTCGAAACGCTCTGGAGTGCCTATGGCCCCATCCTCTGGCGCGATTTCGTGATCTTCGGTTTCCTGGTGATCGTGCTGGTCGTGACGCGCCGGGAGAAAGTCATTCCCTAGTCAAACGGGAGGGGAAGTCCCCGCATGTAGCGCTATTTCGTCGACCAGCGGTCCCGCGCCGTGTCGTCGGCATCCTTGGCGCTGACCCAGCCGCCGGTGGTGCCGTCGCCGAGGTGTTCCTTCTTCCAGAAAGGCGCTGAGGTCTTCAGGAAATCCATGATGAAGTTGGCGCCGTCGAAGGCGGCCTGCCGGTGCCGCGAGGCGGCGACGACCAGCACAATATTGTCGCCGGGCATGATCTTGCCGTAACGGTGGATGGCGGTGGCGGCCCGCAGCGAGAAGCGCTCAACCGCCTCGTGGCAGATGCGCTCGATCTCCGCTTCGGCCATGCCTGGATAATGTTCGAGCTCAAGCGCAGCGAGCGTGCCCGCCTCATCTCTGCAAAGCCCGGAGAAAGTGACGACCGCGCCGACGTCCGCCCGTCCGGCAGAGAGCTTCGCGACCTCCGTATTGAGATCGAAGTCCTCGCGCTGAACGCGCACGTTCACCGGCGCGTTCATGGGCTCAGCCGCCCGTCATGGGCGGAAACAGGGCGATCTCACGGGCGCCGGCAATCGGCTCCTTGTGGTCGACATGTTCCTGGTTGATGGCCGCGCGGATGACGTTTTCATGTTCGAGCGCCGCTTCGTATTCGTCGCCGAGCGTCTTCAGATGCTGGAGCAAGTCGGCAATGGTGACGACGCTGGCGGGAACGTCCAGGGTCTCTTCGCCCTTGCCGATGCGCTCGCGCACCCAGGAGAAATAGACGAGATTGACGGTGCTCATTCGTTGACCACGTGCTTGAGGCCGGCGCGGAAATAGTCGTAGCCCGTGTAGAGCGTGATGGCGGCGGCGATCCACAGGAGCACGATACCCGCTTCCGTCGTGTAGGGCAAAATCTTGTCGCCAGCAGGACCGGCGAGCAGGAAGGCGATGGCGACCATCTGGATCGTCGTCTTCCACTTGGCGATGCGGGTGACGGGCACGCTGACCTTGAGTGCCGCCAGATATTCGCGCAGGCCGGACACCAGGATTTCGCGGCAGAGGATGATGATCGCAGCCCAGATCGACCAGCCGGCGATCGTGCCGTCAGCGGCGACCAGCAGCAGGATCGAGGCGACAAGCAGCTTGTCGGCGATCGGATCGAGCATCTTGCCGATGTTCGACGTCTGCTTCCAGATGCGGGCGAGATAGCCATCGAAGAAGTCGGTGATCGACGCAATCGCGAAGAGCGTGACCGCCGTCCAGCGCGCGAAATCCGAACTGTGCAGCCGCCCTTCGATGAAGAAGCAAAGGACGATCAGCGGCACGATCAGGATTCGGAAATAGGTGAGCAGGTTCGGGATGCTGTAGGCGACGGGCGTGGGCATGGATTCGTGTTCTCTGGTTCGTCAGGTACAGAATGACTTTGCTGACCGGAGGTCAACAGGTCATCACGCGGCAATTGTCATATTTGCCTGATTCCATGTGAACGCCCGGTGAATTGTGACACCCGGTTGTCATTTGGCACCATCGTCGTGGAAATGTTCGTAGACCAGCCGGGCCACCGTCTCGGAAATCCCGGCGACGGCCATCAGGTCGTTGATGCCCGCGCGCGAGACGGCCTTCGCGGTGCCGAAATGCGTCAACAGCGCGCGCTTACGCGTCGGCCCGATGCCGGCGATTTCGTCGAGCGGGTTCTTGACCATCTCCTTCTTGCGGCGGGCGCGATGCGAGCCGATCGCAAAACGGTGCGCTTCGTCGCGCAGGCGCTGAATGAAGTAGAGCACCGGATCGCGCGGCGGCAGCGTGAAGCTGTCGCGGCCAAGCGCGAAGAAGCGTTCGCGTCCGGCGTCGCGGTCGACACCCTTGGCGACGCCGATCGCGGTGACGCAGTCTTCGACATCGAGCTCCTTCAGGATGGCCCGCACGGCGGTCATCTGCCCCTGGCCGCCGTCGATGAGGACCACATCCGGCCAGGCGGGGAAGGCACCATCATCGGTTGCCTCGGCGCTCCGGTCCGGTTTGCCTTCTTCCTTCAGCAGTCGCGAGAACCGCCGCGTCATCACTTCGCGCATCATGCCGAAGTCATCGCCGGGGGTGATGTCGGTCGATTTGATGTTGAACTTGCGGTACTGGCCTTTGACGAAGCCCTCCGGCCCCGCAACGACCATGCCGCCGACGGCATTGGTGCCCATGATGTGGGAGTTGTCGTAGATCTCGATGCGGCGCGGCACCCGCTCAAGCTTGAAGGTTTCCGAGAAGCCTTCGAGCAGGCGCGATTGCGAGGCGGTTTCCGCCAGCTTGCGGCCATGGGCTTCGCGCGCGTTGGCGAGCGCATGATCGACGAGATCTTTCTTCTCACCGCGCTGCGGCACCTGGATCGCGACCTTGTATCCGGACTTTTCGCTCAGCGCCTGGCCGAGCAATTCCTGCTCCTCCACCGCCTCGCAGAGAAGGATCTGCCGGGGACAGGGCTTGTCGTCGTAGAACTGCGCCAGGAACTGCGAAAGCACCTCCGCTGTCGGCAGCGACGGGTCCGCCTTCGGGAAATAGGCGCGGTTTCCCCAGTTCTGTCCGGTGCGGAAGAAGAAGACCTGGATACAGGAAATTCCGCCCTCGTGGTGGATCGCGAAGACGTCCGCTTCCTCGACGCCGGCGGGGTTGATGCCCTGGTGGCTCTGGACGTGGCTGAGCGCCGCCAGGCGGTCGCGGTAAAGGGCCGCTCGTTCGAAGTCGAGGTTCTCCGAGGCCTCGCCCATGGCGGCGGCGATCGTCGCCTTCACCGCCTGGCTCTTGCCCGACAGGAAATCCTTGGCCTCACGCACCAGTTCCGCATAGTCGGGGTCGCTGATTTCGCCGGTGCAGGGGGCCGAACAGCGCTTGATCTGGTAGAGCAGGCAGGGGCGCGTCCGGGTCTCAAAGACGCTGTCGGTACAGGTCCTGAGCAGGAAGGCGCGCTGCAGCGAATTGATCGTTCGCCCGACGGCACCAGCCGACGCGAAGGGGCCGAAGAAGTCCCCCTTGCGGCTGCGTGCGCCGCGGTGCTTGTAAAGCGCCGGCGCCCGGCTGTCGCCCGTCACCAGAATATAGGGAAACGACTTGTCGTCGCGCAAAAGCACGTTGAAGCGCGGCCGGAGGCGCTTGATCAGGTTCGCTTCGAGCAGCAGCGCCTCGATCTCGGTGCGCGTCGTCACGAACTCCATGTTGGCGGTCTCGCGCACCATGCGCGCGATGCGGTTGGAATGGCCGCGTCCCTGGGCATAGTTGCTGACGCGCTTCTTCAGGCTGCGCGCCTTGCCGACATAGAGAACGTCGCCGGTCTCGTTGAACATGCGGTAGACGCCAGGGCCGTTTGGCAGGAGCTTGACGAAGGCCTGGATCAGCTCTGCGCCCTTCAAGCCTTCCATTTCGGCGCGATTCTCGTTCCACTCGACGGGTGGCGTGGCACTCGTGCTTTCTGCGACCTCGATCAGATCGTCGTCGTCTTCCGCTTCGCTGCCGTCATAGAGGATGCCGCCGTCTGTCGGCACGCGTCCGTTCATTCCACTATCTCCCTGATGTCGGGCGTTTCCCAGGCGAGGTGCTGGCCCCCGTCAAGCGCGATCATCTGTCCGGTAATCGACGGCGTGTCGAACAGGAAGCGGATCGTCCGTCCGAATTCGTCGAGCGTCGGCCCGCGTCTGAGAATCAGGGCTTCGACCTGCGCCTCAAAATCCTGCGGGTCCTGCCGCTCGTTTGGCAAAGTCGGCCCGGGGCCGATACCGTTGACGCGGATGCGCGGGGCGAGCGCCTGCGCCATCGTCCGGGTAGCGGTCCAAAGCGCCGACTTCGACAACATATAGGAATAAAAGCGCGGATTGGGAGCCCAGACGCGCTGGTCGATCACGTTGACAATGAGTCCATTGGCGTCCGCCGGAAGCAGTTCAGCGAAATCGCGCGCCAACAGGGAAGGGGCCTTCACATGCAGGGCGAAGTGCTGATCCCAGATTGATTCGTCGAAAGCGTCGAGGCTGTCCTTCTTGAAGACCGAGGCATTGTTGACGAGCAGGTTCAGCGGGCCAAGCGCCTCTGCGGCGCGTGCGATGAGCGTCGAAGTCTCCGCCGTATCGGTGAGGTCGGCGCGAAGCGCGATGGCCTTCGTTCCACCTTTCGAGAGTGCTTCGACCAGAGCTTCCGCTTCGTCAAATGAGGCGTCGGCATGAATGGCGACCGAAAAGCCATGGGCCGCGAGGTCCTCAACTATAGCTTTGCCGATCCGCTTGGCGCCCCCGGTCACGAGGGCGGCCTTTCGTGCTTTCTTCAACGTTTCATCCCGCTTTTTCGAATCTTCGCGTCAGCCGCCCAAGATATAGGCAAGAAACGTGAGCCTGAAACACTCCCTGACAGTTCCTTGCCGAAAAATTAATGGAATTGGCGTAAATTGTATTATTTTGTATGTGTATAGTATATCTTTCGTTAATCTTGAATCATGGTTAATAAATCCCCTGTTGCGCCAAGGCAACATCAAATTTCGGGCGTGTTTGTGCCACCAAAATTTCACATTTTGGCTCTTGTGAATCCGCATTTGCTGACCAATTTCAGCTCAACCGGGCGGGTTAATTGAAAGTTGTCCGATGTTTCACTGTGGGACCCCAAGCCCAAGGGGGCATCGGTACGAAAAGGAGAATATTTATGCGTACGCTCACCACCACCCTCATGGCTTCGGCTATGACCCTCATCGCCTTCCAGGCCGCCCAGGCTGCTGATGCGATCGACGAAGTTCCGGCTGCTCCGCAGGCCGAATACACCGAGCCGGCGCAGAAGAACTGGTCGGGCGCCTATGTCGGTGGTACCGCCGATTGGCACCATGGTCAGTTTGACGCGACCGGCAGCAACACGGCAGCCGGCTTCGGCGGCGGTCTCTACGGCGGCTACAACATGCAGAGCGGCCAGATCGTATACGGCGGCGAAGCGGATGTCGGCTACTCCGGTCAGGATTCGAGCAAGGGCAACCTGCGCATGAAGCAGGGCGTCAACGGCTCGCTGCGCGCACGCGTCGGCGTCGATCTGAACCCGGTTCTGCTTTACGGCACCGCCGGTCTCGCCGTCGGCCAGGCCAAGGGCACCGTTGGTGGCGCTTCCGACAAGAACACCATGGTCGGCTGGACCGCAGGTGCCGGCGCGGAAACCTTTGTCACCGACAACATCACCGCACGCGTCGAGTACCGTTACACGGACTACGGCTCGAAGGACTTCCGGATGGGCGGCACCAACGTCTCCTCCGGTTACGACGAACACAGCGTTCGCGTCGGTATGGGCGTGAAGTTCTGATCGGCTCTCGCCGGATCAAACAAGAAGGCCGGGGCGACCCGGCCTTTTTTGTGCGCGTTTCCTACGCTTTGAACTTGGAATAGTCGGGAAAGTGCTTTTCGAACTTCGCCGGCCAGTTCTTGAGTTTGGCGCGACCCTTCTGCCATTCGCCGGCAAAGCGCAACTCGATGTAGCGCAGCATCGCCGCAAGGGCGAAATGGCCGCCATGGAGCTTGGCTCCGGTCTTCGGCAGGTTGGCGTTCAGATGGTCGAGGCTGCGTTCGACCTTTTCCCATTGCCGGTCGATCCAGGGCTGATGCACCTTCTCCGGCGGGTGTGAACGTTTCTCGTAGACGATCGCCAGCAGGCTGTCGCAGACACCGTCGCACAAAGCTTCGAGGATCTCGACATCGGTCCGCTTGCCCGCGTTCTTCGGGTAAAGCTTGCCCTTCGTTTCCCGATCGATGAAGTGCATGATCGCGCGGCTGTCATAGACCGAACGCCCATCGTTAAGGATGAGTGTCGGTATCTTGCCGAGCGGATTGTTGCCGATCAGTTCGGGTGGATTGGCTCCGGTGTCGGTCAGCACGCTGTCGGCCGAGAACCCGGCATAATGCGCCGCCATCCGAACCTTGTTCGAATAGGGCGAGGCAGGAGAGTACAGTATCTTCATCGAGCGTCTTTCTTCTGGTCCAGAGCAATTCCGACAAGAGTGCGAAGCGGAATTGCGTCCGGAATTGCCTAAGAACAAATACCTATGGAGCCGGAGGCAGTGAAACGCTGTCTTTCCTGCATGCCTGGCGATCGACCGCCGGGCATGATCGGAAATTCAGCGACTTGTCGAAGCAGATCCGGATTTCTTCGAGCATGTTGCCTTCGCACGTGACCGCGACCGCGTCTTTTGTCATGCCAGGGTTTTTGGCGGCGAGCGCACTTTCGATCGCGTTGACGGACATGTTCGTTTGTTGCCGGGGCGGGGAGAGTTCTGGCGGCAGGGAGAGACTATTCCAGGCCGCGCGTGTGACGGCGAAATAGTCCTCCTGACTGAGCCCGGAACAGGTGCCGTGCTTGCGCCACTGATGGCCGATCAGGCCCATCGACGGAATGAGATCGAGATACTGCTTGCCGAGCGAGGAGGGCACACGGTCCGATTGCCGCGTCGGGCAGAAATCCGGGTATCCTTTTTCGTTCTGAGGCCATAGGCCGTGCACAATCAGGCCACGGTTGCCGCCGATTTCGCATTGGCTGGATTTTCCGTTGGGATCGTTGTCGCCGCACCAGGTCGGCGACCAGGAGAGCGAAAGCACATAGAAATCGAATCCGCTGCCGACCGGCACCGCGGCGATCGCTTTTGCAGGTTTCGTCTCGGCAGCCGGCGGCGCCTTCTCGGTACTCTGATCGCTGCAGCCGGCCAGGCTAGCCGCAACGAGAAGCGCCGGCAGAAGCCGGCGCGCATTCCGGATTGCTTTCATGGTTAGCGGAGCGAGGCGCAATGCGCGCCATAGACATACCAGGGATCAAGCCCGCCGACGCAGAACTCGATGCTTCTGCCGACGCCGGCAAAGCCCCAGGGGCGTTCGATGAGGTAGTAGAGCGAGCGCTGCTGGCCGTCGGTCATGACCGCCGTAGCATAGCAATATTCACGCTCGACCAGATGAGTCTCATCGCGGAACTCTTGCCGGTTCTGTCCCATGTTGCGGATATCGGCGATCGACAGATTGGCGTGCAGGTAGTTCGCATCCCGGTATTCGAAGCGCGAAGTGATGAAACCGAGCACCGAGGACTCGCTGCAAACACCTGCGTTATAGGATTGGACCTGGCCGCTGCCGATATAGTCGGCGGCGAATGCGCCCGGCGCTGCGGCGGCGGCGAGGGAAAGCGAGATGAGAAGCGTTGCTGCGAGCGTGCGAGTCATGGGCGTCTCCCTATATCGTCACAGGAGATTGCGGTGTGTCGCGCCCGTCCGTCAAGCCCCTCGGGTTGCCTGTTCTTCACCGCGCAGCCAGAAGCAGCGGGCGGAGGCGAAGCGATCCTGCGCCAACCGTGCTTTCAGGAACGGCAGCAGCAGATCGAGTTCGCCCTTCAGCGTGAAGGGCGGATTGACGATGATGAGACCGGAGCCCGAAAGGCCCGTGGTTTCGCGGTCGCTCCGGACCGACAGTTCGGCGCAGAGCATCTTCGGAATCTCGAGCGCCTTCAGTGCTTCGTGGAAAGCCTTGATCGGCGCGCCCTGCTTCAAAGGATACCAGAGGCAATAGATGCCGCCGGCAAAGCGCCGGTAGGCGCGCGCCAGGCCATCGGCGAGGCGTTCGTATTCGCCTTCCTTTTCAAAGGGCGGATCGACGAGGATCAGCCCGCGCTTCTCTTTCGGTGGCAGGTGGGCGCCGAGCGCCAGCCAGCCGTCCAGTTCGGTGATCCGGCTCTGGAAGTCGCCGTCGAAAAGCCGATGCAGGGTTTCATAGTCGTCCGGGTGCAACTCCATGGCAGACAGCCGGTCCTGCGGACGGAAGAGCATGCGCGTAAGCTTCGGCGAGCCGGGATAAAGCTTCAGCTCGCTGCCGGGATTGAGCGTACGGATGGTTTCGAGATACGGGGCGAGGATCGCAGCGATTTCGGCGGGTAGATCACCCTCGAGAAGCCGGCCGACGCCGTCGCGCCATTCCCCGGTCTTTTGCGCTTCTTCGCTCGATAGGTCGTAAAGCCCGGTGCCGGCATGGGTGTCGAGCACGCGAAACGCCTTCTCCTTCTGTTGAAGATAGCTGACGAGCCGCGCCAGCACCGCGTGCTTCAGGACGTCGGCGAAATTGCCCGCATGGTAGATGTGCCGATAGTTCATGAGCGCCGCCGATGGCTGGATCAATTGTTGCGATGGGTGAACGATTGGCTCTTTGAGCCCGTTTGTCGATGCCATATAGAAAAGCCATGAACGTTGCGACCCCCATCAAAGCAGAAAAATCGATCGGCCATTCGGTCTGTCCGCACGACTGTCCCTCCGCTTGCGCGCTGGAAGTGGATCTGACTGCCGAAGGGCGGATCGGCCGCGTGCGTGGCGCTTCCGCCAACACCTATACCGCCGGTGTGATCTGCGCCAAGGTGGCGCGCTATTCCGAGCGCATCTATCATCCGGCCCGTCTCATGGTGCCGCAGCGCCGCAAGGGTGCCAAGGGCGAGGGGAACTGGCAGGACGTCAGCTGGGAAGCGGCGCTCGACGAGATCGCCGACCAGTTCATCCGCGCCGAGCAAAAGCATGGCGCAGAGGCCGTCTGGCCATATTTCTACGCAGGGACGATGGGCCAGGTGCAGCGCGATTCCATCGAGCGCCTGCGCCACGCCAAGCGTTACTCCGGCTTCTTCGGCTCGATCTGCACCAACATGGCCTGGACCGGCTTCGCCATGGCGACCGGCGCCTTGCGCGGACCTGATCCGCGCGAGATGGCCAAGGCCGATTGCGTGGTGATCTGGGGGACGAACGCTGTCGCGACCCAGGTCAACGTAATGACGCACGCGGTGAAGGCCCGCAAGGATCGCGGCGCAAAGATCGTCGTCATCGACATCTACGACAACCCGACGGTCAAACAGGCGGATATGGGCCTGGTGCTGAAGCCCGGCACCGATGCGGCGCTGGCCTGCGCCGTCATGCACATCGCCTTTCGCGACGGCCATGCCGACCGGGCCTATATGACGGAATTCGCCGACGACCCAGCCGGCCTCGAAGCGCATCTCAAGTCGCGCGGGCCGGACTGGGCTTCCGCCATCACCGGTCTTTCGGTCGAGGAAATCGAAGCCTTCGCCAAGCTCGTCGGCACGACGCCGCGCACCTACTTCCGCCTCGGCTACGGCTTTACCCGCCAGCGCAACGGTTCGGTCGCCATCCATGCGGCGGCCTCCGTCGCCACCGTTCTTGGCTCCTGGAAGCATGAAGGCGGCGGTGCCTTCCACTCCAACAACGACATCTTCAAGCTCGACAAGCGCGAACTGATCGGCTCAGCCTTCCACGATCCGGATGTCCGCATGCTCGACCAGTCGCAGATCGGCCGCGTGCTGACCGGTGATGCCGAGGCGCTGCGCCACCGTGGTCCAGTGACCGCGATGCTGATCCAGAACACCAATCCGGTGAACGTCGCGCCGGAACAGCGGCTGGTGAAGCGTGGCTTCCTGCGCGATGATCTCTTCGTCGCGGTGCACGAGCAGTTCATGACCGATACGGCGGCGGTCGCCGATATCGTGCTGCCGGCCACCATGTTCCTCGAACATGACGATCTCTATCGTGGCGGCGGTCACCAGCACATCCTGATCGGCCCCAAGGTGGTGGAACCGCCGTCGTCCGTGCGCACCAATCTCTTCGTCATCGAGGAACTGGCCAAGCGCTTGGGCGTTGCCGACCATGCCGGCTTCGGCCTGACGGAGCGCCAGCATATCGACCGGCTGCTTGCCAACTACGGCATCGGCTACGAGGAGATGAGACAAGAGAAGTGGCTGGACTGCCAGCCGGCATTCGAAGACGCGCACTATCTCAAAGGCTTCGGTCATCCGGACGGCAAGTTCCGCTTCAAGCCGGACTGGACGGGAACGCCGGCGGCGAACCGGCCGCCGAAGTCCATGGGCATTCAGGGGCCGCATGCAGCGCTGCCGGAGTTTCCTGACCATGTCGACCTGATTGAGGTCGCTGATGCCGAGCATCCCTTCCGCCTCGCGACCTCGCCGGCCCGTTCCTTCCTCAACTCGACCTTTGCCGAGACGCCTTCCTCGATTCAGAAGGAAGTGCGCCCGGAAGTCATGCTCCATGCGGAAGACGCCGAGGCACTCGGCATCGCCGATGGCGATATCGTTCAGCTCGGCAATCAGCGTGGTGAGATCCGCCTGCATGCGAAGATCGGCGGGGGAACGCGTCGCGGCGTTGTGATCGCCGAGGGGCTCTGGCCGAACGGCGCCCATCTCGACGGGGAAGGGATCAACGTGCTGACCGGCGCCGATGCGGTGGCGCCCTATGGCGGTGCCGCCTTCCACGACAACCGGGTCTGGGTCAGGATGGCGCGCTAAATCAGGTTGTTCAACGGCAGACGGAAATCCTCCATGAGCGGCGACCACCACCATGCAGATGTCGGTAGCACGCCGGTTTCGAGGCTCTGGGCGTCGCTCGGCCTGACCGGCGGCTTCATGCTGGCGGAGGTCGTCGGCGGTGTACTGACCGGCAGTCTGGCTTTGATCTCCGACGCGATGCACATGTTGACCGACACCGCGGCCCTTGCGATCGCGCTCGTCGCCATCCATGTGGGCCGCCGCCCATCCGATCTGCTGCGCACCTACGGTTATGCGCGTTTCGAAATCCTCGCGGCCGCCTTCAACGCGCTGCTCTTGCTCGCCGTTGCCTTCTACATTCTCTACGAAGCCTGGAAGCGGCTGTCGGAGCCGCAGGAGATCCAGTCGGGCGGCATGCTGGTGATCGCCGTCATAGGCCTTCTCGTCAATCTCGCCTCGATGCGGCTCCTGACGAGCCACAAGGACGAGAGCCTCAACGTCAAGGGTGCCTATCTCGAGGTCTGGTCGGACATGCTCGGCTCGCTCGCCGTCATCGTCGGTGCCGCGGTCATCTGGTTCACCGGTTGGAAATGGGTGGACTCCCTGCTCGCCGTCGGTATCGGCTTCATGGTCTTCCCGCGCACCTGGGTGCTACTGAAGGAGTGCATCAACATCCTGCTCGAAGGCGTGCCGCCGGGCGTGCGGCTCGCCGATGTCCACGCGACGATCGCCGCCGTGCCTGGTGTCATCTCGGTGCATGATCTTCACCTCTGGGCAATCACCCAAAACCAACCGTCGTTGACCGCCCATGCGGTGCTCGCCGAGGGCGCCGATGGTGAAACGGTGCGCCGGGCGATCGAAGAGCGGCTGCGCCAGGAGTTCGACCTGCATCACACGACATTGCAGATGGAGCGCGAAGACCGCGCGACAACGGAACACATTCACTAGAACGCCGTGCGTTCAGACGAACGCACAAAGGACGCTCTAGCACTTTGATTGTAGAGCATCTTTCAGCTTTCGAGTGCTTCCACTTGAAAGCGGGATGCTCTAGAGGCAGGAACGGCCGGATGGCTGCCGCCAACGAAGGATTTCGCATGAGCACACATCACGATCCGCGCGTCAGGATCATCGGTCGCCGCACGCTTTGGGACGGGTTCATCCATCTTGAGGAAGTGACGCTCGAACAGGACATGTCGAACGGCATGACCGCGACCTTGAAGCGCGAGGTTCATGATCATGGCAGTGCCGCGACCATCCTGCTCGTCGACGCCAAGCGGCAAAGCGTGGTGCTTGTGCGGCAGCTGCGCGTTCCCGTGCTCTTGCAGGGGGACGAGGCCTACATGATCGAAGCGGTGGCCGGGTTGTTGGACGACGACACCCCGGAAGTTGCGATCGCCCGCGAGGCGTTGGAAGAGACCGGCTACCATGTCGAAGGCGCCACCCACCTTTTCGATGCCTATATGAGCCCGGGCGCGCTCACCGAGCGCACGAGCTTTTTCGTCGGCCACATCGACGTCACGGAAAAGCGTGGGGATGGCGGCGGGCTTGCGCATGAGGGAGAGGACATCGAAGTTCTCGAAATACCGCTTGATCGGGCCTTCGCTATGATCGCCACCGGCGAGATTTGCGACGCCAAGACGATCATGCTGCTGCAATGGGCAAAGCTCAACCGCAACGAACTCAGCGGCTAAATCATTGTTTTATAAGAAGATAATTTATTACGGATATTTCACTTTTTGATCGGTATCGGGTAAGCTAAAGCGCTGATGTTCTCATCATTGACATGGGCGCCCCATGACATCCTCCCTTTCGGAAAGCGCAACCGACGACGAGCAGCAGGCGGAGGGGGGCTGGATTTCCTTCCTGCGCCGCAACCGTCGCTCTCTTTCGGCCGCTGGTACGCTATTTGTGATCGCTCTCTTCGGCTTTGCGATCTTTCACCTGACATCCGAAGTTCAGTACGATGAAGTCGTCCAAGCCTTGGCAGATACGCCCTGGGCGTCGCTTGCGGCGGCGGTGTTCTTCACGGCGCTGAGCTTCCTGGCGCTGACCTTCTATGACGTCGGCGCGCTCGATTATGTCCGGCGCAAGCTGCCCTATGCCGATGTGGCGCTGACGGCCGCTTGCGCCTATGCGGTCGGCAACACCGCCGGTTTTGGCGCCTTGAGCGGTGGCGCGATCCGCTACCGGTCCTATTCCCGCCTCGGCATCGAGCCGGAAAATATTGCCCGGATCATTGCCTTCGTGACGCTTGCCTTTGGGCTCGGCCTTCTGACGGTGACCTGCCTCAGCCTGCTGGCGGTCGGCGAATATGTGGCGCCGATGACCGGGCTCGATCCGCTTTTGCTGCGCCTGATCGCCGTCGTCATCCTCGGCGGGTTGTTCACCGTGTTCTTCCTTGCGCGCGACGGCCGCGAGGTCAGCCTCGGACGCCTGACATTGCGGCTGCCGGATTCGCGCACGGTCTCGCGCCAGTTCCTGGTGACCGCGCTCGATCTCGCCGCTTCGGCAACCGTCCTCTATGTGCTCCTGCCGGCCGGCACCATCGGCTGGCCGGCTTTCCTCGCCGTCTACTCGCTCGCCGTCGGCGTCGGTGTTCTCAGTCACGTTCCAGCCGGCCTCGGCGTCTTCGAGACGATCATCATCGCGACGCTCGGCCACAACACCGATGTCGACACCATTCTCGGCGCGCTGGTTCTCTATCGCGTGATCTATCACGTGCTGCCGCTGGTGATTGCGATCGCCGTCGTTATCGGCATCGAGCTCCGCCAGCTCTCCGGCCATCCGGTCGCCTCAAGTGTGCGCCGCGTTGGCGGCCGGATGACGCCGCTGCTGCTGGCGACGCTCGGCGTCGTGCTCGCGATCATGCTGGTGCTTTCGAGCGTGACGCCGACACCCGACGAAAATCTGGCCTTTCTTGAAAGCCTGCTGCCCCTGCCGATCGTCGAGGGCGCCCATTTCCTCGCAAGCCTGCTCGGCCTTGCGCTCGTCGTCGTCTCCCGCGGCCTGGCGCTGCGCCTGGATGGTGCCTGGTGGGCGTCGATCGTGATTGCGATCGCCGCACTCCTGCTGTCGCTGATCAAGGCGATCGCGGTGGTGGAAGCGGGCATGCTCGCCTTCTTTCTCCTGGGGCTGCTCGTCAGCCGTCGCCTGTTCGTCCGTCCGGCATCCCTCTTTGGCCAGGCGCTCACCATACCGTGGCTGACGGCGCTTGGGGTCATCTGCCTCGGCGGACTGGTCGTCCTGCTCTTCGTCTACCGCGATGTCGAATACAGCCACGAGCTCTGGTGGCAGTTCGAATTTTCGGCCGAGGCGCCGCGCGGGCTGCGGGCGCTCCTTGGCGTCACCATCGGTGCCAGCATGCTTGCGATCTGGAGCCTGATGCGCCCGGCAACCGGGGCGGCGGAGCCCGCGTCCGACGATGCGATGGAGCGCGCCTTGGCGATCGTCGAGGCGCAAAACATGTCCGACGCCAATCTGGTGCGCATGGGCGACAAGAGCATCCTGTTCTCGGCCGACCGGCGGGCCTTCATCATGTACGGGCAGCGGGCCCGTTCCTGGATTGCGCTCTTCGATCCGGTCGGACCAATCGACGCCTGGCCGGAACTGATCTGGCATTTCATCGAGAAGGCGCGAGCCGCCGGCTGTCGTGCGGTTTTCTACCAGGTGTCGGCCGAAGGGCTTGCCTACTATGCCGATGCGGGGCTGCGCGCCTTCCGGCTCGGTGAACTGGCGCGCGTCGATCTCGCCCGTTTCGAGATGAAGGGCGGCAAGTGGGCAAACTTGCGCCAGCAGGTCAGCCGCGCCCAGCGCGACGGGCTGGAGTTCCAGGTCGTGCCGCCGGCGGACGTTCCTGAAATCATGGCCGACCTGACGGCTGTTTCCGATGCCTGGCTCGCCCATCACAACGCCAAGGAAAAGGGCTTCTCGCTCGGCGCCTTCGATCCGGACTATCTGACGGAGCAGCCGGTTGCGATCCTCACATGTAACGGACGCATTGTCGCTTTCGCCAATATCCTCGTGACCGGGACGAAGGAGGAGGGCACCGTCGATCTGATGCGCTTCTCGCCGGACGCGCCGAAGGGAGCCATGGATTTCCTCTTCGCCCAGGTAATGGAATATCTGAAGGGGGAGGGGTTCCGCGCCTTCAATCTCGGCATGGCACCCCTGTCCGGCATGTCGACGCGCCAGATCGCGCCGGTATGGGATCGGGCCGGCCGTACCTTCTTCGAACACGGCGAGCGCTTCTACAACTTCAAGGGCCTGCGCGCCTTCAAGTCGAAGTTTCATCCGCAGTGGCAACCGCGCTATCTTGTCGCCAGTGGCGGCATCAATCCGATCCTCGCCTTGATGGATGCGACATTCCTGATCGGCGGCGGTCTCAAGGGAGTGGTGAAGAAATGATCCGTGTCGCGAACGCCTGGAAATGCCTCACCTCGGCGGCGTTGCTGCTTTCGGTTTCCATTCTTCCTGCTGCCGCGGAAGGCGCGCCGAAGAGCTACGATACCGGGATGATCCCGTCGCCGCGCATCATGTTGCCCAAGGAAAAGGCGACCGCACTGGTCGTGCTGCTTTCGGATGCTTCAGGCTGGACGGACAAGGAGCAGGCGGTCGCTGATACGCTCACCGGTGACAAGACCATCGTCATCGGTGTCGATCTCAAGGCTTATCTCGCGTCGCTCGCCAAGGATGACGGCGACTGCATCTACATGGTCTCCGATATCGAATCGCTCAGCCAGCAGGTACAGCGCGCCATCGGCAGCGATGCCTACCAACTGCCGATCGTTGCCGGTGTCGGCGCCGGTGGCGCCATGGCGCTCGCGATTGCCGCCCAGACGCCGCCAGCCACGATCGGCCAGACGCTGGCGGTCGATCCGGAGGAGGGCATCGCGCTCAGGAAACAGCTCTGCACTCCGGCCGATAAGGTGAAGAAAGGCGACCGCATGGTCTATGGCTTGACCGATGGTGCCTTGCCGGACCCGGTCTCCGTCGTCTTCTCGCCGGCAGCCTCCGCGGATGGGCGCTCGCATGTGGCCGCGCTTATCGCAAAGCATCCGGATGTCGATCAGGAAGACAGTGACGATGATGCCTTCACGGCATTGTCCGACCATCTCTCGGATATCATCGACAGCGAAAGCGACGCCGGCAACCCGTTCGGCCTGCCGCTGACCATTCTCGACGCCAAGCCGACGCGCGATACGATGGCGGTGATCTATTCGGGTGACGGCGGCTGGCGTGACATCGACAAGGAAGTCGGCGACGTCCTCCAGCAGCAGGGGGTGCCGGTCGTCGGCTTCGATTCCCTGCATTATTTCTGGTCGGAACGCGATCCCCAGGCGACGGCGGACGACCTTGCCAAAGTGATGAGCTACTACCGCAAGCACTGGAACGTGCGCAACGTACTGCTGATCGGCTATTCCTTCGGTGCCGACGTTCTGCCGCGAACCTTCAACCTGCTGCCATCAGGCGAAAAGGCGCATGTCCGCCAGGTGACGCTGATGGCGCTGTCGCACTTGGTCGACTACAAGGTGTCGGTGCTCGGCTGGCTGGGTGCGGAAGGCGATGGCAAGGGCGGCGATCCGCTCGACGACATCAAGCGCATCGATCCGGCGCTGGTGCAATGCATCTACGGCACCGACGAAGAGGATGATGCCTGCCCTGAATTGAAGGGAACGGGCGTCGACGTCATCGGCATCGACGGTGGCCATCACTTCGACGAGGACTATCCGGCATTGACGCGGCGTGTGCTCGATGCGCTCGATCGCAGGCTGGCGTCGGCGAAGTGATGAATTGATCCAGCGCATCTTCCGCTTCCAGTAATTTCACTGAAAGCGGGGTGCTCTAATCAGGCGGCAGGCGAGATCAGCGTGGCGGTTGCTTCGGCAGCGCTATGGCTCACCGCGCGACCATCTTCCATGCGCACCTTGCCCTCGGCCATCAGCCGGAGCGCCATCGGATAGGTGCGGTGCTCGACGGTCAGCACCCGCGCTGCAAGGCTTTCGGATGTATCGCCGGGGAGAACCGGCACCACTGCCTGCGCGAGGATCGGGCCTTCGTCCATGCCTTCGGTCACGAAGTGCACCGTGCAGCCGGCGACCTTCATGCCGGCGTCGATCGCCCGCTGATGGGTGTGCAAGCCGGGGAAGAGCGGCAGCAGCGAGGGGTGGATGTTGAGGATCCGCCCTTGATGGCGCTGGATGAAGGTTGCCGAAAGCAGCCGCATATAGCCGGCCAGGCAGATGATATCCGGCGATAGGCGATCGAGCTCGGCAAGGATTGCCGCCTCGTGGGCGTCCTTGCTGTCGAAATCCTTGCGCAGGAAACTGCGTGTGGCAATACCGAGTGCTGCCGCCTTGACGAGGCCGCCGGCATCCGCCTTGTCGGCGATGACCGCAACGATCTCGGCGGGAAAACCTGGCTCGGCCGCGGCTTTCGCCAGCGCCAGCATGTTGGAGCCGCCACCCGAAATGAAGACGGCGACCCGCTTCTTGCCCGTCGAGACCTCAGTCGTCATAGGGCGAGGGTGCCCTTGTAGATCGTGCCGGCAGCACCTTCGTCGCGCGCGACCATCCGGCCGAGCGTGAAGACGGTTTCACCTTCGCCGGTCAGCACAGAGGCGATCTCCGCAGCCTTGTCCGCCGGGACGACGACGATCATGCCGACGCCGCAGTTGAAGGTGCGCAGCATCTCGTTGGCAGCAACGCCGCCGGTCTGTGCAAGCCAGGAGAACACCTTCGGCGCCTTGATCGCATCGAGGTCGATCTCGGCGGCGAGGTGCTTCGGCAGCACGCGCGGAATGTTCTCGGGGAAGCCGCCGCCGGTGATATGGGCGAGCGCCTTGATCGCGCCGGTCTCGCGGATCGCCTTCAAGAGCGGCTTCACATAGATGCGCGTCGGCGTCATCAGGAGATCGGCAAGCGTGCCTTCGCCGAACGGCGCGGGTGCGTCCCAGGCAAGGCCCGAGAGCGTGACGATCTTGCGCACCAGCGAATAGCCGTTGGAGTGAACGCCCGACGATGCGAGGCCGAGGATGACGTCGCCTTCGCCGATGTCTCCGGCCGGCAACAGTTGTCCGCGCTCGGCGGCACCCACGGCGAAGCCGGCAAGGTCATAATCGCCACCCGAATACATGCCGGGCATTTCGGCCGTCTCGCCGCCGATCAGCGCGCAGCCCGCTTCGCGGCAGCCGCTGGCGATGCCAGCGACGATCGCGGCACCCTGGTCCGGGTCGAGCTTGCCGGTCGCGAAATAGTCGAGGAAGAACAGCGGCTCGGCGCCCTGGACCACGAGGTCGTTGACGCACATGGCGACAAGGTCGATGCCGACAGTGTCGTGCTTGTTGGCATCGATGGCGATCTTGAGCTTGGTGCCGACGCCGTCATTGGCGGCAACCAGAACCGGGTCGGTGAAGCCTGCCGCCTTCAGGTCGAACAGACCGCCGAAGCCGCCGATCTCACCGTCGGCACCCGGACGCCTCGTCGAGCGCACATGCGGCTTGATCTTCTCGACCATCAGGTTGCCGGCGTCGATATCCACGCCCGCATCGCTATAGGTGAGGCCGTTCTTTCCCGACTGGCTCATGCTCGTTCTCCAAGGCTCGTCGTGCGACAGATATTTTGCGGATGCGATTGGCACGGCAGGCAAGGGAGTGCAAGCCGAGAGCACGGATTGGCGGCGTTTTTTCAACATTTTGCCCATATCCCACGGTAGAAGCGAAGCAGCATGGCTCCAAACCGTGCGGCCTTGCCCGGTTGGACTTGACCGGCGCCCGCGCCGCCCCCTATCTCCTTGCAGGGTTGTGATACGCGATCGGCGCATGCGGCGCGCCAGCGCGGGATGTGGAAAAGTGTGCGCGGTTTTCCGCCCGCACCCCGCTCCCGCTTGTGACAAGCGACCACGGTTATGATTTCAGGTCGATCCGACCTAAAATCATCGCGATCTAAAGGGAGTGTCATGGATATCAAGGTCAGCGGTTCCGGATTGCAGCGCCAGGTCATTTTCTGGCTGCTGGTGCTTGCCGCCTTCATTGCCTTCCTCATGGTTTTCAGCTCGATCCTGCTGCCTTTCCTTGCCGGCATGGCGCTTGCCTATTTCCTCGATCCGGTCGCCGACCGTCTCGAGCGGCTTGGCCTCAGCCGGTTGATGGCGACGGTCGTCATCCTGATCGGCTTCGTCGTGGTCTTCGTGCTGGCGCTCATGGTCATCATTCCTGTTGTCGTCAGCCAGGCGGCCGATTTCATCGCGAACATCCCCGGCTACGCCTCGAAGCTGCAAGTGCTGGTCAACGAAGCGCAGACGCGTCTGATCCCCGATTGGCTGGCGAGCCAGATGCCGTCGCTCAAGCAGAGCTCCGGCAAGCTGCTGGAACAGGGAGCCGCTTTCGTCGGCACGCTCTTCCAGCAGATCTGGAACTCCGGCGTGGCGCTGCTCGATGTCATTTCGCTGCTGGTCGTTACCCCTGTCGTCGCCTTCTATATTCTGCTCGACTGGGACCGGATGGTGGAGAAGGTCGATAGCTGGGTTCCGCGTGACTACGTCTCGGACGTGCGCCAGATCGCCCGCGACATGAACACGACGATCGCCGGCTTCGTGCGCGGGCAGGGCTCGCTCTGCGTCATCCTTGGCCTCTATTACGGTATCGGCCTGTCGCTGGTCGGTCTCAATTTCGGCCTGCTGATCGGCCTCTTCGCCGGCATGATCAGCTTCATTCCCTATGTCGGATCCATGGTCGGCCTGGTGCTCGCTGTTGGCGTTGCCCTGGTGCAGTTCTGGCCGGACTATCTTTGGATCGGCCTCGTGCTTGCAGTTTTCTTCAGCGGTCAGTTCATGGAGGGCAACATCCTCCAGCCGAAGCTGGTGGGTAAAAGCGTCGGCCTGCATCCGGTCTGGCTGATGTTTGCGCTCCTTGCCTTCGGCGCGCTCTTCGGCTTCGTCGGTCTGCTGGTGGCGGTGCCGGCAGCAGCCGCCATCGGCGTGCTTGTCCGCTTCGGCATCCAGCGGTACCTTGATAGCGACCTCTATCACGGGCACGGCAAGGCGGTGGAAAAGAAGGCGAAGAGCGACAAGGCCGCCTGATTCCGACGATTGTCCCGAGTACAGCATGACAAAACGCCCATTCGAACAAATACCCCTGGCCTTCGGCCACGACCCGGCGACGGGCCGTGAGGACCTGCTCGTCTCCGACAGGCTGAGCGCTGCGATCGCCATCGTCGACCACTGGCCGGACTGGCCGTCGCCGGTCGTCATCATCGCCGGGCCGGTCGGCTCCGGCAAATCGCATCTCGCCAGCATCTGGAAAGAGCGGGCAGGGGCCGAAACGATCCATCCGCTCGCCGGCTCCGATGCCGCCCTGATCGCCGCGGAAAAGCCTGTCCTCTTCGAGGACGCCGACCGCAGCGGCTTTGACGACACGACGCTTTTCCACGTCATCAACAACGTGCGCCAGCATGGCACCGGTCTCCTGATGACGACGCGGCTATGGCCGATGTCCTGGCCGGTGACGCTGCCGGATCTGCGCTCGCGCCTGAAGGCGGCGACCATCGTCGAGATCGGCGAGCCGGATGACGAGTTGCTGACGCAGGTGCTGATCAAGCTTTTCGCCGACCGCCAGCTCTTCGTCGACGAGCGGCTCGTGGGCTATATCGTTCAGCGCATGGAGCGGTCGCTGGAGGCGGCGCAGACGATCGTCGAGCGCATCGACCATCTGGCACTTTCCCGCGGAACGAAGCTCAGCCGGGCACTTGCTTCCGAAGTTCTCGAAGAACTGGGGAATCGGCGGCGGTCCGATTGACTGTCACAGAACCGTCGTCAAACTGAGATAGCCGGTGCAACCGGAGCAATGGGATCGAATGAGCATGGATAACGCGGTATCGGCGGTGAACGAAAACCAGGCGGCAGTGGAGGACATCGATCTGCTGACCAGCCCGCGGCGCTTCATCAACCGCGAATTCTCCTGGCTGCAGTTCAATCGTCGCGTGCTCGAAGAAACGCTGAATACGGCACATCCGCTGCTGGAGCGGATTCGCTTCCTGTCGATCTCCGCTGCCAACCTCGACGAGTTCTTCATGGTGCGCGTTGCGGGCCTGGAAGGGCAGGTGCGCCAGGGCCTTTCCATGCGCTCGCCCGATGGTAAGACGCCGGTCGAACAGCTCGAAGACATCCTCAAGGAAATCGACAATCTGCAGATGGAGCAGCAGGCCTCGCTTGCGGTCCTGCAGCAGTATCTCGCCAAGGAAGACATCCTGATCGTGCGCCCGGCGTCGCTGTCGGCGCAGGACAGGAGCTGGCTTGCCAACGAGTTCGACCAGTCGATCTTCCCGGTGCTGACGCCGCTCTCGATCGATCCGGCGCACCCGTTCCCGTTCATTCCGAACTTAGGCTTCTCGATGGGCCTGCAGCTCGTCAGCAAGACTGGCCGCGAGCCGATGACCGCGCTCTTGCGCCTGCCGGTCGCGCTCGACCGCTTTATCCGGCTGCCCGACGTCAAGAACGTCATCCGCTATATTACGCTCGAAGATATGGTCAGCCAGTTCATCGATCGGCTGTTCCCCGGTTACGAGGTCAAGGGTTCCGGTACCTTCCGCATCATCCGCGACAGCGATATCGAAGTGGAGGAAGAGGCCGAAGACCTGGTGCGCTTCTTCGAAACCGCGTTGAAGCGCCGTCGCCGTGGTTCGGTGATCCGCATCGAGACCGATTCGGAAATGCCTGCGTCGCTGCGCCAGTTCGTCGTGCAGGAACTCGGCGTTCCGGAAAACCGCATCGCCGTCCTGCCCGGCCTGCTGGCGCTCAACACACTCTCTGAAATCACCAAGGCGCCGCGCGACGATCTGCGCTTCGACCCCTACAATCCGCGCTTTCCCGAGCGCGTCCGCGAGCATGCCGGCGATTGCCTGGCGGCGATCCGCGAGAAGGACATGGTGGTCCACCACCCCTACGAATCCTTCGACGTCGTCGTGCAGTTCCTGTTGCAGGCGGCACGCGATCCTGAAGTGGTCGCCATCAAGCAGACGCTCTACCGCACCTCGAACGACAGTCCGATCGTGCGCGCGCTGATCGATGCGGCTGAAGCCGGCAAGTCGGTGACGGCGCTGGTCGAGCTCAAGGCCCGTTTCGACGAGGAGGCCAATATCCGCTGGGCGCGCGACCTCGAGCGCGCCGGCGTGCAGGTCGTTTTCGGTTTCATCGAACTCAAGACTCACGCCAAGATGTCGATGGTGGTGCGGCGTGAGGAAGGCAGGCTCAGGACCTACTGCCACCTCGGCACCGGCAACTATCACCCGGTGACGGCGAAGATCTATACCGACCTGTCGTTCTTCACCTGCAACCCGGTGATCGCCCACGACATGGCGAACATCTTCAACTTCATCACCGGCTATGGCGAGCCGGAAGCCGGCATGAAGCTCGCGGTTTCGCCGCACACGCTGCGCCCGCGCATCCTCAAGCACGTCGACGAAGAGATCGAACATGCCAAGGCCGGGCGCCCGGCGGCGATCTGGATGAAGATGAATTCTCTCGTCGACCCGGAAATCATCGACGCGCTCTACAAGGCGAGCCGCGCCGGCGTCGAGATCGACCTCGTGGTGCGCGGCATCTGCTGCCTTCGGCCGCAAGTCCCCGGGCTCTCCGACAACATCCGTGTCAAGTCCATCGTCGGCCGTTTCCTCGAACATTCCCGCATATTCTGCTTCGGCAACGGCCATGGGCTTCCATCGGAAAATGCCCTTGTCTATATCGGCTCGGCGGATATGATGCCGCGCAATCTGGACCGGCGGGTCGAGACGCTCGTGCCTCTCATCAACCGGACTGTGCACGAACAGGTTCTGTCGCAGATCATGCTGGGCAATCTCATCGACAACCAGCAGAGCTACGAAATTCTTCCTGATGGCACCTCTCGCCGGATGGAAGTCGGCAAGGACGCCGAGCCTTTCAACGCACAGCACTATTTCATGACCAATCCCAGCCTCTCCGGCCGGGGTGAAGCCCTGAAGTCCAGCGCACCGAAGCTCATAGCTGGCTGGAAGAGCGGCTGGCACAAATAAACTGGAATTGCATGGTCGAATCAGAAGCGCAGGGGCGTCTGCCCGGCATCCGCCCGGTTTCCGTTATCGATATCGGTTCGAACTCCATCCGCCTTGTCGTCTATGAAGGCCTGAGCCGCTCGCCGGCCATGCTGTTCAACGAAAAGGTGATGTGCGGTCTCGGCAAGGGCATCGATGCGACCGGACGCATGGACGAAGAAAGCGTCGAGCGCGCGCTCAGGGCGCTGCATCGCTTCCACGCGCTCTCGAAGCAGGCGCGTGCCATATCGATGTATGTGCTCGCCACGGCGGCAGCACGCGAAGCGAGCAACGGTCCGGCCTTCATCGAGAAGGCGGAGGCGATCCTCGGCCATAAGGTCCGTATCCTCACCGGCGAGGAGGAGGCCTATTATTCTGCGATGGGTATCGTCAGCGGCTATCACGATCCTGATGGCGTCGTCGGCGACCTTGGCGGCGGTTCCCTTGAGCTCGTCGACGTCTCGGGCACGAAGATCGGCAAGGGTATCACCCTGCCGCTCGGCGGCATCCGGCTGTTCGAACACAGCAATGGCTCGCTCACGAAAGCGCGCACCTGGGTGCGCAAGTTCATGAAGAACTCGGCCGTGCTGAGGACCGGTACGGGCCGCACCTTCTACGCCGTCGGCGGCACATGGCGCTCGATCGCCAAGCTGCACATGGAGACCCGGGACTATCCGCTGCACATGATGCAGGGCTACGAGATTTCCTACGACGAGGCGATGGCGCTGCTGCCTGAAGTGATCGAGCCGAAGAGCATCAAGCCGTCGGCCTATGCGACGATCTCGAAGAGCCGCCGCAGCCTTCTGCCCTTCGGGGCGATCGCCATGCAGGAAGCGCTCTCGATCATGAAGCCGGAGCGGATTTCCTTCTCGGCACTCGGTGTGCGCGAAGGCTATCTGTTCTCGTTGCTGAAGGACGAGGAACGCGCCCAGGATCCGCTGCTGACGGCGGCGAATGAAATCGCCATCCTGCGCGCCCGCTCACCCGAGCATGCGCGTGAACTGGCCGACTGGACGGGCCGCATGGTGCCGTTCTTCGGGATAGAAGAGACGGAAGAGGAAAGCCGTTATCGTCAGGCCGCGTGCCTGCTCGCCGATATCAGCTGGCGCGCGCATCCCGACTATCGCGGCCTGCAGGCGCTGAACATCATCGCCCACTCGACCTTCTCCGGTATCACCCATGCGGGCCGCGCCTATATCGCGCTTGCCAACTACTACCGCTTCGAAGGGCTGAACGATGACGGCGCCACGAACGCGCTTGCCGGTATCACCACGCCGCGCTTGCTGGAACTGGCGAAGCTGCTCGGCGGCCTGCTGCGTGTCGCCTACCTGTTCTCGGCGTCGATGCCGGGGATTACGCAGAACCTGACGTTCCGCAAATCGTCCCAGCCGGACGTGGATCTCGAGATCGTCGTTCCGGCCGCCTATTCGGAGTTTGCCGGCGAGCGGCTGGATGGGCGCCTGCAGCAACTCGGCAAGCTCACCGGCAAGAGGCTCGCTTTCCACTTCGAAAGCTGAGGCTGAGGAAAATCTTGTTTCTTGCGGAAAGGGCGCGCCAACCTGGGCTGGCGCGCCCTTTTTGATTATTCGGCCTTCAGGAAATCGCCGACTTCGAGCAGCACGAATTCATTGTCATCGGCCTTGTCGAGCGCGCGACCGGCCGAGAACGGCAGGTTGTTGTCGTTGCCGACGATGATGTGGGTCTCATTGACGCGGTCGACGTTCTCGATGGTGACGAAGGGCATGTCGTAGAAGCCTTCGCCGCCGCCCTGGCGCTTCTTGTTATCCGGGTCGGCGATCTTGAGCAGGTCGATGTAGCCGATCTTGCGGACGGCCTTGCCGACATTGCTGTCATCGAAGGCGATCTTGTAGATGCGCTTGACCTTGGAGCCGGTGGCGAAGCAGTCCGGCTTCGGGTCCTTCGGGTCGGCACACGCCTTGTCGACCGTGCCGGCGCCGTTGTCGCGTTCGATCACCAGCGCGGTCTTGTCGTCGAGCATGTTGAAGTCGCCGATCGCCTCGCCGCCTTCAGCCAGCGGATAGAGCCAGCTGCGACCGGTCCAGTCCTTGCTCGCGACATCGAGTTCGATGATGCGCAGCGCCGGGCGACCATCGGCCTGCTCGACCGTTTCGCCGTCCGTCCAGAGGGGGCCTTCGAGCAGGCCATAGAGCTTGCTGCCATCCTTGGAAAGGGCCATGCCTTCATAGCCGCCGGAGCGCTTCAGGTTGAAAGCGGGCGTCTTCTTCGACGGGTCGGCCTGCAGCGTCAGCGTCGGATTGTCGGGCGACAGGACCGGCTTGCCATCGACCGTCGTCGCAACGACGTCCGTCAGCTTGCCGTCGAGATCGAACTTGAGGATGTAGGGTCCGAATTCTTCGCCAACCCAGAAGCCGTCGGCGACCGGCTGGATCGATTCGACGTCGAAATCCGCCCCGGTGAGATAGCGCTTGTCAGAACCTTCCATGACGATCGGGAAGGGTGCCTTCTTGTCCGGGTCGGTGAGGAAGAGGGTCTTCAGCGCTTCGACCTTGCCCCCATCCCAGTCCATCTTGACGTGATGCAGCATCAGCATGGCGTCGGTGGAGTTCAGCTTGTTGCCGAAGCCATTGTCGGAGAGGCTCCAGAACGTACCGTCCTCCATCGCCTTGATGCCGGAAAAGCCTTGCATCGGCTGGCCGTTGAAGGGCAGCGAAAGCCCGGTCGGGCGAACGCCGTCCTTGCCCGGCACGGTGCCGAGCGCTTCTGCGCGCTTGCGGTCCGCGGAGGTGAACTTGCCGGAGGTCTTCAGGTAATCGGGTGCATCCGAGGGAGCGGCGATGATCGTGTTCGCCGGCAGGATCGCGTGACCCTTCAGCGTTGCGGTGAAGGACTTTTCCTCGGCCGAGGCGGCCATCGTCATCAAAAGTGAGAGCGCCGCGGTGGCGAGAAGCGTTTTCGTCATAAAAGTCACCATGGGTTGGATGCCAAAGACCGCAACCCGATAGGCGGCTTAGATGACGAAGGGGTGATGCTTGTCTGACAGACCGATGAAGCTTTGGTGACAGGCTTAGCCGGCAATGGCGAGGCTCGCCCAGCGCCCGGGCGTTATGCCATAGGCCCGCTTGAAGTGGCGGGTGAAATGCGCCTGGTCGGCAAAGCCGGTTTCGAGCGCAGCACCTGCAAGACTTTCTCCCCTGGCAATCATCTGCCGGGCGCGCTCCAGCCGGCGCATCAGGAGGTAGCGATGCGGGCTTGTGCCGAGAACTTTGCGGAACTGCCTCGCCAGCGTGAAGCGATCGAGCCCGCTGACGGCCTCGAGTTCCTGGGAACCCACGGGCCGCTCGAGATTGGCGCGAAGGTATTCGGTTGCCTCCAGAACGGCGTGCTTGTCGGCCTTTCCGGGCTTGATGTCCTTGGCGCCGGCATGCCGGTAGAGGCCCTCCGCGATCCGAACGAGGATGTCGTCAAGCGCCAGCTCGTCGATGCCATTGTCGAGGTCCATCACGGCTTCTCCGACCGCCTGCCGCAGGGCCTCGTCACCCACGACAGGTGCTGCGACGAAGGGCAGGGCGCGCCCCGTTTCTCCGAGCGCGGCGAGCAAGCGTTCCGGCTGCAGATACATCATCCGATAGCGCAGCCCGATCTCCGTTCCCGCGCCGCCATCGTGGATCTCGTCCGGGTGGAGGATGATGATGCTCCCGGGTTTGCTGAAGCGGCTTTCGCCGCGGTACTGGAACGTCTGGATGCCGCCCAGCGTCACGCCGATCGCATAGGTGTCGTGGCGGTGCGGCTCAAAGAATTTCCCATGCAGGCGCGCTTCTATGCGCTCGATGCCATCGACGGCGGGAGCGACCCGGATACCGTCACCTTGAGTCCCGCACAATCGTTCAAGATCGACGGCAGCACCCTCCGATAATGCGTCTTCCGGCACGCCCTGTCGGGCTGAAATGGAGATGACCGTCATGTTCGATACCAAATTTGCGATCGTATTGCGCGAAGACCTGGCAACCTGGCAAAAGCTGAACGTCACCGCCTTCCTCGCCACCGGTATTGCCGGGCAGAAGCCCGATATCATCGGTGAAGACTATCGCGATGGCGCTGGCAACGTCTACAACGCCTTGAGTGTTCAGCCGATCATCGTGCTCGCCGCAGATGGGAAGACGCTTGGCAACATTCAACGGCGTGCGATCGAAAGGGATGTGCGGACGTCGATTTATGTCGACGGCATGTTCGCCACCGGCCACGACAATGCCAATCGCGCGGTTTTCGCGGAAACCAGCCCGGACGATGCCGCGGTCGCCGGCATCGCCATCCATGCGGACAAGAAGCTGGTCGACAAGATTACCAAGGGCGCAAAACTGCACGGCTGAAGCGGCTACGGCCCGACGGTGACTATTCCGCCGCACTGGGCGCAAGGGCGGACGTCGAGCCTCCGACACGCAGTGCCAGAACGCCGAGCTTTTGACCGCGGCCCTTGATCGCGTGCTCGCCGAGATCCTCGACCCGGACATAGTGCGGCAGACGCATCTTGCGGGCGAGGTCGGTGGAGATCAGCACCTGGTGGCCGAGTGTCTTGCAAAAGCCTTCCAGCCGGGCGGTGGTGTTCACCGTATCGCCGAAATAGGTGATCTTGTGCCTGTCGAGGCCGATTTCGGCAGCGACGATGGTGCCGCCATGAAGGGCTGCGCGCAGGCGCGGGACCTCGCCGAATTCCTTCTGCCAGCGGTGCGCCTCCGCATCGATTATTTCCAGAATGTCGAAGACGCAATGAATGCAGGCCGCATTGTTGGTGGCGCGGTCGAAGGGCCAGGTGATGACGGCAGCGTCGCCCACATAGTCGTCTATCGACCCCCGATAGCGCAGCACAGGGTCGGCAATCGTCGCGAACAGCCGGCCGAGATATTCCTGCATCCTGAGGTCGCCGTGTTTCTCGGCGTAGCTGGTCGAGCCGGCGAGGTCGACGAACAGGAAGACGCGCTCTTCCTGAACCGGATTGCGGTAACGGCCCGTCAGCAGGCTCAGAAAGACGTCGCGGCCCAACAGTTCACGAACCCGGAGGATGAAGACGAGCGAACCCGAGATGCCCAATGCGAAGAGCAGGACCGTCTTGGATGGCGTCATCGCCTCCATCCAGTTGTCGTCCATAACGCCGCTTGTCTGCATGATCAGGCCGGCCGCCGCGTAGCCGACGTCGAGAAGCACAAAGTAGATCGCAAGCGAGGCGACAAAGAAGACAGGCGTCGAGAAGGCGTGGATCCGCCGATTGAGGCGCCGGAAGATGATGCGCCTCTCGAAAGCAATGATCGGCAGGCACATAAAGAGCGCGTAGGTGGCGCCGATCAGGGCGCCCTTTCCATAGAAAACCCATGCGTAAACTGCCCCTGCGCCCGCGATGACGAGCAGCAGCAGAAGTCCTTCGAAAGTGGAGAAGCGCCAACGCATAGAAAGCCCCGGTACGGAAGAAGCGGCATACGTGTCAGTCGGCACGCAACGTTGCCGCTCTGCCACGCCAACAGCGGCGCGCGTCTTATCAGACGCGCAAGGGTCGCTGTGGCACTTTGAATTTCTGCATGTTTTTGCCCTT
Organism: Ensifer sp. GW101-20A05; assembly: GCF_059424735.1. Lineage (NCBI taxonomy): Bacteria > Pseudomonadati > Pseudomonadota > Alphaproteobacteria > Hyphomicrobiales > Rhizobiaceae > Ensifer > Ensifer sp. GW101-20A05. The sequence continues at coordinate 172,125 of NZ_JBWKZT010000007.1, read as the reverse complement.
TAATCGGGTACGATTAAAGGAAACATGCAGTAATCACCTTCGTTCGAGACGATGGTGATTCTGTTCCGCCCGACTTTCAGCTAGAGCCGGAATCGGGCGGAAACTTGACTCTGCCCGATACCGTTTGCCGCCTGTCGCAAACGCGATCTAGCTGCCGAGCTCCACCGTCTCGATCTTCTTGTCGACGAAACGAAGAGCCACTTCGCCGTTGATGAGCTTCAGCGCGGTTTCACCGAAGAGTTCGCGCCGCCAGCCCTTGAGCGCGCCGACATCGGCCTTCTCGCCCTCGGCGGCGATCCTGTCGAGATCGTCGCTGTTGGCGATGATCTTCGCGGCCACGCCTTGCTTTTCGGCGATAAGCTTCAAAAGAACCTTGAGCATTTCGCCTGCGGCAGCGGCGCCTTCCGGCGTATGGTTTTGGCGCGGTAGCTTCGGCAGATCGGTCTTCGGGATCGCGAGCGCCTCGTTGACCGCCTCGATGACCGCAGTTCCGGCGCTGGAGCGTTCCCAGCCCTTGGGAACGGTCCTAAGCCGTGCCAGGGCTTCCGCGTCCTTCGGCTGCTGCTGGGCAATCTCGTAGATGGCGTCGTCTTTCAGGATGCGGCCGCGCGGTACGTTGCGGGCGCGCGCCTCGCGTTCGCGCCAGGCAGCGACGGTCTTGAGGACGGCGAGTTCGATCGGTTTCTTGACGCGCATCTTGAGACGCTGCCAGGCGTCGTCCGGATGCAGGTCATAGGTGTCGCGTGCCTCAAGGATCGCCATCTCTTCAGTCAGCCACAACGAGCGCCCCTCGCGTTCCAGCTCTGCGGCCAGGTACTTGTAGATGTCGCGCAGATGCGTGACGTCGGCGAGCGCATAGTCGAGCTGCTTGTCGGTCAGCGGCCGGCGGCTCCAGTCGGTAAAGCGTGAGGACTTGTCGATCTGCGTGCCAGTCACGCGGTTGACGAGCTGGTCATAGGAGACGCTATCGCCGAAGCCGCAAACCATGGCCGCGACCTGTGTGTCGAAGATCGGGTGCGGAATGAGGTTGCCGAGATGGAAGATGATCTCGATGTCCTGACGCGCGGCATGGAATACCTTGATGACTTCAGGATTGGCCATCAGCGCGAAGAAGGGCGAAAGGTCGATGCCTTTGGCCATCGGGTCGACAATGACGGCGAGATCCGGACTCGCCATCTGGATCAGGCAGAGCTCCGGCCAGAAGGTCGTCTCGCGCAGAAATTCGGTGTCAATCGTAATATAATTTGAACGGGCCAGCTGCTCGCAGGCGGCCTCAAGGTCTGTGGTTGTTTCAATCATCAGATTTAAATCACTGTGGCAAAAATGCGGCTTAGATTTTCGTGTAGCTCTTCGCGGCATCTGTCACAATGGAAATTCTCAGACGATCTTGAAATAACCCGTCATGCCGGTCTTCTGATGCTCGATGATGTGGCAATGGATGACCCAGTCGCCCGGATTGTCCGCTACTAGCGCCACTTCCGCCTGTTCGTCGGGCAGGAGCAGGATCGTATCGGTCGGCGGCGGCAGGAAGGTCCGTTTGTTCGAGTTGAGAATACGGAAGCTCAGGCCGTGCAGATGGATCGGATGCGCATGCGGCGTCCGGTTGGCAACCTCAAGAACATAGCTCTTGCCGAGCTTCATTTCCTCGATCGGCGCGATCGGATCGGGCGTGTCGCCCGGCCACGGCACCTTGTTGATCGCCCAGAACGTATAGCCGAGAGAGCCGCAGATCGAAGGTGCCGCCTTGTGCTCGGCCGTCGCCGTCAGCTCGATTAGCACACGGGTCGCGGTGGAAAGGTCCGCTTCGGCGATCGGGTTGGCGGGCAGGGGGGCGACATCCCTAAGGTCGCGTTTCAGCGACGCGCCGGTTGCCCGGAAGCGTGCGATGGTCCAGGGATGCGATCCGCGGAAATTGCCGAGGGAAACGGTCTGGCCCTCGCCATCGGGCATGCGCAACGCCAGGTCGACGCGCTGGCCTGGGCCGAAGTCGTAGCGATCGAGGGAAAAGGGTTTGTCGACCGGGTTGCCGTCGAGCGCGATCACCATCGCCTCAGCGCCGTCGAGGCCGATGGTGTAGATGCGCGTGACGTCGGTCGCGGCGATGCGCACGCGAATGAGCCCGCCTGCCGGTGCGTCGTAAGTCGGTTCCTGCTGCCAGTTGGCGGTGCGCACCGTGCCATAGGTCCCGCCGCGCGCGGCATCGCGCGGCTTGAACGGATCGATGAAGGCGCCGCCGGTGCCAAGCCGCCAGTCACGGAGGTTGAGCACGATCTCGGCATCGAAATCCGGATCCTCGGGGTTCTCGACGACAATCACGCCGGTGAGCCCGCTGCCCATCTGGGTCAGCGTGTTGCAGTGCGGATGGTACCAGAAGGTGCCGGCGTCCGGCGGCGTGAAGAGATAGTCGAAGTGGTCGCCCGGATAGACATAGGGCTGCGTCAGCTCGGGAACGCCATCCATGGCGTTGGCGATGCGAAGGCCGTGCCAGTGCACCGTCGTCGGCTCGTCGAGCCGGTTGATGAGACGCGCGGCGTAAGGCTCACCCTTGCGCATGCGCAGGACCGGCGGCACGCCGCTGTTCTCAGCCTCGCCCAAACCGTAGGTCATCACCTTCGGCGTCACGCCATCCCTGGCGATCTGCGCCTCGGTGAGACGTGCCGTCAGGGTCTGCGGATCCGGCGCGGCCCCGGCGCGTGCCGCCATGCCCGCCCCGAGCGCAAAGGCACCTCCCAGAGCAGCGGAGCCTTGAAGAAAAGTACGGCGGCTGATGACGGGCATTTCGGCAATCTCGGCTGCTGTTCAGGTTGCTGCCGGTTCTAAACCTGATTGTGGAGTTCAGCAATTATCCGAACTGCGCGCATCTTGCCGCAGGCTCAGCCATCCTTGCGCTTGTGGTTGTTGCCGGTGGCGAGCTTGTTGAAGAAGGACGAGGTGCGCAAAAGGTTGCGGAACGGCATCGCACGCTCTCCGGCGGGCACTGGCCCGCGCGCCGTCATGCGCTGCAGGGTGTAGAGCATGAACAGGAAGAGGATCGCCGCCGTGTAGATGAACAGCGCCTGCGGCCCGAAGATGTCGAGCAGGAAGGACGCAAAAAGAGGCCCGATGATCGCGCCGAGCGACCAGAAGAACAGCATGCCGGCAGATACCAGCGCATGCTGCCCCTCGGCTGCGTGGTCGTTGGCATGCGCCGAGCAGAGCGAATAGAGCGGCATGGCAAAAGCGCCGAAGAGGAAGATGCCGGCAAAGTTCAGCCATTCGTCGTTGCCGGCGCCGAAGGCCAGGAACAGGCCGGCGAGCAGCGAGCCGAAAGTGGCGATCAGGATGATCAGCCGGCGGTCGATCCGGTCGGAATAATGGCCGAGCGGATATTGCAGCACGACGCCGCCGATGATGCCGGCGCTCATGAAGGTGGCGATCGCCGTCACGGAAAGGCCGATGCCCTGGGCGTAGATGGGCCCGAGCGAGCGGAAGGCGGCGTTGGTGAGGCCGACGACGATGCAGCCGACGGTCGCGAGTGGCGAAATGTTCCAGAGCGCCTTGACGTCGAACCGGATCGCTTCCGGTGCCACCGGGCTCGACCGGTCGGCAAAAGAGATCGGCACGAGCGACAGTGTCAGTGCCATGGAGATGATGGCGAAGAGTTCGAACCCCTCGAGGCCGATGCCGGGGATGACATATTGCGCCGCCGTCACCGATCCAAGGTCGACGAGGCGATAGACGGAAAGCGTACGCGCCCGGTTGGCGTTGGTGACGCTGGCGTTCAGCCAGCTTTCGACGGTCGCAAACAGGCAGGCGAAGCAGATGCCGGCAAGCAGCCGCATCAGAAACCACATCAGCGGGTTGATGACGAGCACCATCGAAATGGCCGCGGCGGAGGCAATTGCCGCCATGGCCGAGAACGTGCGGATGTGGCCGATGGCGCGCAGCATGCGGGTGACATAGACGCAGCCGAGCGCGAAACCGATATTGTAGCCGGCCCCGACGACGCCGATCAGGGATGTCGAGAAACCTTCCTCCAACGCACGAAGCGAGATGAAGGTGCCCTGCAGGCCATTGCCGCCGATGAGGATGCCTGCGGTGACGAGGAGGGGGATGAGCGGGCGAATCTGAGACATGGGGCAGGCGACATCCGGGAAAGCGGCCGCGACTCGGGGGATCATTGTGAGGCCTTCCAATGTGTAGCCCCGCATTCCGTGGCCGGACAGCCCCGAATTGTGACGATTGCCGTTCTTTTCGCGGCATTTCGGCCTGCTTCTGTCTCAAGCGGTCTTGGACTGGCCGTTTCCTTGGTTTAGAACGCATCTCCATCTGGGGCGGCGGCGGTCGCGCGGCTTGACAAAGCCGGCGCATCATGCGCTTTTCCGCCCGATTTTGACCATGTGCCGCGCGCCGTGTCCCACGAGCCTGCGCGGCTCTTTCGCAATTCCGGGATAAAACGATGCATCGTTACCGCAGCCACACCTGTGCCGCCCTCCGCAAGTCGGACGTCGGCTCCACCGTTCGCCTTTCGGGCTGGGTCCACCGTGTCCGTGACCATGGCGGCGTGCTCTTCATCGACCTGCGCGACCACTACGGCATCACCCAGGTCGTCGCCGATCCGGACAGCCCGGCCTTCAAGTCGGCTGAAACCGTTCGCGGCGAGTGGGTCATCCGCATCGACGGCCGCGTCAAGGCTCGCACCGACGACACCGTCAACAAAGGCATGCCGACCGGCGAAATCGAGCTCTACGCGCAGGAGATCGAGGTACTCTCGGCCGCCAAGGAACTGCCGCTGCCGGTCTTCGGCGAGCCCGACTATCCGGAAGACGTGCGTCTCAAGTACCGCTTCCTCGACCTGCGCCGCGACACGCTGCACAAGAACATCGTCAAGCGCACCCAGATCATCTCGTCGATGCGCCGCCACATGGGCGAAGTCGGCTTTACCGAATACACGACCCCGATCCTGACCGCATCGTCACCGGAAGGCGCACGCGACTTCCTGGTTCCGTCGCGTATCCACCCCGGCAACTTCTATGCCCTGCCGCAGGCGCCGCAGCAGTACAAGCAGCTCTTGATGGTTGCCGGCTTCGACCGTTACTTCCAGATCGCGCCGTGCTTCCGCGACGAAGACCCGCGCGCCGACCGTCTGCCGGGCGAGTTCTACCAACTCGACCTGGAAATGAGCTTCGTCGAGCAGGAAGACGTGTGGTCGACGATGGAGCCGGTCATCCGCGAGATCTTCGTCGAGTTTGCCGATGGCAAGCCGGTGACGGAAAAGTTCCCGCGCATTCCTTACGACACGGCGATCCGCAAATACGGCTCCGACAAGCCGGACCTGCGCAACCCGATCGAGATGCAGGCCGTTACCGAGCACTTTGCCGGCTCGGGCTTCAAGGTCTTCGCCAACATGATCGCCTCGAACCCGAAGGTTGAAGTCTGGGCGATCCCGGCCAAGACCGGTGGCTCGCGCGCCTTCTGCGACCGCATGAACGCCTGGGCGCAGAGCCAGGGCCAGCCGGGCCTCGGCTACATCTTCTGGCGCAAGGAAGGCGAAAAGCTCGAAGGCGCCGGTCCGCTTGCCAAGAACATCGGCGAGGAACGCACCGATGCGATCCGCACCCAGCTTGGCCTCGATGACGGCGACGCCTGCTTCTTCGTCGCCGGCGACCCTTCGAAGTTCTACAAGTTTGCTGGCGAAGCCCGCACACGCGCCGGCGAGGAGCTGAACCTCGTCGACCGTGACCGCTTTGAATTCTGCTGGATCGTCGACTTCCCGTTCTACGAATGGCTGGAAGACGAAAAGAAGATCGATTTCGCCCACAACCCCTTCTCGATGCCGCAGGGTGGCCTCGAGGCGCTGAACACCGAAGATCCGCTGTCGCTCAAGGCCTACCAGTACGACATGGTCTGCAACGGCTTCGAGATCGCCTCCGGCTCGATCCGTAACCAGCTCCCGGAAGTCATGGTCAAGGCCTTCGAGCTGACCGGCAAGTCGCAGCAGGAAGTCGAAGAGCAGTTCGGCGGCCTCTACCGTGCGTTCCAGTACGGCGCGCCTCCGCATGGCGGCATGGCATTCGGCATCGACCGCGTCGTCATGCTGCTCGTCGGCGCGAAGAACCTGCGCGAGATTTCGATCTTCCCGATGAACCAGCAGGCGGTCGACCTCCTGATGGGGGCGCCGTCCGAGGCGACGCCGGCCCAGCTGCGTGAACTGGCGCTTCGCCCGATCCCGCAGAAGAAGGATTGAGGTCGAAGAGACCTGTCAAAAACGAAAGCCCGGCGATCGTTTCGCCGGGCTTTTTTCATGGTCTGCCTGTGATCTGGGTTCACTGCTTGCCGTAGAACGGCGCGGCTGAATTGGCCCCAAGCCCTCGACGGTCGCGTTCGCCATGCGAGAATGAGCGTCTGGCGGCCGTCAGAAGTCCATTCCAGCACCAGACGGCGGCGTCGGTCCGTTCTTTTTCGGTTTTTCGGCGATCATGGCCTCGGTCGTCACCAGCAGGCCGGCGACGGAAGCCGCATCCTGCAGCGCCGCGCGCACGACCTTTGCGGGGTCGATGACACCCATGCGGAACAGATCGCCGTACTCTCCGGTCTGGGCGTTCCAGCCGTGGGCAAAGTCACTGTTCTCCCGCAGCTTTCCAACGATCACCGAACCTTCAGCGCCAGCATTCTCGGCGATCTGGCGCGCCGGCGCCTCGAGCGCCCGCCGAACGATCTCGATGCCGACGCGCTGATCGTCATTGGCGGCCTTGAGCCCGTCGAGCGCGTGGACGACCCTCAGCAGCGCGACGCCGCCGCCGGGCAGAATGCCTTCCTCTACCGCGGCTCGCGTCGCATGCAGGGCATCGTCGACCCGGTCCTTCTTTTCCTTCACTTCGACTTCGGTCGAGCCGCCAACCCGGATCACCGCAACGCCGCCGGCGAGTTTGGCGAGCCGTTCCTGCAGCTTTTCCCGATCATAGTCGGAGGTCGTTTCCTCGATCTGTGCCTTGATCTGGCTGACACGTCCGCCGATATCCGCCTTCGTTCCGGCGCCATCGACGATCGTGGTGTTTTCCTTCTCGACCATCACCCGCTTGGCGTGCCCGAGCGTGTCGAGCGTCACGTTTTCAAGCTTGATGCCGAGATCCTCGGAAATGACCGTGCCGCCCGTCAGGATGGCGATGTCCTCGAGGATGGCCTTGCGCCGATCTCCAAACCCGGGGGCCTTGACGGCTGCGATCTTGAGACCGCCGCGCAGCTTGTTGACGACGAGCGTGGCAAGCGCTTCGCCCTCCACATCCTCGGCGATGATCAGCAAGGGACGGCTCGCCTGGATGACCGATTCGAGAATCGGGATCATGGCCTGGAGGTTAGAGAGTTTCTTCTCGTGGATGAGAATGTACGGGTCCTCAAATTCGACGCGCATCTTCTCCTGGTCGGTAATGAAATAGGGGGAGAGATAGCCGCGGTCGAACTGCATGCCCTCGACGATCTCAAGTTCGATCTCGGCGGTCTTGGCCTCCTCGACGGTGATCACACCCTCGTTGCCGACGCGCTCCATCGCCTGTGCCAGATAGTTGCCGATTTCCTTGTCGCCGTTGGCGGAGATCGTGCCGACTTGGGCGATTTCCTCGTTGTTGGAAATCTTGCGGGCATGGATCTTCAGTTGTGCCACGATCGCCTCGACGGCGAGGTCGATGCCGCGCTTGAGGTCCATCGGGTTCATACCCGATGCGATTGCCTTGACGCCTTCCCGGACTATCGCTTGAGCAAGCACCGTGGCCGTCGTCGTTCCGTCGCCGGCAACATCGCTGGTGCGTGACGCCACCATGCGCAGCATCTGCGCCCCCATGTTCTCGAACTTGTCTTCGAGCTCGATCTCCTTGGCAACCGAGACGCCATCCTTGGTGACACGCGGCGCACCGAAGGCCTTGTCGATCACCACGTTCCGCCCCTTCGGGCCGAGCGTCACCTTCACGGCATCGGCGAGGATATCGACGCCACGCAGCATACGGTCGCGGGCATCGCTACTGAACTTGACTTCCTTGGCTGCCATCGTTGACCTCCCTCAACACAAAACACGTGGCCTGATGCTCCCGCCGCCCGCCGCGCGGGGGCAACCTTGCATGCAATCAAAAATCACTAGCGCAGCCTCGCCGCCTGATCGGCTAGGTCGCGAAGTCCCGTTCCTCGTCATTGTCCGGCGTCAGGATATCGATCAACGCCGCAACCCGGCCAGCCGGCAAGTGGCGGCCTTCGCCGATCAGCGCCTCGTCGTTGTTGACCCAAGCAATGGCCTCGGCGAGTTCGCCGGCCGTGGCCCCCGTCGCCAGCAACTCGGCCATCAGTGTCTCGTCGACCGGGCCAAGGATAGCGGTGATATCCGCATGCTTCAGTCCCATGGGCTCCTCCTTCCGTTTTATCGGTCAGGAATGCGGGGACCTCGGATCCCCGCCCAATGTAAATAGGCCGGGGTCTGAAGGCATCAAGCGCTGATCATATCATGGAAGCCAAGTGGGCGGAAAACCATGAGGCGTCATTCCGGCCGAAGCGCGTTGTCCAGGAAATACCATTGGTCGAGATGCGCGCGAACGACGGGCTCGATCGCATCGTTCAACAGCAGCATATCTTTCACGAGGCGTGCATTCGGCTCATCGGAAGCCGGAAGCCGGAGGGGCTCCAGCGCCTGGCATTCGAAACGGAAACCGTCGGTGCGCAAGCCGTACCAGGGGCAGATCGTGGCACCCGTCATGCGCGCCAGGCGGATGGCAAGCGCGAGATTGCCTTCCTGATGAGGTTTGCGATCGAAGAACGGTCCGCGGATCATGCCGCCAAAGCCTTCGTCGCAGAACATACTGACGACGCCGCCGCTCTTCAGGATCTTGATCGCCGGTCGGATTCCTTCCATGCCCGGCGGCAGAAACCGCAATCCGGCCTTGCTGCGGACGCGCTCGGCGATCCATGCTTTGGCACGGCTCTTGGGTGGTACGTAGAAGGCATGAGGCTGGAGACCGAGACTGCGGAACGCGATCGTCCCAACTTCCCAATTTCCGAGATGAAGCCCGACGAGGACGACGGGGCCGTCTTTCGCCACGTCGCGGATCGGAGCAAGGCCATCGGTCCGCAACCTCTCGCCATGCCGCTGCAACCTGTTGATGACGGAAAATTCTGTCATCAACCGTCCCTGGGCCTGGCAGTTTTCGAGGAACAAGGCTTCCTGTTCCTCGGGGCTCAGGTCCGGACGCAGATGTTTGATCGTATCCCGGGCGCGCTGCGTGGCGATCTTGTGAAAGCGCGGCACCACGAAAAGGCCGAGTGCGGCCCCCAGGCGTGAGCATGCATCCATCGGCAGAAGCTTCATGCCGAAATGGGCAGTGAGATTGGCAAGGTTCCACAGATTGTCGGTAATCCAATAGCGCCGGAAGGCCCGGGACCGGTCACCGCCTGCCAATGCGTCCCCAAGACGCGGCGGTTGCTCCTCAGCGAAAGTCCAGGCCTTGCGCTTGGCAATCGGTCCCCTGACGCCAGGATTATCCGGCGCCATGCGACGTGCCTTCTCGCCTGTGTAAAGTGACCGGAAGCCCGCCCTTCGGTCTGAGGGTCAGCCGGCAGATCGGCTCGACCGCGTGGCGTTCGCGCAGGCGAACCCGGTAGCGCTGAGCGATGATCGCCAGGCAGAGGATCGCTTCCGTCAGGCCGAAATGCAGGCCCGGGCAGACGCGGGGGCCGCTGGCGAAGGGAATGAAGCTGTAGGGCGTCGGGCGACGGCCTTCGGTGAACCGCTCCGGATGGAAGTGGTGTGGGTCTTCGAACAGACTTTCCGTGCGGTGCAAGAGCCATGGCACGATCAGGACGAGCGAGCCCGGCTCGGCGGCAACGTCGCCGATCATGTCCGCCTCGCGCGTCTGTCGCGCCAGGATCGGAACCGGCGGGTAAAGGCGAAGCGTTTCTTCAATGACGGCCCGGCACCATTCGAGCCGCGGCACGTCGTCGATCGTCGGCGTCCGGTCGCCGCAGACCCTGGCGATCTCGTCGTGCACGGCCTTCTCGATCCAGCCTGCTTTCGAAAGCAGATACCAGGTCCAGGTAAGTGTGGCTGCCGTCGTCTCGTGACCGGCCATGAAGATGGTCGCGGCTTCGTTGCGCAAGGCGACGAGGTCGAGCTTCAGCTCCGGATTTCGCTGCTGCCGCCGGATGAGCAGTTCGACCATCGAATTGTGGTCGCCGCGGCCGGCAAGGTGATCCTCCACCACCTTGTCGATGGTCCCATGGATGCGCTTGACCGAGCGGCGCAGGCTCGGTGTGCGCAGGACGGGCAAGCCGTCGTCGAAGCCGAGGAAATAGCCGATGTTGATGGAATCGACCAGCGACTGGTAGCTGGTGAAGCCCTCGGTCACGGCAGCCGCACTGTCGTCTCCGAGTTGGTTGCCGAAGACGCTGCGTGCGATGATCTCGGCGGTCAGGCCCGCCATTTCGTGCAGGGCGTTGACCTCGGCACCGTCGGGCATCTGGTTCCAGCGCTCGACCAGTTCGCTGGTTGTCGTCTCCATGACAGGACCGAAGGACGGCACTCTCTTGGCGTGGACGATGTCGGCCACCAGCGGCCGGCGTTGCTTCCAGGTGTCTCCATCCGAGATGAACAACCCGTCGCCGAGCAGAAACTCGAGCGCCCGGCGCATCTGCGGGCTCTTGCGCTCGAAGTTCTCGTGTCGCTTGACGACCACCTGTCGGATCAGATCGGGCGAGTTGACGACGATGATCTGCCGGCCGAGGATCCGGGTCTGCGAGACGTTTTCGGTATAGTCGCTGGCGCGCCAGATCGACAGGAAATCCGTCCGCGCCTGAAGCAGGAGCCGTAGCGGCTTACCTGGCGGACCCGAATAGTAATCGGCACGGACGGGGGCGAATTTCCCCTCCAGCAATTCTTCCCTGAAATTTACAGATTGCTGGAGCCAGGCGAGCATTTACGTCCGATCTGCCGTAATATGAAGATGATATTCAGGCGTATATTTGTATTTCTTACACAGAGTCCGAGAATTCCTCGTCGAGGCTGAAATGCTCTCAAGTTCACGGAACGTCGAATTCTCGGCCGCCTGAGTGTGGCATGCACGATTTTGATGAAAAACGCTATCGCCCGGCGGTGAAATTTTCTTGGCGCCATGAACGACGTTCGGAGAGAGTAACGGCCACTGCAACCGAAGCGCGCGCCTTCAAGACGTACGGTGCCGACCGTTCGCATGGCCGCAAGTAGAAACAGCCCTTGTCCTGTGGAGGGCCGGCGGGTGCAAAATACAGATCTGCTGAATGAAGCTGGACCAGAGGTCCTGTGGGCTACGGCAAATCAGGTAGGCTGAGCCGCTAAAGTTTGCGCGCCCGGTGGGCGCGCAAAGCTCGTGGTAAGGTCGGTTGCTCCGGGCGGAGCAAGCGGAGCGATCAGTCGTTCGCGGTCACCTTGACGCCGAGCACCGACGGAATGGTGTTCGGTGCGCCCATGGCAGCGCCCATGATCATCGGGAACGGAACCGGCTTTTCCGGTGCCGCGCTGATCGTCAGGCTCTTCGGTCCATCGAGATAGGCGTTGACGGCGGCCGACACCTGGTTCTGCAGTTCTGGCACATTGAGCTGCGCCATCATGATCGGCACCAGGCCCTTCAGCGACTGAGCCATCTGCTCACCCGAAACGCCCTGCTGCGAACCGGCATAGTCCAGCGCCTTCTTGGTGATCGAGGCATCGTCGAAGCGGACTTCGGCGCTGTTGAAGGTCAGCTGCTGCATCAGGCCCATCATGGCAAGGCCCATGGCTTGGTTCGCCTCTTCCTTGTTCGGATTGGCCTCGGCGGCCTTCATCGCTTCCTGCATGGATTTCACGAAGGCAAGCGTGTAGCCGGAAATGTCCAGGGCAAAGTTCAGCCGGCCGACGTTCTTGAAGTCGAGGGCATATTCTTCGAGTGCGACATTGCCGCTTTCGACCTCCCAGCTGCCTTTCATCGTCAAGGCGCCGTCGATCGTGGTGAGGCCGAGCTTTTCGATCGCCTCCTTGGTCTTGGCGTCCTCGACGGTCGACAGGTCGGCCTTGATGCCCGAGGCGGTCGCGTCGAAGTCGAAGCCGGCGTCATTTTCCTGGCGTGCCAGGTTCGCTTCGGTGCTTTCGAGCGAGAAGACTTCCTTGCCCTTGGCGTTGAGAGCGATCGGGCCGGTGCTGGCGCTTTCGTAGAGAAGAATGTCGTTGATCGTTCCACCGTTGGCATTGGCGGGGATCGTCAGGCCGGAAAGCAGGATGTCCTTGACCGAAATGCTTCCCTCGTCCTGGCTGACATTGACGTCAGGGAACGACACGGTTTCGGCGTAGTAGCCGCCACCTTCGGTTTCCTCGACACCTTCGAAGGTCAGATCACCGATCTTCAGGCTCGTCGGTTCGCCCGGCTGGCTGGCGACCTTCAGCTGCACGCCGGTCACCGTCACCTTGTCGCCGTCCACTTCGGCCTTGTCATAGGTGATGGAGGTGCCGTTCGCGTTCGTTGCCGCGTCGAGCTTCTTCATCAGGTCCGCGCCGTCGAGTGCGAAGGCCGGGCTGGTAAGCGTGAGGAGCGCGGCGCTCGCCATCATCAGGCGGATCTTGCGCGTGTGCATCATTGTCGAGTTCCTTCGTAAAATCTTTGATTGTGTAACTGTTTCGAAGATGAGGCGTGGCTAATCTGGTTTGTCTCCGCAGAGGGCGTCAACTGGGAGCGAACGGCAACATCCGGAAGTTTTCGGCGGCCAGTTCGTGTCTTGCAATCCCCCTCACAAATCGTCCAAATCAACTACAGCCGAAGCTATTACGAAACAGGGCGAAATTATATTCGCTTGGCCAAACCGCACATGTTCCTGGTCGGGCATGCTTTCCGGGATGTTACCAAGCGCTCGCCTCCGACGCATAGCCGTCCGACCGTTACACGAACATTGCGCCGGAGCAAGCGGATCGCTTCACGCGCCAACTGTTGGCGGGTAAGGGGTTCTCCACAATCGCATCCCCTGAAAACCTTGCTGTTCCGGGTTTGTTGCGCTAGCAAGGTCCCATGGGACAAAGCCTTAATCCCCCGTCAGGCGGGGACGACAATATTCAGCCGGTTGACCTCAAGGCGGCGCTGGAAGAGCGTTATCTTGCCTATGCCTTGTCGACCATCATGCACCGCGCGCTTCCGGACGTCCGCGACGGGTTGAAGCCCGTGCATCGCCGTATCGTGCATGCGATGAGCGAAATGGGCCTCAGACCCAACTCGTCGTTCAAGAAATGCGCCCGCATCGTCGGCGACGTCATGGGTAAGTTCCACCCGCACGGCGATGCCTCGATCTATGACGCGCTCGTGCGCCTGTCACAGGAATTTGCAATCCGCTACCCGCTCGTCGACGGCCAGGGCAACTTCGGCAACATCGATGGCGATAATGCCGCGGCGATGCGATACACCGAAGCGAAGATGACGGACGTCTGTTCGCTCCTTCTCGACGGGATCGACCAGGACGCGGTGGATTTCCGCCCCACCTACAACGAGGAAGACCAGGAGCCGACCGTGCTCCCTGGGGCCTTCCCGAACCTGCTCGCAAACGGCGCAACCGGCATCGCGGTCGGCATGGCGACCTCGATCCCGCCGCACAACGCGCATGAACTGTGCGACGCGGCGCTGCACCTCATCCGCCATCCGCAAGCGACCGTCGAAGATCTGCTTTACGATCCGGCCAATCCGCAGAAGGGCGGCATCGAGGGGCCAGACTTTCCGACCGGTGGGGTGATCGTCGAAAGCCGCGAAAGCATGGCCGAATCCTACCGCACCGGCCGTGGCGGTTTTCGTGTCCGCGCCCGCTGGGCCCAGGAGGATCTCGGCCGTGGCGGTTATCAGATCGTCGTCACCGAGATTCCCTATCAGGTTCAGAAGTCGCGCCTGATCGAAAAGATTGCCGAGCTTCTGGTTGCGCGCAAGCTGCCGCTGCTCGAAGACATTCGCGACGAATCCGCGGAAGACGTTCGCATCGTTCTCGTGCCGAAGAGCCGCTCGGTCGATGCCGGCATCCTGATGGAGTCGCTGTTCAAGCTGACCGAACTTGAGAGCCGCATCTCGCTGAACATGAACGTGCTGTCCATGGGGCGCGTGCCGCGGGTCATGGCGCTCAACGAGGTGCTATCGGAATGGCTGGCGCATCGCCGCGAGGTGTTGCAGCGCCGGTCCCGCCATCGCCTGGCGGCGATCGATCGCCGGCTCGAAATCCTCGCCGGCTATCTCGTCGCCTATCTGAACATCGACGAAGTCATTCGCATCATCCGCGAAGAAGACGAGCCGAAGCCGGTCATGATGGAGCGGTTCTCTCTCACTGATCTGCAGGCCGAGTCGATCCTCAACATGCGCCTGCGCTCCTTGCGCCGGCTCGAAGAGTTCGAGATCCGCACCGAATTCGACGCCCTGTCGAAGGAGAAGGCCGAGATCGAAGCGCTGCTCGCTTCGGAGGAGAAGCAGTGGCAGACCGTCGCCTGGGAGATCGGCGAGGTCAAAAAGAAGTTTGCCAAGGCAACCGAGATCGGCAAACGCCGCAGCACCTTCGCGGATGCACCGGAGGCCGACGTCGAGGCGATCCAGCAGGCGATGATCGAGAAGGAACCGATCACCGTCGTCATCTCGGAAAAGGGCTGGATCCGGGCGCTGAAGGGCCACATCTCCGACACGTCGTCGCTCCAGTTCAAGGAGGGGGACGCGCTCAAGGTGGCGTTCCCGGCGCAGACGACCGACAAGATCCTGGTCTTCACGACCGGCGGAAAGGTCTACACGCTCGGCGGCGACAAGCTGCCTGGCGGTCGCGGCCATGGCGAGCCGCTGCGCATCATCGTCGACATGGAGAACGACCAGGACGTCCTGACCGCCTTCGTCCACGATCCGGCGCGCAAGCTCATCGTCTCGTCGGCTGCCGGCAACGGTTTCGTCGTGACGGAAAGCGATATCGTCGCCAACACCCGCAAGGGCAAGCAGGTGATGAACGTCTCCATGCCGGACGAAACCAAGCTGGTCGTGCCGGTCAAGGGTGATCACGTTGCCGTCGTTGGCGAGAACCGCAAGATGCTCGTCTTCCCGCTCGTCCAGATCCCCGAGATGGCGCGCGGCAAGGGCGTCCGGCTGCAGCGTTACAAGGATGGCGGCATCTCCGATATTCGCTGCTTCACGATCGCAGAAGGGCTCATCTGGGAAGACAGCGCTGGCCGCGTCTTTACCAAGACGAAGGATGAGCTGATCGAATGGCAGGCCGATCGCGCATCGGCCGGTCGCGTCGTTCCGAAGGGCTTCCCGCGCAGCGGAAAGTTCAGCGGCTGACCACAAAATACCAGTCGTGCGGCCGATGAGCCGCATGGCTGGTGTCCCAATCCGGGGCATTGAATTCACGCATTAAGGTATTGGAAATACAGTCGAACTTGAGCGAAAAGCGGCGCTTGTATGTGCCGGCGTATCGTGGATGACTGCCCATCCAACAGGATGGATACGATGCCGAACGCCAATGCCCTCGACGAAATTCTCCTGGCGCTCGCCAGCCCGGTACGCCGGCGGATCTTCGAGATCCTCTTTGCCGGTGAGGCGCGTGTCGCCGATATCGCCTCGGCCGTTGCGGTGCGAGGCGAAGAATTGGAGAAGCACATAGCACTCCTCGAGGCAGCGGGCCTCATCACGCGCCTGCGGCGCCGCGAAGGAGAATCCCTAAGCGGAAATCCGGCGCCTTTGAGTGAGGCGGCCACCTGGATCAACACCAACCGCGAGCTTTGGGCGATGCGTGTTCAGATGCCGGAAACCCGGCTGGCCTCCGGCGCGCCGGAGCCTGTACCCGAGCGGACGCCGATTCGCGACCGCCGCAGCGAAACCGAACAGAAGTCGCGCCGCCCCCGGCCGACCGGTCCTCGCCGTGAAAATTGATCGATAGCGCTACTCGGTGCAGGCCACCGCGGACCTCAGCGCTCTGCTGCGCATCTGCCAGAGCGAATGGCCGATGAGCGCGAAGATCAGGATCGCGCCACCCATCAAGGTCTGCGTTGTCGGGGTTTCGGCAAAGACCAGCCAGACCCAGATCGGCGCCAGGATCGTTTCCAGCAGGTAGAACATGCCCACTTCCGGCGCCGAGAGGTAACGCGGTCCCGTCGCCAGGCAGAAAAAGGCGAGCGGGATCATCACGAGACCGTTGAAGAAGATATAGCCGGGTTCCGCAATCGTGAATCCCGAAGGGGACAGCATCAACAGAGCGACCGCTGCCGGGAAGATCGCCGTGACCAGCGGCACCAGTGCCATGTCGCGCTTGCTCGCGCGGCTGATCGTGATCGCGCTGGCAAGCAGGAAGGCGGAGGATGCTGCCATCGCATCGCCGAAGAGGTGGCCGCTTTCCAACCCGTCCTGAACGATCAATCCGACGCCGAACACCATGATCAACATCGTCACGAGCGTGGCGTTCGATGGCCGTTCCTTCAGGAAGATCCAGGAAAGAATGGCGGCAAACATCGAGGTGAAGGCGAGGATGAAGACCACATTCGCCGTCGATGTGTTGAAGACCGCGAGCAGGAACGTGCAGGAATTGACGCCGTAGAACAGGCCGACGACGAGCCCGGTCTTGCCCGGCAACAGTGAAATCTTCCGGCCGAACACGCGGTTGATCACGAACCACGCGCCGAGCGCGATGACGAACGTCGACAGGCTGCGCACCGCGAGCAGCGACCAGACGTCGCCACCGGCGGAACGGATGAGCGGGATATCGAAGGAAAGGGCAAGGCCACCGAGGCCGGTGATGGCAAGGCCGCGCCGGTGCATCGCGGCATCAGAAGATGAACTCAATGTCTAACCCGTTTTCGTAGGAGCGGCTTCCAAGGTGGCGTCTCCGCCTTCATAGCGTTCCCAGCCACGGGCCATAAGGTGTTCTTGCGGCAAAAATTTTGTTTTATACCCCATCTTCCGCGATCCCTTGACCCAATAGCCAAGATAGACGTGGGGCAGGCCGCGCTCGCGGGCGCGACGAATGTGGTCGAGAATCATGAAAGTGCCGAGCGAGCGCTCCTCTCGCGCCGGGTCGAAGTAGGAGTAGACCATCGAAAGACCGTCGCCCATGCGATCGGTCAGCGCTGCTGCGATGAGTGGCCCGCGTGCCTTCTCGCTGATGCCGTCGCCTTCGACCCGCAGGCGGTACTCGATGATCTTCGTGTGCACGTGCGTATCTTCGACCATCATTGCGTAGTCGAGCACCGACATGTCCGACATGCCGCCCTTCTGATGCCGGCGGTCGAGATAGCGGCGGAAGAGATTGTACTGTTCGCTGGAAGGCTCAGCCGGATACTCTGCCGAGATCACATCCTGATTGGTGGCAAGCACCCGGCGCATGGAGCGCGTGGGCTTGAACTCGTTGGCAAGAATGCGCACCGAAATGCAGGCGCGACAGGTCTCGCAGGCTGGGCGGTAGGCGATGTTCTGCGACCGGCGGAAGCCGCCCTGGGTCAGGAGATCGTTGAGTTCCGGCGCACGTTCGCCCACCATGTGGGTGAAGACTTTTCGCTCCATCTCGTTCGGCAGATAAGGGCAGGCTGCCGGCGCAGTCAGGTAGAATTGCGGAGACGGTGTGGTCTGTGTGTTCATCGAGTGCGGAGGTCACTCTGCGCGCGGTTGTTCATGACAATAGCATGGCGGAAGAATGGAAAACGTCAACTCACTCGTTTGCAGCTTCCGCCTCCGCCGTCCAGTTATTTTAGAGTTGCCGACAATGGGCCGCGTTCCGGTCAGTACATGTCGCGGCGGACCGTGACGGTGCCAATCAGGAGGTCGTGCAGCAGGCGGCTGCGGTCGGTAAAGAGGCCGATCAGCAGGATCAGCGGCGTCAGCAGAGCGTTGGCGATCCAGAAGATGACGAGGTGGACGATGGCGGTCAGGAAGTCCATCGGGCGCCCGTCTGTGCGGGCAATTGCCAGCCCCATCATGCGCATGCCGGGGGAGGCCTGTTCGCGGCCGCCGACCGTGAGGCCGAAATAGAGCATGGCGACGATCGCAAAGAGCGCCGGGTAAAGCATAAAGCCGAGGCCGAGCGTCAGGATGCCCAGGAAAAAGACGACGACCGCCGCCGGGATCCACAGAAGCGCGATGATGGCGTAATCGAGCAGGAAGGCAAAGATGCGTCGCGACAGCACGCCCTGATAGGCGCGCCAGTCATTGCTCGGCAGCCTCAGTTCTTCGTTGTGCATGGTCATCCGTCTAAGCCTCGCTTGGTTGCATGCAGGATATGGGATGGTGATGCCCGCAAAACAAGGATTGGAGGCTCACCACAGCGCCGCGCGTCCTATCAGACGCGCAAAGGTCGCTGTAGAAGATTGATTTGCTGCAACAGAAGCTCGCGCTTAACGGCCCTTGGCAAGGATACGAGCCACCTCGACGGCGAAATAGCTGAGGATGCCGTCGCAGCCGGCGCGCTTGAAGGCGAGCAGTGTTTCCAGCATCACCTTCTCGCCGTCGATCCAGCCGTTGGCGGCGGCGGCTTTGACCTGCGAGTATTCGCCGGAGACTTGGTAGGCAAAGACGGGCAGGCCGAAGGCCTCCTTCATGCGCCAGCAGATGTCGAGATAGGGCAGGCCGGGCTTCACCATCAGCATGTCGGCGCCTTCCTCGACGTCGAGGGCAGCATCGCGGATCGCTTCGGTGCCGTTGGCCGGGTCGATATAATAGGTCTTCTTGTCGCCCTTCAAAAGGCCGCCGGTGCCGATCGCCTCGCGATAGGGGCCGTAGAACCCGGACGCGAACTTTGTCGCATAGGACATGATGCCGACATTCTGGTGCCCGGCGGCATCGAGCGCCTGGCGGATCGCGCCGATGCGGCCATCCATCATGTCGGAGGGGGCGATGATGTCGGAGCCGGCATCCGCCTGGGCGACCGCAGCCCTTGCGATCATCTCGACGGTTTCGTCGTTGACGATCTCGCCATCGCGAAGGATGCCGTCATGGCCGTGGCTGGTGAAGGGATCGAGAGCGACGTCGGTGATGATGCCGATCTCGGGCACCGCTTTCTTGAAGGCCCGCGTCGCCTGATTGATCAGGTTGTCGGCGGCAAGGCTGTTGGAGCCGGTCTCGTCGCGCAGCCCCAAGTCGATGTTCGGGAAGGTCGCAATCGCCGGAATGCCGAGATCGGCCGCTTCCTTGACCGCTTCCACCGCTTTGTCGATGCTCATGCGGTTGACGCCGGGCATCGCCTCGATCGGCTGGACGATGTTGCTGCCCGGCACGATGAAGATCGGCCAGATCAGATCGTCGACGGTCAGGCGGTTTTCCTGCACCAGTCGCCGCGTCCAGTCGGCCTTGCGGTTGCGGCGCATGCGGCGGTGGCCGGTGATCCTGTCCACAAGATTTGTCCTGTCGTTCATCGCGCCCACGCCTTTCCGGTCAAAATCATCGTTAGCCAAGCGCTTTATCATGGGGCGGCGGCAATTGGGAACCGCGCGCTGGGCGAACGAACTGCGGCATTTCTTCTCTTCAAAAAGATAGCAGCAGGGAAGGGGAAACTGCGATCCCGCTGGCGGATGAGGAAGACCCGCCCTATCTTGCCGGCCATGCTTCATGATTCTGCCCATGTGCTGAAACCATCGCTGACCGAGATCCTCTTCGGTATCTTCCTACGTCTGGTCTCTGCCTCGTGCATCTGGTTCGCACTTAACTACTGGGCCATGCTGATCGGCTTTTCCCATGGTGGCGCCGGTCGCTTCGATCTGTTGTCGCCGGAGTGGCGCGCGGCTGCGACGGCGCTCGCCGTCGTCTATCCCGTTGCGGCGCTCGGCCTCTGGTTGCTCGTCTCCTGGGGGCCTGTGGTCTGGGTGGTCGCAGCGGCGATCGAGATCGCCATGTATGAGTTCTATCCGGCCAGTTTCGGTGCCCGGCCTTTGCTGGTCGTGCTGCATGTGGCGGTTGCCGTAACCTTCGTTCTTTTCCGGGCGGCACTCTTCTTTCTGCGCTGGCGGCAGGCCAAACAGGTAAGAGTTGATTCACCCTGAGACAGGCTCGTCAAATTGCAAGCTCTTGTTAAGGCTGCGGTTTAAGTAGAATTTTAGACGTATTCGATAGGGTCTCACTCAAGGCGGGAAGACAAACAGACACCGCCAAACAAAACAGTGAGGCAGTCAAATGAACACGAAGATGAAGCCGCAGGCGGCTCAGCCCCGAGACCCTCAGGAAGAAACCATCCGCGGTCTCTACATGGAATCCCTCCACCTCGTCGAGCGTCTGCATCGCCGTCTGCTCGACGTCATCAAGGACGAGTTCGACCGCGATGGCCGCAGCGACGTCAACGCCGTCCAGGCCCTGTTGCTGTTCAACATCGGCAACTCGGAACTGACCGCCGGCGAACTTCGCTCCCGCGGTTACTACCTGGGCTCGAATGTCTCCTACAACGTCAAGAAGCTCGTCGACCTCGGCCTGATCAACCATCAGCGCTCCCGCGTCGATCGTCGCTCGGTTCGTATCAGCCTGACGGAAGACGGCCAGGAAATCGCCGAAACCGTCGCCAAGCTCTACGAGCGCCACATCGGCTCGATCCAGAAGGTCGGCGGTATCGGTTCGGACGAGTTCACCCAGATGAACAAGCTCCTGCAGCGCCTCGATCGCTTCTGGAACGACTCGATCATGTACCGCCTGTAATCCGGGTCAAAACCTCCAGTTCAAGGGTCGGGCGCAATCCCTGCGTGTCCGACCTTTGCCATTTGCCGGCTTCTCATCCTGTTGCGGAAAAGCCGCACCACTTCTGCGCGCCATTCCTGCGTTCGGACGGCTTTCCAAACGGAAAATATTAGAAAATCAAAATGTTGCCGTCTGCAGCTCGTCCGCCGGCTTGTCCGCTACGGCGAAAAGCAAAAGGCGTGCCATGTCGCCGTTCAACCTGTCCGAGACACGAATTGGCCATATTGCTGTGACAGCGACGACGACATGCGGTAGGTGCGGCCACGTGTTTTCTTGAGCGTGGATTCGTTTCGCGTTTCGCCTGCCGGATGAGGGTCCTCACTCGCGGTGTCGTGAAATCTTGTGAGGGCAGGGTGGCTCGTTGGTTGACCTTTGTTAACCACGATCGTGTTAGGGCTCCGGCAACGTGCGTGTCAGCGCATAGGGCGCGTGCCAACGCATTGGGATGGTAGGAATATGTCGAAAAAGAATGGAATTGATGCATTCTCGCGCCGCGCCTTTCTGCGCTCGGTAGCAACCTTGGGCGCCGTGGCAGTCGCCGGCGCGGCAAGCGCACAGGACGCCCTGAACGAGATCATCAATTCGCCACGCCGCGGCTCCTGGGACGACCAGTACGACGCCAAGGCATCGCGCACCGCGACGACGGTCGTTTCGAACACGCCGGTCTTCGGCCCGGAAACGATCGCCCACGTGCAGCAGGCAATCTTCGACTACCAGAACATCGTTTCGCAAGGCGGCTGGCCGATGGTCCAGACCAGCGTCAAGCTCGAGCTCGGCGTCACGGATCCGTCGGTGCAGCAGCTTCGCCAGCGCCTGATGGTCTCCGGTGACCTGCCGCAGTCGGCAGGCGTCTCCTCGTCCTTCGATTCCTACGTCGAAGGCGCGGTCAAGCGCTTCCAGGCTCGCCATGGCCTCCCGGCTGATGGCGTCATCGGCGAATATACGCTGAAGGCGATCAACGTCGACGCCAACACCCGCCTCGGCCAGCTCCAGACCAACCTCGTTCGCCTGCAGTCGATGTCCGGCGATCTTGGCCGCCGCTACGTGATGGTCAACATTCCGGCCGCCTATATCGAAGCGGTCGAGAACGGCCGCGTGGCGCTGCGCCATACGGCGATCGTCGGCAAGATCGACCGCCAGTCGCCGATCCTCAACTCGAAGATCTACGAGGTCATCCTCAACCCCTATTGGACCGCGCCGCGCTCGATCATCCAGAAGGATATCATGCCGCTGATGCGCAAGGACCCGACCTATCTCGCACGCAACTCGATCCGTCTGTTCGACGGCAGTGGCGGCGAAGTGTCGCCGGAAACGGTCGATTGGAACGCCGAGAAGGCGCCGAACCTGATGTTCCGCCAGGACCCGGGCAAGATCAACGCGATGTCGTCGACGAAGATCAACTTCCACAACGAGCATCAGGTCTACATGCACGATACCCCGCAGCAGGGTCTGTTCAACAAGCTGATGCGTTTCGAGTCTTCCGGCTGCGTTCGCGTGCAGAACGTGCGCGATCTTTCGACCTGGTTGCTGAAGGATACGCCCGGCTGGTCGCGCCAGCAGATCGAGGCGACCATCAAGACCGGCGTCAACACGCCGATCACGCTCGCCGAGGAAGTGCCCGTGTTCTTCACCTACATCACGGCCTGGTCCGCAAAGGATGGCGTGGTGCAGTTCCGCGATGATATCTACCAGCGCGACGGTGCCACCGAGCTGGCGCTGCAGTCGCCCTATGGCGTCGAGCAGTCGCCCGGCTCGGTCGATCAGGACGCGCTGCCGCAATAAGCGAATTTGCGACACGAGATCGACAAGCCGCGCTTCCCCTGGAAGCGCGGCTTTTTCATGCG
Source organism: Ensifer sp. GW101-20A05 (assembly GCF_059424735.1). Taxonomy (NCBI): domain Bacteria; kingdom Pseudomonadati; phylum Pseudomonadota; class Alphaproteobacteria; order Hyphomicrobiales; family Rhizobiaceae; genus Ensifer; species Ensifer sp. GW101-20A05. The sequence goes on along the minus strand of NZ_JBWKZT010000007.1, from coordinate 149,618 downwards.
CCAGCGCTCGCGATATTTCGGCGCGGCAGATGGGGGAAATGGCGCAATCCGCACAGCAGATATTGCTCTTGCCGTGCGAGGAAGCTAAAGAACTGCCACCCTTGAGAGGAGCCTCGCGCCGATGCTTGAACAATCCAATGACGCCTTCTTCACCCGCTCTCTGGCCGACAGCGATCCGGACATCTTCGGTGCGATCGAGAAGGAGCTGGGTCGTCAGCGCCACGAGATCGAGCTGATCGCCTCCGAGAACATCGTTTCCCGCGCCGTGCTCGAAGCCCAGGGCTCGATCATGACCAACAAATATGCCGAGGGTTACCCGGGCAAGCGCTACTATGGCGGCTGCCAGTTCGTCGATATCGCCGAAGAACTGGCGATCGAACGCGCCAAGAAGCTCTTCGGCGTCAACTTCGCCAACGTTCAGCCGAACTCCGGTTCGCAGATGAACCAGGCCGTGTTCCTGGCGCTCTTGCAGCCGGGCGACACTTTCATGGGCCTCGACCTCAACTCGGGCGGTCACCTGACGCACGGTTCGCCGGTCAACATGTCCGGCAAGTGGTTCAACGTCGTCTCCTACGGCGTACGTGAAGACGATCACCTGCTCGACATGGACAACGTTGCCGAGCAGGCGCGCAAGCACAAGCCGAAACTGATCATTGCTGGTGGCACTGCCTATTCGCGCATCTGGGACTGGAAGCGCTTCCGCGAAATCGCCGACGAAGTCGGCGCCTGGCTGATGGTTGACATGGCGCACATCGCCGGTCTCGTTGCCGGTGGCCAGCATCCGTCGCCGTTCCCGCATTGCCACGTCGCCACCACGACGACGCACAAGTCGCTGCGCGGCCCGCGCGGCGGCATGGTTCTGACCAACGACGAAGATGTCGCCAAGAAGATCAACTCGGCCGTCTTCCCGGGTCTCCAGGGCGGCCCGCTGATGCACGTCATCGCCGCCAAGGCTGTTGCTCTCGGCGAAGCGCTGCATCCGTCGTTCAAGGACTATGCGGCCCAGATCGTCAAGAACGCCCGCACGCTCGCAGAAACGCTGAAGGCCAACGGCCTCGACATCGTCTCCGGCGGCACGGACAACCACCTGATGCTCGTCGACCTGCGCAAGAAGAACGCAACCGGCAAGCGCGCGGAAGCCGCCCTCGGCCGTGCGTTCATCACCTGCAACAAGAACGGCATCCCGTTCGACCCTGAAAAGCCGTTCGTCACCTCGGGCGTCCGTCTCGGCACGCCGGCCGGTACCACCCGCGGCTTCAAGGAAGCCGAGTTCAAGGAAATCGGCGAGTTGATCGTCGAGGTCCTCGACGGCCTGAAGGTCGCCAACTCCGACGAAGGCAATGCCGCCGTCGAAGCCGGCGTTCGCGAAAAGGTCCTCAAGCTGACCGACCGCTTCCCGATGTACGGCTACATGTGATCGGTCGCTCATGCGCTGCCCCTATTGCGGTTCTGAAGACAGTCAGGTGAAGGATTCCCGTCCTGCAGAGGACGGGAACGCCATTCGCCGCCGCCGGATTTGTCCGGATTGCGGAGGTCGTTTCACCACCTTCGAACGGGTGCAGTTGCGTGAACTGATGATCATCAAGAAGACCGGTCGGAAGGTTCCTTTCGACCGGGATAAACTTTTGCGGTCGTTCGAGATCGCGCTCAGGAAGCGCCCGGTCGATCGCGACCGCATCGAGCGGGCGGTCTCCGGCATCGTTCGGCGCCTCGAAAGCTCCGGCGAGACCGAGATCCCCTCGGAGGAAATCGGCCTGCAGGTGCTCGAGGCCCTGAAGAGCCTCGATGACGTTGCCTTCGTGCGCTACGCTTCGGTCTATCGCGATTTCTCGCATGCCGAGGATTTCGAGAAGGTCATCACCGAGATCAGCGCCAAGATCGCGCGCGATCCGGGCGAATAGGCGAAAGCTGGATAGAGCCATGGCAGGACCCACCCGTGAAGACGAGAGGTTCATGGCCGCGGCGCTGAGGCTGGCCCGCCATCATCTCGGACAGACTTCCACCAATCCCTCCGTCGCCTGCCTGATAGTCAAGGAAGGCGTCATCGTCGGCCGCGCCGTGACGGCGCGAAGCGGTCGTCCGCATGCGGAAACCCAGGCGCTGGCAGAGGCCGGAGAGACGGCGAGGGGCGCGACCGTCTATGTGACGCTGGAGCCCTGCTCGCATCACGGCAAGACGCCGCCTTGCGCCGACGCCCTTGTCGCATCCGGCGTTGCCCGCGTGGTGATCTCGATCCTCGATCCGGATGAGCGTGTCGCCGGGCGCGGCGTCGTGCGCCTGCGCGATGCCGGCATCATCGTCGATGTCGGCGTTCTCGCTGAAGAGGGGCAGCACGCACTCGAAGCCTATCTCATGCGCCAGGTAAGCCGGCGGCCCTATGTGATTCTCAAGCTTGCTGTTTCCGCCGACGGCATGATCGGCCGTAAGGGGGCAGGGCAGGTCCGCATCACCGGTCTCATCTCCCGGGGGCAGGTGCAAATGCTGAGAGCCGAGACGGACGCGATCCTCGTCGGGATCGGCACGGCGACGGCCGACGACCCGGAATTGACCGTGCGGCTACCCGGGCTCGAAAATCGCTCGCCGCTGCGCATCGTCCTCGACCGCCGGCTCGACCTGCCGCTTTCCTCGAAACTGGTGCGAACGGCGCGGGATGTTCCGGTGATCGTGGTCTCCAGTGACGGATCCGGCGGTCCGGACGCGGATGTCGATGACGGCCGGGCCGCACGCAAGGCGGCCCTGGAGGCCGCCGGCGTTGAGGTGCTCGAAGCCGGTTCGATTGCGGACCTTCTGACGGCCCTCGCCTCGCGCGGTATCTCCTCGCTGATGGTCGAAGGTGGAGCGGTCGCGGCGCGCGCCTTTCTCGATGCGGACCTCGTCGACCGTATCCAGCTTTACACCGGGCCGGGGACGATTGGCGAAAACGGCATTGCATCCCCATTTGACCGTAAGTCCGTGCCGACCGGCTTCACGCGTGTCGCCGAAGCGCGCTACGGAGAGGATCTGTTCGAGGAATACGAAAGAGAAAACTGATGTTCACAGGCATTGTTACCGACATCGGCACCGTCGATGCCGTCACCCCGCTCAAGGAAGGCATCAAGCTGCGTGTTGCCACGAGCTATGATCCGAAGACCATCGACATGGGCGCCTCCATCGCCCATTCCGGTGTGTGTCTGACGGTGACCGCCTTGCCTGAAGCCGGCAGCAACGAGCGCTGGTTCGAGGTCGAGGCCTGGGAAGAAGCGCTGCGGCTGACGACGATTGCGGGCTGGACAAAGGGCACGCGGATCAACCTCGAGCGGTCGCTGAAGATTGGCGACGAGCTCGGCGGCCACTTGGTCTCCGGTCATATCGATGACAAGGCGGAAATCCTCTCGGTGGAGTCGGAGGGCGACGCGGTGCGCTTTCGCCTTCGGGCACCGGAACATCTGGCGCGGTTTGTCGCACCGAAGGGCTCCGTCGCGCTCGACGGTACGTCGTTGACGGTCAACAAGGTCGATGGCGCCGAATTCGACGTGCTGCTCATCCGCCATTCGCTGGAGGTCACCACCTGGGGCGACCGCAAGGCTGGTGATTTCGTCAACTTTGAAGTCGACGCCATGGCCCGTTACGCGGCGCGCCTGGCCGAGTTCCCGGCGCCGAAGCCGGCATGAGCGAAGTCTGAGATTCTTTGCCGAATATATCTCAAAAAAAGCAAACCGCCCCCGATTGGGGGCGGTGGCGTTTTGAGAGGGCGATTGGCGGCTCAGCGTAGATAGAAGGTCAGGCTGCCATCGGCCGCCTGTTCAGCGCCCGCGATGTTGTTCATCTCGACGTTCTGGCCCTTCAGCTTGGCTGCAAGCGGCTTGTTGGCGTTGACCGCTGCGTGGAGGGACGAGAGTTGTTGCGGCGTGGCTTCGTCGATCCACAGGCGCGTCTGGCTCGATTCCTTGAGCGTGTTGACGTCAACGACGGTGAACTGGTCGCCCTTGAATTCGCGAACCGTGTGGTCGATCTCGGCCGGCCAGTTCATCGCGGCGCCTGCCGCGTAGGAAACGCCGCCGAAGGACAGGGCGGAGAGGGCAGCGATGACGGAAAGCTTGGCTATGCGGTTCATGGTCATGCTCCTTTGTTTGCTTGCGACATCGCGACTGCCGGGCTCCTACCCGAACGGGTGACCCTTATGGGCCTCGGAGACCGGTCACCATCTCGTGCCGCAGCGGCCAGCAAACGTCGATTGCGGGTGGCGTCACCCGCATTGAGACGTGCTGGACGGTTTCGACTGATTGGGGCGGCGTTTCCTCGGCTTGGGGCGGGGGCGCGTCGTGCCAACGCCTAGAAAGCTGGCCCGGAATCTGGCCGTTTCCGTGGCGTAAAGGTCTGGAAAACAATTAAAAATTGTTCATGTTTCGGCGTGCGCACGCAACTTGTGCGTCGTCGTTGCCTTCTGGTGGCGCTCGAACATGATCACGTGGTTGCCATGGTAGGTCGTCCGCCAGAATTCCTTGAAGCCATGCTTCTCCGCAACCCGGATTGAGGCACGGTTGCCGACATCGATGATGCAGGTTTTGCGGAGCGTGGGAAACTGGTGATCGGCCCATTTCAGCGCCGCACTGACCGCTTCTGTCGCAAGCCCCTGGCCATGGGCCTTTGGTGAAAGCGCCCATCCGGTCTCCATCGTGCCTTCAAGCGAGGGCGTGATGGCGCGGTGTACATCGTGAAACCCGGCCTCGCCAAGAAAAGCGCCTGTTTCCCGATCCTGGATGGCAAAGAAACCGAAGCCGAAATAGTGCCACATGCCGACCTGGCGCAGGAAACGCGTCCAGGATTGTTCACGCGTAAAAGGAACCCCGCCGACATAGCGGATCACCTCGGCATCGCCGAACAGAGCGGCGTAGGAGGGGAAGTCGTCACGGCGATAGGGGCGCAGGATGAGGCGGTCGGTCTCGATGATAGGCACGCTATGCATGTTCGATCCTATGCTGTGGTGAACTCAGGCGCCGGGCTCGCCGTCCCAATAGTCGACAGTGTCTTCCGGTCTGCCAATGAAGCGGAATCGCCTCTGGCCATCAGCACTGCGCGTCTTGGCGAGGAACTTGCCCGAGTCCGGGTACTCGCAGATCTCGGTGGCCGCCATGGTCGAAATAGACAAGTATTTGAGCGCCACGCTGCCAGTGTTGATCAGGTGATGCGCCGTTTCCGGCCCGCCTGCAGGCGCGCCAAGAATGTCGCCCGGTCCAACCGCATGGCGCTCGTTGCCGAGGCGATACGTGCCTTCGCCTTCGAGGATGATGAAAAGCTCCTCCTCGACGTGGTGATTGTGGAACGGGCAGCCGGACTTGCCCGGCGGCACTTCACCGTAGCCGATACCGAGATCCTTAAGGCCCAGCAACGCGCCGAAGGAGGCGTCGCTCGATTCGAATCCTTCGCCTTTCGTCCAATGGTCGAGGTTGAGGGTCTTCGGATTGACGATCGGTCTTCGCGTTTCCGTCATGTCTATCTCCCTGACGCCGTGCATTTCGCAAGAAGCATCCACGGTCCGTTCCTATCCGTGTCGCGCGATCGAGGGAACGTCAACCGACAAGCGTCGAAATTGATAAACGTTACGTTGCTTATGCCTCGATTTTGCAATCCTATGGCGGTAACTGCGGCGGCGGAGCGCGCTGTGCCTCAGCACGGACCGCGTCGCGTCGCCCGGGAGGCCGATCGTGTCGAGATAGAGCGAGGCGGGCATCTCGTAGCCGAAATCCGGTGCGGTCCGCATCATGGCGTCGCGGGCAAGCGCCTCGGCGTCGAAGAGCAGCCCATCCATATCGAAGAGGACCGCTCGAGGGGCGTGGGGGAGGCGGATCGTTGATGGGTCTCAAGCATGCGGATGCCTCGTTCAATTCCTGTCTGGTACCTGAACTTGCTGTTCTGCGCTGCAAACCGCAAGCAACCATGCGATTGTGTTCGAAGCCCGAACGGCAAGGATAGCCCTTCGGGCCTGGTATTCTGGCGCTGTTCGGCGCGGCAAAAGGCCGTTTGCGGCGGAATTTGCTTGCCATTCGGCGCCGGGCATGGTTTGACCGCCGCCTGCCGGTCGCAACCGGCGACGAACTCTCAAAGACAGGTGATCCATGGCAGAGACCACGGCAGCCCACATTCTGATTGTGGAAGCGCGTTTCTATGACGATATGGCCGATGCATTGCTCGACGGCGCCAAACATGCGCTGGACGCAGCCGGGGCCACCTATGATATCGTGACGGTTCCGGGCGCGCTCGAAATCCCGCCGGCGATCGCCATGGCACTCGACGGTGCCGACGAAGGCGGTACGGAATATGACGGCTTCGTCGCGCTCGGCATGGTCATTCGCGGCGAGACCTATCATTTCGATATCGTCGCGAACGAATCTTCGCGGGCCATCATGGATCTCGCCGTGAGCGAAAGCCTCGCCATCGGCAACGGCATCCTGACGGTCGAGAATGACGATCAGGCCTGGGCACGCGCCCGCCGTTCGGAAGGTGACAAGGGTGGCTTTGCTGCGCGTGCGGCGCTCACCATGATTGAATTGAAGAAGAAACTGGGCACGGAAAAGTGACGAAGACACCCTCGGATCAGCCACTGAAGCAGGTCAACCAGCGCGGCGCAGCGCGCCTTGCCGCGGTGCAGGCGCTCTATCAGATGGACATTGGCGGCACCGGCGTGCTCGAAGTGGTTGCCGAGTACGAAGCCCATCGCCTCGGCCAGGACGTCGACGGCGACACCTATCTGAAGGCTGACGCCTCCTGGTTCCGCTCGATCGTCGCCGGCGTCGTGCGCGACCAGCGCAAGCTCGATCCGTTGATCGGTTCGGCGCTTCAGGACGACTGGGCACTGTCGCGGCTCGATTCTACCGTGCGCGCCATCCTGCGTGCCGGCACCTTCGAAATGCTGGAACGCAAGGACGTGCCGGTTCCGGTGATCGTCACCGAGTATGTCGAGATCGCCAAGGCCTTCTTCGAGGATGACGAGCCGAAGCTGGTCAATGCCGTTCTCGATCGTATTGCCAAGCAGGTTCGTAGCGAGTCCAGGAAGTAGAGTTTATGGTTGCGGTTGCTGCGGATGACATGGGGGCCACCCTTCGCGAAGCGCGCCGCAACGTTTTCCATCTGACTGCCGCGCAGGCCATTCTCGGCGTCGTCGGACCGATCTGCTTCTCCATCGGCGGTGTCGCCGGCTACCAGTTGCTGGCGGAAGACAAGTCGCTGGCAACAGCACCTCTCACCGCCTTCAACGTCGGCATGGCGCTTGGCGTCGTGCTGGTCGCGATGCTCTCGCGCCTGATCGGCCGCCGGTTTGCCTTCATGACCGGGACCGGGATCGCTGCCGCAGGCGCGGCGCTCGCCGCCGTCGCGCTCTTCCGCGAAAGCTTCTGGCTTTTCGCCTTTGCTCTCGCGATGCTCGGCTCGTCGAACGGCTTCACCCAAAAGCTGCGTTTCGCCGCCGCCGATGCTTCCCCGTCGTTCTACAAACCCAAGGCGATCTCGCTGATCCTTGGCGGCGGTATCGTTTCGGCCGTACTCGGCCCGCAGATCGTCATCTTTGCCGGAGACCTGTTTGCGCCCGTCGCCTTTGCCGGCGCTTTCGTCGTGCTGCTGCCGATCTGCCTGCTCGCGGCGTTCTTCTTCGCACCCCTGCGGTTGCCCGAACCGGGTGCGATCGTGAAAGATCACCACCATGAGGTCGTGCGTCCTCTCGGCGTGATCGTGCGCAGCCAGCGCTTCGCCACCGGCATGGTCTGCGGCATCTCCAGCTATGCGCTGATGACCTTCATGATGACCGGTGCTCCCGTCGAGATGGTGGTGGGCTGCGGGTTTTCGACCGAGCTTGCGACGCTCGGCATCCAGTGGCACGTGCTGGCGATGTTCGCTCCGAGCTTCTTCACCGGCTGGCTGATCAGCCGCTTCGGCGCCGAGCGCATCGTCGGCTGCGGCCTGCTTCTCTTGATGGCCTGTGCGACTGTGGCGCATATGGGCATCGAACTCTGGAACTTCTGGGGTGCGCTGGTGCTGCTCGGCCTCGGCTGGAATTTCGGCTTCATCGGCTCGACGGCGATCGTCGCCAGCAGCTACCGTCCGCAGGAGGCCGACAAGGTCCAGGCTTTCCACGACATCATCCTCTTCACCACCGTGGCGCTGTCGTCTTTTGCCTCGGGCAAAGTGCTGTCCGCCTATGGATGGGACATGCTGAACGCGGTCGTGTGGCCGGTCACCATCGTCTGCCTGGTACTTCTGCTGCTCCTGAAGCGCACACCGCGGAAGGCCGCCGCCTAACTCCATTCTCTCGACAATCAAAGTCGCCGGAGCGCCTTCTCACTGGCGTTTTCCGGGGCTTGACGATCTCCCGTTGCAACCGCACTCTGGCCGCGCCGTGGGGGGTGCTGCTTGAGGAGGTGGCGCGTGATTCGCGGCTTTTGAGGGGCCCGTGGCCGGGAGTGAGTCCGCGGGTTGTAACGGAGGGTAATGCGAAATGACCATTTTATTGGGCGTTATCGCATGCGGGTTGCTCGCGGTGGTTTATGCCATCTGGGCAACACAGTCGGTGATGGCCGCCGACCAGGGGAACGCCCGCATGCAAGAAATCGCAGGCTACATTCGTGAAGGGGCGCAGGCCTATCTCACGCGTCAGTACAAGACCATTGCCATCGTCGGTGTTGTCGTTTTCATCGCCGCTTGGGTTCTTCTTTCTCCCGCCGCCGCTTTCGGCTTTCTGGTCGGTGCGGTCCTTTCGGGCGCTGCGGGCTTCATCGGCATGCATGTTTCTGTTCGGGCAAACGTCCGCACTGCCCAGGCGGCTTCCGTTAGCCTTGCCTCCGGCCTCGACATCGCTTTCAAGTCAGGCGCGATTACCGGCCTTCTCGTAGCGGGCCTGGCGCTTCTCGGCGTCTCCGTATACTACGTCGTCCTCACGGTCGGCCTCGGGCATGAGCCCGCCTCGCGCGAAGTCATCGACGCGCTGGTCGCGCTCGGTTTCGGCGCTTCTCTGATCTCCATCTTCGCCCGTCTCGGCGGGGGCATCTTCACCAAGGGCGCCGACGTCGGTGGGGACCTCGTCGGCAAGGTGGAGGCCGGCATTCCGGAAGACGATCCGCGCAATCCGGCAACGATTGCCGATAACGTCGGCGACAATGTCGGCGATTGCGCCGGCATGGCGGCCGACCTGTTCGAGACCTACGCCGTCTCGGTCGTCGCGACCATGGTGCTGGCGGCGATCTTCTTCGCCGGCACGCCGGTGCTCGCGACGGTCATGGTCTATCCGCTGGCCATCTGCGCAGCCTGCATCATCACTTCGATCGTCGGCACCTTCTTCGTCAAGCTCGGTACCAACAATTCGATCATGGGCGCTCTCTACAGGGGTCTGATCGTCACCGGCGTGTTGTCGATCCTCGGTCTCGGCGCAGCCACGTCCTTCACGATCGGATGGGGCACCATTGGTACGGTTGACGGCAAGGACATCACCGGTTGGAATCTGTTTTTCTGCGGCATTCTCGGCCTGATCGTGACGGCCCTGATCGTGGTGATCACGGAATATTATACCGGCACCAACAAACGCCCGGTGAACTCGATCGCCCAGGCTTCGGTCACCGGCCATGGCACCAACGTGATCCAGGGGCTTGCCGTCTCGCTGGAATCGACGGCCCTGCCGGCGATCGTCATCGTTGGCGGCATCATCTTCACCTACCAACTCGCCGGCCTCTTCGGGACCGGCATCGCCGTCACCGCCATGCTCGGTCTTGCCGGCATGATTGTGGCACTCGATGCCTTCGGTCCGGTGACGGATAATGCCGGCGGCATCGCGGAAATGTCGCATCTGCCGCCGGAAGTGCGCAAATCAACGGACGCGCTCGATGCTGTCGGCAACACGACCAAGGCCGTCACCAAGGGCTATGCGATCGGCTCGGCCGGTCTCGGCGCGCTGGTGCTCTTCGCGGCCTATTCGAACGACCTCCGCTACTTTGCGGCGAATGGTGACAAGTACCCGTACTTTGCCGATGTGGGCCAGATCTCCTTCGATCTCTCCAACCCCTACGTTGTGGCAGGCCTGATCTTCGGCGGTCTCATCCCCTACCTCTTCGGCGGTATCGCGATGACGGCGGTCGGCCGTGCGGCCGGATCCATCGTTGAGGAGGTTCGTCGACAGTTCCGCGAAAAACCCGGCATCATGGAAGGCACTGAGCGGCCGGACTATGGTCGCGCCGTCGACCTTCTGACGAAGGCGGCGATCCGTGAAATGGTCGTTCCCTCGCTGCTGCCGGTGCTCGCACCTATCGTCGTCTACTTTGGCGTGCTGCTTCTGTCGGGCTCGAAGGCCTCGGCCTTCGCAGCACTCGGCGCATCGCTTCTCGGTGTCATCGTCAACGGCCTGTTCGTGGCGATCTCGATGACGTCGGGCGGCGGCGCCTGGGACAATGCCAAGAAGAGCTTCGAGGATGGCTTCGTCGACAAGAACGGCGAGCGTCATCTCAAGGGCTCGGAGGCGCACAAGGCATCCGTCACCGGTGACACGGTGGGCGATCCCTACAAGGATACGGCCGGTCCGGCGGTGAACCCTGCGATCAAGATCACCAACATCGTGGCGCTGCTGCTTCTGGCCGTCCTCGCCTGATTGTATCGCTGAAACGAAAAAGGCCCGCGGAAGAGACTTCCGCGGGCCTTTTGCTTTGTGATGGGTGAACTACTTGCTGCCGAAGTCCTTGAACAGGCTCTTTGCAGCAGCCTGTCCGGCACCTGGTCCGCTCAACAGCTGGCCGAGGAAGCTCGTTTCCTTGCCGCCGGTCGGCGTCGTGCGCGACAGCATGTCGAAGACCTTGCCATCCTTCAGCGTATAGTGTGCGAGCTGGCTGACAGTACCTTCCTTGTCGAAGTAAACAGCAAGGATCGACTGGTCGACCAGCTGAGGCTTCATGAAGGCGACGGGACGCTTGCGGGTCTGCGAAATGTAGTAGAACACTTCGTTGTCGAAGGTCGCGGTCGTCGACGGGGTGCCGAGCGACAGGAGCACCTGCTCGCGGCTGGAGCCGACGGGAACGAGGTTTAGCGTTTCCTGGTCAACCACATAACCCTGATGAAGGACTTCACCGACATTGGCGGACTGGCAGGCTGAAAGGGTGAGACCGGCGATGGTAGCTACGGCCGCCACGCGGCCGAGGGTTTTAAAGTTTTTTCTCAAATACCGCTTCGTCAACGACAGCTCCCCTTGGAGAAACGATGGCAGATCCGCCATTGCAATTCGTGCCTGCTTCGGTAAACCAGCTTCGGCTGTCATGCAACAACGGGATGGGCGCTTGCGCGCATTTCGAGAAAGCCAAGCCCGAGCTTTGTGATGATTTTTGGACTGTTCAAAAGAAAAAGCGGCAATGCCGTGATTGTCGAGCGTCAGTATGCACTGCTGACGTCGGCCGCGCGCCAACCTTATCTCTACACCGACCTCAATGTGCCGGACACGGTCATGGGGCGGTTCGAGATGCTGTCGGCTATGCTGATCCTCTACTTCCGCCGCACCCGTGCTTCGGCAAGGCCCGGCCAGGAGATCGCGCAGGAGATCATCGACGCTTTCTTCGAGGACGTCGATCACTCGATCCGCGAACTCGGCGTGGGCGATGCCGGCGTTCCGAAGAAGATGAAGAAGCTGGCCGGCATGTATTACGGTCGCCTCGAGTCCTACGCGGCAGCGCTGGAAGCGAAGGATACGGCCGCCTTGGCAGCGGCACTCAAGCGTAACTTTCATCCGGAAGGCGGCGATGCAGCACCCTCGATGGAGGCGCTTGCAGCCTATCTGCTGACTGTCGAGGCGCACCTCGCCGACATTGCCGAAGAGGTTGTCGAGGCCGGTCAGTTGCAGATTCCATCCGCTGGCGTTTAATAGAGCGGTTATTAAGAGATATCAGCGCCGCGAGCCGGAACCCGGGCGGCAGCTGCATTCGCGACTGGGCGGCGTCAATCGCCCTGGCGAGGAAGGATCCGATCATGAAAGACGATAGCCAGCCGGCCTTCTCCTATCCGGTGAAGGTGGGGCATATCTCGGCGAACGCTGTCAGCGTGCAACTGTCCGCAAACGAGCGGGAAAGGGCGGCACTGGCGAAGCTCTGGGGCGTCAGGGATGTGCTGTCGCTCAGTGCAGAGCTGCAGATCGCGCGCTGGAAGAAGGATGGCGTCAAGATCAAGGGCGATGTCACGGCCCGCATCGTGCAAAGCTGCGTGGTGACGCTCGAGCCCGTCGAGGCCGACATCCATGAACCGGTCGAAGCGATCCTGGTTCCCGAAGGATCGCGGCTCGCCCGCCAGGCGAGCAACGACGGCGGCGAGATGATTCTCGACCCGGATGGTCCCGACATCCCCGACACGTTCACGGGCGACACGATCGATGCCGGCGTCGTCGTCAGCGAGCAGGTGGCGCTTGCCATCGACCCCTATCCGCGCAAGCCGGGTGCGGCTTTCGCCGAGCGAATCGAGAGCACCTCAGCGGACGACAAGAAGCCGAACCCGTTTGCTGTCCTGAAGGACTGGAAAAAGGACTGAGGCCGCGAAAGCCTCTTCTACAATTCGGTTGTCACGCAAAGGAAAAGCAGTATTTTGGCCCCAAACCGGCCAAAAGAGCCGTTAAGCGATCTGCCGCGTGCTTGGCTCAAGCGTCAGAAGCAATATGTTTCGTCATTGCGTCCCAGGTGAGTGCGCCACGACGGCACGTGTTGTGTGGCAGAAATGAAGGATAAGACACGCGTGGTCAGAATTTCACTTGACGTGATGGGTGGCGACTATGGTCCCGAAGTCGTCATCCCGGGTGCCGCAAGAGCGCTCGAACGTCATCCGGACATCAAGTTCGTGTTGTTCGGTATCGAAGCGCAATGCGCGGAACTCTTGGGAAAATATCCGAAGCTCAAGGCCAGCAGCACCTTTTACGATTGTGAAATCGCCGTGGCGATGGACGAGAAGCCGAGCCAGGCGCTTCGCCGCGGCCGCGGCAAATCGAGCATGTGGAAGGCGATCGACGCGATCAATGCCGGCGAGGCCGATGTCGTCGTTTCGGCCGGCAATACCGGCGCGCTCATGGCCATGTCGGTCTTCTGTCTGCGCACGATGCAGGGGATCCAGCGCCCGGCGATCGCTGCCATCTGGCCGACGCTGAAGGGCGAGAGCATCGTGCTCGACGTCGGCGCGACGATCGGTGCGGATGCGCAGCAACTCATGGACTTCGCGCTGATGGGCGGCGCCATGGCGCGGGCCCTCTTCGAGATCGAACGACCGATGGTTGGGCTTCTCAACGTCGGTGTCGAGGAAATCAAGGGACAGGAAGAGGTCAAGGAAGCTGGCCGCCTGATCCGTGAAGCCAATATCGATGGCTTTGACTATTACGGTTTCGTCGAAGGCGACGACATCGGCCGTGGGACGGTCGACGTCGTTGTGACCGAAGGCTTTTCCGGCAATATCGCGCTGAAGGCAGCCGAAGGCACCGCGCGCCAGATTGCCGAATATCTGCGCGCTGCAATGTCGCGCACCCTGCTTGCCAAGATCGGCTACATCCTGGCCAAGGGTGCGTTCGATCGCCTGCGCGAGAAGATGGATCCCAGGAAGGTCAACGGCGGGGTATTCCTTGGCCTCAATGGCGTCGTGATCAAGAGCCATGGTGGTGCGGATGCCGAAGGTTTCGCAGCCGCGATCGATGTCGGCTACGACATGGTGAAGAATGGCCTGAAGTCGAAGATCGAGCTCGATCTGGCGAAGTACCATGGTGCAGAACCGCCGCAGGCCCTTTCCGCCGGCATGAATGATGAGGTTTGAATAGATGATCCGTTCCGTCGTCCGCGGCTTCGGCGCAGCTTTGCCGAAGCGCGTTGTTACCAATCAGGAGCTGGAATCCAAGGTCGATACGTCCGATGAGTGGATTGTGCAGCGCACCGGCATCCGGCAGCGCCACATCGCCGGCGAGGGTGAAACGACCGCGTCGCTCGGCGAAGGCGCCGCGCGCGCCGCACTCGCCAATGCCGGGCTTACGCCAGATGACATCGACCTCATCATCCTGGCGACCTCGACTCCGGACAACACGTTTCCGGCAACCGCCGTCAATATCCAGGATCGCCTTGGCATGCGCCATGGCGCAGCCTTCGATATGCAGGCCGTTTGTTCCGGCTTCGTCTATGCGGTGACGACGGCCGACGCCTACATCCGCGGCGGTCTTGCCAAGCGCGTGCTGGTGATCGGCTCGGAGACGTTCTCGCGCATCCTCGACTGGAGCGACCGGACGACCTGCGTGCTCTTCGGCGACGGCGCCGGTGCCATCATCCTGGAAGCCCAGGAAGGCGAGGGTACGAATGCCGACCGTGGCGTGCTGACGGCGAAGCTTCGCTCGGACGGCGCCCATCGCGACAAGCTCTATGTCGATGGTGGTCCTTCGACCACGGGAACGGTGGGCCATCTCAAGATGGAAGGCCGCGAAGTCTTCAAGCACGCGGTCGGCATGATCACCGACGTTATCGAGGCAGCCTTCGAGGCGACCGGCACGACGGCCGAGGACATCGATTGGCTTGTGCCGCACCAGGCCAACCGTCGCATCATCGATGGCTCGGCCAAGAAGCTCTGCATCCCGCTCGATAAGGTTGTGGTGACAGTCGATCTCCATGGCAACACCTCCGCGGCGTCCATTCCGCTGGCCCTGAACACCGCGGCGGCCGATGGCCGGATCAAAAAGGGCGATCTCGTTCTGCTCGAAGCCATGGGTGGTGGCTTCACTTGGGGCTCCGTTCTGATACGCTGGTAAAAAATGCTGAGGCAACGCAGGCGCTTGACCACAATAGGCAAGGGCAATAGTCTTCGGTCGCTGATCGGCGTGCCAGACGTTGGTGGGGGAAGATGAGCGGAAAAACAGTAACACGAGCAGACTTGGCTGAGTCGGTTTTTCGCAAGGTAGGTCTGTCACGGACAGAGTCTGCCGAGTTGGTGGAAACCGTCATTGATGAAATATGCAACGCAATCGTGCGTGGCGAGAGCGTGAAGCTGTCTTCTTTCGCGACCTTCCAGGTCCGCGACAAGAACGAACGCATCGGGCGAAACCCGAAGACCGGCGAGGAAGTGCCGATCTCGCCGCGTCGTGTGATGACCTTCAAGGCGTCCAACGTGCTCAAGCAGCGCGTGCTGAAGGCCCATCTCAGCCGTAGAGCGAAGCAGAAGCCGGCATCTCCCGCGGCGTGAAGTCATGGCTTCAGCCACAAATGTGGTTGAAAACCCATCCATAAGCCGTTGAAATGGACCCGATTCGTGCCATCATCGGTATGATATCGGTTCATTGCGGCCCGCGAGCGTGAGTCGCGTGACATGGATTGGGAACCACATGGAAAAGAGCCCGGACGCTTTCCGCACCATCAGCGAGGTCGCCGACGACCTCGATCTGCCGCAGCATGTTCTGCGCTTCTGGGAAACCCGTTTCCAGCAGATCAAGCCGATGAAGCGCGGCGGCGGTCGTCGCTATTATCGGCCGGAGGATGTCGATCTCCTGAAGGGTATCCGGCATCTGCTCTATGATCACGGCTACACCATCAAGGGCGTGCAGAAGCTGTTGAAAACCAACGGCAACAAGTTCGTTGCCGCCATTGCCAGCGGCGATCTCGCAACCGTCGAAGCGCTTGCGGCGTCGAGCAACGAGGAGCCGGCACCGCCCAAGGCCGGCGTTTCGGAAGAAGATCAGATCGTCGGCCGCGCCAAGGCACCGGCGAGCCGCCGCTTCTTCTCGTTCGGCGGCGGCAGCGACGACGTGCCGGAAATCTCGCTCGGCAAATCGTCGTCCGTCGGCAAGGAAGACCGGGCGCTGCTGCAGGAGGCGCTCTACGATCTCCTGGAATGCAAACGCCTGCTCGATCAGGTGCGCTGAGAGTACCGCGGTCGCCTACCAAGCGCGTGCTCGTCCGACGAGGCGCCCCGCCTTCAAGACCATAGGAAAATTGACCGACGACGCAGGCGTGACGCTTGCGCGGTCGTGGGTCGCATAACAGTCAGCCGACGGTTCCGGCCGAGCAATCGGCGAATACTCGTTCGATCGTCAGTTTGTGAGATTGGCGGCTCGCATTCAAATGCTGCAGGCCCAAGGGAAGGGGCAAACCACGCATGCATTGACGTGAGCGACTGAGGGATGCCCACAGGGCCCGTGTTCTGTCGCTCACACTAAAGTTGCCGCGTCTAGTAGGACATACGGAAACCACCGGGGCTGGATGCGGAAACATCAGGCTGCGGATAGGGGCCGTTCCACTGCGCGTAGGTTGTGTTGGTCGAACCGGACGTCGCGCATCCGGACAGCGTCAGGACGACAAGTGCGGTTACGGCCATCAGAGATTTAAGAGGCATGGTCTACTCCTGAAAGGGAGGCTCCAGGCCTCAAGGGCCAGTACCAAACTGTCCCTCAAATCGGTTGTGATGGCAAGCTCACGTTACGTCAGGGGCAGCGTTTCCAACGATGTGATTTCAGGTTTGGTGAAGGTTCCATTGCGATCGAGGATCGCCGATCCATGGGCGATCTTCCGACAAAATGGACTTTTCTTCTGATCGACCCGCCGAGTGCCCGCAGCTTTTCCACGCCGGAGATTTCTTTTTCACGCCGAGTTCGAAATTCCCGCTTGCGCTCTAAGCGCTGGTTATATAGGGGTTTCCTCGGTTCGGAGCGTAGCGCAGCCCGGTAGCGCACTTGACTGGGGGTCAAGGGGTCGTGGGTTCGAATCCCGCCGCTCCGACCATTTTTCTCAATCCTCAATCCCCCATAGAGCGATTGATCTGTTTTTCATTTCCCTCTTTGCAGCGCTACTCCGCCGGCTGAAGGATAGCCGGTACGCGGCGTTTGGCGGCCGCCTTCTGATAGAGCGTTTCCGTTTGATCGAGCATCACGTCGAGGGTGAAGCGGTCTTTCAGTCTTTGCGCGATGGCGGACAGTTTTCCGAACGTTTCCGGTGTGGCGGCTTTAACCATCGTCTTGGCGAGCAGGGACGTGTCGTCACTGTTCGGCAGGACGAAGCCGTTCTGGCCATCTTCGATGACCGTGCGGGCGCCGCCGATATCGGTGGCGATAATAGGCTTGCCTGCGGCCGCCCCTTCCAGCATCACGTAGGACATGGCTTCGTAGCGGCTCGGCATGACCAGAAGATCGAATGCCGGTGCGGCCTGCGGTCCGGTGAAGGCCGAGGTCAGGTGCATGCGGTTCTGCAATCCACTCTCGGCCATTGCCTTGCGCAGGCTCCTTTCGAGTTCGCCCGCGCCGACCATCACCAGATGGCTGTTTTTCACGGATGCGGCGACGCTCTTGAAAGCGGCGATCAGCCGCTCCGGCGCCTTTTGCGCCGAGAGGCGGCCAATGAAGCCGAAGACAAAGGCATCCGGCGCGATCCCGAAGCTGGCGCGAATCGTTTGGGCCATCTCGCATGAGGGCGGGGCAACGCCGTTGACGATCACCGACATCCGCTTTTCCGGCATGTTCAGCGACAGGGCGTGACGATACTCATCCTCCGAAACACAGATCAGATGGTCGGTGAGGAAGCTGGCGAGGCCCCATTCGATCGTGCCGTAGATCAGGCGACCGGCGCGGCCGAGTGTCGGGTCGAGGGTCCGGAAGGCGTGCGGGGTATAGACACGCGGAACATGGGGGCCGGGCAGCCGCAGGCGCGTCAGCGCGCCGGCCTTCGAACTGTGGCCGTGGATGATGTCGAAGTTGCCGCGGCGAATGAGGCGGTGCAATTCAAGAAAGCGGCCGATATCAGAAGGTCCCGGCGCGCGCTTCATATCGACGGCGTGGACGGCCGGCAGGCCGATTGCCTTCAATTCGCGCACGAAACCTTCCTCGGCGCGCACTGGCGAATAAACTGCCTCCACATGGTGCCCGCGCTCGTGCATGCCGCGGCAGAGGTCGAGGAAGTGTCGGCCCGAGCCGCCGCCGCTCGGCTCCAGCACTTGGAGCAGGCGCAGGGGAAGGGCCGGGCGCCGGCCCCCAACGATGTGTTCCATGATCAGGAGCTCCAGCCGGCGCGTGCCTGCCGGCGATGGCGGTATTCGAGAGCGGCACATCCCCAGATGATGCCGAGGAGCAGGTAGAAATGGCGCCAGTGGTCGGTATCAATGACATTGCCGACGCCGACATGGCCGAGAACGGCGACCCAGGCGATCATCAGGTAGGTTTGCCAGGGGCGGTTGAGCAGCAGGAAGCGGAAGCCGAGCGAAAGCGTCCAGATGATCAGCGTGACATAGCTGATGAAGCCGAGCCAGCCGTAGGAGGTCAGCGACTTCAGCCAGACATTGTGCTCGTCTTCCGGGAAGATCGTGCTGAAGACCATCGGCCCGATCCCGAGCGGCTTCTCCATCGACATCAGGAAGCCCAGGCGATGGCGGTCGAAACGGCCGAGATGCCCGCCGTCATAATCCTGCACGAGCTGCGACCGGCTGGAAAAGAGGGTTGCGACTTGCTCGGATTGAAGGGCGACGAGAAGAGCGCCGACGACCATAAGCCCGCCGACGAGCGCCAGGACCAGGATCCTGAGGCGGAAGAGGCCGCTGCGTTCCTTGAGCAGCATGACGAAGACGAAGGCGACGACGCAGAAGAGGTTGAGCGCCCAGGCCGCACGCGAAAACGACAGGAAGACACCGAGCGCGAGGATCATCAATGCGGCGATCTTCGGTGGTGCCTTCTGGATCGGCTGCGTCAGGATGCCATGGATCAGATACATGGCCGGCACCGAGAGAAACGGTCCGAATACGTTGGGGTCCTGAAAGGCGCCCTTGGCGCGGCCATAGAGTGTGAAGTTCTCCGCGCCCGGAACTGCGCCGAAATAGCCGAGAATGCCGAGCAACGCGGTAATGATGGCCGCTGCCACCCAGGCATTGAAGATCAGCCGCAGGCGCTCGTGGCGGTCTTCGATGATCGCGGCGTAGAACACCGACGATAGGGCAAGAAAGCCGGAGACCGCCATGTACATCGGGCCCTTGGTCAAGTCGACCATGACCGTCAAGGACAGGATGCCGCCCACCATGAACAGCGTCAGGAGCGCGAGCAGGGGAGCGACACTGCGGGAAATCTTGAGACCGAAGAGCGCCCACAGGCCAATGAGCGCGACCAGGAACAATTCATAGGGCGCGGGCTCGAAGATGACGAAGCCGGAGAGAAATACGGCGAACGCCACGAGCCCGGAGCCAAGCAGCGAGAGCGCCGCAAGCTGGGGACGAGCGATCGGGAACCGGCCTGTCTCGACGGTGCTCAATAGGCGTTCTCGGTGTTGAGAAGCCGGAAAGGTGTCAGGAACAGGATCTTGAGATCGAAGAGCAGCGACCAGTTTTCGATGTAGTGGAGATCGAACGCCGTGCGCAGGCGGATCTTCTCGTCATTGTCGATCTCGCCGCGCCAGCCATTGATCTGCGCCCAGCCGGTAACGCCTGGCTTGACGCGATGGCGAGCGAAATAGCCTTCGACGACGTCGGAATAGGTCCGGTTCTGGGTCTGCGCCGCGACGGCGTGCGGACGCGGCCCAACGAGCGACAGTTCGCCTTTCAGCACGTTGAAAATCTGCGGCAGTTCATCGATCGACGACTTGCGGATGAAGCGGCCGACCGGCGTGACGCGAGGGTCGCCCTTGGTCACGGCGTTGCGTGCCGAAGGGTCGCTCATATGCGTATACATCGAGCGGAACTTGTAGACCTCGATCGTCTCGTTGTTGAAGCCGTGCCGCTTCTGCTTGAAGATGATCGGGCCGGGAGAGGTGGCTTTGACCGCGATGGCGGCGCCCAACATGATCGGCCATAGGAGCACCACGGCAACCAGGCTGAAGAAGATGTCGAAGCCGCGCTTGGCGACCGAGTCCCAATCGGCGATCGGCTTGTCGAAGATGTCGAGCATGGGCACATCGCCGACATGGGAATAGCTACGAGGACGGAAACGCAGATTGTTGGCGTGGGCCGCGAGCCGGATGTCGACCGGCAGGATCCAGAGCTTCTTGAGGAGCTCGAGAATGCGTTTTTCCGCCGTCAGCGGCAGCGAGATGATCAGCATGTCGATGCGCGCCAGGCGCGCGAACTCCACGAGCTCGTTGACCGTTCCAAGTTTCGGATAGCCGGCGATGACGTTCGGCGAGCGGCGCTCGTCGCGGTCGTCGAAAATGCCGCAGATACGGATGTCGTTATCGGGCTGATCCTCAAGCGTGCGGATCAGGTCCTTCGCCGGCTGGCCGCCGCCGACGACAACAGCGCGGCGTTCCATCGTGCCGTTGCGGGCCCAGTGGCGAATGGAATAGGCGATGAAGGCACGTTCGGCGACGAGAAAGAGCGCGCCACCGACGAACCAGCCGCCGAACCAGACGCGGGAATATTGGTGGCCGGATTTCAGGAAGAAGAGGGCGATGGCAATCCCACCGAAGGCGACCGCCCAGGCCGCGAGAATGCGCGGCATCACGCGCAGACAGGCGCGCAATGCAGGGATCTGGTAGGTATCGGCGATCTGCATCGCGGCAACCGCCAGCGCCGAGCCTCCCATCAGTATCGCCAGATAGAGCGGCAATTGCTCGAAGCCCGGTTGAACGTAGAGCGCGTTGATCGCGTAGCCGATGGCGAAGAGCGCGCTGAACTCGAAGAGCCGCATCAGCCCCATGATCATGGCCGGCGAATAGGTGTCGGCCCGGAACTGTTCGGCGATTTGCCGCGCCAGCGGATTGAGTTCTGCAGACGGCTCGCCGCTCGGCATCTCGCCCGGCGCACGGGAGCGGATTTCCGAAATCTTCTTGCGAAGCGCTTCGGGATCGAATGAATCCGGGCGGTCAAACTTGTTCATGGCTGTCTTCCGGCGCTGAAGTCCCTCAGTCCGGATAGCAGAAAGCCACTAAGAAACGCTTACGTTGTAGACGACACGCTATCCGTGGACGGCTGGTAAAGGCACAATTCCCGGTAGAGCTCTAGCATATCGGACGACATTACCGAAGCGGCGAATCGCGATTTGAATGTGTTCGGCTCAGGCATGACCCGCACCGCCCAGTCCTTCTCGCTGATCGAGCGCGCCATGATGGCGGCCAGTGACTGAACGTCGGCCGGTTCGGCGAGCGCGGCGCTGGCGGCCCCCAGTATTTCCGGGATGCCGCCGACACGGCTGGCAATGACCGGCTTTCTCGCCGCAAGCGCCTCGAGGACGATGTAGGGCATGGACTCGGCCCGCGAGGGAACGACGACGTTGCGCGCCAGCGTAAACGCCTCACGGGTCTTCATCGCCGGTTGCATCCTGATACGGCGGCTCAGACCTTGCTGCAGCATCAGTTCGCTATATTCCTGCTGCTGTGGGCCGTCGCCAATCATCAACGCCGAAAGCGGTCGCCCGACGAGGCGCTCGGTCCGCGCGAACGCCTCCACAAACAAATCGGGACCCTTCAGGTCCCGCATCATGCCAATATAGAGAAAATCGACAGCATCCGGCCGAGGGGCGATCACCTCGAACTCCCCGTCGTCGATCCCATTGTAGATCAGTTCGTGCCGTACACGTGGCGCACCGACCTTGGTGAAATAGGTCTGGCGCTCGAAGTCGCAGACAAAAACGAGCGCATCCGCGAGCCGCTCCTGAACCCGTTCCAGCGGGAAGACAAGCCGCCCGATCAGGGAGCGGCGGCGATAGTGGAGGCTCCCCCCGTGCGGGGAATAGAGGCGGGCTACGCGATACCTGTTGACCCGCAAGGCTGAACCGATGAGGCGGGCAATGGCGCCACCCTTGGCGCCGTGCCCATGCAACACATCCGGTCGCAAACTTCTGATTTCCTTGTAGCCGCGCCATAGCGCGGCAAGATCCGACGGCCCGACTGAGCGGTGAATCGGCATGCGAACGAGGCCGAGCGCCAGATAGGGCCGGATCTCGTCGAACAGTGAATCCTCGTGACTACCCCCGGTGGTGCTGTCGCAGAGAATGCCGACCTCATGGCCGGCGCGGGCGTGCGCCTCGGCAAGATCGCGCACATGGCGGAAAATTCCGCCGACGGGCGATCTGAAACAATGGATGATGCGCAGGGGACGCTGTTGCTGCATCGAGATCAGAACAGGCGTTCGCGGACGTAGATCGTATCGCCGGCGAGAACCGCGTCGGTGATCGGAACGCGGCCGGTGATGATGCGGCCGTTGATCTTGCGGGTAATGTCGGCGTTGGATTGGTTGGCGCGCGGCGAGAAACCGCCGGCGACGGCAATCGCATTCTGCACCGTCATCCCGGGCACGTAGGCATATTGTCCGGCCTGGCCGACTTCACCCATGATGAAGACCGAGCGGTAGCGATCGACCTCGATCGTCACGTCGGGGTCGCGCAGATAGCCCTGGCGCAACTTGGCGGCGATCATGCCTTCGAGCTCCGGCAGGGTCTTGCCGCGCGAGGCGACCGTGCCGATCAGCGGAAACGCGACGTAACCGGCCTGGTCGACCGTATAGGTGCCGCTGAGGCCAGCCTGTTCGAAGACGTTGATGCGCAGGCGATCGCCGCTGTCGAGGCGGTAGGGCTGGATGGTGGCTTCGCTAAAAGCCTTCGGCGCCGGTTGGTAGCTTGTGCAACCGCTGAGCAACATCGACAGCACTGCCGCCGTGATCGCGAGACCTGTCTTGATAGCTGCGGTTGACATGCGGTTCATAGGCTCCGGAAACGACCCACCTTTTCAGACGTTATCGATCCGTTAGGGTTAATAGCCGGTAAACTCGCGGTAGAATTTTTGCGCCGTATCGCTGCAACGGGGAGGGGTTTATCACCCGGAGGTTGATCGTATTAACCCTTGCGTTACCATGTTCGTTTACCCTCCGGCAAAATTTGAGGGTTCGGAGCCAATAGCATGTCGGGAAGCGGCAGCGGTCAACAGGATGTGGATATCGACCTCGGCGGCCTGTTTCGCGCTGTCTGGGATCGGCGCGTCAAGGTGTTGCTCGCAACAGCCTGTGTGACAGCACTCGCCTTCGGTGCGGCAAAGATGATTGCGCCGGACTATCAGAGCGAAACCCGCGTGCTGATCGAATCGCGCGAGCCGGAGTTCAGCGGCCCCAATCAGTCTTCGCAGGCCGGCGCCGATCGTGTCTTCGACGAATCCGGGATCTTGAGCCAGGTGCAGGTGCTGCGTTCGGCGGACCTCATCAAGCAGGTCGCGCGCAATATGAAGCTCTATGAGCTGAAGGAGTTCGATCCATCGGCAGCACCCTCGGCGCTTTCGGATCTTCTCGTCATGCTCGGCCTCAAGAAGAACCCCTTGGAGATGCCGCCAGAGGAGAGGGTGCTCAAGGAATTCAACGACAAGCTCCAAGTCTATCAGGTCGAGAAGTCCCGCGTGATCGCGATCGCCTTCACCTCGAAGGACCGCCAGCTCGCGGCCGCCATTCCGAACGAAATGGCGAAGGTCTTCCTTACGTTGCAAAGCGGCGCCAAGCTCGACACCAATTCCGAGGCGACCCGCTGGCTGGAACCGGAGATCGCCAATCTGCGCGAGAAGGTGCGGGATGCGGAAGCGAAGGTTGCCGCCTACCGCTCTTCGTCCGATCTGTTGCCGACCGGCGAGACCGAGAATTTCGCGACGCGGCAATTGACCGATATTTCGACCGAGCTGACCCGGGTGCGCGGCGAGCGCGCCAATGCGGAGGCACGCGCTGCCGGCGTGCGCTCGGCCCTTGCAAGCGGCCGGGCGGCGGACACGATCACCGACGTCGTCGGATCACAGATGATCCAGCGGCTGAAGGAGACCGAAGCGAATCTGCAGGGGCAGGTTGCCGACCTTTCGACGACATTGCTGGATGGCCACCCACGCCTGAAGGCACTGAAATCGCAACTCGAAGGCATACGCGGACAGATTCGCAGCGAGACACGCAAGATCCTGGCGAGCCTGGAAAACGAGGCCAAGGTCGGCGAACTGCGCGAGCAGCAGCTCGTCCAGCAGCTGAACGCGCTGAAGGCTCAGTCCGCACAGGCCGGCGAGGAAGAGGTGGGGTTGCGTGCGCTGGAGCGCGAAGCGACCGCGCAACGGCAGTTGCTCGAAACCTATCTCGCACGTTACCGCGAGGCGACGTCGCGCACGGTGGAAAATGCGACACCCGCCGATGCACGTGTGATTTCAAGCGCG
Organism: Ensifer sp. GW101-20A05; assembly: GCF_059424735.1. NCBI lineage: Bacteria > Pseudomonadati > Pseudomonadota > Alphaproteobacteria > Hyphomicrobiales > Rhizobiaceae > Ensifer > Ensifer sp. GW101-20A05. The sequence continues at coordinate 125,550 of NZ_JBWKZT010000007.1, read as the reverse complement.
GTGGTTCCGACGAGCGCGAGCTTCCCGAAAGTGCTGCCGATCACGATCGTTGCCGCCCTCGCGACGTTCCTGTTGAGCTGCGTCGTGATCATGCTTGGCGAACTGTTCAGCGGCCGGGCGCTGCGTCCGGTTTCGGCAACGGGCGAGCGGCTTGCACCGGTTCGCCCGCGGCCGGCCTTGGCTGCAAGCGCCACCGATATCCCGATCATGGCAGCTGATAGGCAGCCTGAAGTGGCGCCTGTCACCGAGGATAATGATGCAGTCGAACTGCTGCCGGCGGCGCAAATTCCCGCTGCAGATACGGACACCGTGGAGGCTGCCGCCGAACCGGACTTCTCGATCGAGGCGGTGGCGGAACATCTTCGCGCCACCGGCGTGCGTGTTGCGATTTCGGTATCGCCGGGCGGAGACGAAGGATCGACCGCAACCGTGATGCTGGCGCGCCTGCTGGCTGAGGACGATATCAAGGTGGTGCTGATCGACCTGACCGGTTCGGCCTGCCCGACGCGCCTGATGGCGCGCTCGCCGCAGCTTCCCGGGATTACCAACCTGCTGGCGGGTGAGGTGCCCTTCACCGATACGATCCACGCCGACCGCTTCTCCGATGCACACGTCATTCCTCAGGGCGATGCGGATCCGCGGCAGGCGATGCGGGGCATCGAACGGCTGAAGATGATCATCGACGCCCTGACCAACGCCTACGATCTCGTTCTAGTCGAGTGCGGCCCGGCGGACGAAATGGCTGTCGAGAAGATTGCCGGCCGCGATGGCGCAGAGATCATCCTCTCGGCGCCGTCGGTCAGTGATGAGCGGATCGTCGAGGTTCTGACCGGTTTCGGTGCGGCCGGCTATCGCGACATCGTTCTCATGACCGGGCAGGCAGCCGATCCGGAGTATCCTGACCGGGATGCCGCCTAACCGACGACGGCGTGTCGAAAGCGAGAAGTCAACGCGGGCTGCTGCTGTTCGGCCTTCAGTCCCCGGTGCTTTGTGCACCGATTTTGCCTTGTCTGAATCGCCTCGCTCGCTGCAGGCGAGCGTAAACGGCCTTGTTCGACTTCGCCGCTGCCTTTGCGCGCACGACAAGGTGATGGCGCAGGGCGGCAAGGCGCCCCGGAAGGGTCACCGGTAATGTGATGTCACGCAACGGCGTCTCGATGGTGCACCAGGACCGCTTGTAGGGTTGGTCGCCGACGCCGAAATCGAACAGGCGTACGCCTTGCGTCGAGAGGCGCTCGATCATCCGATAGAACAGCAATTCACCCGGACTTGCTTCGCCTGCCAGCGCCTCGTCGATCGAGCCGAATTGGCAGATGACATGGTCGCCTTTGAGCGAAATCCCGGCGACGGCAACGACCTGCCCGTCACTTTCTCCTCTAAGCCGGATGGCGTTGAGCTGCATGAGCTGTGGGTTGCCGTCCTGATAGGAGGCAAGCGCATGGAAGAAGGCTTGTGTCTCGGCGTCGTGAAAGACGTCGGGGAGGCCGAGTGTTGCGAAGCGTGTCGCCTTCTGCCGGAAGAAGGTATCGAGCAACGTCTGCGCCTCGCCGGGGGTGCGGGCGATCACATAGTCGTAGCCGCCCATCTCCGTCAGTCGTCGTTCGGAGATGCGCATCTTCTTGCGGCGGCGCTTGGCGTTGATCTGCGCCAGTGTGAGCTGAATGCTGCCGAGGAGGGGCAGCTGGAATGACGAATTGGGGTTTGCGACGCCTGGAAGTGCGGCAAAGGGGCTGACGCCACCACGCCACTCGCTCGGCATCCGTTCGAGCATGACGACATCGGCGAAGCCGCGGAGCGCCGTTCGAATATCCCGGGCCAAGGCATGGGCCAGTGCCGGAGTGATGACTGCGCAGGCGCCGTCGACAAAGAGCCCCGTGTTGAGGTTGCTGTGTTCCGTTCCGATCAGGCGGGCTGTTCGAAACAGGCGCCCGTGCCTGAGTTCCAGCGGCAGAATGAGGAAAAGCGCGCCATCGAACGCAACGCGCAGCAGCAAGAGATCGCTGTTGTGGGTTTCCGCCCAGGCACGGCACCAGTCATAGGCGTGATGCAGCGAATTGCCAGCGAGGCTGTCGAGTGCACGCCATTCGGCCTCCAGCGGCTCCATGGCGCGATGGATCGTAACATCGAAGCGGCGCGTCGTGGTATCGGACGGACCGACACGCATGGACACGCGCGGGCAACGGTCGCCAGAGCCTTCCATGGTCAGATCGGAGTTCGTCATCGAAGGTGCCATCCGGTCCCTGTTGCCGAGCGATTGAACTTCAAGGCAGCTACGATCCGTTTAATGCAGCAACTCTTATGAACGGCAGTGAAGAATAACCGGAGAACGCAGTTAGCAAAGCGTGAAGCGTTGCGGATATCTCACGGCGCGGCTTCAATCGATAAAGCCTGTGGCCAGTGCCCTTGCCCATTCCAGTCGGTTGCGGCTGGCCGCGAGCCGGGACATCGCCATCCAGTCGTAGGGAACACTGCGGAAGGTGACGCTCCACCCTGACGGCGTCTGCTCGACGACGGCGTAGCGTGCATCCGGCGAGCCCGCCTCGACCTTGTGCGGCACGGGCTGGTCGTCGTCATAACCGGGGCAGCCGACGCTGCCGGGGTTGACCACGAGGCGGCCGTCTGAAAGGCGGATGGCGCGCTGGATATGCGTGTGTCCGCAAAGGATGACCGGATAATTGATGCCGGCGGCTTCAGCCTCGATTGCCGAACGCGCCGCCATGTGGACGGTGCCGTCGGTCGTCAGAGCCTCTAGCCAGTAGGTCTCATCGTTCGTCGGCGTCGCATGGCACAGGAAGAACGTTTCCCTGTGGACGTGCGCGACGGGCAGGGTGGCCAGCCATTCGCGGTGCTCCGGCTGCAATTCATCGTAGGCAGAGCGATCCGATAACCCCAGGTCCCGGGGGTCGACTGTCAACAGATAGCGATCGTGATTGCCTCGGATCGAGGGGATCGCGCGCTTCATGAGGATGTCGGCAGTGCGCGCTGCATTGAGCGGGCCGCTCACGTGATCGCCGAGGTTGACGATGTCGGTGATACCGAGCGCATCGATGTCGGCGAGAACGGCCTCGAGCGCGAGATCGTTGCCATGGATATCGGCGATGACTGCAAGTCTCACGGGCGTCTCCTCGAATGGCCGCTGCGCTTTGGCTCAGCGATCGCGAGCCGGCTTTTCCATCCATTTGATAATCAGCATGGCTGGCAATATCCAGAGCAGGCCGGTGAAGAAGAAGTAGGCCAGATGCACCCACCAGGGTGCGGCGCCGAGCAGCAGCGAGGCAAAGGTGACGGCAGCCAGTGCGTAAACGACGACGAGGATGATGATCAGGATCGTGCCGATCAGCTTTCTGAGGCGTACGGGCATTTCACTTCTTTCAGATGGCTTGCATGGGCGCGGACCGACCGCGACGGCATGCCGCAAAGGTTTCGGTCTTGTTTTGCATGCCGCTCTGGTGCAAATCAACGGCTTTCCGAAAGGTGCGACCGTTGATCCGTCCGGTCGCGCCGCCAACAACCCTGCGATACCAGAGGCAAAATAATGGCCGGCGTCGAAATGGCGACAGAACAGATGCTTCGAAACGAGATCGGCAAGACCGAGCGCAACCGCCGGCAGATCCGCGGCTGGCTCGCCGTCGTTATTTTCACGCTCTTTTCGCTCGTGCTTGTCGGTGGTGCAACACGCCTCACGGAATCGGGGTTGTCGATCACCGAATGGAAGCCGATCCACGGTGTGATCCCTCCGCTTTCGGCCGCCGAGTGGGAAGAAGAGTTCCAGCTCTATCAGCGCATTCCGCAGTACCAGCAGATGAACAACGGCATGACGGTTGACGAGTTCAAGACGATCTTCTGGTGGGAATGGGCGCATCGCCTGCTGGCCCGCACCATCGGGATCATCTTCGCTCTGCCGCTCGCGTTCTTCTGGCTGACCGGCCGGGTCGAGCGCAAGCTCCGGATGCCGCTTCTCGGCATCCTCGCCCTTGGCGGCTTTCAGGGTTTCATCGGCTGGTGGATGGTTTCTTCCGGCCTGGTCGAGCGCACAGAGGTCAGCCAGTATCGGCTGGCGACGCACCTCGTCATTGCCTGTCTGATCTTCGCCTCTTGTATGTGGATCTTCCGTGGGCTCAGTCCGCATTCCAACGACACGGCGCCCACGGATCGTTCGCGCAAGATGGCAATGATCATCGCCATCTTCAGCCTGTTCCAGATCTATCTCGGCGCGCTCGTCGCCGGCCTCGACGCCGGCTTCAGCTACAACACCTGGCCGCTGATGGATGGAGCGATCGTTCCGCAGGACCTGTTCCTGCAGCAGCCCTGGTGGATCAATCTGTTCGAGAATCCGAAGACGGTGCAGTTCGTTCACCGGATAGGCGCCTATGTGCTGTTTGCCTTCGCGCTGATGCACATGATTGCCTCGCTGAGGGCTGCTCCTGAGACGACCCATGCGCGGCGCTCTGTGCTTCTGTTTCTGCTCGTCTCAGCCCAGGCGGTCATCGGCATCACCACGCTGGTGCTTGAGGTGCCGATCGGCTGGGGCGTGCTACACCAGGGCGGTGCCCTTGTCGTGCTCGGTTTCGCCATCGCCCACTGGCGCGGTTTCTACGGCGAATATCCGCGGCCGACGGCGATCGAGCTGCGCGACTGACGCCTGAAGAATACCGAAATGACAAAGGCCCCGGCGGGATCGCCGGGGCCTTCTTTTTTCAGCTGCTATTGCCGATCAGGCCGACAGCATCAGGTCCATGTTCTGGACGGCCGCGCCCGATGCGCCCTTGCCGAGATTGTCGAGCAGGGCGACGAGGTTCACGTGATTGCCGCCGGCGGTGCCGAAGACGAAGAGCTTCATCGTGTCCTTGCCGGCAAGCTCGGTCGCGTCGATGCGCGCGAGCTTCTCGCTTTCCGCAAGCGGCACGACCTCGACGATCGACTGCCCGGCATAGTGCTCGACCAGCGCCGAGTGGATCGTCTCCAGCGTTGCGCCGGCGGCAAGATCCTCAAGATAGAGCGGGACTTGGACGATCATGCCCTGCGCGAATTTGCCGACCGAGGGAGCGAAAATCGGCGCACGGTCGAGCAGGCCGTGCATCTTCATTTCGGGCACGTGCTTGTGCTTGAGCGGCAAGCCATAGAGGAAGTGCGGCGCGCTGATGTGGTCCGCATTGGTTTCGTCTTCCATCTGCGCGATCATCTGCTTGCCGCCGCCGGTGTAGCCGGAAACAGCGTTGACCGTGACCGGGTAGCCGTCGGGCACGATGCCGGCCTGGCGTAGCGGCCGGATCACGCCGATCGCGCCGGTCGGATAGCAGCCGGGATTGGCGACGTGGCGTGCATCGCGGATCTTCTCCGGCTGCGCCTTGTCCATTTCGGCAAAGCCATAGGCCCAGTCCGGGGCGATGCGGTGTGCCGTCGACGTGTCGATGATGCGCACCTTGTTGTTGCCGGAAACCATTGAAACCGCTTCGCGCGACGCATCGTCCGGCAGGCACAGAATGGCGATGTCGGCGTCGTTCAGGAGATCTTCGCGCATCGTGGCGTTGCGTCGTTCCGCTTCCGGGATGGAAAGCAGTTCGAGGTCGCTGCGGCCGGCCATGCGCGTGCGGATCTGCAGGCCCGTGGTGCCGTGTTCGCCATCGATGAAGATCTTCGGTTTCATGATTTTCCCGTTCTGTCAGTGATTTACGGATAGTTCCGGAATCATTCTGGCATAGAATTGAATCAATTTCTCAACAGGCCGGCGGACCGCCGCCAGCCCTGTCAGTTCCTATACAAGCAGCCGCCCCTGGTCGCAACGGCGATACGGTTCTTCAGCGCAGCGGTGCGCGTTCCGCAAGTTTCTCCGCATGCAGTCCCAGCATGAACATGGCGACAGTGGCGCCCGCGATTGCGGTGACTTCGGCATGGTCGTAGGCGGGTGCCACTTCGACGACATCGCTGCCGACAATCGTCAGGGCGCCGAGCTTGCGCAGCACCGAGAGGATCTTGGCGCTCGACGGGCCGCCGGCAACCGGCGTGCCGGTGCCGGGCGCGTAGGCCGGGTCGAGGCAATCGATGTCGAAGGTGAGATAGGCCTTGCGTTCGCCGACCTGCCGGATGATCGTTTCGGCAATCTCGGCAGCACTCATTTCCTCGACGTCATAGCCATAGAGAATGCGAATACCGCAGTCTTCGGGTGCGTGGGTGCGGATGCCGATCTGGATGGAGGCGTCGGTATCGATCAGGCCCTCGCGCGCGGCACGTCCGACGAAGGAGCCATGATCGATCCGCCCCCGTTCGTCCGGCCAGGTATCCTGGTGTGCGTCGAACTGCACGAGGGCGAGGGGGCCGTGGATGGCCGCCTGCGCCTTCAGGATCGGATAGGTAATGAAGTGGTCGCCGCCGAGCGTCTGCAGATAAGCGCCGCTTCTGATGATTTTCACCGCTTCGCGCTCGATCGTCGCCGGCGTCTTCGAATGGTTGCCATAGTCGAGCAGGCAGTCGCCGTAGTCGATCGTCGCCATCGCGGCAAAGAGGTCGCGCTCGAAGGGGTACTGCGGATCGTTGTCGAAGATGGCGGAGGCGCGACGGATCGCCTGTGGCCCGAAGCGGGCGCCAGGACGGTTGGACGTGGCGGCATCGAAGGGAATGCCCCAGACGACCGCGTCGATACCCTTCAACTGCTTCGAATATTTGCGGCGCATGAAGGAGAGAATGCCGGCATGCGTCGGATCGGATGCCGCCGATGTGAGTGAGCGCGCCGTCAGCGCATGATCGATTGTCCTGTTGGCCATGTCCCGTCTCTGCTTCAGGGCGGGATGAAGAGAGCCGTGTGCTCGTATCCCGCTCTAACTTGTGGTGGCGAGACGTTGGACAATCGTCGCCGGCAAGGCAAGGCCCTGCCGGCCGATTCTTCCGCGATTACGAAGCCTTGGCTTCGTAGGTCGGGGCGAAGTCGCCAAGCGCCTTCGCTTCGGTGACGCGCGCGGCGATATCTTCCTCGATGATCGTTTCGAGCTGGGCGAAGCTGTCGATCACGTAATAGATAGGCTGCACGATATCGATGCGATAGGGCGTGCGCAGCACGGTCATCAGGTCGAACGGCCGGAACTCGACACCTGGTGTCTCCATGGCGTTGCGCGTCTCGTTCGGCGAAGAGACGATGCCTGCGCCGTAGCAGCGGCGGCCCTTTGGCGTGTTGATCAGGCCGAACTCGACGGTGAACCAGAAGATCCGGAACAGATGCCAGGAGTAACCTTTGCCGAGCGAAGCGGCCTTCTCGCCGAAGCGACGGACGAAGTGGGCGTAGCTCTGGTTGGTGAGCAGCGGGCAGTGCCCGAAGACTTCGTGAAAGATGTCGGGCTCTTCGATGTAGTCGATATGCTCACGCCGGCGGATGAAGGTCGCCAGCGGAAACTTGCCCTGGGACAGAAGCTCGTAGAAACGGGACGGCGGAATGAGCGCCGGCACGCCTTCGACGCCGAAGCCGGTGGTTTCCGCTAGACGGCGGTTCACGTCCTTCAACTGCGGCACATGATGCGGCCCCAGGTCGAGTGTCTTTGCGCCTTCCAAATATTCGTCGCAGGCCTTGTCAGCGAGAAGCTTCATCTGCCGCTGATAGAGCTCGCCCCAGATCGCATCTTCTTCCGGAGTGTAATGATAAGTTCCGTCCGGTTCCGGCAGTTTCGCAGTGTATGTACTCTCCTTCGTCATGACGTCTCCTCATTCGTCAGAACAACTCTCCTGTTGCAATTGTATCGCGGATGGCGCGAGTATTTGTTCCACAGTTGCCAGACACGGGCCTGATGACGGGAGGAAATTTCAAGATGCCGTCCGATGTGAAAGAAAATCTCCATCCAGTTCGAAAGCTGCTGCGATTGATTCAGGCTGATAGCGGCCAGTCGCTCTCCGATCTCGCCGAGAAGGCGGGCATGTCGCAAAGTTCCGCCTGGCGACGGCTGCAGGAACTGGAGACGGATGGCGTCATTCGCAAGCGGGTGGCGTTGCTCGATCCGGCAAAGCTCGATCTGAAACTCTGCATCATCGCTCACGTGACGCTGGAGGATCATCATGACGAGGCGATCGCAGCCTTCTCGGCGTTGGTGCGCGATCGCCCGGAGATCATGGAATGCTACGCTCTATCCGGCACCTTCGATTATATGCTGAAGATTCGCGCCAACGACGTCGAAAGTTACGACGCCTTCATGACGCGCTACCTGATGCGCAACCCGCATGTGCGCACGGTAGTGTCGAGCTTCGTGTTGCGTGAACTCAAGTCGACGACGGAACTGCCGATCTGAAGCGGTTCGGTCATGGCGACTGCCGGGACCCTATGAGCGCTCGAACCCGTATTGCCGCTCGATCTTGCCGACACGGACTTGATAATCCTCGTACCAGCGCTCGCGGCCGAGCCGCTGGGCGGTCAAATGCCGGACGTCGCTTTTCCACGCCGCGATGCTCTCCTCGTCCGCCCAATAGGAATTGGTGATGCCGGAGCCATCAGCACCACGCACGCTTTCGAGCCCGAGAAAACCTGGCTGTTCGCGCGCCAGCCTCTCCATCTCCGTGCCCATATTGTCGTAGCCGTGATCGCCGGCCGTCCGTCGCGAGGAGAAGGTGACGATGTAGTAGGGCGGCTCTGGGGTCTTGGCGACGGGGGAGCTTGTCATGCGATGCCTCGGAGGATCGATGCTGCGGGATACGGTGGGGGCGATGATAACAAAAAAAGGCGGAGCAAAGCCCCGCCTTTCCAAGTCGCAGTTTGGAAGCGATTAACGCTTCGAGAACTGGAACGAACGACGTGCCTTCGCACGGCCGTACTTCTTACGCTCGACCACGCGGCTGTCGCGGGTGAGGAAGCCACCGCGCTTCAGAACGGAGCGCAGGCCCGGTTCGAAGTAGGTGAGGGCCTTGGAGATGCCGTGACGAACGGCACCGGCCTGGCCGGAGAGACCGCCACCGGCGACCGTCGCGTCGATGTCGAACTGGCCGTCACGGGCAGCTGCGACGATCGGCTGCTGCAGGATCATCTGCAGAACCGGACGAGCGAAGTAGTCGAGGTACGGCTTGCCGTTGATGGTGATCTTGCCCGAGCCGGGCTTGACCCATACGCGGGCAACAGCGTTCTTACGCTTGCCGGTCGCGTAGGAGCGACCCTGGGCGTCGACCTTCTTGACGTGAACCGGAGCAGCCGGTTCCGCGGTCGTGGCGATGTCCTTGAGAGCGGAAAGGTCGGCCATTATTAGGCGCTCCTTGTGTTCTTGCTGTTCAGCTTGGCGACGTCGAGGACGGCCGGCTGCTGTGCTTCATGCGGGTGGTTGGCGCCTGCGTAAACGCGCAGGTTCTTCATCTGGCGACGGCCGAGCGGACCACGCGGAACCATGCGCTCGACGGCCTTCTCGATGACGCGCTCCGGGAAGCGGCCCTCGATGATCTGGCGCGCGGTGCGCTCCTTGATGCCGCCGGGGTAACCGGTGTGCCAGTAGTACTTCTTGTCGGTGTACTTCTTGCCCGTCAGAACTGCCTTCTCGGCGTTGATGACGATGACGTTGTCGCCGTCGTCAACATGCGGGGTGAAGGTAGCTTTGTGCTTGCCGCGCAGGCGGTTTGCGATGAGGGAAGCGAGGCGACCAACAACGAGGCCTTCGGCGTCGATGATGATCCACTTCTTCTCCACCTCTGCAGGCTTCTGAACGAAGGTTGCCATATCTAAACTCTTTCTTTGGACCCGGGCGGCGAACCGCCGGGCGTTTCTTGTTGCTTGGTTTTGCCCGGTTTCCCGGACAAAAGAAGAAAGCGGCCCCTGAGGACCGCGATCTGCGGCAGCTTATACGCAAGTGTGAAACAAGCGTCAAGAACGTGAAATCTGCGCGATGGAAATAAACTCTAGTAAAAACAACGAGTTACGTATGTGGTATTTCGATACCATACTTTAACGTGGTGGAATCGAATAGGTCGCCGTTGCATGGGCGACGAGATCGTCGTCACCGACCTTGACGATCGATGCGTCGAGAACAGCGAGGCGCTTGCCGAGTTTGAGGATGCGGCAGGTGCATTCGAGCGGTTCCGGCTCGGGCTTGCGCAGGAAGTTGATATTGAGGTTTGTGGTAACCGCAAGCGCGACCGGACCGATATGGGCGATCAGCGCGATATAGGCGGAAACGTCCGCAAGCGCGAAGAGGGTGGGGCCTGAGACGGTGCCGCCCGGACGGATGTGCCTTTCGTTCGGATCGAGCCGCATGGTGGCAAAGGCTGGGCCTGCCGCCGTGACGTGAAAAACCTTGCCATCAGTGTGGACCTGCGGAAAATCCGTGTCGAGAAACCGGTTGAGTTCGTCGACGGTCATGATCGGCTCGATGGTCATGCATTGCATCCTTCAACATATTCGCCCGCCACCTGAAACCGGCCGACGGCCGGACGCAAGGCGGAAAAAGGTCGTAGACGGAACGCGCCGCCTGGTTCTGCGCTCAGCTTGCACCGCGCGCGTGTCCGGCGTACCACCAAGCCCGAGTTCAAGTTTCAGGAGAAAGAGATGGCCGAAGTGGTATCGTTCAAGAAGGAAGAGCAGAACGGCCTGCTGCTGCGCGAACGCTCCGGGCCGGTGTTGCGGCTGACGCTGAACAACCCGCCGGCCAATGTATTGTCTATCGCCATGATGGAGGCGCTGCACGCCGAGTTCGATGCCGTCGCCGCCTCCAAGGAAATCAGGGTTGTTGTGCTTTCCGCGTCGGGCAAGCTGTTTTCGGCGGGGCACGACCTCAAGGAAATGACCGCGCATCGCGAAGACGACGACCGGGGCCGGGCCTTCTTTGAACAAACGATCCGCCTTTGCGCAGACTTAATGCTGAAGATCACCCGGTTGCCGCAAGCCGTCATCGCTGAAATCGACGGGCTCGCAACGGCCGCCGGCTGCCAGCTTGTCGCAAGCTGCGACCTCGCGATCTGTACCGACAGCTCCACCTTCTGCACGCCGGGCGTCAATATCGGCCTCTTCTGCTCGACGCCGATGGTCGCGCTTACGCGTGCGGCGCACCGCAAGCAGGCAATGGAGATGTTGCTCACCGGTGAGACCATCGACGCCTCGACCGCCAAGGATTTCGGCCTCGTCAACCGCATCGTGCCGCAGCAGTACCTGCGCCAGGTGGTCGACAAATATGCGGCTGTGATCGCCTCGAAGTCGCCGCAGGCGCTGAAGATCGGCAAGGAAGCCTTTTACCGCCAGGCGGAGATGGACCTGCCGCAGGCCTATGACTACGCCGTCGGCGTGATGGTCGAGAATATGCTGGCTCGCGATGCCGAGGATGGCATCGGCGCGTTCCTCGGCAAGCGCATGCCGGAGTGGAAGGAAGACTGATCTGCGACGTCGTCAGGCGAGCTTCAGCAGCAGCGCGCCGAGCGCGATGACGCAGGCAGCGGCAATGCGCCAGACACTGACCGGTTCCTTGAGGAACACGACGGAGATCACCACCGCAAACAGGATCGACGTCTCGCGAAGGGCGGCGACGGTGGCGACCGGCGCCTTGGTCATCGCCCAGAGCGCCAGGCCATAGGCGCCAATCGATCCGGCGCCGCCGATCAGACCCCGCCACCAGTTCTTATAGACGTGGCGGGCGACCGGCTTGATGCCGCGGCGGGCAAAGGCCCAGGCGAAGAGCAGCACCGGCGGTAAGAGCGCCATCCACAGCGTGTAGGAAATCGCATTGCCCGATACGCGCGCGCCGATGCCGTCGACAAAGGTGTAGCTGGCGATGACGCAGGCGTTGAGGAGGGCGAGCACGATCGCGTGTTTGCCGCTCTTTCTGGACTCGAAAGCGAGCGTCAGCACGCCGACAGAGATTGTCAGAATGCCGAGCATCGTACCGAAGGTGAGCTCTTCGCCAATCAGCGCGCCGCTGGTGGCCGCGACGATCAAGGGCGCGGTGCCGCGCATCAGCGGATAGACGAGGCCGATATCGCCTGCGCGATAGGAGGCGGCGACAAGCTGGAAATAGGCGAACTGGAACAGGGCCGAAACCAGGATGTAGGGCCAGGCTTCCGGCTTCGGCAAGGGCAGGAATGGCAGGAAGGGGATGGCCACTGCGGCGGCCCCGAGCGCGATCATTGCTGCGTCGAGCGATTTTTCCGAGCCTGCCTTGACCAGGGCATTCCAGGTCGCGTGCAACAACGCCCCGAACAGGACGAGCGCAATGACTTCAAGCGGCAAGATGGAACCTCGGAAACGATGTGGCGGGCCTGGTGAAGCTTGTGGCGCCGCTCGCACGCAAATGCAACCGTAAAGTCTTGTATTGCGTCAGGGTCTGAGGCGCATTGCTGCACGAAGTTGACTTGGAAGGGAGCGGCCCCATTATACGGCCGTTCAATGAGATGGATCAAAAGCCCCACATGAATCACGACGTCTATCCGGACTACTATCTCGCCGACATCCTGCGCGAGACCAAGACGATCGCTCTCGTCGGTGCATCGCCGAATGCCGAGCGACCGAGCCATCGGGTCATGGCGTTCCTGTTGCGCAAGGGCTATCGGGTGATCCCGATCAACCCCGGCCATGTCGGCAAGGCCATTCAGGGCCAGACCGTCGTCGGCCGGCTCGCAGACGTGAAGGAACCTATCGACATGGTCGATGTCTTCCGCGCCGCCCATGCCTTACCGGCGCTCGTTGACGAGATCCTGGCGCTGGACACGCTGCCGAAGGTGATCTGGGGACAGCTTTCGGTGCGCGACGACGGCGCAGCGGCGAAGGCGGAAGCCGCCGGGATCAAGGTGGTCATGGATCGCTGTCCGGCAATCGAATATCCGCGCCTGATCGGCTGACCTCGGCCCGCAGAACGGCTGCGGCCTGCGCAACCGTCAGTTTCGTAAAAATCCTCTTTGACCGCACACGTAGGCTCTGGAATAGTGCCGCCACCTCCGCGCTGGGCGGCGGAGGTTCGATAGCGGATCACACGCAGATTCAAGGTGATAGAGCGTCCTCGGCGCGCCGGCTGGCGGCCGCGCTCTGGTCATGGGAGGGACGAAATGACGAAAGACAACCCTGGTTTCAACACGCTCGCAATTCACGCGGGGGCGCAGCCCGATCCGACCACGGGCGCGCGGGCGACGCCGATCTACCAGACGACGAGCTTCGTCTTCAACGACACCGACCATGCCGCGGCACTCTTCGGCCTCCAGCAGTTCGGCAACATTTACACCCGCATCATGAACCCGACCCAGGCGGTGCTGGAGGAGCGCATCGCGGCGCTCGAAGGCGGCACGGCTGCGCTGGCCGTTGCCTCCGGCCATGCGGCTCAGCTGCTCGTCTTCCACACGATCATGAACCCGGGCGACAATTTCGTCGCAGCCAACCGGCTCTATGGCGGCTCGGTCAACCAGTTCGGCCACGCCTTCAAGTCCTTCGACTGGCAGGTGCGCTGGGCCGATCCTGCTGACCCCGCCTCGTTCGAGGCGAAGATCGACCGGCGCACCAAGGCGATCTTCATCGAGAGCCTCGCCAATCCCGGCGGCACCTTCGTGGATATCGCCGCCATCGCCGAGGTCGCCCGCAAGCACGACCTGCCGCTGATCGTCGACAACACCATGGCGACACCCTATTTGCTGCGGCCGCTGGAGCACGGCGCCGATATCGTCGTGCATTCGCTGACGAAGTTCATCGGCGGCCATGGCAATTCGATGGGCGGTGTCATCGTCGACGGCGGTACCTTCGACTGGTCGAAGTCGGGCAAGTATCCGATGCTTTCGGAGCCGCGTCCGGAATATGCCGGTGTCGTGTTGCACCAAACCTTCGGCAACATCGCTTTCGCCATTGCCGCGCGTGTCCTGGGACTGCGCGATTTCGGTCCGGCAATCTCTCCGTTCAATGCCTTCATGCTCGTGACCGGCGCCGAGACCCTGCCGCTGCGCATGCAGCGCCATTGCGACAACGCGCTTGCGGTCGCCAAGTGGCTGAAGACGCACGACAAGATTTCGTGGGTCAACTATGCCGGGCTTGAGGACGATCCCAACCACGCGCTGCAGCAGCGTTATTCGCCGAAGGGTGCCGGTGCCGTCTTCACCTTCGGCCTCAAGGGCGGCTACGAGGCGGGCAAGCGCTTCGTCGAGGGGCTGGAAATGTTCTCGCATCTGGCGAACATTGGCGACACACGCTCGCTCGTCATCCACCCGGCCTCGACCACCCATCGGCAATTGACGCCCGAGCAGCAGGTGGCGGCCGGCGCCGGCCCCGATGTCGTGCGTCTGTCGGTCGGCATCGAGGATGTCTCCGACATCATCGCCGACCTCGAACAGTCGCTGGCAAAGCTCTGATGCGTCGGCCGGTCGCAACTTTCCGTGACCGGCTTCCAATGAACGTCGCGCTATGCAAGCATAGCTGCATGTTCGCTGTCGTCGCGCTCCGGCGCTTTCTCTGTGTGTTGGCGTTGCTCGGGATCGTAATCGTTCCCGTGAGCGTCAGCACGGCTGCGAGCGCCATGGCTCTTTCGTCCGACATGCAGATGGATGCGATGACAGGCATGGACGACATGTCCTGCTGTCCGGAGCGGCAACCTGCTCAGAAGAACGATTGCGGAAAGACATGTCCCCTCGCGCTCGTCTGCTCTTCCATCATCCTTGCGCACGGCAGCAAGGCGAATAGCTGGCGCATCGATCTGTCGGCACGCGAGCTGTCGCATCCGGTCCTCCAGGAAAACGGCCTGCCGTCTGCTCTCGTCGAACCGCCGGCACGGCCTCCCAAAGCCTGATCTCACCCTTCGAGCCACTGGATTCGCTCTGCCCGCAATGGCGGAGGCATCCGACTATCGTATTTTTCAGGGACGTGGCCGACGCGCCCGTCCTGGGTGAGATTTCAATATGACTGCAAAGAAATTTTCCGCGAAGGCGATCTTCGCGTCGCTGGCGATCGCGCTGGCCTCGACTGCCACTTCCTACGCCGCCGCGACGGACTACGAGTTCAAGCTCGTCGAGTCCGAAGTGGCCCACGGACCGGAGGCGACAGTCGCCGTCCGCCTCGTGGACAAGCGAACCGACAAACCCGTCTCCGACGCTGTGATCTTCACGACCCGGATGGACATGGCACCGGAGGGCATGGAGGCTATGACCACTCCGGTCGAGGTCATGCCGTCAACGGAACCCGGCGTCTATCGTTTCAAGACTAACCTCAGCATGGAGGGCGGCTGGCGTTTCAAGCTGGCGGCGAAGGTCCAGGGCGAGACCGAGACCGTCCAAGGCGAACTGGTTCTGCAGGCCACGCCGTGAAGCCCGTGAAGTTCTTGCTCCTCGTTAGCTCCCTCGCCGTCGCCGGCGGGGGAGGGTACGCGGCTGGCACGCGCGGCCTTGCCACCGACATCAACAAGGTCTTCCCCGAGCAGGCGCTCGGGGAAACCATGGCCCCTGCAGTCAAGCCGACTGGCAAGGTCATCTACTATCGTAGTCCAGACGGTTCGCCGGAATACTCGGCCACACCGAGAGAGACAGCAGACGGTCGCGCTTTCGTTGCCGTGCGCGAGAGCGAGGACATCTCCTTCGACACGGTGAAGAAGGCCGCTCCCCAAAAGGCGGAAGCCACGCCGACGGCGGGCGAGCGAAAAGTCCTCTATTACCGCAACCCCATGGGCCTGCCCGACACCTCCAAGGTGCCGAAGAAGGACTCCATGGGCATGGACTATCTTCCCGTATACGAGGAAGAGGAGGCGGACAGCTCCGTCGTGAAGGTCTCGCTCGGCAAGTTACAGCGGACCGGGGTGAAGACGGCGACGGCAGAGAACGCCGTCGTCAGCCGCCAGGTGCGGGTGCCGGGAACGGTCACGTTCGACGAGCGCCTGGTGCGGATCGTCTCGATGCGGGCGAACGCCTTCATCGAGGGCGTCGCCGATGTGACGACTGGCGACCGGGTGCTGAAGGGCGACGAGCTTTTCCACTTCTTCTCGAAGGACATCGCCAAGGCCGGGGCCGAATACGCCACTGAACTGCGCGGTGGCGGCAAGCCAGATCTCGACGTCGGCGGCGCGCTGCAACTGCGCAATCTCGGCGTGCCGGAAGAGACCGTTAGAGCGATTGCACGGAGCCGGACGGTGCCCAGAAGCATCGCCTATCTCTCCCCAAGCGATGGCGTCGTCCTCGAACGCAGCGCCACGACCGGCATGATGGCCGAGGCCGGCGACGTCCTGTTCCGGATTGCCGACATGTCGAAGGTGTGGGTGATCGCCGACGTGCCCGAGTTCGATGCCGCGACCATCCGGCAAGGCGCGCATGCGACGGTCCGGGTGCGGAACCTGCCCGGAAAGACCTTCGAGGGTGCCGTCGATCTGATTTATCCCGAGCTTCAGACGCAGACTCGCACGGCCAAGGTGAGGATAGAGCTTTCCAACGCCGAGGGCCTGCTGCTCGCCAACATGTACGCCGAGGTCGAGATCGCCTCGGGTGACACCGCCCCGGTGTCGCGGTGCCCAACAGCGCCGTCATCGACACGGGCGACCGACAGGTGGTGTTCGTCGACAAGGGCGAAGGCCGCTTCGAACCGCGTGACGTCGAGCTCGGAGCGCGCGGCAATGACCGAACGGAAATCAGGAAAGGGATTGAAGCCGGAGAGAAGATCGTCGTCTCCGCCAACTTCCTGCTCGACGCCGAGAGCAATCTCAATGCGGCGCTAAGCGCCCTCACTGCGGACGAGGTGAAGCCATGATCCCGAACGTCATCGCCTGGTCCGCCCGCAATCTGGTGCTGATCATCGTTGCAGCCGCCCTCTCAATCGCCGCGGGCGTGTACTCCCTGCGCTCGCTTCCGCTCGATGCCATTCCCGACCTCTCGGACGTGCAGGTCATCGTCTTCACCGACTATCCCGGCCAAGCACCGCAGGTGGTCGAGGATCAGGTCACCTATCCGCTGACAACGTCGATGCTGACGGTACCACGGTCGAAGGTTGTGCGCGGCTTCTCCTTCTTCGGCATCTCCTTCGTCTACGTCATCTTCGAGGACGGGACCGATCCCTATTGGGCGCGAAGCCGCGTGCTCGAATACCTCAACGCCGCCGCAAGCCGGCTTCCCGAAGGCGTCTCGCCGAGCCTCGGCCCGGACGCGACGGGTGTTGGCTGGGTCTACCAGTACGCCCTTGTCGCCAAGGAGCTGTCGCTGGCCGAACTGCGCTCGTTGCAGGACTGGGTCGTGCGCTTCGCCGCCTCGAAGTCCGACGGCGTGGCGGAAGTCGCGAGTGTCGGCGGCTTCGTCAAGCAGTACTCCATCGTCGTCGATCCGGCGCGCCTGCGCGCCCAGAACGTGACGCTGAAACAGATCGCCGCCGCGGTGCGGGCCAGCAATCGGGACGTCGGCGGCCGGACGGTCGAAATCTCCGAGTTCGAGTTCATGGTTCGCGGCCGCGGTTATCTGCAGGGTATCAAGGATATCGAGAACATCGTGCTGATGACCGAAGGCGGAGCTCCGCTACGCCTTGGCGACGTAGCGCGGGTGGAAACGGTTCCCGACGAGCGGCGCGGCATCACCGAGCTGAATGGCGAAGGCGAGGTCGCAAGCGGCATCGTCCTGCAGCGGGTCGGCGAAAATGCCCTCAACGTCATCGACAGCGCCAAGAAGAGCCTGGCGGCGATCAAGGATAGCCTGCCGGCTGGCACCGAGATCGTGCCCGTCTATGACCGTTCGGAGCTGATCAAGGCGGCGATCGAGACGCTCAAGGGCACGCTGGTCGAGGAGTCGATCATCGTCGCACTGGTGACGATCGTCTTCCTCCTGCATGTGAGGAGCGCGCTCGTCGCCATCATCATGCTGCCGATCGGTATCCTGATTTCCTTCGTCGCGATGCGGGCTCTCGGCATCGGGGCGAATATCATGAGCCTTGGCGGCATAGCGATTGCCATCGGTGCGATGATCGATGCGGCGATCGTCATGATCGAGAACGCCCACAAGCACCTGGAGCGCGCGCCGCCCGACAAACCCAGAGCCGAAGTCCTGATAGAAGCGGCAAGCGAGGTCGGCCCGGCACTGTTCTTCAGCCTACTGATCATCACCGTGTCCTTCCTGCCGATCTTCACCTTGGAGTCCCAGGAGGGTCGGTTGTTCGGACCGCTCGCGTTCACGAAGACCTTCGCCATGGCGGCAGCCGCGCTGCTGTCGGTGACGCTCGTTCCGGCACTGATGGTCCTGTTCGTGCGCGGCCGGATCGTGCCGGAGCACAAGAACCCGCTCAACCGCTTCCTGATCTGGACCTACCGCCCGATCATTCACGGCGTGCTGCGCGCGAAGACGATCACGATCCTGCTCGCGGTCGCCGCCCTCGCCGCAACGGTGTGGCCGGCGCGCCAGATCGGCAGCGAGTTCATGCCGACCCTCAACGAAGGCACGCTCATGTACATGCCGACGACCTTGCCCGGCCTGTCGGTGACCAAGGCAGCCGAGCTGATGCAAACCCAGGACCGCATCATCAGGTCGTTCCCGGAAGTGGAGACGGTCTTCGGCAAGGCGGGCAGGGCGCTGACTGCCACCGATCCTGCGCCGACGGAGATGTTCGAGACGATCATCACCCTGAAGCCGAAGTCGGAATGGCGGCTGGGCGTGACCATCGACAGCCTCAAGCGGGAGATGGACGCAGCGCTTCAGTTCCCCGGCGTCTCCAACGCCTGGACCATGCCGATCCGCGCCCGCATCGACATGCTGTCGACCGGCATCCGCACGCCCGTCGGCGTCAAGGTCTATGGCACCGATCTCAAGGAGATGGAGCGGGTGGCGCGCGACATCGAGACGGTGCTGAAGGCGATCCCCGGCACGTCCAGCGCCTACGCCGAGCGTGTCATAGGCGGATACTTCCTCGACATCGTGCCCGACCGCACCGCGCTCGGGCGCTACGGCCTCAGCATCGGTGACGTGCAGGATGTCATCGCCACGGCGCTCGGGTCCGAGGTGGTCACCTTGACCGTCGAGGGAAGGGAGCGCTACGGCGTCGCCGTCCGTTATCCGCGGGCGTTCAGAAGCGATCCGCAGTCGATCGCGCGCGACATCGAGGTCGCGCTTCCCGGCGGCGGCACGGTGCCCCTTGGCGCAGTCGCGGACGTCAAGCTTGAACGCGGTGCGACAACGATCCGGACCGAAAACGGCCAGCTCGCGGTCTACATCTTCGTCGACATCGCCGACCGCGATCTTGGCAGCTATGTCTCCGAAGCTCAGGAAGCCGTCGCGAAGAGCGTGTCGCTTCCATCAGGCTATTCGGTCGCCTGGAGCGGGCAGTACGAGTATCTGGAACGGGCAAAAGCGCGCCTTGCGATCGTCGTGCCGTTGACCCTCGCGCTGATCTTCCTACTGCTCTACTTGAACTTCAAGGCATTGACCGAAACGCTCATCGTCATGCTGTCGCTGCCCTTCGCGCTGGTCGGCGGCATCTGGCTGATGTGGTGGCTGGGCTTCAACGCCTCGGTGGCGGTGGTCGTCGGCTTCATCGCGCTTGCAGGCGTGGCGGCAGAGACGGGTGTGATCATGCTGATCTATCTCGACCAGGCGCTTCGCGAACGCCGTGAGGAATGCACCGGCGAACAGCGCCCCTTCACGCGGGACGACCTGCATCACGCGATCATGGTCGGCGCAGTGGAACGGGTCCGGCCGAAGATGATGACGGTCGTGGCGATTATCGCCGGGCTGGTGCCGATCCTCTGGAGCACCGGGGCCGGATCGGAAATCATGCAGCGCATCGCCGTGCCGATGATCGGCGGCATGATCTCGTCGACGGTGCTGACACTGGCGGTCATCCCGGCAATCTACGGACTGGTGAAGGGCTGGCGTTTGCCAGCCCTAGCCGACACCCGGTCGCCGACGAGAGCGGCCAGCGCCGGGCTTCTGACGCCGATAGACGGCAGGATCCAGCGGTAGACGAGTGAAAGTTCAAGGTCGGATGGGGCGGGAGCCGAGTTGCTTCGAAATGCCGGTCCACGTCCGCCTCGATCGAGGAATGGCGGCACCAGCAGAACGGAGGCGGGAATATCCTCGAAAAAACAATGGACGTTGCCCCGGAGGTGTGTGACGAAACCAAATCTGAAACCCATGACGGGGGAGGTTGCAGTGCCTCCAGCAAAGGTGCCCAATGGCGAATATGCAGAAGTTCGATCTGTCTTCCGTCGAGCCGGAAACCGGCACGCCCGCTGGCGACCGGCTGATCTCCGGGGCGCCGCAATTCAGTACCTGGAACCTGGAGGAGGCCGATGGCGGCCTCTATGCCGGGGTCTGGGAATCGACGCCCGGCAAGTGGCGGATCGTCTATGAGGAGTGGGAATATTTCCACATCATCTCCGGCTATTCGATCGTCACGCAGGATGGTGGCGAGGCGGCGCATTTGCGCGCCGGCGACAGCATGATCCTGCGTCCGGGCTTCGAAGGGACCTGGGAGGTCGTGGAGACAACCCGCAAGGACTACGTCATCCGCTTGTGAGTGCCGAAGCGCCGGAGATTGGGCGGTCTTCGATGCAGCTACCAGACGAGGTCGAGACGCTCCAGGCCGTGGAAATGAAACGCGTCCTTCACCTCGGGCTCGTTCTTCAGCCGCATGTCCGGCAGCCGCCGAAACAGGATCGGCAGCGATAGATTGAGTTCAAGCCGGGCCAGCGGCGCCCCGATGCAGAAATGCAGGCCGGCCCCGAAGGAGACATTGGCGCCTTCATCGCGCGTCGGCAGGAACGCATTCGGGTCCGTGAACTTCTTCGGGTCGACATTTGCCGCCCCGAGCAAAAGGCCGATCTTGTCGCCCTTGCGAAGGGTGATGCCGTCTTCCAGCTCGACATCCGAGAGAGCGTAACGCTGGAAAATATGCAGCGGTGCCGCAAAACGCAGGCACTCCTCGATCGCCAGCCCCGTTGATGCCTCCGTGGCAAACAGATCCTCGGCGGAAGGTCCGGATTGCAGGATGGTTCTCACGGCATTGCCGATCTGATGCACAGTCGCTTCGTGACCGGCATTGAGGAGCAGGGCGGTGGTCGAGACCAACTCTGCCTCGGAAAGTCGTTCGCCATCCTTTTCCGAGGTGATCATGTGCGTCAGCAGGTCATCGGCGGGATTGCGGTGTTTCTCGGCGATGATCTCTCGCAGATAGGCGGCAAATTCGGCGGAAGCCTGGTTGGCGTCGAGTTCGGTCTCGTGGCTCGGGTTGAAGACATACATCCGGACCATGCGGTGCGACCAGTCGAGAAGATCGGGCGCCGCCTCGACCGGTATGCCGAGCATGCGGGCGATGATCGTCACGGGGATCGTTTCGGCGTACGTCTTGAGCAACTCGACCTCGCCGTCGCCTTCGAAACCATCGATAAGGGCGTGCGACAGCTGCTCGATATCCGGTCTCAGCTGTTCGATCTGCCTTGAGACGAACGCCCGGTTGACGAGGGTGCGCAGCCGCGTGTGTGCCGGCGGCTCGAGCTCCAGCAGCGAATGTTCCTCCAGCGCGTCGAAGTCCCTCAGATGTGGCTTCGGCGCCGACAGGCCGACCTCTTCGCGCGTCGCCACATGCAGGATCTGCCGACCGAAACGGCGGTCGCGGAGCAGCACGTTTACCTGGTCATAGCCTGCGAAATACCATTGTTGCCGCTCCTCCCAGAAGAAGGCCGGACATTGCGCGTGGATTTCGGCATAGGCGGCGAGCGGCTCACGGTAGAAAGCGGGATTGCGCGCATCGATAGAAACGCGCCTTTGGGCGCCGTCAATGGTTATGGCAGGCATGCAACGGGCTCTTTACAGAATTTGACCGACGTCTATTTCTACGGGAACCGGCGTTCAGCCGGCAAGTGCAGATATCCCTCCGGCCATCGGCATGGCGTTGACAGTGTCGGAAATGGTCGTCAATCTCCTGGCGCTGCGTAGGGCGCATAGGCAAGAGGCTGAAAGGGCACGCCCGCCTACGGGAGACACACCGTAGTTGCGCCCATGCCAAACCTTGAAAACCTGAAGAAGCAGGCGAAGCAGTACCTCAAATGGCTTCGCGAACGGTACCATCCGGTCGCAGCGGAGATCAGGGCGGCCTTGCCCCGTTACTGTGACCTTGATGACGACGCCATTCTCAAGGCGGAGTTCAAGCTCGCCGACGCGCAGGAGCTTATCGCGCGCCAATCGGGATTCGACGGTTGGCAGGCGCTCAAATCAGGAGCCCTGACAATGACCCCGCACTCAAAACCCACCATATCGCAGCCGGTGCTGCAGTCGATCGCCGCTCAGCTGTTCGTTGCCGATATCAAGGCCTCGTGCGACTTCTACGCGGAGAAGCTCGGCTTTGCCGTCGATTTCGTCTACGGCGATCCGCCATTCTATGGGCAAGTGATCCGCAACAGCGCCAGGCTTGCTCTACGCCTTGTCTGCGAGCCGGTCTTCGTCGATGACATCCGCCAGCGCGAGGACCTGCTTTCGGCTGCCATCACGCTCGAAACCGTCAATGACATCAAACAATTGTTCCTGACCTATCAGGCTGCTGGCGTACACTTTCACCAGCCGCTGCGGACCGAACCCTGGGGTGCCCGCACCTTCATCGTGCTCGATCCGGACGGAAATCTGATCCTGTTCGCAGGACCGGCCGACTGATCGAGAGCGGCGAAAATGGACGCCGGCGATGCTCGTGCTGTCCCGGCATCCACCCGTTCGCTCCCGTATCGCAGTTGCGAAACAACTTCTGCTCTCCACCCTTTTTCAGTGGCGCCCGGTGACCTATTTGCGCAATGATGCGGGCAGCAGGCAGGGAGCGGCATGGCAAAAAACCAGTCCAGTCTATCGGCGGGGATCGTGGCAGCGATCCGCAAGCGGCGTCCCACGGTCGTTCATCGCGAAGCTGCGGTGAACCGCGGCGACATCGTCATCGCCTCCTACAACATCCATAAATGTGTCGGTACCGACGGCCGTTTCGATCCCGGGCGGACTGCCAATGTGATTGGCGAACTGGGCGCCGATATCGTTGCGCTTCAGGAAGCGGACCAGCGGTTCGGCGAGCGTGCCGGTCTTCTCGATCTCGAACATCTCCGGCGCGAGGCCCATCTCGTTTCGGTGCCGATCTCCGGCTTTTCGGCGAAGGGGCATGGATGGCACGGCAATGTGCTGTTGCTACGCGAGGGCGCCGTTTCCGATGTCAGGCAGCTGAAACTCCCAGGTGTCGAGCCGCGTGGCGCGCTGGTCGTCGATCTCGACCTGAAGGTCGGCCCCTTGCGCATCATCGCCGCCCATCTCGGTCTTCTCAGGCATTCCCGCGCCCAGCAGGCCGAGGCGATCCTTGAAGCGGCAGCCGGCGCGAACGGGCGGCCGACGCTGCTCATCGGCGATCTCAACGAGTGGCGCATGGGCCGGAGATCGTCACTGTCCTTCCTAAGTCCTGTTTTCGATCCGTCGCACGCCACGGTCGCGAGCTTTCCATCGCGTTTTCCGCTGCTGCCGCTCGATCGTGTGCTTGGCAATCCGCACCACCTGGTAACGTCGGTCGCCGTGCATGACTCACCGCTTGCGCGGATCGCATCGGACCATCTGCCGGTGAAAGCCTCCATCGCCTTGAAGGCTGCCCAGCAGGATCACCGAGACGGAAATCGGGTTGGGGCCGGCCGTGCGGGGTCGGTCTGACGGCGAGGCGCGCTTTCGATGTTATCCTCCGTTCTGATCATCGTCGCCGCGATCGTCGGTGTGGTCGTGGCGGCCATCCTCTACATCTATGGCCGGTTCGGACGGCGCCCGCACGGGCTGCCGTCAACGGCACTTCCGGTGGCCGAGGCCGGTACGGAACTCGATCGGCTTATCATGCCCCTTCTTGCCGGCCGCCCGAACGCAAATGGCGTGGCGCTCGTGTCGGACAGTATCGAGGCCCTGGTAGTGCGCGCGCATGCGGCGCGGCGCGCCGGGCGCAGCCTCGATCTGCAGTATTATTACTGGAAGGATGATCTGACCGGTCTTCTGCTGGCCCGAGAGATTTTGGCGGCGGCCGACAGAGGCGTATGTGTCCGGTTGCTGCTCGATGACATCAACGCCGGCATTCATGATCGCATGTGCATCGCGCTTGACGCCCACCCCAATATCGAGGTGCGGCTCTTCAACCCCAGCCGGGCGCGGACCGACCGCTTTCGCCGCGGCTTCGAGATGGCGATCCGCGCCTTCAGCGCCACCCGCCGCATGCACAACAAGCTGTGGGTGGCGGATGGCCGGGTCGCGATCGCCGGCGGGCGCAACATCGGCGACGCCTATTTCGACGCCGCCGAGCTTTCCAACTTCCGCGACCTCGACGTCTGGATGGTGGGGCCGGTGCTGGACCAGGCGTCCGCCATGTTCGACCGGTACTGGAACAGCGACTCCGTCCTCCCGATCGCTGCACTGCGCACGCCACGCAAGCAATATTTGCCGGCGCTCCGTGAGGCCGTCGACGGGCTTGCCCGGACACCCGCGGGCCGGTTTTACATCGAGCGCGTCGACAAGGCTGCCCAGGAAACCGGCATCTATCACGGCACGCGGCGGCTTCACTGGAGTTCGCAGATCCGCCTGGCATCCGACCCGCCGGAAAAGGCGCTGATGCAGCGGC
Organism: Ensifer sp. GW101-20A05; assembly: GCF_059424735.1. Taxonomy (NCBI): domain Bacteria; kingdom Pseudomonadati; phylum Pseudomonadota; class Alphaproteobacteria; order Hyphomicrobiales; family Rhizobiaceae; genus Ensifer; species Ensifer sp. GW101-20A05. The sequence continues at coordinate 101,075 of NZ_JBWKZT010000007.1, read as the reverse complement.
GCCAGAACTGGTTGCTGCGCGAACTCTTCCCGTTGATCGAAGCGGCGACGCGGGATTTGAGGATCATCTCTCCCTATTTCATCCCCGGCGTTGCCGGCACGCGAGAGCTTGCGGCCATCGTTTCGCGCGGAGCTCGGGTCGCGGTGCTGACCAACTCTCTCGCAGCGACCGATGTCGCAGCCGTTCACGGCGGTTACATCAAGTACCGCCGGAAGCTCATCCAGGCCGGCATCGCTCTCTTCGAATTGAAGGAGCAGGGCGACGTTGCCGAAGGGCACCGCATGACGTTGTTCGGGCGCCGCAATGCGAGCCTGCACAGCAAGGCTTTCGTGGTCGATGGCTTGAACGGGTTCGTCGGCTCGATGAACTTCGACCCCCGCTCCGCATCGCTCAATACGGAAATGGGTGTCGTCTTTGCCGATGCGGCTCTTGCCGGCGAGCTGGCCAGCATGTTCGAGGAGGAGACCTCGCCGTCGATCAGCTACCGGCTCGGGATGGACGGTTCACGGCTTGTCTGGCGTGATCGCGCCAACGGCTCCGAGCGGCTGTTGCGGCGCGAGCCGGATGCCAGCCTTGCCAGGCGGATGATTGCCAACCTGATCCGTATTCTGCCGATCGAGTCACAGCTCTAGGAAGGCGGCGCCGCCGATACACGATTTGCCGTTCGTTTACCGACGTCATCGAACCCTGTGTGAAATGCTCGGTCGCGGCGGCTTGCGGCGCGCATGTCGGCGAAAAAAGGTTCTATTGACAACCATGTGTGGAGGAGCGCCGAACTTCGCAGCAAAGGGGGCTTCGATTAAGCTTATCGAAGCTTCGCGACTTGAAGTGAAGGGTGTTGACACTCTATGTAGGGACAGAAGGCAAATCCCGTGATTCCCGGCTCGCAAAGGTTTTGCGAGCCCGATTGATGAAGGTTCGATATGAGAAATCCCGTTGATACCGCCCTGGCACTGGTGCCGATGGTTGTTGAACAGACCAACCGCGGTGAACGTTCCTACGATATCTTTTCGCGCCTTCTGAAGGAGCGCATCATCTTCGTCACCGGTCCGGTCGAAGATCAGATGGCGACGCTCGTCTGCGCCCAGCTCCTTTTCCTCGAGGCGGAAAACCCGAAGAAGGAAATTGCGCTCTACATCAATTCCCCGGGTGGCGTCGTCACCTCCGGTATGGCGATCTACGACACGATGCAGTTCATCAAGCCGGCGGTCTCGACGCTTTGCGTCGGCCAGGCGGCCTCGATGGGTTCGCTGCTCCTGGCGGCCGGCCACAAGGACATGCGCTTCGCCACGCCGAATGCGCGCATCATGGTTCATCAGCCCTCCGGCGGTTTCCAGGGCCAGGCTTCCGATATCGAACGCCATGCCCGCGACATCCTCAAGATGAAGCGCCGCCTCAACGAGGTCTATGTCAAGCATTGCGGCCGTACCTACGAGGAAGTCGAGCAGACGCTCGATCGCGACCATTTCATGAGCGCGGACGAAGCTCTGGAGTGGGGTATCGTCGACAAGGTACTGACCTCGCGCGAAGAGATCGAAGGCACCGAGCAGGCCTGATAACGCGCTTTTGTGTCGCGATAGATGTAATTGTGACACAATTGTAATGGCTCAAGGGCTTTATCGTCAGGGTAAAGCCGGTAATATGGACCGTTAATGCTATGTTGGATTCTGAGGGCATAGTGTTCGGATGAGTTGGGAGAGTCGTTGCAGCCGCATCGGGCATGGTCGCCCAGGTGCGGTAAGTACTCCCGGAAGCCCTGCGTGAGGATAGGCTACAGGGCGAATTGAGTGGTCCGCGATACTTCGCTTGAAGTGTCCGGCGAGCTGGAAGGAAGTGGAAATGAGCAAGGTCAGCGGAAGCAACGGCGGTGACTCGAAGAATACGCTTTATTGTTCGTTCTGCGGCAAAAGCCAGCACGAAGTCCGTAAGCTGATTGCCGGACCGACCGTCTTCATCTGCGATGAATGCGTCGAACTGTGCATGGACATCATTCGCGAAGAGAACAAGACCTCGATGGTCAAGTCCCGCGACGGTGTGCCGACCCCTCAGGAAATCATCAAGGTCCTCGACGAATACGTCATCGGCCAGCAGCAGGCGAAGCGCATCCTCTCGGTGGCCGTGCACAACCACTACAAGCGCCTGGCGCATGCCGCCAAGGGCAGCGACGTCGAACTGGCGAAGTCCAACATCATGCTCGTCGGCCCGACCGGCTGCGGCAAAACCTATCTCGCCCAGACGCTCGCCCGCATCATCGACGTGCCGTTTACCATGGCCGACGCCACGACGCTGACCGAAGCCGGTTACGTCGGTGAAGACGTCGAAAACATCATCCTCAAGCTGCTCCAGGCCGCCGACTACAACGTCGAGCGCGCGCAGCGCGGCATCGTCTACATCGACGAAGTCGACAAGATTTCCCGCAAGTCCGACAACCCGTCGATCACCCGCGATGTTTCGGGCGAGGGCGTGCAGCAGGCGCTGCTCAAGATCATGGAAGGCACTGTTGCTTCGGTTCCGCCACAGGGTGGTCGCAAGCATCCGCAGCAGGAATTCCTGCAGGTCGACACCACCAACATCCTGTTCATCTGCGGCGGCGCATTCGCCGGCCTCGACAAGATCATCTCCGCCCGTGGCGAGAAGACCTCGATCGGTTTCGGCGCGACGGTCCGCTCGCCGGAAGATCGCCGCGTCGGCGAGGTTCTGCGCGAACTCGAGCCGGAAGATCTGGTCAAGTTCGGTCTCATTCCGGAATTCATTGGCCGCCTGCCGGTTCTGGCGACGCTCGAAGATCTCGATGAAGATGCGCTGATCCAGATCCTGTCCGAGCCGAAGAACGCTCTGATCAAGCAGTATCAGCGCCTGTTCGAGATGGAAGACGTCGAGTTGACCTTCCACGAGGACGCGCTGCGCGAGATTGCCCGCCGGGCGATCGTGCGCAAGACCGGCGCCCGCGGCCTCCGTTCGATCATGGAGAAGATCCTGCTCGACACGATGTTCGAGCTGCCAACGCTCGAAGGCGTGCGCGAAGTGGTCATCTCCGACGAGGTGGTCAAGGGCGCGGCGCGGCCGCTCTACATCTACTCCGAGCGGTCGGACGAAAAGACCAACGTTTCGGCCTGATAACGCCGAATTATCGTTTGAGAAGCCCGCCTTGTGCGGGCTTTTTCATGTTCGCGCACTTAGCTGTTGAGACAAAGGCGCCCGAGCGCAGATTTCACAATTCGATTGTTGCTAAAGTGTCTCAAACAACGCAATGATGTGACGATTCAATGAAGGACCTTTATCGTTGCGCGTCCTTGAGCCTCGTTCTCCGTCGCAAGGCCCGCAACAGAAATGATGCGTAGTCAGAAGGACCCGGCCACGGTTGGTGGGTGTCGCGTCCAGCCTTGAAATGGACGCGGTGGCACTCCACTTTGATGTGGAAAATATGACAACCGGGAGTGCCTGCGGGGCTCCCGGGAACGGGCCCGAAATCGGGACGGAAAGGAAATGACATGACGAACAAAACGTCACCGGCGACTGAAAGCGCGACCTACCCGGTCCTGCCGCTCCGCGACATCGTAGTCTTCCCGCACATGATCGTGCCGCTCTTCGTCGGCCGCGAAAAGTCGATCCGTGCGCTTGAGGAAGTCATGGGCACCGACAAGCAGATCATGCTTGCCACCCAGATCAACGCCACCGACGACGATCCGGAACCGTCCGCGATCTATGAAGTCGGCACCATCGCCAATGTCCTCCAACTGCTGAAGCTGCCCGACGGCACCGTCAAGGTGCTGGTCGAAGGCCGCGCGCGCGCCAAGATTGACGGCTACACGCCGCGCGACGAATTCTATGAGGCATCAGCGCACACGCTGAGCGAGCCGGAAGAAGATCCGGTCGAAATCGAAGCGCTGAGCCGCTCGGTCGTTTCCGAGTTCGAGAGCTATGTGAAGCTCAACAAGAAGATCTCCCCCGAGGTCGTCGGTGTCGCCAGCCAGATCGAAGACTATTCGAAGCTGGCCGATACGGTCGCCTCGCACCTGTCGATCAAGATCGTCGAGAAGCAGGAAATGCTGGAGACCACCAGCGTGAAGATGCGTCTGGAAAAGGCGCTCGGCTTCATGGAAGGTGAGATTTCCGTCCTGCAGGTCGAAAAGCGCATCCGCTCGCGCGTCAAGCGCCAGATGGAAAAGACCCAGCGCGAGTACTACCTCAACGAACAGATGAAGGCGATCCAGAAGGAACTCGGCGACGGCGAGGATGGCCGTGACGAGATGGCCGAGATCGAGGAGCGCATCGCCAAGACGAAGCTCTCCAAGGAAGCGCGCGAAAAGGCTGACGCTGAACTGAAGAAGCTGCGCCAGATGAGCCCGATGTCCGCGGAAGCGACCGTGGTTCGCAACTATCTGGATTGGCTGCTCGGTCTGCCCTGGGGCAAGAAGTCGAAGATCAAGACCGACCTGAACCATGCCGAAAACGTGCTCAACACGGATCATTTCGGTCTCGATAAGGTCAAGGAACGCATCGTCGAGTATCTCGCCGTGCAGGCGCGTTCGTCGAAGATCAAGGGCCCGATCCTGTGCCTCGTCGGCCCTCCGGGCGTCGGCAAGACCTCGCTCGCCAAGTCGATCGCCAAGGCGACCGGCCGCGAATATGTGCGCATGGCGCTCGGCGGCGTTCGTGACGAAGCCGAGATCCGCGGTCACCGCCGCACTTATATCGGCTCCATGCCGGGCAAGGTGGTGCAGTCGATGAAGAAGGCGAAGCGGTCCAACCCGCTGTTCCTGCTCGACGAAATCGACAAGATGGGCCAGGACTTCCGCGGCGATCCGTCGTCGGCTCTGCTCGAGGTGCTGGATCCGGAACAGAACTCGACCTTCATGGACCACTACCTGGAAGTCGAATACGACCTGTCCAACGTGATGTTCATCACCACGGCCAACACGCTGAACATTCCGGCGCCGTTGATGGACCGTATGGAAGTGATCCGCATCGCCGGCTACACCGAAGAGGAAAAGCTGGAGATCGCCAAGCGGCATCTGCTGCCGAAGGCGATCCGCGACCACGCGCTGCAGCCGAAGGAGTTCTCCGTGACTGACGGAGCCCTGATGGCGGTCATCCAGACCTACACGCGGGAAGCCGGTGTTCGTAACTTCGAGCGCGAATTGATGAAGCTCGCCCGCAAGGCGGTGACCGAGATCATCAAGGGCAAGACGAAGACGGTCGAAGTCACGGCGGACAACATCAACGACTACCTTGGTGTTCCGCGCTTCCGTCACGGCGAAGCCGAACGCGACGATCAGATCGGCGTGGTCACGGGTCTTGCCTGGACCGAGGTCGGCGGCGAACTGCTGACGATCGAAGGCGTCATGATGCCCGGCAAGGGCCGCATGACGGTCACCGGCAACCTGCGTGACGTGATGAAGGAATCGATTTCGGCGGCGGCGTCCTATGTCCGCTCGCGGGCGATCGATTTCGGCATCGAGCCTCCGATGTTCGACAAGAGCGACATCCACGTGCACGTGCCGGAAGGTGCGACGCCGAAGGATGGTCCGTCGGCCGGTGTCGCCATGGCAACCGCGATCGTGTCGATCATGACCGGCATCCCGATCTCCAAGGACGTCGCGATGACCGGCGAGATCACGCTGCGCGGCCGCGTGCTGCCGATCGGCGGTCTCAAGGAGAAGCTGCTGGCAGCGCTCCGGGGAGGCATCAAGAAGGTGCTGATCCCCGAAGAGAACGCGAAGGATCTCGCCGAGATCCCGGATAACGTGAAGAACGCGCTCGAAATCATCCCGGTTTCGCGGATGGGCGAGGTGCTTGTACACGCTCTGGCGCGCATGCCGGAACCGATCGAATGGGACCCGGCAAGGGAGCCGGCAACCGTCGCAGTGGTTGATTCGCAGGACGAAGCAGGCACCTCGATCGCCCACTAAAAAGTGCCGGTGAATGGGCGCAGCGACCTCACGCGGCGCCCATTTTGCAGAAAAATTGGGAAGACCGGCCTCTGGCCGGTCTTTTTTGTTGTAAAAGCGCCCTGCAAGCCTTGCATTCCAAGGGATTAGGCGCAATTGGGAAAGGCAAGACGCGGGCGATGCGCAAGCCGCCGCGGCTTAAAACACAGTCGTTTCGAACCAATCTGAAAGGGGTGGAAACATGAACAAAAATGAGCTCGTGTCTGCCGTTGCTGAGAAGGCCGGACTTTCCAAGACCGACGCATCTTCTGCAGTTGATGCAGTTTTCGAGACCATCCAGGGCGAGCTGAAGAGCGGCGGCGACATTCGCCTGGTCGGCTTCGGCAACTTCTCGGTTTCGCGCCGCGAAGCCTCGAAGGGCCGCAACCCGTCCACGGGTGCGGAAGTTGACATCCCGGCTCGTAATGTGCCGAAGTTCACGGCCGGCAAGGGCCTGAAGGACGCCGTCAACGGCTGATCAGATTTGCTTGGCGGTCGGACACGAGGCCGGCAGTCCAGGTATTCGAGGGTTCGGCGAAAGCCGGACCCTTTCGCATTCCGGGGGGCTGCCCTTGCGGCCTCCTGCCATTTGCTCTACGGCTTGCCCATTCTCAGGGCGGGGTGAAAGTCCCCACCGGCGGTAAGGGCGCTGCAATATCATGCGGTGACCCAAGCCCGCGAGCGCCTTTCTCCTGAAGCGGGGAAGGGGTCAGCAGATCCGGTGCAATTCCGGAGCCGACGGTCATAGTCCGGATGAAAGAGAATGGTCGTCGGCACGAAGAGCAGGGCTGCCCGGCGTCGTGCCGTGCGCTCATGCGTCCTGATTTGTGTTTGTCCATTTCTCAGGATGCGTGACATGAATCAGACTTCCCTCGGTTTGTCCTCCTCGCGCGCCATGGCCGGTGCCGGCTTCATGGTGCTGGCCGGTATTGCCTTCGCCGGGCTCAATGTCGTTACCCAATGGCTGACGATGAAACTCGGCTTTCCCGCTGCCGCCACGGCCTTCTGGCAATATGCCTTCGCCCTTCTCTTTTCTTTGCCGTTCCTGCGGCGCGTCGGACTTTCGGCGATGCGCACCGATTACCCGTGGCGCCACGTCGTGCGCGTGGCCCTCGCGGCCTTCGGCGTCGGGGCCTGGGTCTCCAGCCTTGCGCATGTGCCGATCTGGCAGGCGATTGCCCTGGTGATGACCTCGCCGTTCTTCATCATCCTTGGCGCTCGCCTGTTTCTCGGCGAACGCGTCGGTCCGGCCCGCTGGACCGCGACCGCGGTCGGATTTGCCGGTGCGATGATCATTCTTGAACCCTGGTCGGACAGCTTCACCTGGGCAGCGCTGCTGCCGATCCTCTCCGCCTTGCTCTGGGGCGCCTCGTCGCTCATCACCAAGAGCCTGACGAGCAGCGAGCGTCCCGAAACCATCACCATCTGGCTGCTTGTCCTTTTGACCCCGATCAATGGCGCCATTGCGCTCACGGCCGGTTTCGCGGTGCCGCAGGGCATGGCGCTCGGCCTTCTCGTGCTCGCCGGGGTCATGACAGTGTTCGCGCAATATTTGCTGACGCTCGCCTATACGGTTGCCGATGCCGCCTATGTGCAGCCCTTCGATGATTTGAAGCTGCCGCTCAATGTCTTTGCCGGCTGGCTGGTCTTCGGTTACGCACCGACAGGCTATCTCTGGTTCGGTGCGGTCCTGATCCTTGGCGCGTCACTGTTCATCATGCGCAACGAGAGTCGGCGCGAACGGGAGGCTGTTGCAACCTGAACGGTGTAAAACCCGGCCGGTGTCATTCGGCTGTCATCGCAGTCGCGCAGAACCCCCATGTTTTCAGTATTCTCCATGGGGGATTTCAATGATCATTACTTCGCGCGTGACCGCGTTCGCGGCCGTCCTTCTTGCTTCCGCGGCATTTCCTGCGGCGGCTGAACCTGTATTCAATCGTATTGCGTCCTTTGCCGTTGCCGACAATCTGCCCGATGGTGACGCGCGCAAAGCGCCGACGTCCGCCGAGATCATCACGGCCAGCGAAGACGGCAATACGCTGATCTACTCCGACAGCCCGGGCAAGCGCGTCGGCCTGATCGACATCACCGATGCCAAGGCGCCGAAGGCAGCCGGCACAATCTCTTTCGACGGTGAGCCGACCTCCGTTACTGTTGCCGGCGCCAAGGCGCTCGTTGCGGTCAACACGCGCGAAAGCTTCGTCAAGCCTTCCGGTCTTCTGGCAATCGTCGACCTGGCGTCGAAGAAGGTGGATGCGACCTGCGATCTCGGCGGTCAGCCGGACTCGGTTGCCGTCAACAAGGACCGTACGCTTGCAGCCATCGCCATTGAAAACGAGCGCGACGAGGAAGTGAACGACGGCAAGATCCCGCAGATGCCGGCCGGCGATCTGGTGATCCTGTCCTTGAAGGACGGCGTTGCCGATTGCGGCTCGCTGAAGCGCGTGACGCTGACGGGTCTTGCCGAAATCGCTGGCGAAGATCCGGAGCCGGAATTCGTCTCCTTCAACGGCAAGGACGAGATTGCGCTGACGTTGCAGGAGAACAACCACATCGTCGTCATCGACGGCAAGACTGCGACGGTGAAGACGCACTTCTCTGCTGGCACCGTCGACCTCAAGGATATCGACATCAAGCGCAACGGCGCCATCGCCTTCAAGGACGAGCAGCCGGGCCGCAAGCGCGAGCCCGATGCGGTGAAGTGGCTCGACGATAACCGCATCGTCGTTGCCAACGAAGGTGACTACGAAGGCGGCTCGCGCGGCTTCACGATCTTCGACACCAGCGGCAAGGTGCTCTACGAATCAGGCGCCAGCTTCGAGCATGCCGTTGCCGCGATCGGCCACTACCCGGAAAAGCGCTCGTCGGCCAAGGGCGTGGAGCCCGAAGGTCTGGAAGCGGCCAAGTTTGGCGACGACAACCTGTTCTTCCTGCTCGCCGAACGGGCTTCCGTCGTCGGCGTCTACAAGGACACGGGCGCGGAGCCCGAACTGCTGCAGCTGCTGCCGTCGGGCATCTCGCCGGAAGGCGCCGTCGCGATCTCGTCGCGCAACCTGCTTGCGACCGCCAATGAAGTCGACCTAGGCGAGGCCGGCGGCGCACGTTCGCATGTGATGATCTATGAGCGCGCTGAGGGCGAAGCCGCCTATCCGCAGATCCGGTCCGCCGAGAAAGACGGGCTGCCGATCGGCTTCGGTGCACTCTCCGGTCTTGTTGCCGTCTCGGACAAGCCGGGCTTCCTGCGCGCCGTCAACGACTCGGTCTTCTCGTCGCAGCCGACGATCTTCACCATCGACGCCACCCAGAAGCCGGCGCTGATCACCGAGACGCTCGCCATCACCCGTGACGGCGCACCGGCTCAGAAGCTCGACATCGAGGGGATCGCCAATGACGGGGAAGGGGGTTTCTGGCTCGCATCGGAAGGCAATTCCGACAAGCTCTACAGCCACGCGCTCTTCCACGTGAACAAGAAGGGCGAGATCAAGAAGGAAATCGCCCTGCCTGAGGCGCTGCGTGCCGGCGAAACCCGCTTCGGCTTCGAAGGCATCACCGTTATTGGCCAAGGCGACGACCAGACGCTGTGGATGGCTGTTCAGCGCGAATGGAAGGACGACGAGAAGGGCTTCGTCAAGCTCGTCTCCTACAAGCCGAAGAGCGAAGAGTGGGGTGCCGTGCGCTACCCCCTGGAAAAGGCCGGTGACGGCTGGGTCGGCCTGTCGGAAATCTCCGTTCATGGTGGCTACGCCTACATCATCGAGCGCGACAACCTGATCGGCCAGGCAGCCAAGCTCAAGAAGATCTATCGCGTCGCGCTGACGGAACTGAAGCCGGCAGCACTTGGTGGCGAACTGCCTGTCGTCAAGAAGGAGGAGGTTCGTGACCTCATTCCGGACCTGAAGGCGCTCAACGGCTATGTCGTCGACAAGGTCGAGGGCTTCACAGTCGATGCAGCCGGCAATGGCTATGTCGTGACCGACAATGACGGTGTCGACGACTCCTCCGGCGAAACCCTGTTCTTCTCCATTGGCGCGATCAACGCGATGTAAGCGTTAACGCCCGGAGAAAACGGAAGAGGCCGGGACATGATGCCCCGGCCTCTTTCTGTTTCGGACTGGTAGGAAATAGCGACTAGCGGGCGACAGCGACCTGCGCCGCCTCTTCGGCCTCATCCTTGCGCTTGCGGATCTCGTCCGTCCTGTCGACCAGCTTGCCGACGATGCCGTAGAGGGCATCGAGTTCCTCGTCGTCGAGCGCCGAGAAAATCTCCTCGAGCAGTTGCTTGCGTGGATGCTCGGCGGCCTCAAGCACGACGCGGCCCGTTTCGGTAATCGAGACGATCTTGGCGCGCCGGTCCTCGGGATCGGGCTTGCGCATCACCAGGCGGTCGCGTTCCAGACCGTCGATGGCCTCGGTGACCGTGCGCGGCGCGAAGTTCAGCGCACAGGCGATATCGGTCGAGCGACAGGGACCGAGCTTGCTCAGGAAGAAGAGGAACTTGCTGCGTGCCAGCGACACGCCTTCTTCGGTCATCGATTCGTTCACCAGCCGGTGGACCCGGTGGTAGAGCTCGAACAGTCTATCGGAAACTTCAAATGTCTTCTTCATGATCGTCGCTGGAATTTCATGAGGTGCCATGTGAAATGGCAGTAACATTAGTGATAGTTACAATTGCCACCTTTGTCGACAGAAACCTCTGGGACTTCACGGTAAGCACTTGGCAGGCAAAGAAACGGCCGCCGTTTTCGGCGGCCGTTTCTGTTGGTTTGTCAAGAATTTCGTGTCCCGAACACAGGCGATGATTGCTCATACACTTCAAGGTCGGTTGCGAGATCTCCGGCGCCCGCCCGCGAAAAACCAAGCACGGGCGCGCGTCGTGGTTATGCCGCCCGGCGCGTCGAGCCGGCCGACGGCGCGTAGCCGTAGGCCTGAGCCTCTTCCAGCGTGAAGCGGGCGATCAGCTCGCGTAGGCGGCCGGCTTCCTGGGCAAGCGTGGCGCTTGCGGCATTGGCTTCCTCGATCATGGCGGCGTTCTGCTGCGTCACCTGATCCATCTGGTTGACGGCGGTGTTGACCTCCGACAGTCCGGCGGACTGCTCCTGCGCCGAGATGGCGATCGCATCCATGTGCTGGTTGATCGTGACGATGAAGCCTTCGATGGTGCGGAGAGCCTCGCCGGTTTCGCGCACGAGCCGGACGCCGCTTTCGACTTCGACGGCGGAGTTGCGGATCAGGTCCTTGATCTCCTTGGCCGCATTGGCCGAGCGCTGGGCAAGCTCGCGGACTTCCTGAGCGACGACGGCGAAACCCTTGCCGGCATCGCCGGCGCGGGCTGCTTCGACGCCGGCGTTCAGCGCCAGAAGATTCGTCTGGAAGGCAATTTCGTCGATGACGCCGATGATGTTCGAGATCTGGCTCGACGAATGCTCGATCCGGCCCATGGCATCGACCGCGCCCGAGACGATGGCGCCGGACTTGCGGGCGCTTTCGTTTGCCTGGCCGGCGACGGCACGGGCCTCGTTGGTGCGCTTCGACGAATTGCCGACATTGACGGTGATCTGGTCGAGCGCAGCGGCCGTCTCTTCCAGTGAGGCTGCCTGCTGCTCGGTCCGACGCGACAGGTCGTCGGCGCTCTGGCTGACTTCGCGCGCACCGCTGTCGATGCTGCCGGAGCTGGCCGAAACGGCGGCAAGCGTATCGGCCAGTTGGGCGACGGCCTGGTTCAGGTCGTGGCGGAGCTGCTCGAAGTCCGGTGCAAAAGGTTCGTCGAGCTGGAAGGCGAGATCGCCGGAGGCAAGCCGGCGCAGGCCGCCAGCAAGACCGGCCGTCGCTTCCTGGAGGCGGCGCTGTGCCGCCGTTTCGGCTTCCTCGGTCAGACGCAGGCGATCGGCTTCAGCCTGGGCGCGCTGTGTCTGGGCATCCGCTTCGAGCTGCTGGTTGGTGATTGCCGCCTGACGGAAGACTTCGACGGCACGGGCCATCTCGCCGATTTCGTCCTTGCGGGCACCGTAGGGGATGCTGGTGTCCGTGTCGCCTTCCGCAAGGCGCGCCATCGAACGGGTGATGATCTGGATCGGGCGGGCGATACCGCGCACGGCATAGAGAATGGCGCCGAGCACGATGATCGCCGCGACGGCGATGACTGCCATTTCGATCATGCGGATCTGGTCGTGCGTTGCCGAGCTTGCTGCAACCGCGGCGTCGGCGCCGGCGACGTTGAGCGCGCGTACTTCCTTGATCGCCTCGTCGACCTTCTGCTCGGTCTCCCGCATCTCGACCTTGAAGACGCTCTGCGCCTTCATGTTCTCGAGGTTGTTGGAGAGCTTAACCATGCCATCGGCGATGGAAAGGTAGGCCTGATAGGCAGCGCGTACCTTTTCCAGCGCGGCCTTGTCGGCGTCCGTTACCATCAGCGCCGCATAGTCGTCGGCGAGCTTGTTGAAGCCTTCGACGGTCTGGCCGATGACTTTTTCCGCGGCCTTCTTTTCGAAGGGCGTCAGCGAGATCAGGTGGCGCGCAAAGGCCATGCGCGTATCGGAAAGCTGGGTTTCGAGCGCGCGGGAAAGCGAGACACGCGGCAGCCAGGTGGTGGCGATCTCGTTGTTGCGCTCGTTCATCATCTTGATGCCGCCGAGCGACGAGACGGCGAGCGCCGCGACGATGACGGCGACCACGAGGAAGAGGGCAATGAGCGTGTGTGAAATCTTGAGTCGTGACATAGGTTCCCCCCGGAAGGACGGCCGTCCATAAAAGCTGTACTTGATGAAGTCGTTCCGGCTCTTGATCGTCATGACGGAGCGGATGCCGAAGCAGGAATCATTCCGGTGCCTGGATGCGCTGGGAGCGCAGCCGACGGAAACCTAGCGAACAAGATCTTACAAAAACCCTAATCGATTAAAGTGAGTATAATCTGATATTTGCAGGTACTCCTGCCGTGCTGTTGATCATTCGTTTTCGGCAGTCTCTGCGGAGATGTTCTGTATTAGTCTTGGCTTTACTTGGATGGTCTGAAGAATGCTCGTCTGCAGCCGACCAATCTCCCACGTGGATGAAGGGTCGCCACTGATTGACGGGCGCCGGCCTGCCGGGCCATGGTCGGCCATGCCCTTCCGCTTCGTCCATACCGCAGATCTTCATCTCGATTCGCCCCTCCGCAGCCTCGCCCTTAGAAACGCCGACCTCGCGGAGATCGTGCGCGGCGCGTCCAGGCGCGCCTTCGTCAAGATCGTCGATCTCTGCATTGCCGAAAAGGTCGATGCGCTGCTGATTGCAGGCGATCTCTATGATGGCAGCCAGACGTCGATGAACACGGCGCTGTTTCTCGGGCGGGAGTTGCGCCGGCTGGATGAGGCGGGGATCCGGACGTTCATCATCCGTGGCAACCACGATGCCCAGTCGCAAGTCACCAACGAGCTCACTTTGCCGCCTTCGGCGCATGTGTTCAAAGGCAGAGCGAAGGCCGTTCTTGCCAAGACCTTGGCAAGCGGGCGCGACGTCTATGTGCACGGGGTGAGTTTCGCCAGCCCGCACGCGCCGGAAAGCCTGCTGCCGGCCTTTCAGCCGCCGATGTCGGGCGCGCTCAACATCGGCATGCTGCACACAAGCCTTGCCGGTGCGGCCGGCCATGATCTCTACGCGCCCTGCAGCGCCGCCGACCTCGTGGCACATGGTTTTGACTACTGGGCTCTCGGCCACATCCATCAACGCCAGATCCATGCAACGGCCCCCTTCGTCGTCATGCCCGGCATACCGCAGGGCCGCGATGTCAACGAAGCCGGTGTGAAGAGCGTGACACTGGTGGCGATCGATGACGACGGCCGGATCGAGATTAACGAACTGCCGATCGGCATCGCCAGCTTCGAGCGCCTGTCAGTCGATATCACCGGCCTCTCCGAGTGGCGCGACGTGCTCGATGCGGTCAGGCAGGCGCTTGTGCGGACATCTGTGGATACGCCGGCGGAAAATGTGATCCTGCGCGTAACGCTCACGGGGGCGACGCAACTGGTCTGGCGCCTTCGCCGCGACACGGATTTGTTGCGCGCCGAGATCGACAACATCGCGGCAGGCATCGTCGGTTGCTGGATCGAGAAGCTGGAACTCGCCTGCGGCAATCCCCTGGTGGAAAAAGCGGGTGCAATGCTGGATCCGGTCGATGAGCTGGTGGCCCTCGTCGAGGCCGATGTTCTGCCGGCTCACGGATTTCGCCAGGACGTCCGGGCAGCCGTGGAAGATCTGCTGCAACAACTGCCTCCTGAGCTGCGCCAGGCGTTGGCACCCGATGAAGACGCGATCGAGCGCCTCGCTTTCGAGGCCAGCGCGTCGGGAGGCACGGAAGTGCTTGCCCATCTTCATGGCAGCGGTTCCGGCGAGGGCATCCACTGATGCGGCTCAGCGCGCTCGATCTCGTCCGCTATGGCAAATTCACCGATCGCCGTCTCGACTTCGGTGAGAGCGTGGCCGGCGTGCCCGATCTGCATATCGTCTACGGGCCGAACGAGGCGGGCAAGTCGACGATGTTCTCGGGCTTCCTCGATCTGCTCTTCGGGATCGAGCACTCGAGCCCCTATGGGTTCCTGCATCCCTATCCGACAATGCGGGTCGGTGGCACCATCGAGGCGGCTGATCGGACTCACCGCGTGTTCCGGGTCAAACGCAAGTCGAACTCGCTGGTCGGCCCCGACGATCAACCTTTGCCCGACAATCTCTTCTCCGGCGCGCTGGGCGCAATCGACCGCGACACCTATCAGACGATGTTTTCGCTCGATGACGAGAGCATCGAGAAGGGCGGCGAGGCGATCCTGAAGAGCGAGGGAGAGCTTGGGTCGCTGTTGTTTTCCGCAAGCTCGGGACTGCCGGACAGTACGGCGATCCTTGCCGCCTTGCGCGGCCAGGCCGACGCCTTCTACCGGCCACAGGCGCGCAAGCATCAGCTTGCAGAGCTGAAGGCGCAGCTTGACGCCCTGAGGACGGAGCGAAATGCCCTCGACATCAACGCACGCGAATATGCGGCGCTGCGCAAGACGCTGGCGCAAGCACGCGACCGGCATGAGGAAGCGATCACACGTCGCGCCGAACTTCGAGTCGCGCAGTCTCGCCTGAAGGCGGAGATCGAGGCCCTGCCGCACTTTGGCCGGCTGCGTGCGCTTCGCATGGAACTGGCGAGCGCGCCGGTGCTGCCGGTCCCGCCGACCGAGTGGGCAGCCGAGCTGCCGGCGCTTCGCCGCCAGGAAGCGGAGATCGAGGTCAGGCTTCGGCAGAACCAAAGCGAGATGCAGCACCGCCGCAATGCGTTGGAAGAGCTTCCGCTCGACAAAAAAGGGCTGTGCCTGGCCGAACGGCTGACGGCGCTGCAGGAGACGGCCCTCGATGCGCGCTATGTCACGGCCGCGCGCGATATGCCGTCGCGATTGGAAGAGTTGGCGAGAACGTCGACGGAGATCGTCGGTTGCCTGCTGCGGCTCGGTGAACCGGCAGACCGCGACCCTGCCGATCTGCTGCTGCCGGCAGGGGTCGGTGCGCGACTGCAGGATCTGGCGCGCCGACATTCTGCACTGGCCGAACGGTGCGCTTCGGCTCACCACGAAGTGCAAGCCGCGGTCGAGGAAAAACGGATCGCTGAATGTGAGCTGGTGCGGATTGATGGAGAAGGGGGGCTGGCGGACACCTCCGGTCTTTCGGGGCGACTGACGCTGCTGCGTCGCAGTGACTGCCTGCTTCGGAAACAGGCCGCGGCGCAATCTCTGGATCGGCTGGAAGCGGAACTTGCCGACAAGCTGCTGCAGCTGAAGCCTTTCGCTGGAAGCGCCGACGATCTGCTGGCGCTCAGCGTTCCAGCGCCCGGAGCGCTTGAGGCGTTGCGTAGGGCCGCAGCCACTTTGGAAGAGCGGCAAGCGCGCGTATCCGATCGCGTTGCCGGCGAGCAGGAGCTGCTTGTGGGCGAGGAGGCGCGGCTGGCCGCGCAGTCCGCCGTTGGCGGCACTCTGGACGATGTTTCGGCCGCGGCACTGCGTCGCCGTCGTGACGAGGCCTGGGAGCGGCACAAGGGCCGGCTCCTTCAGGAAACGGCTGTCGCTTTCGAAGAGGCGATGGGCAGGGATGACGAAATTACCACGCTGCGCCTCGCTGAAACGGCGCGGCTCGCGGATATGCGCGGCCTGTCTCTTTCGATCGCCGAGAGACGCGCCCGCCTTGCGGCGCTGCGCGAGCAGCAGCAGCGATGCAGCGAGGAGGTGGCGGTCCAGGCGCAGTCTCTGGAAGCCGTCGCTACATCCTGCGGCCTGCCCAGCGTCATGGGCTTGCCGCAACTGGAAGCCTGGCTCGTTATCCGGGGTTCGGCGCTCGAACTTCGCGCGCAATTGCGCTCTGTCCGTCTGGAGTTCGACCGGGCGCATGCCGAGGAGGCCGAAGCGATTCGCGGGCTCAGCGACGAACTCACCGGCATCGGCATGGAAGGAGGGCTGTCGGAGCGACTCGACGATCTCCTGCAGATCGCAGAGCGTGTCGTATCGCAGGCACAGACCTCAGCCGCCGCCCGCAACACGGCCCGCGAGGCGGCAAAGCGCAGCGCGATGGTTCTTGAAAGCCGACGCTCGACACTTGATCTTGCTGAAACCGAAATGGCCACCTGGCAGGAGCAGTGGAATACGCTTCTTGCCAAGAGCTGGCTTGCGGAACGCAGCGACCGGCTCGTGCCGGAGCAGATTGGCGCGATGCTTGCGGTCCTGCAGGACCTGGACAAGCTCGTACAGCGCAAGGCCGATCTCGAGTATCGTGTCGCCGGGATGCGCAAGGATCAGGCGGCATTCGAACGTGCCATCGCCGACCTCGCTGGCGGACCGCTGACAGACGATACGTTCGCAACGTTTACGGCGCTCAAGGCGCGTGCCGCCGAGGCCCAGCGGCTTTCCGACCGCCGGGCGACGTTCCTGTCGGAGCTGGCCCGCTTGGACGACGAGCGACGCGCAATCTGTGCCGAGCAAGAGCTCCACATAGCGCGCCGGCGCCTCGTCCTGGAGTTTTTCGACTGTGAAACGGTCGACGATGCCATGCAGCAGTTCGAAGCCGCGCGCGAGCAGGGGCGCCTGCGCCAGCGAATTGCCGAACTGGAAGCGGATATCGCTTCCCGATTAGGCGTCTCCACGTGCGAGCAGGCCGAGGTGTTGCTCACCGAACTCGATGACGCGGCAGTCCGGTTGGAATTGGCGCGGCTCGATGCGGCGCTCGAAGACAGCGACCGCGAAGTCAGCGAGTTGCACACGGATATGCGCGGCAAGGAGAAGGCACTCGCCGATATCGAAGGCGGGGACACGGTTGCCGAGCTCGATCAGAAGCGGCGAACGCTGCTGCTCGACATCGAGAGCAAGGCGCTTGCCTATCTGCGGCTCCGGGCCGGCGTCTTCGCAGCGGAGACGGCGCTTCGGCTTTTCCGCGAGCGGCATCGCAGCGCAATGATGCGCCGCGCCTCGGAAACGTTCAGCCGGATCAGCGGTGGAGAATATTCCGGCCTGTCGGCGCAGTCCGACAAGGGACAGGAGTTCCTGATCGCCAATGCCGCTGGTGGTGGATCGAAACTTGCCAAGGATCTCTCCAAGGGCACCCGATTCCAACTCTATCTGGCGCTCAGGATCGCCGGCTATCACGAAATCGCGGCAGCACGCGAATCGCTGCCCTTTATCGCCGACGACATCATGGAGACCTTCGACGACGGGCGTGCTGGCCGCGCCTTCGAGCAAATGGCCGAAATGGCGCGCGTGGGCCAGGTGATCTACCTGACGCATCACGAACATCTTTGCGAGATCGCCCGCAGTGCCTGCCCGACTGTGACAATCCACAGGTTATGATAGGCTCGCGGGCGTGGCGGTGCCTGTTGGCCGTGACGCGCTTTCGCTGAAAAGAAGCGCCGCAAACGAAATCCGGAGGAACGAGAGATGGACATCATACCCGGTGGGTCGAGACCTTCGATGCGCGCGCCGGCTGAGTATTTCACCGGTACGGTGCGGCAGGATCCGGTCATCGAGACCGCAGATCCGGCGCGGATCCGCGCCGTCAGCGTTACCTTCGAGCCGGGCGCCCGCACGGCCTGGCACACCCATCCACTTGGTCAGACATTGATCGTGACCGCCGGCCGCGGCCTCGCGCAAAGCTGGGGCGGCCCGGTGCGCGAGATTCGTGTCGGCGACGTGGTCTGGTTCCCGCCGGGCGAAAAACACTGGCACGGTGCCGCACCCGATACCGCAATGGTTCATCTTGCGATTCAGGAAGCGCTCGACGGCAAGGCTGTGGATTGGCTGGAGCATGTGACCGACGAACAGTATCGCGGGGCGTAGAGCCACGCGACAGAATCAGCTGACCGACAGGAACGGCCGGTCACGTCGATGATGGGGAGTGCATGGCTGACGGCGGCTGTCAGGCACAGCCGCTTCTGTCCCCGACAGGCGCCGCTCAACATCAGCGCTATCGTGGCACAGATAGGCGCCGCCGGAGCGAACGCATTCTCGGCCTATGAACAGTCACGAACGCAACAAGGTTCTAACGCCGCGAGGTCGCTGTCTTATGCGATGAATTGGGAGGAGAAGGAAAATGGTGGGCGATGAGAGACTCGAACTCCCGACATCCTCGGTGTAAACGAGGCGCTCTACCAACTGAGCTAATCGCCCTTCCGCGTTTGGACCGGATCAGTCCGCCGCGTCGGTGGCCGTGATCTATGCGTAACCGAAAAAAACCGCAAGAGCATTTGTATCGTTTTTATGATTTTTTTTGTCTTGGATCGCGCGATGCCCTGAATTGCCGGGGTTCCTAGTTGTGGACAAGAAAGCGTGTCTTCGGCCGTCACCCGTGGCAGGGAGGGCGAGAGATAAAGATTTGCCGTTCGGGATCATCGTAGAGGATGGAAGAGGCAATCGGAGTGGGCGTATGGCTGCGTCGTGCGCATGATCCGGCCTCCTGAACATTGTCGTCACCTTGCCCTGTGGATCATTTTTCGCTCCGTCACGGATTTGTCTTCAAACACGCTTGACACCCAAATGCGAACCGCTTAGTTAGCCGCTCATCGAACGGGCAAGCCCGCTCGGTGCCGGGGCGGAAACGCTCCAACCAAGTCAAGATGATGCGGGTGTAGCTCAGTCGGTTAGAGTGCCGGCCTGTCACGCCGGAGGTCGCGGGTTCGAGCCCCGTCACTCGCGCCA
>NZ_JBWKZT010000007.1:0-81864 GCF_059424735.1 Ensifer sp. GW101-20A05 | reverse complement strand
GCGGGTGTAGCTCAGTCGGTTAGAGTGCCGGCCTGTCACGCCGGAGGTCGCGGGTTCGAGCCCCGTCACTCGCGCCATTTCTTCTTCTTACACTCCTCCTGTTTTTGCGTGCGCTAGCCCTGATTTGTGCACTGCGGCAATCTGTCTCTCCTTGCCGCTGTTTACGGTAAAGTCGGTCACGGCTTGCGATTCCGAGCTTTGTCGTCTCCACCCATTCGATCCTGTGTCGCGAACCGGTTTAATTGACCCTTGAAGGCTTGCGCACGGGCGCGGGCTGCGCTAACCACTCTGGCGTTGCAACATATTTTTCGGCCTGCGAGATCTGTTGTTCTGGCGCTCTCCCATGCGCCCTCCCGCAGGCAGGGACGGATAACAATGACTGAACTTCTCGGTTCCTACGTTCCGATCGCGATTTTCATTGGAATCGCATTGGTGATCGGTGTGGCGCTTCTGATTGCTCCCTTCGCCGTCGCCTTCAAGGCTCCTGATTCGGAAAAACTGTCGGCCTACGAGTGCGGCTTCAATGCGTTCGATGACGCCCGCATGAAGTTCGACATCCGCTTCTATCTCGTGTCGATCCTCTTCATCATCTTCGACCTCGAAGTGGCCTTCCTCTTCCCCTGGGCGGTCTCGTTCCATGAGCTGGGCTGGTTCGGCTTCTGGTCGATGATGGTCTTCCTCGGCGTGCTGACGATCGGCTTTATCTATGAATGGAAGAAGGGAGCGCTGGAATGGAACTAGCAGCATCCGGCACTACGCTCGTTGCGCCCAAGCCGAAGGGGATCATCGATCCCTCCACCGGCAAGCCGATCGGCAGCAATGATGCATTCTTCGGCGAGATCAACAATGAACTCGCCGACAAGGGTTTTCTCGTCACCTCGACGGATGAGCTCATCAACTGGGCCCGCACCGGCTCGCTGATGTGGATGACCTTCGGTCTCGCCTGCTGCGCGGTCGAGATGATGCAGATGTCGATGCCGCGTTATGACGCCGAGCGTTTCGGTTTCGCGCCGCGCGCCTCACCGCGTCAGTCCGACGTCATGATCGTCGCCGGCACGCTGACCAACAAGATGGCGCCTGCGCTCCGCAAGGTCTACGACCAGATGCCGGAGCCGCGTTACGTCATCTCGATGGGTTCTTGCGCCAACGGTGGCGGCTACTACCATTATTCCTATTCGGTTGTTCGCGGCTGCGACCGCGTCGTTCCCGTCGACATCTATGTGCCAGGCTGTCCTCCCACAGCAGAAGCGCTGCTTTACGGCGTGCTTCTGCTGCAGAAGAAGATCCGCCGGACCGGCACGATCGAGCGCTAAGGGCAGGGGGTCTTTGATATGAGTGAAGCCCTGAACGAGCTTGCGTCCTACCTGCGCGAAACACGCGGTGCGCTGATCTCCGACGCGTCGCTGAACTATGGCGAACTGACGCTGACGACGACGTCTGCGAACCTCATCGCGCTGCTCACCTTCCTGCGCGATGACGTGCACTGCGCTTTCATCAACTTCGTTGACGTCTGCGGCGTCGACTGGCCGCAGCGTCCCGACCGTTTCGATGTCGTCTATCACCTGCTGTCGCCGCGCCAGAACCTGCGCGTGCGCATCAAGGTCCAGACCGGCGAGAACGAGCCTGTGCCGTCGGCGACGCCGGTCTATCCCGGCGCTGACTGGTTCGAGCGTGAAGCCTACGACATGTACGGCATTCTGTTCACCGGCCATCCGGACCTGCGCCGCATCCTGACGGACTACGGTTTCGAAGGACATCCGCTGCGCAAGGACTTTCCGGTCACCGGTTTTGTCGAGGTCCGTTACGACGACGAAGCCAAGCGCGTCGTCTACGAACCCGTCGAGCTGAAGCAGGAATTCCGCAACTTCGACTTCCTCTCTCCCTGGGAAGGTACGGATTACGTCCTGCCCGGCGACGAGAAGGCGAAGGCACGGTGAGACTAAATGGCCCGCGGTAGCCGTTGAACGGCTGCCGTCCGGCCTGGAGCAATCGGTATGACCGAACATAACGTCCGCAATTTCAACATCAACTTTGGCCCGCAGCATCCGGCGGCGCACGGCGTTCTTCGTCTGGTGCTCGAGCTTGATGGCGAGATCGTCGAGCGCGTCGATCCGCATATCGGCCTGCTGCATCGCGGCACCGAGAAGCTGATCGAGACCAAGACCTATCTGCAGGCCGTGCCCTATTTCGACCGCCTCGACTACGTGGCGCCGATGAACCAGGAGCACGCCTTTGCGCTGGCGATCGAGAAGCTGACGGCCACGGAAGTGCCGATCCGCGGCCAGCTCATCCGCGTCCTCTACTCGGAAATCGGCCGCATCCTCTCGCACCTGCTGAACGTGACCACGCAGGCCATGGACGTCGGTGCGTTGACGCCGCCGCTCTGGGGTTTCGAAGAGCGCGAAAAGCTGATGGTGTTCTATGAGCGTGCCTGCGGCGCGCGCATGCACTCGGCCTATTTCCGTCCGGGCGGCGTCCACCAGGACCTGCCGCACGAGCTGGTCGAAGACATCGGCAAGTGGATCGATCCGTTCCTGAAGACCGTCGACGACATTGACGAGCTCCTGACGGGCAACCGCATCTTCAAGCAGCGCAACGTCGATATCGGCGTCGTCAAACTCGATGACGCCTGGGCCTGGGGATTCTCGGGCGTGATGGTGCGTGGCTCGGGTGCTGCCTGGGACCTGCGCCGCTCGCAGCCCTACGAATGCTATTCCGACATGGAATTCGACATTCCGATCGGCAAGAACGGCGACTGCTTCGACCGCTACCTGATCCGCATGATCGAAATGCGCCAGTCGGCGCGCATCATGCGCCAGTGCGTCGATCGCCTGCTCGGCGATGCCAAAGTCGGCCCGGTTTCGTCGCTCGACGGCAAGATCGTTCCGCCGAAGCGCGGCGAGATGAAGCGCTCGATGGAAGCGCTGATCCACCACTTCAAGCTCTACACCGAAGGCTATCACGTGCCGGCCGGCGAAGTTTACGCCGCCGTCGAAGCGCCGAAGGGCGAGTTCGGCGTCTACCTCGTCTCCGACGGCACCAACAAGCCCTATCGCTGCAAGATCCGTGCGCCGGGTTACGCGCATCTCCAGGCGATGGATTTCCTCTGTCGGGGACACCAGCTTGCCGACGTTTCGGCCGTGCTGGGCTCCCTCGATATCGTGTTCGGTGAGGTGGACCGCTGATGCGTCTCGTGCCCCTGGCCACGCTTGCTCTTCTCGCGTTTGCATCGACCGCTTCCGCACAGGAATCGGTCGATAGCGGCGCGACGTCGGGCGGCATGCGCGGGGGCTCGATGGCCGACCTTGTGGCCAAGGGCTACGAGATCAAGGCCGCGGTCGCCAATGGCACGCGCTACATCGTATTTTTGCAGAAAGACCAGTCAGCCTATGCCTGCGAATTCGTCTCTGTGACGAAATCGCGGTGCGGTTCGATTAACTGATAAGGTGTCCACTAGAATGTCCGTTCGTCGACTAGCCGAAGACACCGTCCAGCCAGCGAGCTTTGCCTTCAGCAAGGAGAACGCCGCCTGGGCGAAGGAAACGATCAAGAAATACCCCAAGGGTCGTGAGCAGTCTGCCGTCATCCCGTTGTTGATGCGCGCTCAGGACCAGGACGGCTGGGTCACGAAGGCCGCCATCGAGTCGATCGCCGACATGCTCGGCATGGCCTATATCCGCGCGCTCGAAGTCGCGACCTTCTACACCCAGTTCCAGCTGAAGCCGGTCGGTACGCGTGCGCACGTTCAGGTTTGCGGCACGACGCCGTGCATGCTGCGTGGCGCCGAAGACCTGATCAAGGTCTGCAAGAGTAAGATCGCCCACGATCCCTTCACCCTCAATGAGAGCGGCACGCTCTCCTGGGAAGAAGTCGAATGTCAGGGCGCCTGCGTCAACGCGCCGATGGTCATGATCTTCAAGGATACCTTCGAAGACCTGACGCCCGAGCAACTCGAGCAGATCATCGACCGTTTCGAAGCAGGCAAGGGTGCCGAAGTCACCCCCGGTCCGCAGATCGACCGTATCTATTCCGCACCGGAAGGCGGTCTGACGTCGCTGATGTTGGCTGATCTGGCTCCGGCCAAGGCGGCGACCAGCGCCAAGAAGGTCAGCGACGCGCCGGCCGTCTCCGTGCCGCCGTCCAACGCCGGCCGTGTCAAGACGGCTGCCAGCGAGACCAATGCTTCCCTGAAGACGCCGGCGACGGCAAAGGCCGAGGCTGCCGCCAACGCCAAGGTCGAAGGCGACACCGTCGACAAGTCGAAGCCGGTCAAGGCTGCAGCCGTTGCCGGCAAACCGTCGCTTGAGGACAAGAACCGCCCGGCCGGCATCGAAAAACCGGCTGCCGTCGACGACCTCAAGCTGATCTCGGGCGTCGGTCCGAAGATCGAGGGCACGCTGAACGAACTGGGCATCTACACCTACGCGCAAGTTGCTTCGTGGAAGAAGGCGGAGCGCGAGTGGGTCGACGGATACCTGAATTTCAAGGGCCGCATCGAACGCGACGACTGGGTCAAGCAGGCCAAGGCGCTCGCCAAGGGCGGCGAAGCCGAATACATCAAGGTCTTCGGCAAGAAGCCGCGGTAAAGAGGTGAATTATGCTCAGAGATGAAGACCGCATCTTTACCAACATCTACGGCCTCAAGGACAAGTCCCTGAAGGGCGCCATGGCGCGCGGCCACTGGGACGGCACCAAGCAGCTGCTCGAAAAGGGCCGTGACTGGATCGTGAACGAAGTGAAGGCCTCCGGCCTTCGCGGTCGTGGCGGCGCCGGCTTCCCCACCGGCCTCAAGTGGTCCTTCATGCCGAAGGAAAGCGACGGCCGTCCGCACTATCTCGTCGTCAACGCCGACGAGTCGGAGCCCGGCACCTGCAAGGACCGTGACATCATGCGTCACGATCCGCACACGCTCATCGAAGGCTGCGTCATCGCCAGCTTCGCCATGGGTGCGCATGTCGCCTATATCTACGTGCGCGGCGAGTTCATCCGCGAGCGCGAGGCGCTGCAGGCCGCTATCGACGAGTGCTACGCCTACGGCCTGCTTGGCAAGAACAACAAGCTCGGCTACGACATCGACATCTACGTGCACCATGGTGCCGGCGCCTACATCTGTGGCGAAGAGACGGCCCTGCTCGAAAGCCTCGAAGGCAAGAAGGGCCAGCCGCGCCTGAAGCCGCCGTTCCCGGCCAATATGGGCCTCTACGGCTGCCCGACGACGGTCAACAACGTCGAGTCGATCGCCGTCACCCCGACCATCCTGCGCCGCGGCGCCGGCTGGTACACGAGCTTCGGCCGGCCGAACAACCACGGCACCAAGCTCTATTCGGTTTCCGGCCACGTCAATCGTCCGTGCACGGTCGAAGACGCGATGTCGATCCCGTTCCATGAGCTGATCGAAAAGCACTGTGGCGGCATTCGTGGCGGCTGGGACAACCTGCTCGCCGTCATCCCCGGCGGTTCGTCCGTTCCCTGCGTGCCCGGCGCGCAGATGAAGGACGCGATCATGGATTTCGACGGGCTGCGCGAAGTCGGTTCCAGCCTTGGAACCGCCGCCGTCATCGTGATGGACAGGTCGACAGATATCATCAAGGCGATCTGGCGTCTCTCGGCCTTCTACAAGCACGAGAGCTGCGGCCAGTGCACGCCGTGCCGCGAAGGTACCGGCTGGATGATGCGTGTCATGGAACGCATGGTTCAGGGTCGCGCCCAGAAGCGCGAGATCGACATGCTGTTCGACGTCACCAAGCAGGTGGAAGGCCACACGATCTGCGCGCTTGGCGACGCAGCCGCCTGGCCGATCCAGGGTCTGATCAAGCATTTCCGTCCGGAAATGGAAAAGCGCATCGACGAATACACGCGCAATGCCTCGTCGCACGGCGCGGTTCTGGAAGCGGCGGAGTAACAGGCGATGGCCGGTGCACGCGAGGAGGGACAGATGAAAGGGCAGGCCGAAACAGGCATTCCATTCGCGCGTCCGCTCGGCGGTGATCCGGCCGATCCGTTCGGCATGGCCGAATGGATGAAGGGCCTGCCGCAGGTGTCGCTGCACCCGCTGATGGTTCACCCGGCTGCCGCTGTGGCGGCGGTAACAGCCATCGGTTTCGGTCTGACCAGCCACTTTGCTGGCGCCATGTTCGGCGCGATGCAGGGTGCGGTCGAGGCGGCTCAGAAGCGGGTGGAACCGGCAGAGCAGGACGTTACCGCCGTTGTCGCCGAGACGGCGCTCCCGACAGAAGCAGAAGCGAAAACGGTCGTGAAGCCCGCCGCTTCGCCAAATCGTATTGCGGCAAAACCGGTCGATGAGAAGGTCGCCGTCGAGAAGCCGGTCAAGGTTCGCGCGGCGCGCGCCAAGGCGCAAGCTGCTGACGACCTCAAGCGGATTTCCGGTATCGGCCCGAAGCTGGAGCAGGTGCTCAACGCGAAGGGCATTCGCGGTTTTGCCGATATCGCCGGCTGGAGCGAGGCGGACGTTGTTCGCTTTGACGACGAGCTCGGTTTCGGTGGCCGCATCAAGCGGGACGATTGGGTTGGACAGGCCAAGGCGCTGAAGGGCGCGTGAGACAATAGGGGCGGGAACCTGAGACGGTCATCGCCCGCAAGCAGCAAGGCTGTGTTGGAATTGTCCGTCGCCGGAAGGCCGATGGACGGAAGACAGGATTGAGTACGAAGATGGCAAAGCTGAAAGTCGACGGAAAAGAGATCGAGGTACCGGATCATTTCACGCTGCTTCAGGCGTGCGAAGAGGCCGGAGCCGAGGTTCCGCGCTTCTGTTTCCATGAGCGGCTGTCGGTCGCCGGCAACTGCCGCATGTGTCTGATCGAGGTGAAGGGAGGGCCACCCAAGCCCGCCGCTTCCTGCGCCATGGGCGTGCGCGACCTGCGTCCGGGCCCGAACGGCGAGACGCCGGAAGTCTTCACGACCACGCCGATGGTCAAGAAGGCCCGCGAAGGCGTGATGGAATTCCTGCTGATCAACCACCCGCTCGACTGCCCGATCTGCGACCAGGGCGGCGAATGCGACCTGCAGGACCAGGCGATGGCCTTCGGTATCGACAGCTCGCGTTATCAGGAAAACAAGCGCGCCGTCGAAGACAAGTATATCGGCCCGCTGGTCAAGACCGTGATGAACCGCTGCATTCACTGCACGCGTTGCGTCCGTTTCACGACCGAAGTCGCCGGTATTGCCGAGCTTGGCCTGATTGGCCGCGGCGAAGACGCCGAGATCACCACCTATCTCGAGCAGGCGATGACGTCCGAACTGCAGGGCAACGTCGTTGACCTCTGCCCGGTCGGCGCGCTGACCTCGAAGCCATTTGCCTTCACTGCTCGTCCGTGGGAGCTGAACAAGACCGAATCCATCGACGTGATGGATGCACTCGGTTCTGCGATCCGCGTCGACACCCGCGGTCGCGAAGTCATGCGCATCATGCCGCGCGTCAATGAGGACATCAACGAAGAGTGGATCTCCGACAAGAGCCGCTTCATCTGGGACGGCCTGAAGACGCAGCGTCTCGATCGTCCCTATGTCAAGAAGGACGGCCGACTGCAGCCGGCGACCTGGGGCGAAGCCTTCCAGGCGGTCAAGGCTGCCGTTGCCAAGACCTCCGGCGACAAGATCGGCGCCATCGCCGGCGACCTCGCTTCGGTCGAAGAAATGTACGCGCTGAAGCAGTTGATCGCAGCACTCGGCTCCGAGAGCGTCGATTGCCGCCAGGACGGCGCCGCACTCGACCCGTCGCTTGGCCGCGCCAGCTACCTTTTCAACCCGACCATCGCCGGCATCGAAAGCGCTGATGCGCTGCTGATCATCGGCTCCAACCCGCGCTTCGAGGCTTCGGTCCTCAACGCCCGTATCCGCAAGCGCTACCGCATGGGCAACTTCCCGATCGCCGTGATCGGGGAGCCCGGCGAGCTGCGCTACGAATACGAATATCTCGGCGCCGGCACCGAAACGCTCGCCGAACTCGTCTCCGGCAAGGGCAAGTTTGCCGCGACGCTCAAGAAGGCGCAGCGCCCGATGATTCTCATCGGCCAGGGCGCGATTGCAGGGGAGGGCGGCGCTGCCGTTCTTGCTGCCGCCGCCAAGCTCGCGGGCGCCGTCGGTGCGGTCACTGCCGAGTGGAACGGCTTTGCCGTTCTGCACACGGCCTCTTCCCGCGTCGGTGGTCTCGACCTCGGCTTCGTACCGGGTGCGAACGGCAAGACGGCGGCCGAAATGGTCACCGCTTCCGACGTTCTCTTCCTGCTCGGCGCCGATGAGATCGACCTTGCCGGTCGCAAGTCCGGCTTCACCGTCTATATCGGTTCGCACGGCGACAACGGCGCGCATGCCGCCGACGTCATTCTGCCGGGTGCGACCTACACCGAAAAGTCCGGCACCTGGGTCAACACGGAAGGTCGCGTTCAGGTCGGCAACCGTGCCGGCTTCGCACCGGGTGATGCGCGTGAGGACTGGGCGATCATTCGCGCACTCTCCGACGTTCTCGGCAAGAAGCTGCCCTTTGATTCGCTTGGCGAATTGCGCTCGAAGCTCTATGCGGCTCACCCGCATTTCGCGGATGTCGACGCGATCGCGACCGGCAACGGCGACGAAATTGCCGCACTTGCTCAAAAAGCCGGTGAGATGGGCAAATCCGTGTTTGCGTCTCCGGTCAAAGACTTCTATTTGACGAACCCGATAGCGCGCGCATCCGCCGTCATGGCCGAATGCTCGGCTTTGGCACGCAACAACTTCAAAGCTGCGGCGGAATGAGCGCGAGGGAATAGAGTATCATGGACGCTTTCGTTTCGACCTATGTCTGGCCCACGATCATCATGGTCGCCCAGTCGCTGCTGCTCCTGGTCGCGCTGCTGCTTTTCATCGCCTACATTCTGCTTGCCGACCGTAAGATCTGGGCTGCAGTTCAGCTCCGCCGTGGTCCGAATGTGGTAGGCCCGTGGGGACTTTTCCAGTCCTTCGCCGACCTTTTGAAGTTCGTCTTCAAGGAGCCGGTGATTCCGGCTGGCGCCAACAAGGCGATCTTCCTGCTCGCACCGCTCGTTTCCGTGACGCTGGCGCTTGCCGCCTGGGCGGTGATCCCACTCAACGCCGGCTGGGTCATCGCGAACGTCAACGTCGGCATCCTCTTCGTGTTCGCCATATCTTCTCTTGAAGTTTATGGCATCATCATGGGCGGCTGGGCGTCGAATTCCAAATATCCCTTCCTCGGCGCGCTCCGCTCCGCGGCACAGATGGTCTCCTACGAAGTCTCTATCGGCTTCGTCATCGTTACCGTCCTGCTCTGCGTCGGCTCGCTGAACCTGACGGACATCGTCAACGCTCAGTCCACGGGCATCGGCACGAATCTCGGCCTGCCGGCGTCGTTCCTCGACTGGCATTGGCTGGCGCTGTTCCCGATGTTCATCGTGTTCTTCATTTCGGCACTTGCCGAAACGAACCGCCCGCCCTTCGACCTGCCGGAAGCCGAATCCGAACTCGTCGCCGGCTTCATGGTCGAGTACGGCTCGACCCCGTACATGATGTTCATGCTCGGCGAATATGCCGCCATCTGCCTGATGTGCGCGCTGACGACGATCCTGTTCCTCGGCGGCTGGCTGCCCCCGGTTGACGTCTGGTTCTTGAACTGGGTTCCCGGCATCATCTGGTTCGTTCTGAAGGCGTCCTTCGTGTTCTTCATGTTCGCAATGGTGAAGGCTTTCGTTCCGCGCTACCGCTACGACCAGCTGATGCGTCTCGGCTGGAAGGTCTTCCTGCCGATCTCTCTTGCAATGGTCGTGATCACTGCATTCGTTCTCAAGCTGACGGGAGCCGCATGACGATGGCTCACGTTTGGCAGCATACCGCCGGTCGCTCCCAGGCCGGCAATTCTGGAGGTAAATGATGGCCGGTCTTTCGCAAGCCGTCAGCTCGCTGTTCCTGAAGGAATTCGTCGGCGCGTTCTTTCTGTCGATGCGCTATTTCTTCAAGCCGAAGGCGACGTTGAACTACCCCTTTGAAAAAGGGCCGGTCAGCCCGCGCTTCCGTGGCGAGCATGCGCTGCGCCGCTACCCGAATGGTGAAGAGCGTTGCATCGCCTGCAAGCTCTGCGAGGCGATCTGTCCTGCACAGGCCATCACCATCGAAGCTGGACCGCGCCGCAATGACGGCACCCGCCGTACGGTGCGCTACGACATCGACATGGTGAAATGCATCTATTGCGGTTTCTGCCAGGAAGCCTGTCCGGTTGATGCCATCGTCGAGGGCCCGAACTTCGAGTTCGCCACCGAGACGCGCGAAGAGCTTTACTACGACAAGGACAAGCTCCTCGCCAACGGCGACCGTTGGGAGCGCGAAATCGCCCGCAACATCGCAATGGACTCGCCCTATCGCTGAGGCCAGAGCGTCGCGCCGCCCCGGGGAGGGCGGTGCATGTGACATAGGTTTGGGCAACGGCCGGACGCGTGTCCGGCTTTGCCTGTGGAGTGGGGCCTGAAGCGCCTCACGCCGTGCAAGACGAAGAAGGCACCGATCATGGGTCTGCAGGTTCTTTTTTTCTATCTCTTTGCCTTCATCGCGGTGGCGTCGGCATTTATGGTCATTGCGGCCAGGAACCCGGTTTATTCGGTTCTGTTCCTGATCCTGACCTTCTTTAACTCGGCAGGCCTGTTCCTGCTGACCGGCGCCGAATTCCTCGCGATGATCCTGCTGGTCGTCTATGTCGGTGCGGTCGCGGTGCTGTTCCTGTTCGTCGTCATGATGCTCGACATCGACTTCGCGGAATTGCGGGCGGGCGTGCTCGAATACGCGCCGATCGGCGCGCTGATCGGCCTGATCCTGGCTGCCGAGCTTATCATCGTGGTCGGCGGCGCAACGTTCTCGCCTGAGATCGCCAAGGCGATTTCGATGCCGATCCCGGCCGTCACCGAGCGGACGAACACGGCAGCCCTCGGCGACGTGCTCTATACCCACTACGTCTACTTCTTCCAGATCGCCGGCCTTGTGCTGCTCGTCGCCATGATCGGCGCCATCGTGCTGACCCTGCGCCACCGCGAAAACATCAAGCGCCAGAATATCCCGCAGCAGGTTGCCCGTACGCCCGAGACCGCCGTCGAAGTGGTCACGGTCAAGCCGGGCCAGGGCATCTAAGTCGGACGCGAGATCGAGGAACATAAAATGGAAATCGGAATCTCCCACTATCTCACCGTCAGCGCCATCCTGTTCACGCTGGGCGTCTTCGGCATCTTCCTGAACCGGAAGAACGTCATCGTTATCCTGATGTCGGTCGAACTCATTCTTCTCGCGGTCAACATCAACATGGTCGCCTTCTCGGCGTTCCTGAATGACATCACTGGCCAGGTCTTTGCCCTGTTCATCCTGACCGTCGCGGCTGCGGAAGCGGCTATCGGACTTGCAATTCTCGTCGTCTTCTACCGCAACCGCGGCTCGATCGCTGTTGAAGACGTCAACATGATGAAGGGCTGATTGGGCTATGGATACCATCATCAAGGCTATCGTCTTCCTGCCTTTGATCGGCTTTCTGATCGCCGGCCTCTTCGGTAGTTCGATCGGCGCCAAGGCATCGGAATACGTCACCAGCGGTCTGATGATCATCGCCGCTGCGCTGTCCTGGTACGTCTTCTTCGACGTCGCCCTGGGCCACCAGGAGATGATCAAGGTTTCGGTGCTGCGCTGGATCCAGTCCGGCAGCTTCGATGTCGAATGGGCGTTCCGCGTCGATACGCTGACATCGGTCATGTTCGTCGTCGTCAACACGGTGTCGACGCTCGTGCATGTCTATTCGATCGGATACATGCACCACGATCCGCATCGTCCGCGCTTCTTTGCCTATCTGTCGCTCTTCACCTTCGCGATGCTCATGCTCATCACGTCGGACAACCTGGTGCAGATGTTCTTCGGCTGGGAAGGCGTGGGTCTCGCGTCCTACCTGCTCATCGGCTTCTGGTACAAGAAGCCGTCGGCGAATGCTGCCGCGATGAAGGCCTTCATCGTCAACCGCGTCGGCGACTTCGGCTTCTCGCTCGGCATCTTCCTCGTCTTCGTGCTGTTCGGCTCGGTCAACTTCGAGACGATCTTCGCCGTCGCCCAGACCTATCTGCCGGCCGAAGGCGCTGCAGCAGGGGAGGCGGTTGTCACCCTGTTCGGCATGCACCTCGACAAGGCTGACGCGATCACCGCGGCCTGCTTGCTGCTCTTCATGGGCGCGATGGGTAAATCGGCGCAGTTCCTGCTGCACACCTGGCTTCCGGATGCGATGGAGGGCCCGACCCCGGTTTCGGCTCTTATCCATGCCGCAACCATGGTTACCGCCGGCGTCTTCCTCGTCGCCCGCATGTCGCCGCTCTTCGAACTGTCGCCGGATGCACTGACCGTCGTGACGATCATCGGTGCCATCACCGCCTTCTTCGCCGCGACCGTCGGTCTCGTGCAGAACGACATCAAGCGCGTGATCGCCTATTCGACCTGCTCGCAGCTCGGCTACATGTTCGTGGCGCTCGGCGTCGGCGCCTATGGCGCAGCGATCTTCCACCTGTTCACACACGCCTTCTTCAAGGCTCTCCTGTTCTTGGGTGCCGGTTCGGTCATTCACGCCGTCGATGGCGAGCAGGACATGCGCTACATGGGTGGCCTCAGGAAGCACATCCCGGTCACCTACTGGATGATGTTCATCGGTACGATCGCGCTGACCGGTGTCGGTATTCCCGGTACGCTCTTCGGTACGGCTGGCTTCTTCTCGAAGGACGCGATCATCGAGTCGACCTTTGCCGCGCACAGCTCGGTATCCGGTTTCGCCTTCGCCCTGCTGGTGGTCGCCGCGCTCTTTACGAGCTTCTATTCGTGGCGCCTGGCGTTCATGACGTTCCATGGCAAGCCCCGTGCGTCGTCGGATGTCATGCATCACGTGCACGAGTCGCCGCAGGTCATGCTGGTGCCGCTCTACATTCTCGCCGCCGGCGCACTGGTCGCAGGTTTCCTCTTCCACGACCACTTCTTCGGCGAAGGCTATGCCGAGTTCTGGAAGGGTGCGCTGTTCACGTCGGCTGAAAACGAAGTCCTGCATGAGTATCACCACGTACCGCTGTGGGTTAAGTGGAGCCCGTTCTGCGCCATGGCGCTCGGCCTCTTCACCGCCTGGTACATGTATATCCGCCGGCCGGAACTGCCGAAGTATCTGGCAGAGCAGCACCGTGGCCTCTACCAGTTCCTGCTCAACAAGTGGTACTTCGACGAGCTCTACGACCTGCTGTTCGTGCGCTCCGCCAAGTGGCTCGGCACCTTCCTCTGGAAGGAAGGCGACGGCCGCGTGATCGATGGTTACGGCCCGAACGGCATTGCCGCGCGTGTGCTCAACGTCACTGACCGCGTTGTCCGCCTGCAGACTGGTTACCTCTATCACTACGCGTTCGCGATGCTGATCGGCATCGCCGCGCTTGTTACTTGGATGATGTTCAGGAGTTCCTTCTGATGACCGATTGGCCCGTACTTTCCGCGGTCACCTTCATGCCGCTCGTCGGCGTACTGCTTCTCTTGCTCACAAGGGAAGACAGCGCCTACGGCCGCCGGAACATCCTGAACGTTTCGCTGCTGACGACGATCTTCACCTTCGCGGTGTCGGTCTACATCTGGTACCAGTTCGATGCATCGAACCCCGGCTTCCAGATGCTCGAAAAGCACGAGTGGCTCGGCACCGGCATTTCCTACCATCTCGGAGTCGATGGCATCTCGGTGCTCTTCGTCGTGCTCTCGGCCTTCCTCATGCCGTTCTGCGTGCTCGCAAGCTGGCTGTCGATCGAGAAGCGTCTCAAGGCATACATGATCGCGTTTCTGGTCTTGGAAACGTTCATGATCGGCGTCTTCGTGTCGCTCGATATCGTGCTGTTCTACGTGTTCTTCGAAGCTGGCCTGATCCCGATGTTCCTCATCATCGGCGTCTGGGGTGGCAAGGACCGCGTTTACGCCAGCTACAAGTTCTTCCTCTACACGCTGCTCGGCTCGGTGCTGATGCTGCTCGCGATCATGGCGATGTATTGGCAGGCCGGTACCACCGACATCACGCAGCTGCTCGCCTACAACTTCCCGCGCCAGATGCAGACCTGGTTGTGGCTGGCCTTCTTCGCCTCCTTCGCGGTGAAGATGCCGATGTGGCCAGTCCATACCTGGCTTCCGGACGCGCACGTTCAGGCGCCGACAGCGGGCTCGGTCATCCTGGCGGGCATTCTCCTGAAGCTCGGCGGCTACGGCTTCCTGCGCTTCTCGCTGCCGATGTTCCCGCTGGCATCCGACTATTTCGCTCCGTTCGTCTTCACGCTGTCGGTCGTCGCTATCATCTACACTTCGCTGGTGGCGATGATGCAGACCGACATCAAGAAGCTGATCGCCTATTCGTCGGTGGCGCATATGGGCTATGTGACGATGGGCATCTTCGCCGCCAATGTTCAGGGCGTTCAGGGCGCGATCTTCCAGATGCTGTCGCACGGCATCGTCTCCGGCGCACTCTTCCTTTGCGTCGGCGTCGTCTATGACCGTTTGCACACCCGCGAGATCGCGGCCTATGGCGGTCTCGTCAACAATATGCCGAAATACGCCGTCGCCTTCATGGTGTTCACCATGGCCAATGTTGGCTTGCCGGGCACGTCTAGCTTCGTCGGTGAAGTGCTGACCTTGGTCGGCGCCTTCCGCGCCAACACCTGGGTGGCGCTCTTCGCCACGTCCGGTGTGATCCTTTCGGCCGCCTATGCGCTCTGGCTCTACCGACGAGTGATCTTCGGTGCGCTGGAGAAGGAAAGCCTGAAGTCTCTGCTCGATCTTTCCGGTCGTGAAAAGGCGATCCTCTATCCGCTGGTGATCCTGACGATCTTTTTCGGCGTCTATCCGGCACCGATCTTCGATGCAACCGCGGCTTCCGTGGATCTGCTCGTCAACAACTACTCCGCAGCCCTGCAGGCAGCGCAAAACGTTGCGCTTTCGGTGCAATGACCACAGGACGTGATTGGACATGACTGCTGAAACCCTCCTTGCAAGCCTGCAACTCTCGATCCCCGAGTTGATCCTCGCGGTCGGCGCGATGGCATTGCTGATGATCGGCGTGTTTGCCGGCGAAAAATCGGCGTCGACGGTCACCGGCCTTGCGGTTGCCGTTCTGATCATCGCCGGTCTCTGGCTCGTGCTAAAGACCGGCGAAGGCTCGGCCTATGGCGGCGCCTTCCTGTCGGATCCCTTCGCCAAGTTCATGAAGGTGCTGGCGTTGATCGGTTCGATCACGGCACTGGTGATGACAGTCGGTCACGCGCGTTCCGCCCAGATTGATCGCTTCGAGTTCCCGGTGCTTCTGGTGCTGGCAACGCTCGGCATGCTGTTGATGATCTCGGCCAACGACCTGATGTCGCTGTACCTCTCGCTGGAACTGCAGTCGCTGGCGCTCTACGTCGTCGCTGCGATCAACCGCGACAGCATTCGCTCGACCGAGGCCGGCCTCAAGTACTTTGTGCTCGGTGCGCTTTCCTCGGGCATGCTGCTCTATGGCATGTCGCTGATCTACGGCTTCACTGGCCACACCGGCTTTACCCAGATCGCCGCTGCACTGACGGCGGAGGGACGTTCGCTCGGCCTGATCTTCGGTCTCGTCTTCGTGCTCGCCGGTCTCGCCTTCAAAATCTCGGCCGTGCCGTTCCACATGTGGACGCCTGATGTTTACGAAGGTGCGCCGACGCCGGTCACCGCCTTCTTCGCGGCAGCGCCGAAGGTTGCGGCCATGGCGATCCTTGTGCGTATCGTCATCAATGCCTTTGATCCCGTCGTTGCCGACTGGCAGCAGATCATCGTCTTCATCTCGATCGCTTCGATGCTGCTCGGTTCCTTCGCGGCGATCGGCCAGAAGAACATCAAGCGTCTGATGGCTTATTCCTCGATCGGCCACATGGGCTACGCGCTGGTCGGCCTTGCTGCCGGCTCGATGGCGGGTGTTCGCGGCGTGCTACTCTACATGCTCATCTACATGGTCATGACGCTCGGCACCTTCGCCTGCATCCTGGCGATGCGGCGCAAGGAAGGCGAAAACGTCGAAAACGTCGACGACCTCGCTGGTCTCTCGCAGACAAACCCCTTCATGGCGACCGTCCTGACCGTCCTGATGTTCTCGCTCGCCGGCATTCCGCCGATGGCAGGCTTCTTCGGGAAGTACTTCGTGTTCATGGCCGCAATCGAAGCGCAGCTCTATGCACTCGCCATCATCGGCGTCCTCGCATCCGTTGTCGGCGCCTATTACTACCTGCGCGTCATCAAGGTGATGTGGTTCGATGACGCCAAGGGCGAGTTCGCCCGTACGGCTGGCGAACTGAAACTGGTGTTCGGTCTCTCGGGTCTGTTCGTCCTTGGATACGTCCTGATCGGCGGTCCGCTTGGAAGCGCTGCCGAGGCCGCGGCGCGGACCTTCTTTTGATCGCCCTTGAAAGCGGCGGCCGGATATCGCCCGACGATTTCCGGCACGTCGCTCTCGATGCGGTTGGATCAACAAACAGCGAATGCCTGGCGCGTGCGCGCCAGGGCGACCCGGGCAATCTCTGGGTCACCGCTGTCAGGCAGACCGGTGGCCGGGGAC
Organism: Ensifer sp. GW101-20A05; assembly: GCF_059424735.1. NCBI lineage: Bacteria > Pseudomonadati > Pseudomonadota > Alphaproteobacteria > Hyphomicrobiales > Rhizobiaceae > Ensifer > Ensifer sp. GW101-20A05. The sequence continues at coordinate 65,270 of NZ_JBWKZT010000007.1, read as the reverse complement.
GCCGCGGTCGCGCCTGGTTCTCTGAGCCCGGCAATCTCTACGCATCGCTTCTCCTGATTGATCCGGCGCCGATCGAGCATTTGCATTCCCTGCCGCTCGCGGTTGCCGTTGCCGTGCACCGGGCAATCCGCCAGGTGATGCCGCCGGGCGCTGCACCGGTCGAGATCAAATGGCCGAACGATATTCTCATCGACGGCAAAAAGACCTGCGGCATCCTGCTCGAGGGTGAGGCGCTTGCAGATGGGCGCCAGGCACTGGTCATTGGCTGTGGCATCAACATTGCCGTGCAGCCGGATGAAGCCCTCTATCCCGTGACCTCGTTGAGGAAGGAAGGCGCTTCGGTTTCTCCGGACGAACTTTTCGCGCGGCTGTTCATGACGATGGCGGAGACGTTGTCGCTGTGGGAGCGCGGCGCGGGTATTGCAAAGACCATCGAGCAGTGGCGGTCGGCCGCCCGCGGCATCGGTGAGACGATAACTGTGAATCTGCCGGACCGGTCGCTTTCGGGCCGCTTTGCCGGTATTGATGAGACCGGGCGGTTGATGCTCGATACCGGGTCAGGCACGATGCACGCGATTGCCGCCGGCGACGTATTTTTCGGATAATTCCTAGAACAAGGGCGCGTTACAATATGGCGCAAGACGAAGAACTGGTGTTCTTGCCGCTTGGCGGCGTCGGCGAAATCGGCATGAATCTTGGCCTATACGGCTACGGGCGGCCCGGAAGCCGCCAGTGGATCATGGTCGATTGCGGCGTCACCTTTCCGGGGCCGGACCTTCCAGGCGTGGATCTGGTTCTCGCAGATATCAGCTTCCTGGCGGAAGAGCGCCGCAATCTCAAGGGCATCATCATTACCCACGCCCACGAGGACCATTATGGCGGCCTGAACGATCTTTGGCCGGGCCTCAACGTTCCGGTCTATGCCTCGCCGTTCACGGCGGGCATGCTGGAAGCCAAGCGCGATTTCGAGAGAAGCCGCAGTGAGATCCCGGTGACGATCTTCAAACAGGGCGACCGCATCAATGTCGGCCCGTTCGAGATCGAGGCGGTCGGTGTCAACCATTCGATCCCCGAGCCGATGTCGCTGATCATCCGCACCCCGGTCGGCACTGTCGTCCACACCGGCGACTGGAAAATCGACCTGCATCCGTCGCTCGGGCCCCTGACCGACGAGACGCGTTTCCGCCAGATTGGCGACGAAGGCGTCTTGGCGCTTATCTGCGATTCCACCAATGCGATGCGTGATGGTGTTTCGCCGTCGGAACAGGAAGTCTCCGAGAGCCTGACGAAGATCATCGCCAACGCCGAGGGCCGGGTCGCGATAACGACTTTTTCCTCGAATGTCGGGCGCATCCGCTCGATCGCCGAGGCGGCGGAAGAGGCGGGCAGGGATGTGCTGCTGCTCGGCAGTTCGATGAAGCGGGTCGTCGCCGTGGCTGCGGATCTCGGCCTGATGGAAGGGATCAAGCCTTTCCTTGCCGAAGACGAGTTCGGCTACGTGCCGCGCGACAAGGTCGTGGTCATCCTGACCGGTAGCCAGGGTGAGCCTCGGGCAGCACTCGCCAAGATTGCCCGCGACGAGATGCGCAACGTGGCTTTTTCCGCTGGCGATACGGTCGTTTTCTCCTCGCGCACCATCCCCGGCAACGAGAAGGCGATCAACGACATCAAGAATGGCCTGGTCGAGCAAGGCATACACATCATCACCGACAGTGAGGCGCTGGTGCATGTGTCCGGTCACCCGCGCCGCACCGAGCTGCAGCAGATGTATCAATGGCTGCGCCCGCAGATTCTCGTTCCGGTTCATGGCGAAGCCGCGCATCTGACGGCCCATGCCGAACTTGGTCAGCAGTCGGGCATCGCCAGCGTTCCGCGCCTTCGGAACGGTCAAATGCTGCGTCTTGCACCAGGCCCGGCCGAGGTCATCGACGAAGCGCCGCATGGCCGCATCTACAAGGACGGCAACCTCATCGGCGATTTCGAAGAGATGGGCATCGGCGAACGCCGCAAGCTCTCCTTCGCAGGGCACGTCGCCGTCAACGTCGTTCTTGATGGCCGCTACGATTTCCTTGGCGACCCGGACATCGTTGCGATCGGTCTGCCGGAATTCGATGACGAGGGCGAAGACATGGAGGATACGCTCTATGACGCGATCCTCGGTGCGGTCGAGAGCATTCCGCGGGCAAAGCGCAAGGATCTGGCCATGCTGCAGGAGGCGGTGCGCCGCGCCGTTCGCAGCACAGCCAACCAGACGTGGGGCAAGAAGCCGATTGTGACGGTGTTCGTCACCAAAGTCTGATTGGCGGTCGCCTCGCGGCAGTGTAAGCGGGGCCGGTACAGGACGCGGGAGGATCGCAATGCTGGGAAGAGTGAACCATATCGCCATCGCCGTGCCGGATCTTGCCTCCGCCGCCGAAAGCTACCGCTCGACGCTTGGTGCATGCGTCACCGAGCCGCAGACGTTGCCGGAACACGGCGTAACCGTGGTGTTCGTCACGCTGGCCAACACCAAGGTCGAGCTGTTGGAGCCGATCGGCGAGACCTCGCCGATCGCCGCTTTCCTGGCGAAGAACCCTTCGGGCGGGATGCATCACATCTGCTACGAGGTGGACAATATCCTCGCCGCGCGCGACGCGCTGCGTGCGGCCGGCGCTCGCGTTCTGGGGGACGGCGAGCCGAAAATCGGTGCGCATGGCAAGCCGGTGCTTTTCCTGCACCCCAAGGATTTCCAGGGTACGCTGATCGAACTCGAAGAGGTGTGACAGTTGACCGCGCGATGCGCATTTGTCTGATCGGGCAGGCGGCGCTATAAGGCGGACAGAATGTCGCGGAAGTCGCGGCGAAACGGCCTGCGGTCGTTGCGTCGATCGCCTTCACCGGGAGCCGGAAATGCCACTGTTTTCAACTTTTGCTATTTACTTCATCATTTGGTGGATCACGCTGTTTGCCGTTCTTCCCTTGGGAGTGCGCACGCAAGCGGAAGAAAACAGCGTCGTCCCGGGAAGCGTCGAAAGCGCGCCGGCCAAGTTCAATGCGAAACGGGTCGTGCTTTTGACCACGGCCATCGCGGCTGTCATCCAACTCGCCTGGTATATCGTCTCCGTCAAACTTGGCTACGGGATCGATTCTATTCCGCGGTTTTACCCGAAATTCTATTGAGAATTTCGGCAAGGCGGATGGGCTGAGCCGAACCGCAAGGCAATCGGAGAGTTTTCAGGATGCCGAGTGCTGGATTTCTGCGTCATGATGACGCCGCGCGCGATGCTGTGGGTGGAACCAGCGCAATTGCAGGATTGACCGCCGCCGAATTGACATAGTTCAATTTCTACACCTGCTTCGTGCTCGCGACGGAGTCGAGAAAAGCAAAAAAAAACAAGGCTAAAAGCCTTGTTTTTCAAGTTTCGCGTGATCCTAATCCGTTTCCGGCGGCAGCGACGAGGCGCGCCTAAGATCTTATCCTCCCAAGACTTGACCGCGAAAGTCGGCAAGAATTTAGTCTTCATGCCTGTTTTGTGAGCCGAAATTAGCCCAAACATTAAGCTGTGTCATCCTGTTTTTTTGCATTTTTGCTACAGTTGGGTAAAATATTCCCGTTGACAACTCCTGTCGTAATCTTGTTACTAGCGTGCTCTTTGACGCAGGCTTTTCCGGTCTTTTCCCCTCAAAATCAGTGGCTCCGATCTTTCCGGCGATGGCCTGAGAGTAGGGTTTTCTTCCGCCTGCGAAGCAGCTATGAACGCAAGGCTCATAAAGGTTCACGTTGGCTTTGCCGGCGATGGATAATGGAGAGCTCGACCCCGAGAAGCAACGGTCGCCCTTGCCAGTCTACCGGCGAAGAAGGCACCCGAGCTCAACGTCATTTCGCCCGAATCCGCCGATAGTGCGACGTTCATCAAGTTCTGGAACCCGTCATGCGCCTGTCCCGCTTTTTCATGCCCATCCTGAAGGAAAATCCTAAGGAAGCGGAAATCGTTTCCCACCGCCTCATGCTCCGTACCGGCATGATCCGGCAGCAGTCCTCGGGCATCTATACCTGGCTGCCACTGGGCAAGCGGGTTCTCGACAAGGTCAATGCGATCATCCGCGAAGAGCAGAACCGCTCAGGCGCAATCGAACTCTTGATGCCGACGCTGCAGTCCGCAGAGCTCTGGCAGGAAAGCGGCCGCTACGACGCCTATGGCAAGGAGATGCTGCGCATCAAGGATCGCCAGGACCGGCCGATGCTTTACGGCCCGACGAACGAGGAAATGATCACGGACGTCTTCCGGTCCTACGTGAAGTCCTATCGTGACCTGCCGCTCAACCTCTACCATATCCAGCTGAAGTTCCGCGACGAGATCCGTCCGCGCTTCGGCACCATGCGTTCGCGCGAGTTCCTGATGAAGGACGCCTATTCCTTCGATCTCGATCGCGAGGGGGCAGAACACGCCTATAACCGCATGTTCGCGGCCTACTTGCGCACGTTTGCGCGCATGGGTCTTCGCGCCATTCCGATGCGTGCCGACACCGGCCCGATCGGCGGTAACCTCAGCCACGAATTCATCATCCTCGCCGACACCGGCGAATCTGAAGTCTACTGCCACAAGGACTTCCTCGGCTTCGATATTCCGGGCGAAGAAACCAACTTCGAGGACGTCGCCGGCCTGAAGGCGATCTTCGACAAGTGGACCTCGCGTTACGCCGCAACATCGGAAATGCACGACGAGGCCGCCTTCAATGCGGTTGCCGAAGGCGACCGCCTGTCGGCCCGCGGCATTGAGGTCGGCCACATCTTCTACTTTGGCACCAAGTATTCCGAAGCCATGGGCGCCAAGGTTCTCGGCCCCGACGGCAAGGAGCATGCCGTGCACATGGGCTCCTACGGCATCGGCCCGACCCGCCTCGTGCCGGCGATCATCGAAGCGTCGCATGACGACAACGGCGTCATCTGGCCGAAGTCGATCTCGCCGTTCGATGGCGTCATCATCAACATGAAAGCGGGCGATGCCGCTTGCGACGGCGCCTGCGAGACGCTCTACTCCGAACTCGGCAAGGCGGGATTCGACACACTGCTCGACGACACGGACGACCGCGCCGGTGCAAAGTTCGCGACTGCGGACCTGATCGGTGTCCCGGTCCAGATCATCGTCGGCCCGCGTTCGATCGCCAACGGCGAAGTCGAGGTCAAGGATCGCAAGACCGGCGAGCGCGAGACCATGACCGTCGAAGCTGCGATCAACAAGCTGATCGCAACGAAGTGAAGAGGCGAGGGAAGGCAGGATGACCGCCGTGACTGAAGATCAGGTGCAGGCCGCAACGCAGCCTGAAAAGTCCTCCAGCCGTCCCTTTTCCGCCTTTGAGCGCATGGTGGCGTGGCGCTACCTGCGTTCCAGGCGCAAGGAAGCCTTCATTTCGGTTATCGCCGGCTTCTCCTTCATCGGCATCATGCTCGGCGTTGCGACGCTAATCATCGTCATGGCCGTGATGAACGGGTTCCGCACCGAGCTCATTTCCCGCATTCTCGGCATCAACGGTCACATGATCGTGCAGCCGATCGACGGGCCACTCAACAACTATGCGGAGCTGGCGACCAAGTTCTCGGGCGTCAAGGGCGTCACCATGGCAATCCCGTTGGTCGAGGGCCAGGTTCTGGCGCAAGGCATCGGCGACAGTTCTACTGGTGCTCTGGTGCGCGGCATCCGCGCCGACGATCTCGGCAAGATGAAGTCGGTCTCCGACCATATCCAGTCCGGCGACATGGTCGGCTTTGCCTCCGGCTCCGGTGTCGCGATCGGCTCCCGCATGGCCGAGCAACTCGGCATTCGCGTCGGCGGAACAATCACGCTGACCTCGCCCAATGGCGACGTGACGCCGCTTGGCATGAATCCGCGCGTCAAGGCTTACACCGTCTCGGCGATCTACGAGATCGGCATGTCGGAATACGACTCGACGATCATCTTCATGCCGCTTGAAGAGGCGCAGCTTTTCTTCAACGCGGAGGGGCTTGCGCAGTCGATCGAGATCTTCGTCGAGCATCCTGATGTCGTCGACGAACTGCGCCAGCCGATCGAGGATGCCGCGGGACGACAGATCTTCATTACCGACTGGCGCGACCGCAACAAGACCTTCTTCTCGGCGCTCGAAGTCGAGCGCAACGTCATGTTCATGATCCTGACGCTGATCGTGCTGGTCGCCGCGCTGAACATCATTTCCGGCCTGATCATGCTGGTGAAGGACAAGGGCAGCGACATCGCGATTCTCAGAACGATGGGCGCGACCTCCGGCTCGGTGATGCGCATCTTCTTCATGACGGGTGCCGCGATCGGCGCGGCGGGAACGGTCGCGGGCGTGGCGCTCGGCGTCGTCGTCTGCCTCAACATCGAATCCATTCGGCAGTTCTTCTCCTGGATCTCTGGAACCACACTTTTCAGCCCAGAGCTCTATTTCCTGAGCCAGCTTCCGGCCGACATGAATGCCGATGAGACCGCGCTCGTCATCGTCATGGCACTCACCCTTTCCTTCCTCGCCACAATCTTCCCGGCCTGGCGTGCTTCGCGCCTCGATCCGGTGCAGGCCCTGCGTTACGAATGACAAGGACATCAACTGAATGAATGCGCGCGTGGCACTGCAGCTTTCCGGCGTCGAGCGACACTACGGGGAAGGCGAAACGTTCCTGTCCATCCTCAAGGGTGCGGATTTTACCCTGAGAAGTGGCGAGACGGTTGCGCTGGTCGCGCCTTCGGGAACCGGCAAGTCGACGCTCCTGCATGTCGCCGGCCTGCTGGAGCGCCCGGATGGCGGCGAAGTGCTGGTCAACGGCGTCTCCTGTGGTGGCCTCAACGACGATCGGCGCACGGCGATCCGCCGCAACGAGATCGGCTTCGTCTACCAGTTTCACCATCTGCTTCCCGAGTTCTCGGCACTTGAGAACATCATGATGCCACAGCTGATCGCCGGCTTGCCCAAGGCTGAGGCCGCCGATAGGGCAAGGGCGCTGCTCGACTACATGCGCATCGGTCACCGTGCCGATCATCGCCCGACGGAGCTCTCCGGCGGCGAGCAGCAGCGCGTCGCGATCGCGCGCGCCGTCGCCAACGCGCCGCTCGTGCTTCTTGCGGACGAGCCGACAGGCAATCTCGATCCGGAAACCGCCGGCTATGTCTTTGAAGCGCTTGAGGCGCTCGCGCGCCAGTCGGGTCTCGCGGCCCTGATCGCCACGCACAATCATGAACTCGCCGGGCTGATGGATCGGCGCGTGACGATCGAGGACGGCAAAGTCGTCGAGATGAACTGATGGCACCGGCCGAGCGGGCGCATTGATCGCCCAGCGCCGTTGCCGCTCACTGTCTTTGGCCAGCGCGGAAGAAACGTCTCACAGTTCACGTCCCACGCCGCCCTGGGCGCGGCGTACGCGTCTTCTGGCGCCGCTTTTAACGCCGGATCAGCCCGCCACGATAGTCGAGTTCGTAAGCTTCCTCGCCATCGACGAAGATGACCTCGCGGCCGGAAAAATGTTCGGTGTCGCCGCGGCTGCTATCGATGTAGTAGCCATGTGCATGCCGAAACTCCATACCGCCGAGGAAGTGCCGCTTCTCACGATACATCGCCTGTAGCGCAGCCTTGATGACCAGACCTGCCTTCTCTCCAGTTATGAGCTCGGGGCGCATAATCCGGCCGAAGTAGTTCATCGCCCAGCGCGGTTCGCCATCCTGCCAGACCGTTTCCTGTCCTGCAAAATCGGTTCCGCCGTAATAGCTGTCGAGATAGCGCCAACTGCCCGTTTCGTAGCCGATGTCATGGGAGCCTTGGCGAGAGGAAGGCCGCGGCACGCCGCCGCCGACATAGGTTTTCGATTTGGCTTCGACGATAAAGTCCTTCAGTTGTTCGAGCGCGGCCATGTGGGTTCCTCATATGTTCTGGCCGAGGATGCCGTGGTCCGTGTTGGTTGTAAAGAACAAATAGAGAACAATCACCTGATTACTGAACGCCGCAAGCCTTCTGGCCGCGATCGTCGTTCCAGTCCTTGAGCAGGACGAGTTCGCCCTTGGTGGCTATGGCCTTGTCGTTGGATTTGCCCTTGCCTGTCAGAACGTTGAGGTCGCACTTCAACGTGTTGTCTAGATCGAGTGTATCGTAGGATGAGTAGGTATAGCCGGCGACCACGAACTCGAAATTGCGGTAGGCGACCGTCAGTTTCTGTTCCCAGCGGTCACGTCCGATGGAATCGTTGTGGCTGGAGATGAGCAAAGAACCGCTCGGCAGCGCCTCGACCCACGGCGCCTGTCCGGCAAAGTCAAAGTCGCCCCAAATCTTGTTCGGGATCGCCGCCTTCAGCTCAAGAGCGCCATTCTCACCGGTCAGATAGAGATAGACACCGTTGTCATCGTCGCTTCCATCTGCGGGGCGCACGATCAGGGCGAGGTCCGCGTCACCGTCCTTGTTCCAGTCGCCGGTCGCCGCGGAGACGATGCGGGCAGGGTCGATCGTTTCGGCCGCGGAGGCGACGGCCGGAACCAGAAACAGCAATGGCAGAATCAGGCGTGCATGCATGTCGGAACGCTCCGCTTGGTTGTTCCTCTTGATATGCGGGCGCGGCGCTTTCCTCAAGCGGCTTCCTGGCAGTTAACCTGCATTCGACTGCCGTGTTAACCATCGTCAACAGAACGTCTGTGCTTGGCTTGACGCGTGAACAAAAATAGAACAAAGTAAAAACATAACGGAAAAGGAGCCATGTTATGACTGATTTTGTTCGTGACCTCGCCGCCTTCGCTTCGATGAGCCTGTTCATCGCAAGCATCTCTTTCATCGCGCTCGGCCTCTGAGGAGCGTCGATATTTCCTCTCAAGCACCTCCCGAAATGCGCCCCCTGGATTGAATAAGGGGGACGACGTGTCAGGTGAAACTGGACATGTCGGGTGATAAACGGGATATCCTGCCGACCAGACAGGAATCAGGGTGCGAATAATGGCAGACGACGGCAAAGCAGCATCGAGCGAGGCGCTTGGTTCGGACCCGCAGTTTGTGCATCTGCGCGTCCACTCGGCCTTCTCCCTGCTCGAAGGTGCGCTGCCGCTGAAGAAGGTCATCGGCAAGGCGGTTGCCGATAATCAGCCGGCGATCGGGATCGCCGACACCAACAACCTCTTTGCCGCGCTCGAGTTTTCGCAGAAAGCAGCCGACGACGGACTGCAACCGATTACCGGCTGCCAGCTTTCCATCGACATGGAAGACGAGGCGGATGGCGAACGGCGCGGCCACGCGCAACATCTCGCGAAGCTGCCCGCGATCGTCCTGATCGCCGCGACCGATGATGGTTACACCCGGCTCGTGGATCTGGTGAGCCGTGCCTATCTCAGCGGCGAGGGCAGCCAGGCGACTCGGATCACGCGCTCCTGGCTTGCCGAAAACGGTACGGACGGATTGATCGCGCTGACCGGTGCGTCGGGCGGCCCGGTGGACCTGGCCCTGAAGGCGGGCTCGACGGCACTGGCCGAAGCGCGTCTCGAGGCGCTGCATGATCTCTTCGGCGACCGGCTCTATATCGAGCTGCAGCGGCACGGCGGATTTGACCGCCGCCATGAGAGCCGGATTATCGACCTTGCATACAAGTTCGACATTCCGCTGGTTGCCACCAACGAAGCCTTCTTTCCGTCACCGTCCGACTATGACGCCCATGACGCCCTGATGGCGGTCGCGCACAACGCGATGGTTTCGGACGACAGCCGCTTCCGCCTGACGCCGGACCACTACCTCAAGAGCCGCAAGGAGATGGCTGCGCTTTTTGCCGATCTGCCGGAGGCGCTGGAAAACACTGTCGAGATCGCACGGCGCTGCTCTTTCATGCTGAAGACCCGCGGACCGATCCTGCCGCGCTTTACCGGCGCCACCGCAGATCCGGAAGAGGCGGAGCGCGCCGAGGCGGACGAACTGCGCCGCCAGGCGGAGGAGGGGCTCGAAGAGCGTCTCGCCAGGCTCGGCATGGCGCCCGGCTATAGCGAAGAGGAGTATCGCGAGCGCCTGGCCTTCGAACTCGGCGTTATCGAGCGCATGAAGTTCCCCGGCTACTTCCTGATCGTTGCCGACTTCATCAAATGGGCGAAGCAGCACGATATTCCCGTTGGGCCGGGCCGTGGTTCGGGTGCAGGGTCGCTCGTTGCCTATGCGCTGACGATCACCGACGTCGATCCGATGCGCTTCTCGCTGCTGTTCGAGCGCTTCCTCAATCCCGAGCGCGTCTCGATGCCCGACTTCGACATCGACTTCTGCCAGGACCGGCGCGAAGAGGTGATCCGCTACGTGCAGCGCAAGTATGGTCGCGAGCAGGTGGCGCAGATCATCACCTTCGGTTCGCTGCAGGCGCGTGCCGCACTGCGCGACGTCGGCCGCGTGCTCGAAATGCCCTATGGCCAGGTCGACAAGATCTGCAAGCTGGTGCCGAACAACCCGGCCAATCCGACGCCGCTCTCCAAGGCGATCGAGGAAGAGCCACGCCTGCAGGAGGAAGCCGAGAAGGAGCCAGTCGTCGCGCGGCTTCTCGACATCGCCCAGAAGATCGAAGGCCTCTATCGCCACGCCTCGACCCACGCCGCCGGTATCGTGATCGGCGACCGTCCGCTGTCTCAGCTCGTGCCGATGTATCGCGATCCGCGCTCCGACATGCCGGTCACCCAGTTCAACATGAAATGGGTGGAGCAGGCGGGCCTCGTCAAGTTCGACTTCCTCGGCCTGAAGACCCTGACCGTATTGAAGGTCGCGGTCGATTTCGTGAAGCAGCGCGGCATCGAGGTTGATCTGGCGAGCATCCCGCTCGACGACCCGAAGACCTATGAGATGCTGTCGCGCGGCGAAACGGTTGGCGTGTTCCAGGTGGAAAGCGCCGGCATGCGCAAGGCGCTGATCGGCATGCGGCCCGACTGCATCGAGGATATCATCGCGCTGGTGGCGCTCTATCGCCCGGGCCCGATGGAGAACATTCCGGTCTACAATGCCCGCAAGCATGGCGAGGAAGAAGTCGAGTCGATCCATCCGAAGATCGATCATCTGCTCAAGGAAACGCAGGGCGTTATCGTCTACCAGGAGCAGGTGATGCAGATCGCCCAGGTGCTCTCGGGCTACTCGCTCGGCGAGGCCGATCTTCTGCGCCGCGCCATGGGTAAGAAGATCAAGGAGGAGATGGACAAGCAGCGCGCCCGCTTCGTCGACGGCGCGGTGAAGAACGAGGTGTCGAAGCCGCAGGCGGACCTGATCTTCGACCTGCTCGCCAAGTTCGCCAACTACGGCTTCAACAAGTCGCACGCAGCGGCCTACGCCATCGTCTCCTACCAGACCGCCTATATGAAGGCGCACTATCCGGTGGAGTTCCTGGCGGCGTCGATGACGCTCGACATGTCCAACACGGAAAAGGTCAACGACTTCCGTCAGGACGCAAAGCGCCTGGGCATCGAGGTGATTGCACCGTCGGTGCAGTCCTCATTCCGACATTTCCAGACGGGCGAAAACCGCATCTATTATTCGCTTGCCGCAATCAAGGGCGTGGGCGAATCCGCGGTTGAGCATATCGTCGAAGTGCGCGGCGACCGGACCTTCGTGAGCCTTGAGGATTTCTGCCTCAGGATCGACCCCAAGCTTCTCAACCGTCGCGTCTTCGAAAGCCTGATCGCTGCCGGTGCGTTCGAATGCTTCGGCTATGACCGTGCGGAACTGGTCGGCGGGCTCGACCGCATCCTCGGCTTCGCCCAGCGTGCGCAGGAGAACAAGACGAGCGGCCAGAGCGATATGTTCGGGGCAGGGGCGGCAACCGGGCCGGAGCGTATCGCGCTCCCGACCTACACGCCCTGGCTCGCTTCGGAGAAGCTGCATCGCGAATTCCAAGTGCTGGGTTTCTACCTCTCCGCCCACCCGCTCGACACCTACAATGCGCTGCTCGCCAAGATGCGCGTGCAGACCTTCGGCGATTTCGCCGGCGCGGTGAAGAAGGGGGCAACCGCCGGCCGGCTTGCCGGCACAGTGACCTCGAAGCAGGAGCGCAAGACGCGCACCGGCAACAAGATGGGAATCGTCGCCTTCTCGGACTCTTCGGGCCAATTCGAGGCCGTGCTGTTCTCCGAAATGCTGCACCAGTATCGCGACCTCTTGGAGCCGGGCAAATCGCTGGTCATGACCGTTGCCGCCGAGGAGCGGCCGGAAGGCATCGGGCTGCGCATCCAGACCCTGCGCTCGCTCGAGGAAGAATCGCTGCAACTGCAGAAGGCGCTGCGCGTCTATGTGCGCGATTCCGGCCCGCTGAAATCGGTCGCCTCGCACCTCAACACCAGGGGCGACGGTCTCGTCTCCTTCGTCGTCATCAAGGACAACGGTCAGCGCGAGATCGAGGTGGAACTGAGCGAAAAGTTCCGGATCTCGCCGGAGATCGCTGCGGCGCTGCGCTCCGCGCCGGGCGTGGTCGACGTCGAGTTGGTTTGATCGGCGGACTTCTCCGTTTCGTTCGAAGCGAAGAAATCACACCGATCACCTTGAGGGTGGGCAGCTGGGACAGAAAGCGCACATTGTGCTTTCCTGCGGTTGCTGGGGATCAGTCACCGGGACGCGATCGGGTGACGGTGATGAAATCGGTGCCCTGGCCAGTCTCCAGCCCGCTTTCCGTGTCGGCGATCGAGAGCGACGAGCCCTCAGCCAGCAGTCCTTCAACCCGCTTGCGAACGTCGTCGGATATCGTCATTCGCGCCAGCGTGCGCTGTATGCCGTTATAAGCGAAGGGGTCGGCCTCAATGGAAATGCCGAGCCGCTTCTTCATCGAGGCGGGCAGGTGGTTTTCAAGCGAGACGCCGAACCATTTGCCTTCGGCGCCTTCTTCTTCATTGTGCCGGAACTGGAGGAAATGCGTCCCAAGGGCCTCTTCCGGTTTGTCGATGGTGAGGCCGGCTTCGAAAAGCGGCTTGAAACCTTGCCGTACGAGGATCTTGCCGTTCTGCGGCGGCGTTCGGCCGGCCTTACGCAGGAGCTTGTCGGTCAGTTCCGGCGTCAGCTTGCCATCACTCTCGAGACCTTCGCCCGTCTGGAAGGCGCGGAGCGCCGCAATGGTTGCCGTGCCTGCATGGCCGTCGATCGAGCCGGGCGCGTATCCGAGGAATTCCAACGAGGTTTGAACCTCGCGCATGGTGTCGCGCGCGTCGCTGCGCGTGATCAGGATGCGGATCGGCTCTTCCATCGATCTGGAGGTGCCGGCACCGCCGGTCGGCTCCCTCATCGCCACTTCCACCGGCGTATCTCCGGCCTGGCTGATCGCCGGTCTGAGCGGAACATCGGAAAGCGGCGGCTGGATATCTACCGGAACCGGACGGAAGAGCAGCGCGCTTTTAACCTCTGCGGGCGATATCTGCCGGTCCGAGATCAGCACATGCACGCCGCGCTCGGTCATCTTGTAGAGCGAGGCGGCGAAAGCGCTCGGCAGGCGCACGCAGCCATGCGAGGCGGGGTAGTCGGGCACGTGGTTGGAGCCGTGCAGCGCAATACCCGACCAGGTGAGCCGCTGCATGAACGGCATCGGCGCGTTCGAATAGATGTTCGACTTATGATGGCGTCGCTTTTCCAGGATAGAGAAGATACCGGTCGGCGTCGCATGGCCGGCCTTGCCGGTCGACACCGGTGACGTCGCAATCACGGCATCGCCGTCATAGACGACGAGCGATTGCTGGTCTTTCGAGACAATGATTTGCAGCGGCCCGCGACTGCCTGCAAAGCCGGTGGCCGGCGACAAAAGCAGAGCGACGAAGCTGGCGGTGAGAGCGAAACGCGATACCATACACTCAACCCAACACGTGACTTGGCGAACGAGCCTAGCCGGCAATCTTTAAGGAATTCATCCAGTCCGTGTGTGGGCCACATCAAGGTTGCGTGATCGCCGTGTATCTACGTTCAGTGATCGCGTTTGCGGGTACCGAAGGTATAGCCGGTCTCGACGCTCTCCTTACCGAACTTGTCGCGCAGCTTGTTCATGGCGTCTTCGGCCGCTGCCCGGCGGGTTGCCGCCGGATCGACAAGGTCCGGAGGGTCGGCCAGATCCGGGGCGGATAGATCGCTGACGCCAATCCCGATCAGGCGATACTTCGTGCCATCCGCCTCTTTCTCCAAAAGCTGAAGCCCGGTGCGGAAAATGCGGTCGGCAAGCCGGGTGGGGCTGTCGAGCCGCCGGTTGCGGGTGCGAAGCTTGAAGTCGGTGGTTTTGAGCTTCAGAACGACGGTCTGGCCCGCGAGTTCGGACTTTCGCAGCCGGTGGGCCACCTGCTCGCTCAGGCGCCTAAGGTGCGTGACCAGGTCGTCGTAGCGTGCGATGTCGTCATTGAACGTCGTCTCCGCGGAAACGCTCTTCGCCTCGCCGTCGATTTCGACCGCCCTCTCGTCGAGCCCGCGCGACAGGCGATAGAGCCGCTGCCCCATGGTGCCATAGCGGCGCATCAGGTCGGCTTCCTCCATGGTCTGCAATTGCCCGATCGTGCGCACGCCATAGCGTTCCAGGGTGGCGGCGAAGGCCTTGCCGACGCCCCAGATCAGAGTGACCGGTTTTTCCCTCAGGAACTCCAGCGCCTCGGCCTGACCGATGACGGAAAAGCCGCGCGGCTTTTGCAGATCGGAAGCCACCTTGGCGAGGAACTTGCAGTAGGAGAGGCCAACCGAAACGGTGATGCCGATCTCCTGCTCGACACGGCGGGCGAAGCGCGCGAGGGTGCGGGCCGGCGGATCGTGATGCAGTCGCTCGGTGCCTCTGAGCTCAAGAAATGCTTCGTCGATCGACAGTGGCTGCACCAGCGGCGTCAACTCCTGCATCAGCGTGCGGACCTCGCGGCCGACGCGCGCATATTTCTCCATGTTGGGTTTGATGACCACGGCCTGCGGGCAGGCCTCCAGCGCCTTGAACATCGGCATTGCCGAGCGCACGCCGTGAATGCGGGCGATGTAGCAGGCTGTGGACACCACGCCACGCTTGCCGCCGCCGATGATCACCGGCTTGTCGGCAAGCTCCGGATCATCGCGTTTCTCGATCGACGCATAGAAGGCGTCACAATCGATATGCGCCAAGGTGAGATCGTAGAGCTCGCTATGGCGCAGCAGGCGCGGACTGCCGCAGGCCGTGCAGCGCCGCGCGCTAGCGGCCTGTTCCTTGAGGCAGTCGCGGCAGAAGCCTGGAGATTGAGCAGCGCTGTCGGGCATATCAGGAACAAATATTGAACATCGCGACCTTACGCTCTACGCTAGTGAGTCTCAAGGGAGGCTCTGTTGGAAATCACACTCCAGTTCTCACCTGTCACGGCAGATAGTTGGGCGGATTTCGAGCAGCTTTTTGGGCCGAACGGTGCCTATGGCGGTTGCTGGTGCACCGCGTTGCGCCTGCCGCATTCCGTTCGAACGGCGATGCCGGCAAGGGAGCGCAAGGCCTTTATCAAGGCTCGTATCGATACCGCGCCGTCGCCCGGTATCCTCGGCTATTTCGAGGGAACGCCGGTGGCCTGGGTTCAGGTTGGTCCGCGCCAGGATGTTCCGCAGTTCAATTCGCCGCGCACGGTCGCGCGACCGCTGGAGGACCGTGAAGCGACCGATCCGACGATCTGGGCGCTGAGCTGTCTGTTCATGCAGTCGAAGCTGCGGGGCAGGGGGTTGAGCCATCAAATCGTGCGCGCCGCGATCGACCACGCCAGGGCGGGCGGCGCGCGCTATCTCGATGCTTGTCCGATCGATCGTGCCAAACAGTCCAAGTCAGTCGCCCTTTGGGTCGGCGCGACGACGGTCTTCGAGGCTGCAGGATTCGACATCGTGGCGCGCCGCAAGGATGGTAGACCGCTGATGCGATTGGATTTGAACTGATGGGAACCGGCGCTGAACTGGCCCTCGAAATGCGCGCGGATGGTGGCCGCCGCTTCCGGCCAGTCGGCCACAGCGCGGATGCCGGCGTCCGGTTTTGGTGCAAGCGCGCGAAACTCCGCGTTAACCATCAGGTTGATCAGCAGGCAGGACGGCGTGTGATGCTGGACCGACTGCAGGTTGCGAAGAATATCATCCACGAAGACCAGCGGAACCGGGCGTCCGCCGTGCAAATTTTGGACGATCGGTCCCTTCGGTTCCTCGGAGGCAAGCAGCGGATAGGGAAGGCCAAGCCGGTCGAGCAAGGCACGGCGGACCGCCGCGTGATGCGGCGGCATCGCCGTCAGGAAAACGATGTCCGCTTCCTTCGACAGAGCAGCCAAAGTCTCGACGACCTGTGCAGCCGGCGTCTGCCAGCGATCCTGCGTCCCGTAGAAGGAATCAAGCAGGGCTTTGACCTCCGCCTCCGCCAGCGGTTGTTCGTTCGCGCGATCGATGATGTTGCCGGTCAGGCGGAACGATCGGGGCAGCAGCACGTGGCCGCAGCTATCGAGAAAGGCTTTGAAGGGATTGATGAATTCGAGCACGACCTCATCGACGTCGCTGACGATCAGCGGGCGCTCTCGAAGCTGTATGCGGTCGTCTATAGACCTGCCTGGCACGCTCAATCCTCAAAACCCGAATGGCCCGAAAGCGCCGCATGGGCGCTCACGACATCTTCCGGTGCCGTGCCGGTTGCCTGGCAGAATGCCATCAGCGTCGGCTCGTGGTCCATGAGAAAGGCGATGAGACCGCCCATGAAGCCGGGTTCGGCAATGGCATTGCGCAACGCCGTTGGATCGGTGCCCGTCAGTGCCAGGAAACGGGACAGAAGCTCAGGCTCGCCCGCGAGCCAGGCAAGGATGTCGATGGCGATTTCGTCAGCGCTCTTCAATGCTTCGTCCCCGTATGGTTTTTACGTGCGGAGTTACCTATTTTTCAACCAAATAGGCCTATCTCTGAAGTTGAGGAAATGGGTCGAGTCGTCGGCTCTGCAAGTTAAATGTCCTGAGGAGACTTGCAAGACGATGATGGACAGCAAGGGATCGACATGCCCAAACAGGTAATGATTGTTGAAGACAACGAGCTGAACATGAAACTGTTCCGCGACCTGATTGAGGCTTCCGGCTACGCGACGATCCAGACGCGCAACGGCATGGAGGCGCTCGAGCTCGCGCGCAAGCACCGGCCCGATCTCATTCTCATGGACATCCAGTTGCCGGAAGTATCCGGTCTGGAAGTGACGAAATGGCTGAAGGAAGATGACGAGCTTCACGTCATTCCGGTCATTGCGGTCACCGCATTTGCGATGAAGGGCGACGAGGAACGGATCCGCCAGGGTGGATGCGAAGCCTATGTTTCCAAGCCGATTTCCGTACCGAAGTTCATAGAAACGATCAAAACCTACCTGGGCGATGCCTGAGCGGCGGGAAAATTGATATGACTGCGCGTATTCTTGTCGTTGATGATGTTCCGGCCAATGTGAAGTTGCTCGAAGCCCGGCTGCTCGCCGAGTATTTCGATGTACTGACGGCCAATGACGGCTATTCGGCGCTGGCGCTTTGCGAGAAGACGCCCATCGATCTCGTGCTTCTCGACGTTATGATGCCCGGCCTCGATGGCTTCGAGGTCTGCGAACGTCTGAAGGCCAATCCGCGCACGGCGCATATTCCCGTCGTCATGGTGACGGCGCTCGACCAGCCGTCGGATCGCGTGCGCGGCCTGAAGGCCGGCGCCGACGACTTCCTGACCAAGCCCGTCAACGATCTCCAGCTAATGTCGCGCGTGAAGAGCCTGGTGCGGTTGAAGAATGTCAGCGATGAATTGCGCCTGCGCGCCCAGACGGCGCAGACCATCGGCCTCGAAGACGTCGGCGGTGCGGATCGTCCGGACGAGCCGGGCAATGTTCTGCTCGTCGATGGCCGTGGCTCGTCACAGGAGCGGCTGCAACGCGCCCTCAAGCCGATCGCCGATGTTTCGGTGATTTCCGATCCGCAGGCAGCGCTCTTCGAAGCGGCCGAGAACAACTTCGACCTGGTCATCGTCAATGCGAATTTCGACGACTACGATCCCCTGCGGCTGTGTTCGCAGTTGCGCTCGCTGGAGCGGACGCGCTTCATCCCGATCCTCTTGATCGCGGAGCAGGGCAGCGACGAGATGGTGGTGCGTGCGCTCGATCTCGGCGTGACCGATTATCTGATGCGGCCGGTTGATCCCAATGAACTGATTGCCCGCTCCATGACCCAGATCCGGCGCAAGCATTGCAATGACAGGCTGCGCTCGAGCGTGCAGCAGACCATCGAACTTGCCGTCACCGATGGCCTGACAGGCTTGCACAACCGCCGCTATTTCGACACCCACCTGAAACTGTTGATGGACCGGGCTGCGGCGCGCGGCCGGCCGCTCTCCATCTGCATGACCGACATCGACCGTTTCAAACAGGTCAACGATACCTACGGCCATGATGCCGGCGACGAAGTGCTGCGGGAGTTCGCCAACCGCATTCGCACCACCGTGCGCGGGGCCGATCTTGCCTGCCGCTTCGGCGGAGAGGAATTCGTCGTCGTGATGCCGGATACGTCGGCTGAAATGGCGGCGGGCGTCGCCGAGCGCTTGCGCATGATTATCGAAAGCCTGCCGTTCCCGGTTCCGCAGGCGGATGGCGTTTTGAAGGTAACGGCGTCGATGGGAATAGCGACGCTCAGGCCGGGTGCTGACACGGCCGAGGCTCTGCTGAAGCGCGCGGATACGGCGCTCTACCAGGCCAAGCACGAGGGCCGCAACCGCGTGGTGGCGGCGGCCGCCTGAGCGTTTGTCCGTCCAATCCGGGCGCTCCGCGACCCAGTGATTTTCTTGGGTCACCTCTTGCGGGTTGCATTTAAAGTTGTATTCTCGCCACAGCCGATGCTACCGGGGAGATTGGGTAGCCGCGGCGCCCATGCGTGTGCCTGTCTCAGTCTGATACAAAATTAACCATGCGCTTAGCGGCACCGCTTCGCGCATTAAGAATTCGTTGATTTTTTTCCATTTTCAGGTGATGCTGATGAACAAGTAGGCATCGCCTACCAACATTTTACTTACCCCATGATGCTCAGGTCCGCCGCATCTCCTGGGTCGTGGGGTCGGTCGGTTGGCTTTTGACTTCTGCGGAATCCTCGTGCCGCAGTCAGACGCCAGCCGACCCCCTTTTCCGAAGCGCCGTCCCATCTTGGGGCGGCGTTTTTGCTTTCTCGGCACCGGGCGAGGGGGCGCCGTGTCGGCATGTCTTTCAAGCATCCTTTGACCTGTCACCGAAGCCAGCGGTGCCTTGCGCGCCGTTTCCCGGACGTCCAAAAGGAAAGGGCGCCTGACCTTGCGGTCGGCGCCCTAAATTCCCGAGAAACGGTCGATCTTACTTGATCTTGGTTTCCTTGAACTCAACGTGCTTCTTGACGACCGGGTCGTACTTGGTCTTGGTCATCTTTTCCGTCATCGTACGGCTGTTCTTGGTCGTGACGTAGAAGAAACCCGTGTCGGCTGTCGAAAGCAGCTTGATCTTGATGGTGGTGGCTTTTGCCATGGTCGTCCTGCCTTTGTAACAATGAAAGCCGTGGACAACCGGTTGCGGGCCACGGGCAAGGTTGGCGCGAAACTACAAATCGCGGCCGAAAAGTCAAGGCCGTTTTGGCTTCAAAACGATCCTGACCACCGAAAGCGCGACATAGAGGCCGAAAAAGCCGGCGATCGCCCAGGCAAAGCCATTGTTGCCGGTGGCATCCATTGAAGCACCGATGGCCTGCGGCCCCGCAACCGTGCCGACGGCATAGGAGAACACGAAAGCGGCGTTGGCGGCGGCAAGATCGGCGCCCTGCAGCCGCGAGCCAAGGTGGCTGAGACCGACCGTGTAGAGCCCGGAGACGCAGCCGCCCCAGAACAGCAATACGATCGCCATCAGGAACCAGCTTTCGACCAGAAGCGGCAGGAACAGCGCGCCAACAAGGCCGATAACAGTCATGGCCGAGAGCAGGGTTCGCCGGTCTTTGACGCGGTCGGACAACATGCCGACCGGGATCTGGAAGATGAAATTTCCGACCCCCATGACAGTCAGCAGGAGGGCCGCCTGCGATTCGCTGAAACCGGCTCTCGTGCCGAAGATGAGGAACAGCGAAAGACCGCCTGATTCGACCGCGCCGAAGATGAACACGGCGGCGGTTGCGGTGGGCACGAGGAAGACGTAGCGCAGGAAATGCCGCTCCGGCTTCTCGTCTATGACGGGGCTTTCGTCGCGTGCGAGGAAGATCGGCACCGAGGCAAGCAGGATGACGCCGGCGCCAACCATGAAAGGCAGGATGCCTTCACTGCCGAGGATTGAAAACAACAGCGGCCCGGTCAGGAAGCCCAGCGACAGGAACGTGCCATAGATGCCGAGCACGAAGCCGCGCTTTGCCGGCGGCGCCGTGGCGTTGATCCAGAACTCGGAGAGAATGAAGAGGACGGTGATCGCCCCATGGAAAACGATCCGCAGCGGGAACCAGAGCCAGAAGTTGGTAATGTAGTAAAAGCCGAACGAACTCGTTGCTGCGATCAGGACGGCCCACAGCATTGTCGGCGCGACGCCGTGTCTATGAGCGAACTTGGTCGTGAACGGGGCGGCAACCATCGATGCCACGCCAGCCATGGCGGAGTTCAAGCCGATCAGCGTCGAGGAGATTCCGCGCTTCTCCATGATGATCGACAGGAGCGGCAGACCGAGACCAATTGCAATGCCGACCGCACTGATCGCTGCAACGGCGGCGATCAGCGACCGCCAGTGAATTTCCTCAACCGGTGCAACTGTACCGGGCGACGGCTGTGACATGCGACGAGGGTCCTTAGAGCAACGTGCGGACGAGGCGCCCACGGCGCGCGGCATAAAGTGGCACCTCTCGTTCGCAGGGGAGCGACGGATCGGTGTCGAGACTGCTTCTGAGGTCAGCAAGTATGATGGCGGTGATGTCGGGTATCCGTAGAGACGGAGAATCGTTCACATCGATCCACTGCAAATCCTGAAGCTCCCGGCTGTCCAGGAAGCGTGTCGGATCGATTTTGGCCTCGTCCGCAAACAATGCGAAGAAGCGCGTATCGAACCGCCGCGCGTGGCCCGGAGGGGTAATGGCCCGAGCCATATAGCGCAACTTTGCAAGATCGGGAAGAAATGGAACCGGCGCTGTGGCAGAGGGAGCCGGTTGCCCGACGGCGATGCCGGCCTCTTCGTAAAGTTCGCGCAGTGCGGCAAGGGCGAGCGCGCGTGCGCGTGCATCCGTCAGCTCGCGCGTGCCGGCCGCCTTCAGCGCATGCAGGACGGAAGGGTGCAGGTCGGAGCCGAAGCCGATGCGGTGATCGCCGGCATCGCGCCGCCCACCGGGGAAGACATAGAGATCCGGCATGAAGACATGGGCGCTGTGCCGTTTGCCCATCAGGACGCGCACGCGTCCCCCTTGGCGGTCAAGCAGCATGACGGAGGCCGCATCGCGTGGCCTGACGGCTGCGGAACGTTGGCGTTCGACCTCGCCGCCCAGGCCCCGCGCAGACGTCATGCCCTGTCGTCTCGCGGCGGCAGGACATCTTCCGGTGCGTCTTCGTGGCCGCCGAAACCGTGCATCCTGAGCGCCCATTGCAAGCCGATGACGGCACCCTTGATCGGCTGCAGCAGCGCCAACGAACTGATCACGGTGATCGGTGCCCAGATTGCCAGATGCTGCCACGTTGTCAGCGGCAGGATGAGATCGGTCATCATGTAGCCCGCAAGCACGACGTGGCCGACGATCGTCACGACGATATAGGGCGGGAAGTCATCGGCGCGGTGATGGTCCATGCGTTCGCCGCAGGCGGCGCAGGCATCGACGGACTTGACGTAGCTGCGAAACAGCTTGCCGCTGCCACAGGCCGGGCAACGGCCGAGAAAGCCGCGCTTCATCGAAAGGCCAACGGAGCGCTTGTCGCTTTCGCTACCGCCCAGTTGAAGTGTTTCGCCTGCCGCTGCTTTCATGCCTAATCCTCTGCCTTACGGGAGTTCTAACGCCTGCCTCGCGGCGGCCGCGTTCCCGGCGTCTTACGTGCTCCGGTGCGATCGCGCCGGCCGGACTTGTGGAAGGAGCGCGTTGCCGTCGGCATCTTGCGCCCCTCGCTTTGCATCTCGAACCTGAGCGCACCCGCAAGCGGCACAGCTTCAACGAGCTTAACGCGCACCGGATCGCCGAGGCGATAGCCGAGCCCGGTCTTTTCGCCGGAAAGCGCCTGATGCGCCTCATCATAGATGAAGTAGTCGCGCCCGAGCGTAGATATCGGAACGAAGCCATCGGCGCCATAGGCGGGCAGGGTGACAAAGAGTCCCGCCTTGGTGACGCCGGAGACGCGGCCTTCGAATTCCTCGCCGACACGGCCATTCAGATGGTGTGCGATCAGCCGGTCGACGGTGTCGCGCTCCGCCGCCATGGCGCGACGCTCGAAGGTCGAGATCTCGGCGGCGATGTCGTCGAGCACGCCCTCTTCCTGCGGCGTCAGCCCGCCTTCGCCAAGGCCGAGCGAGGCAACCAGCGCCCGGTGCACGATCAGGTCGGCATAGCGCCGGATAGGCGAGGTGAAATGTGCGTACTTCAAAAGGTTCAGGCCGAAGTGCCCGATGTTCTCGGGGCTGTAGATCGCCTGGCTCTGCGACCGCAGCACCATCTCGTTGACCATCGTCTCGAAGGGTTTTCCCTCGGCCTTGGCGAGAATGCCGTTGAAATGGTTCGAGCGCATGTTGCCGCCCTTGACGAGCGAGATGTCGAGCGTCGCCAGGAACTCGCGCAGGCTTTCCTGCTTGGCGAGCGACGGCTGGTCGTGCACGCGATAGATCAGCACCTGGCGCTTCTGCTCCAGCGTCTCGGCGGCCGCGACGTTTGCCTGGATCATCATCTCTTCGATCAGCTTGTGGGCGTCGAGGCGTTCCGGGACGAAAACGCGATCGACCGTGCCGTCGGGCTTCAGGATGATCTTGCGCTCGGGCATGTTGAGTTCGAGCGGCTGGCGCCGGTCGCGCCCGCGCGTGAGGATCCGATAGGCTTCCCAGAGCGGCTTCAGGATCGCGTCGAGGATCGGCCCGGTCTTGTCGTCCGGGTTGCCGTCGATCGCCGCCTGTGCCTGCTGATAGGAGAGCTTGGCAGCACTCTTCATCATGATGCGGTGGAAGGTGTGGCCGGCCTTGCGGCCTTCCTTGGAGAAGCGCATGCGCACGGCAAGCGCCGGACGATCGACGCCTTCCTTCAGCGAGCAGAGGTCGTTCGAAATCCGTTCGGGCAGCATCGGTACCACCCGGTCGGGGAAATAGACCGAGTTGCCGCGCTTCAGCGCTTCCAGGTCCAGCGCCGATTTCGGACGGACGTAATAGGAGACGTCGGCGATTGCGACCGTGACGATGACGCCGCCGGGATTGTCCTCGGACGGGTCGGGTTCGGCATAAACCGCATCGTCGTGATCTTTGGCATCGGCCGGGTCGATGGTGATCAGCGGCAGCGTGCGCCAATCCTCGCGATGGGCCATGGTGGCGGGACCGGCGGCGTTCGCCTCTTCGATCACACGCTCGGGGAAGATGTGGGGGATGCCATGCGCGTGGATGGCAATCATCGAGATTGCCTTCTCCGAGGCCACGGAGCCGATGACGTTTTGGACCTGGGCCCGTGGCAGACCGTAGCGACCGAGGCGCGAGAGCTGCACTTCGACCAGATCGCCATCCTGCGCGTTGCCGGTGAACTCCGGATCGACGAGCACTTCTTCGCCGCGCTTCTCGATCGGCATCAGCCGGCCGCCGCCGCCTGGAGTGGCGCGGAAGACGCCGAGCACGGCGTCCTTGCGCTTGTCGAGAACCTTGATGATGCGCGCCGTATAGGCAGGACCGCCACGCTCCTTGGCGGGGAAGATCTTGGCGAGCACCCGGTCGCCGAGACCGCCGACCGGTACCTTGCCCTTGGCCTTGCCGACAACCGACTGCTTGATCAGCACCGCCGGCGCGACGCCGTCATCGTCCAGCCACTCGGCGGGACGGCCGATCAGTTCGCCGTCGACGTCGCGGATGGTGATGTCGAGCACGGTCACCGGGGGCAGGGCGCCGGGACGCACCAGCGACTTGCGCTTCTTTTCGACGAGGCCGTCCACTTCCAGCGACTTCAGCAGCGCCTTGAGCTCGACACGGGTATCGCCCTTGAGCCCGAAGGCCTTGGCGATCTCGCGCTTGGAGGCGCGGTCCGGGTTTTCGGCAATGAAACGCATCAGCACGTCACGCGGCGGAACCGCGCCGTGGATGATGGGCTCGCTTGCCGGAGCCGGTCCTCCCTTGGCCGCGCGAGCAGGCTTCTTGCCCATGGCTCTTCTGCCGGACTGTTCGGTCGGATCGCGCGGTATTCTGGTCAAGATCAGCCCTTCTTGGCCTTGGCGGCCGTCTTCGTTTTGCTCTTGGCAGGTGCCTTGGCCTTGGTCGACTTGGTTGCGCCGTCCTCGGACTTTGCCGCCGCCTTGGTCGTCTTGGCCTTCACGGGCTTGCCCTTGGTAGTTCCACCCTTGGCGGCACGCTCCGAAATCAGCACGAGTGCCTCCTCGACCGTCACCGACTGCGGATCCTTGCCCTTCGGCAGCGTCGCGTTGACCTTGCCCCAGTTTACATAGGGGCCATAGCGACCGTCACGAACGGTGATGGAGCCGCCGTCCGGGTGGTCGCCAAGTTCCTTGAGCGAGGCGGCGGCGGTGCGGCCACGCCCGGCACCGGCCTTCGACTGCTTGTCGGCGAGAACCGACACGGCGCGATTGAGGCCGATCGAGAAGACGTCTTCGATCGATTCGAGATTGGCATAGGTGCCGTCGTGCAGCACGAACGGTCCGTAGCGGCCAAGGCCGGTCGAGATCATCTTGCCGCTTTCGGGGTGCGCGCCGATATCGCGCGGCAGCGACAGCAGCGCGACCGCCTTCTCATGGTCGATCGTCGATGGCGTCCAGCCCTTCGGCAGGCTCGAGCGCTTCGCTTCCTTGCCGTCGCCGCGCTGGACATAGGGGCCGAAACGGCCGCTGCGCAGGGTGATTTCCTCGCCGGTATGCGGATCCTTGCCGAGCGCCTGCGGTTCATTGGAGACCGCCGCTTCCTGGTCGCCGTTGCTTTCGGAGGAAAGCTGGCGGGTGAAGTTGCACTCCGGATAGTTCGAGCAGCCGACGAAGGCGCCATATTTGCCAAGCTTCAGCGACAGCTTGCCGGTGCCGCAGACCTGGCAGATGCGTGGATCACCGCCGTCTTCGCGCTTCGGGAAGACCAGCGGCGCCAGTTCCTCGTTCAGCGCATCGAGCACGTTGGTGACGCGCAGCTCCTTTGTTTCCTCGATCTGTGCGAAGAAATCCTTCCAGAAGTCGCGAAGTACATCCTTCCAGTTGACCTCACCGGCCGAGACCTGGTCGAGCTTTTCTTCGAGCGACGCCGTGAAGTCGTAGCCGACATAGCGCGTGAAGAAGCTTTCCAGAAACGCCGTCACCAACCGCCCCTTGGCCTGGGGTATGAGCTTGCGCTTGTCGTTGGTGATGTAGTCGCGGTCGAGCAGGGTCGTGACCGTCGCGGCATAGGTCGACGGCCGGCCGATGCCGAGCTCTTCCATCTTCTTGATCAGGCTCGCTTCCGAGTAGCGCGGGGGCGGCTCGGTGAAGTGCTGCGAGGCGTTGATCTTCTGCTTGGCGAGGTTTTCGCGCGCGTTGATTTCCGGCAGGCGGCCATCCTCCTCGCCATCATCCGTCTGCTCGCCGTCTTCCTTGGCATCCGTATAGGCGGCGATGAAGCCGTCGAAGCGGATGACCGAGCCGGTGGCGCGCAGGCCCGCCTTCTGGCCGCCGTTGTCGGCAGTGATTTCTGCCGTGGTGCGCTCGATCTCGGCCGATGCCATCTGGCTCGCGATGCCACGCTTCCAGACCAGATCGTAGAGGCGCAGCATGTCACCGTCGAGGAAGCGGCGGACCTGGTCCGGCGTCCGATTGAAGTCGGTCGGGCGGATGGCTTCGTGCGCTTCCTGGGCGTTCTTCGCCTTGGTCGAATAGAAACGCGGCTTTTCCGGCAGGTAGCGGTCGCCGAACTGGCTGGCAATCGCCTTGCGCGAGGCCTCGACCGCTTCCGGCGCCATCTGCACGCCGTCGGTACGCATATAGGTGATCAGACCGACCGTCTCGCCGCCGATGTCGACGCCTTCATAGAGCTTCTGCGCGACCTGCATGGTGCGCGATGCGGAGAAGCCGAGTTTGGAGGAGGCGGCCTGCTGCAGTGTTGAGGTGGTGAAAGGCGGCGACGGGTTACGCTTGACCGGCTTTGCCTCGATGCTGTCGACGACATAGGCGGCGCCATCGAGCAGGGTCTTCAGCCGGTTGGCCTCTTCGCCATTGCCGACAGCCCTTGGCGCGAGGCGCTTGCCATCGGCCGAGACGAGGCGGGCCTCGAACTCGTCGCCGCGCGGGGTCTTCAGCAGCGCGGAGATGTTCCAGTATTCCTCGGAGATGAAGCGCTCGATCTCGGACTCGCGATCGCAGACAAGGCGCAGCGTGACGGACTGCACACGGCCGGCCGAGCGGGCGCCCGGAAGCTTGCGCCAGAGGACCGGCGACAGGTTGAAGCCGACGAGATAGTCGAGCGCGCGGCGCGCCAGATAGGCGTCGACCAGCGAGATGTCGATGTCGCGCGGATGGGCGATCGCCTCGAGCACGGCCTTCTTGGTGATGGCGTTGAAGGCGACGCGCTTCACCGGCTTGTCGCCGAGCACCTTCTTTTTCTTCAAGAGGTCGAGCACGTGCCAGGAAATGGCTTCGCCTTCGCGATCCGGGTCGGTTGCGAGAATGAGGCCGTCAGCGGACTTTACCGCGTCGGCAATGTCCTTCATGCGCTTGGCCGAGGCGCCATCGACCTCCCAGGACATTTCGAAGTCTTCATCCGGACGGACCGAACCGTCCTTCGCCGGCAGATCGCGCACATGGCCAAACGAAGCCAGCACCTTGTAGTTAGGCCCGAGGTACTTGTTGATCGTCTTTGCCTTGGAAGGCGACTCCACCACTACAACATTCATCGTCATTTTCTGAGACAACCGGTTCTGGTTCGGGCGTCAGCGCTGTCAGCGCCGTGTGTCGCCTGGTATCGATGCCCCGAAATGGACAGGGATTCGTGCGGGGTCAAGAGGGTTCACCCAAAATAACGATGAGAGGAGGTGATGCAACTCATGCAAGATTGCATCGCATCTGCAATCTGGAATGGGTGCCTGCTCGCTTCCTCACGGCCGCGGGGTCGCCATCGCCGGTGCTCATTCGCTTGCCGTGAGAGACACGAGTCCTCCGGCGTGGCGATCGAGCCGCCCAGCGAGATCGAGCTCTAGGAGAAGAAGGTAGACCTGTGCCGGCGAAAGCCCGGTGTGCCTGACGATGTCGTCGGTTTCGACCGGCGTCGGACCAAGCGCATTGATGATGGCCGCACGGTCGCTGTCATTGGTCGCGGCAGGGGTGCTCGGTTGCGCATGCCCCTCCGGTTCCCTGACACTTGGCAAGCGTAGCTCGAACTGGCTGAGCGGCGCCAATGCTTCAAGGACATCGTCCGATGACGTCGTGACGATCGCGCCCTGCTTCAAAAGGTCGTTCGTGCCATGGCACCGGGGATCGAGTGGGGATCCCGGAACGGCAAAGACCAGCCGGCCGAAATCGGCGGCATAACGCGCGGTGATCAACGAGCCGGAGCGATTGGCCGCCTCGACGACGGTCACGCCGAGGCTGACGCCGGCAATCAGCCGGTTGCGCCGCGGGAAATCGCGTGCACGTGGCTCCCAGCCAAAGGGCATTTCGCTGATCGCCAGACCCCGGCCAGCGGTGATCTCATCCAGCAAGCCGATGTTTTCGGGCGGGTAGGGCCGATCCAAGCCGCCGGCAAGCGCGGCGATCGTGCCGGTTTCGAGGCTTGCGCGATGGGCGGCGGTATCGATGCCGCGCGCGAGACCCGAGGTGACGACATAGCCGGCGCGACCGGCATCGCGGGCAATCATCGCCGCGAACTTGGCGCCGCTGGCCGACGCGTTGCGCGAGCCGACAATGCCGAGCGACGGGCGGGTTGCTGCTTTGAGATCGCCCTTCATCGCGAGGAGAGGGGGAGCGCCGTCGATCTGCCGAAGCGCTGAAGGATAACCTGGCTCGCCGATGCCGACAAAGACCGCGCCGCAGCGTCGCGCCGCTTCCAGTTCCCGTTCGGCCTCGCTTACCGTTGCCACGCGATAGGCCTGTTTGGTCCCTCCGCGCCGGGATAGTTCTGGAAGCGCGTCGAGCGCGTTTTCCGCGGTGCCGAAGTGGTTGATCAGGTCCCTGAAGGCGATGGGGCCGACATTGTCGCTGCGGATCAGCCGCAGCCAGGATATTTTCTGTCGTTCAGTCAGCGCCACTCCGGTTCGTCCTGCGCTGTCCTCAGACATTATCCCTTGTCCCCGATCTTGCTTTCCGTGCCGGCGATCAGCCGTTGAATATTGGCGCGATGCTTCACCCAGCTAATGATGGTCATTGCCGCGAAGAGCAGGGCGACCTTTTCGTTCCCTACCGCGTAAAGTAGTACCGGAATGATAGCCGTTGCAACCAGGGCGGACAATGAGGAGTAACGGCTGATTTTCGCCATGGCGAGCCAGATCACCGCAAAGGCAAGCACCATGGCGGGAACGAGGCCGAGCAGGACGCCGATATAGGTGGCAACACCCTTGCCGCCCTTGAAGCCGAGCCAGACCGGATAGAGGTGGCCGATGAAGGCGGCGAAGCCGGCGGCGATCCCCGCTTCCACGCCCCAGTAGGAGGCGATGAAGGCCGCGGCGGTGCCCTTCAGGGCATCCAGAAGCAATGTTGCTGCCGCAAGTTTCCTGTTTCCGGTTCTCAGCACATTGGTCGCGCCGATGTTGCCCGAGCCGATCTTTCTGACGTCGCCCAGCCCGGCCATGCGGGTCAGGATCAGTCCGAATGGGATCGAGCCGAGCAGATAACCGAAGCCCAGGCTCAACAACGTCAAGGGCAGCCCAAGCTGCCAGGAAAATAGATCCACCGGTTCCCCTCCCGCGCGACCGCTTTGGGCTTATGCGGAATGCACAAGCTTGCCGGCAACATAGGTTTGCACAACCCGGCCGGTAAAGCGTGCATTTTCAAACGGCGTGTTCTTGGAGCGCGAGACGATGGCTTCCTTGTAGAGCACCCACGGCTCGTCGAGGTCGAGGACCGCGATATCGGCCTTGGCGCCCGGCCTCAGCGTGCCGGCGTTAAGACCGAAGATCGCCGCCGGGCGGGTCGACATGGCATCGATCAGGCGCATCAATGGAACTTGGCCGCTGTGGTACAGCCGAAGAGCGGCCGCTGCCAGCGTTTCAAGGCCGATCGCACCGTCGGCAGCGTCGGCAAACGGCAGGCGTTTGGTGTCGACGTCCTGCGGGTCATGCGAGGAGACGATGATGTCGATCGTGCCGTCGGCCAGCGCCTCGGCCATGGCCACCCGGTCGTCTTCGCTGCGAAGGGGCGGCGAAAGCTTGAAGAAGGTGCGGTACTCGCCGATGTCGTTTTCGTTGAGCGCCAGATTGTTGATCGAGATGCCGCAGGTGACGTTGGCGCCGCGCTGGCGTGCTGCACGAATGGCCTCAGCCGATTCGGGAACCGAGATTTGGGCGGCGTGGTAGGCGGCCTTCGTCAGGCCGGCGATGCGCAGGTCGCGCTCGAGCGGGATGATCTCCGATTCGCGCGGGATCCCGGCAAGGCCGAGCCAGCTTGCGAGCAGGCCTTCGTGCATGACGCCGTTGGCGCCGAGATACTTGTCGCGGGTCTCAAGAGAGATGACGGCGCCGAATTCGCGCGCATAGGTCATGGCGCGGCGCAGAACCAGCGTGTCGTGGATCGACCGTCGGCCATTGGTGAAGCAGACGGCGCCGGCTTCGCGCAGCAGGCCGAATTCGGTCATCTCTTCCCCGGCCAGTCCCTTGGTCAGGGCCGCGGCAGGATGGACATTGACGAGGGCCTTGTCGCGCGCCGTCTTCTTTACGTACTCGACCAGCGCGATATCGTCGATCACAGGATCCGTGTCGGGCATCGCAATGAAGGTGGTGACGCCACCGACCGCTGCTGCGCGCGACGCGGATTCGAAGGTTTCGCGATGTTCGCTGCCCGGTTCGCCGACGAACACGCGGGCATCGACGAGGCCGGGAACGGCGGTCAGGCCATCGCAGTCCTTGACGAAGGCGCCATCGGGCGCGCCCTGGTTCTGTGCATCCGCGCCGGCGGCCAGGATGCGGCCGTCGTTTCCGACGATGACAGTGCCGACCTCGTCAAGGCTGCGCGAGGGATCGACGATGCGGAGGTTCTTCAGAACGAGTGGTCTGGTCATAGGCGCGGCCCCTGGTTCTGCGAGAGAAGCAGCGTTTCCATCACCGCCATGCGTACGGCAACGCCCATCTCGACCTGCTGTTCGATCACGCTCTGCGGGCCGTCGGCGATTTCCGAGGCGATCTCGACGCCGCGGTTCATCGGCCCGGGGTGCATGACGAGCGCATCGTCCTTGGCCGCCTTCAGCTTCTGCGCATCGAGTCCGTAGTAGTGGAAGTATTCGCGCACCGAAGGCACGAAAGAGCCGGCCATGCGCTCGCGCTGGAGGCGCAGCATCATGACGACATCCGCATCCTTCAGGCCCTCGGCCATCGAGTGATAGACCTCGACGCCCATTTCGGCGATCCCCGAGGGAAGCAACGTCGCCGGAGCGACGACGCGCACGCGGGCGCCCATCTGGTTCAGGAGCAGGATGTTGGAGCGCGCCACGCGCGAGTGCAGCACGTCGCCGCAGATCGCCACGATGATGCGCGAGAGCTTACCCTTGGCGCGGCGGATCGTCAGCGCGTCGAGCAGGGCCTGGGTTGGGTGCTCGTGCTGACCGTCGCCGGCATTGACGACGGAGCAGGAGACCTTCTGCGCCAGGAGTGCGGCAGCACCCGCCGAGGAATGGCGCACCACCAGCACGTCCGGGTGCATGGCGTTCAGCGTCATCGCCGTATCGATCAGCGTTTCGCCCTTTTTCACCGAGGAGTTGCCGACCGACATGTTCATGACGTCGGCGCCAAGCCGCTTTCCGGCGAGCTCGAAGGACGATTGCGTGCGGGTCGAAGCCTCGAAGAAGAGGTTGATCTGCGTCAGCCCCCGCAGCGTGGAGGTCTTTTTCTCTCTTTGACGGGAGATTTGGACGGCTTCATCGGCGCGATCGAGCAGATAGGTTATATCCTGCTCCGTGAGCCCCTTGATGCCGAGCAGGTGGCGATGCGGGAAAGTGATCATGGGCCGCCCTTGCGCTCTGGAAATGTGGTCGCTCTATAAGACTTGGCCCCCGGTACGGCAAGGCTTGGGCGTCATCGTCCGCAGAAAACTTGCAACGGCCATCCTATCTTTTTCGCGCCCCGTTCCGTGGTCGAGAAACTTGCGCTAGAACCGGCCCATGAATCAGATGAACCGGACTGAACAGAAACTCGCCGAGCTGAACCAGCCCAAGCCCTGGTCCGGTGTCAACGCCTATCGCTCCGATCCGCTCGTGGTGGACATCACCTCGTCGATGAGCAAGACGCTGCGCGACGAATTCGATGTGCTCGGCCGTTACGTCACCTCGCCCGAAGCGCAGGAACTGGCGCGTATGGCGAATGAAGGTCCGCCGAAGCTGAAGACGCATGGCCCGCGCGGCGAGCGTCTCGATGTCGTCGAGTTCCACCCGGCCTGGCATGCGCTGATGCGCCGCTCAATGTCGTCGGGCCTGCATGCGTCGGCCTGGGAAAACCTGGCCGACGAGCGCAACCAGTCGCACAAGACACGCGCCATCCGCTTCTATCTGACGGCGCAGCTGGAATGCGGCCATCTCTGCCCGCTGACGATGACGAGCGCGTCGCTTGCCGCGATCACCGCGTCTCCGGCGGTGCAGAAGGAATGGGCGCCGAAGATCCTGTCACGCAAATACGACTCGACGAACCGTCCCTGGATGCAGAAGTCGGCCGTCACCGTCGGTATGGGCATGACCGAGAAGCAGGGCGGTACCGATGTCCGCGCCAATACCTCGACGGCCGAGCGTGTAGGCGAGGGCATCTATCGGTTGAATGGCCACAAGTGGTTCATGTCGGCACCGATGAGCGACGCCTTCGTCATGCTGGCGCAGACCCGCGAGGGCCTTGCCTGTTTCCTCGTGCCGCGTCTTCTGGAAGACGGCAGCGCCAACAGCCTGCGCTTCCAGCGGTTGAAGGACAAGCTCGGCAACCGCTCCAACGCTTCGTCGGAGGTCGAGTTCTCCGACACGTTCGGTTTCATCCTCGGCGCTCCGGACGCCGGCATCCGGACGATCCTCGACATGGTCACGCTGACGCGCCTCGACTGCGCGTTGGCATCCGCAGGCATGATGCGTGCCTCGCTTGCCGAAGCCGTGCACCACACCCGCGGCCGCAAGGTCTTCGGCAAGCCGCTCGTGAGCCAGCCGATGATGACGCGCGTGCTTGCCGACATGGCGCTCGATGTGGCGGCGGCAAGCGCCCTTTCGTTCCGTCTGGCTGAAGCGTTCGACAAGGCCCGCAACAGCCCTGAAGACGCGGCCTATGCGCGGATCATGACGCCTGTTGCCAAGTACTGGGCCTGCAAGATCGCCCCGGCACTGATTTACGAGGCGATGGAGTGCCTTGGCGGCAACGGCTATGTGGAAGAGCGCGCGCTGGCGCGCCATTACCGCGAAGCACCTGTCAACGCTATCTGGGAAGGGTCCGGCAACGTCATGGCGCTGGACGTGCTGCGCGTACTCGCCAAGGGCAAGGACCTCTTCGAGCAGCTCTTCGTCGTTTTGGCGCGCGATCTCGGACCAGCCGGCCGCAAGACGATCGACGTGTTGCGCGCCGCCATGTCGCTCTGCGAACGGGACGAGGGTGCTGCGCGCATGCTGGTCGAGCAATTGGCGCTCGCCGCCGCCGCCGCCGAACTCTATCGTCTCGGTGCCGGCCGCATCGCCGACGCTTTCCTCGAATCGCGACTGGCTGCCGGATGGCGCTCGACCTACGGCATGCTCGATTCGCGCTTCGATTCCGCCTACATCCTCGATCTTCTCTATCCCCCTGCGGCGTAGGCCGTCGGCCCCCTGCGACGTACGTCGTCAGGTCCCGGCGGCGTATGCCGTCAGCCGCTGCGACGTACGTCGTCAGTCCGCTGCCATGTACGTCGTCAGATCCCTGCGACGTAGGTCGTCAGGTAAAGGACGAGTGGTATCGTGAAGAACGAGACGACCGTTTGCACGGTTGCGACCGCCGCATAGAGTTCGGCGTCGCCATCCATCTGCTTGGCCAGCAGATAGCCGTTCATCGCCGTCGGCACGGCCGCGCCAAGCGCGATGACCAGCAGGGCGTCCCCCCGAATGCCGAGCAGATAGCTCGCGCTCACCATGAAGACCGGCATGACGATCAACTTGAGGAAGACCGCGAGCAGCGCCGTCGCGCTCGGCTTCAGCGCATCGGAAGCGCGCAAACCTGCCCCGACCATCACCAGCCCGAGGCTGAGCGAGGCGCTTGCCAGCATCTCGATCGTGGTCATCACGGGGCCGTAGATCTTAAGTCCGACCAGGTTGACGAGAATGCCGAGCACCGAGGCGACGATCAGCGGATTGGTGGCGATCTTTGCGAAGAAGCGCCTGAAGTCACGATTGCCCCCGCCGAACCAGACCAGCACGCCGATATTGTAGAGATTGATGGGGATGATCACGAGCGTCATCACCAGCGCGGTCAGCGTCAGGCCGATCGGTCCATAGAGTTTTTGCGCGATCGCCAGCGCCATGAAGCCGTTCCAGCGTGTTGCGGTCTGGAAGACTGAGGTGAACGAGGCGCCGGACACGTGCCGGTCTCGCAGCACTGGCCAGAGGAGCAGCACGAAGGCCGACATCAGGCTGACGCTGCCGATCGTCGCGATGGCCGTCGCGTCGGCTTTCAACCCGGCAAAGTCTGCCTGGGCAAGCGTCGAGAACAGCAGGGCAGGGAACAGGATGAAGTAGCCGAACTGCTCGAGCCCGAGCCAAAGGCTCTGGTCGACGAATGTCGAGCGTTTGAGCCAGACGCCGAGCAGAACCAGCAGGAAGATCGGAAGGATGCTTTCAAAGACGACGGTCATGGAGGAGGACCTGCGAGGGGGAGGGATACCGCTACCCGAATTTTGCAGAGACCGGAATGGGCTTGCAGCTTTGTGGTGAATGATCGGGCGCAACCGCAAGCGTGAGCGCAAGAAAACCTAGCTTGTGAAAATTAACCTTAACAAATGGTTTACGTTGCACGCCTTGCCTGTAGGCGCGAAATTGACCAGGAATTTCAACAGATCCGGAGTGGAGCGGTTCGGTGAGAACTGGTCTTTTGATCATCATGATGATGTTTTTCGCCGGACTGGCGCTGGATATTGCGGTCCCAACGATGGTCCTGCTTGCCTTGTTGCTGGCAGACCGCGCCATATATCCGCTAGTCTACCGCCGCATCTCGGAAAGGGGAGCCGCATGAAGTGGTTTCTGATCCTTTGGGCCTGCCCGGTCATGTTCCTCACGTCGTGGTATGGTCTCTCCTACTACGACATGAGCTTCGGCTTCTTCATGCTGACGCGGCAGACCCATGATCTCGTGTTCCAGGTCTACGGCCATGTCCTCGGCATTCCGCCAGAGACGATCCCGCCCCTCGTCGCGCGTGCGATCGTCTTCGATAGTTTTGTGGTTTTTGCCATTATCGGCTTTCGCAAGCGCCGTGAGATCGCAGCCTGGTATCGCCGTCGTTTCGGTGCCGGCGTAGCTCAGTCCGAAAGGCCGTCCCTCGCGAGCGAAGCCAGCCTGTCGAGCGCGCCCTGAAGAATGAAGGAGGCGGCGGCCGAATCGATGCGTTCGGCCCGCTTCCGTCGCGACACATCCATTTCGATCAGCACACGCTCGGCCGCAACGGTCGAAAGCCTTTCATCCCAGAAGATGAAAGGCAGCGGCGTCTTTTGCTCCATGTTGCGCACGAAGGCGCGGGTCG
Source organism: Ensifer sp. GW101-20A05 (assembly GCF_059424735.1). Taxonomy (NCBI): domain Bacteria; kingdom Pseudomonadati; phylum Pseudomonadota; class Alphaproteobacteria; order Hyphomicrobiales; family Rhizobiaceae; genus Ensifer; species Ensifer sp. GW101-20A05. The sequence continues at coordinate 30,348 of NZ_JBWKZT010000007.1, read as the reverse complement.
CCTGACAACGCGGTCCCTCGCTGCCGTCCATGTTGACGGGCAGGCCGATGACGAAGGCTGCGATCTTTTCTTTTCCTGCCACTGACAGCAGCGCTTCCGCGTCCACCCCGAACTTGATCCGGCGGATCACCTCTCGGGGTGTTGCGAACCTGCGGCCGAGATCGGAGACCGAAAGGCCGATCGTCTTGGTGCCGAGGTCGAGCCCGGCGATCGCCTGGTTCTGTTGAAGCTGGGATGCCAGCTCTTCGATGGTGAGAATTGCCATGTCGGTGTCGATTCGATCTTTGCGCGGAGGGCTGTCTGTTCCATATGCTGTTCCGACACGCAAATCATCAGGGAGATCGTCATGAAGATCAAATGGCTCGGTCATGCCGCCTTTCACATCGAAACGGCAAAGTCCAAAATCCTCATCGACCCCTTCTTCACCGGCAATCCCGCCTTCCGGGACGAGGATCGCAGGGACGCGACCGCCGGGCTCACCCACATCCTCCTGACCCATGGTCATGGCGACCATGTCGGCGATACGATTGCGATCGCCAAGGAGACCGGTGCGACCGTGGTCGCCAATGCCGATCTCGCCGCCTGGCTCGGGCGGCATGGCGTCAAGGCGCTCGAAATGGGAAATACCGGCGGCACCATCAACCTCGGCGCGTTTTCAACGACCTTCGTCAACGCGCTCCATTCCTCGGCGCAGCTCACCGAGGACGGCGTTTCCCATTCGCTCGGCAATGCCAATGGCCTGGTGCTGCATTTCGAGGACGAGCCGACGCTCTACCACATGGGTGACACGGACATCTTTTCCGACATGGCGCTGATCAACGAATTGCACCAGCCGGAAATCGGCATCGTGCCGATCGGCGACCGTTTCACCATGGGCGGCGCGGTGGCGGCACTCGCCTGCCAGCGCTTTTTCAAGTTCTCGACGGCGATCCCCTGCCATTACGGCTCGTTCCCGATCATCGACCAGACCCCCGCGACCTTCGTTGCCGGCATGGAAAGTGCATCCACCAAGGTGGAGACACCTTACGTCGGCGTCGTCGTCGAGGTCTGATGTTGCGCCGGGCCTTTTGACGAGAGGTCCGGTACTCCGGCAATTCCCCCGTTGCGTGGCTCGCCGTGCGCCATTATAGCGGGGGAAGTTCCAGTTACCGGAGACGATCATGTCCGTAGACCTTGCCACCGTGAAGCGCGTTGCGCGCCTTGCCCGTATCGCCGTCAGCGAAGAGGAAGCCGAGCGGATGATGGGCGAGCTCAATGGCATCCTCGGTTTTGTCGAACAGCTCTCCGAAGTTAATGTCGATGGCGTCGAGCCGATGACCTCGGTCACGCCGATGGAGATGAAGAAGCGGACGGACATCGTGTCGGACGGCAACAAGGCCGACGATATCGTTGCCAATGCACCGAATTCCGATCGCAATTTCTTCCTCGTTCCGAAGGTGGTCGAATAACCAGACCCCCTGCCGCCCCGACGTTCCCGATTGCGAAAGCCCGATTTCATCATGACCGACCTTATCAGCCTCACGATTGCCGAAGCCCGCGCGAAACTCGCCGCCAAGGAAATCACCGCCGTCGAACTGACGGATGCCTACATCGGCGCGATCGATGCCGCCAATGAGGCGATCAATGCCTACATCGCCGTAACGCCGGACAAGGCGCGCGAGATGGCGAAAGCCTCGGACGCGCGTATCGCCGCCGGCAAGGCCGGTGCGCTTGAAGGCATCCCGCTCGGCATCAAGGATCTCTTCGGCACCGAAGGCGTGCACACACAGGCCTGCAGCCATATCCTCGACGGTTTCGCGCCGCGCTACGAATCGACCGTGACCCAGAACCTCTGGAACGACGGCGCCGTCATGCTCGGCAAGCTGAACATGGACGAATTCGCCATGGGCTCGTCGAACGAGACCTCCTACTACGGTGCCGTGAAGAACCCGTGGCGCGCCAAGGGCTCCAATCTCGACCTCGTTCCGGGCGGCTCGTCCGGCGGTTCGGCTGCAGCCGTCGCTGCGCATCTCTGCGCCGGTGCCACGGCGACCGATACCGGCGGTTCCATCCGCCAGCCGGCCGCCTTTACCGGCACCGTCGGCATCAAGCCGACCTATGGCCGCTGCTCGCGCTGGGGCGTCGTCGCCTTCGCCTCGTCGCTCGATCAGGCCGGCCCGATCGCCCGTGACGTGCGCGATGCTGCGATCCTCTTGAAGTCGATGGCAAGCGTCGACACCAAGGATACGACCTCGGTCGATCTGCCGGTGCCGGATTACGAAGCTTCCATCGGCAAGTCGGTCAAGGGCATGAAGATCGGCATTCCCCGGGAATACCGCGTCGACGGCATGCCGGAAGAGATCGAGGCGCTCTGGCAGCAGGGCATCGCCTGGCTGAAGGACGCCGGCGCCGAGATCGTCGACATCACCCTGCCGCACACGAAGTATGCGCTGCCGGCCTATTACATCGTCGCTCCGGCCGAGGCTTCCTCGAACCTCGCCCGCTATGACGGCGTGCGCTACGGCCTGCGCGTCGACGGCAAGGACATCGTCGACATGTACGAGAAGACCCGCGCCGCCGGTTTCGGCCAGGAGGTCAAGCGCCGCATCATGATCGGCACCTACGTGCTTTCGGCCGGTTATTACGACGCCTATTATCTGCAGGCGCAGAAGGTCCGTACGCTGATCAAGCGCGACTTCGAACTGGCCTTCCACGCCGGCGTCGATGCCATCCTGACGCCCGCTACACCGTCCTCCGCCTTCGGTATCGCCGACGAGGACCTGGCGTCCGATCCGGTCAAGATGTACCTGAACGACATCTTCACGGTAACGGTCAACATGGCTGGTCTTCCCGGCATTGCCGTTCCCGGCGGCCTCGACCACAAGGGTCTGCCGCTTGGCCTCCAACTGATCGGCAAGCCGTTTGAGGAAGAGACGCTGTTCAAGACGGCGCATATCATCGAACAGGCCGCCGGTCGCTTCACGCCCACCAAGTGGTGGTAAGGCTTTGATGGCGGTGCCGGACAGGCGCCGCCACTGTTTCTGAAGGCGATCAGTCACTCTTGTCGCGGAAGGAGCCCGCGTCATGCCCGCCATCCGTCATGCCCGCGCCGGCGATGTCGACCGGCTGACGGCGATCGGTCTCGCCGCTTGGCAATCCGCCATTGCCGGTCTTGCCGATGGTGAGATAATGCGGCGTGTGGCAGAAGCCTCGTTTTTCCGTTTTCTTTCCGATCACTGGTTGTCTGTTTTGCTGATCGAAGCCGAAGGCGGCATTCGCGGTTGGGTGGCGCGAGAGGACTTCGACAACGCGATATCCGACCTGTGGATCGAGCCGGCAGTCCAGGGCAGGGGGCTCGGTGCTTTGCTCCTCGGCGAGATCGAGCGTTGCATCGTTGCGGACGGGTTCGATGTCGCCACCACCAAGACCCATGCGCGCAACGACCGAGCCGTGACCTTTTCCGCAACCGCGGCTACGGCGTGAGTTGGCTTTCCACCGCCTACGCCCCGCAACTCGACAGTGATGTCGAGTTTATCGGTCTGAGCAAAGTCCTCACCGAGCAAGACTAGAACCGCCGACCCTGCGCATATCCGTGCACGGCTGCCACCCGGAAATGCGCAGCTTCCGGTATTGATGCAAGATGAGGCTTCTCGTCGCTTCACCTTGCGTGAAGCGCCGGCGATACCGGACATCGTTCGATGTCCGTTATCGCCGTTTCAGCCGCTCAGCGGTTGTTGAATTCGGAGCGCACGAGCTGCAAACCGCGTTCCGTGATGCGATAGGGATTTCCGCCGGAAGACGATATCGCCTTCTTGCGCTTCAGTTTGCGGAAGAGCTCCAGGTCGAAGCCGGGGTAGACCCAGCCGTCACGGGTGAAGCAGCGGATCTCGGTGATCGCCTTGCTTTCGCGGATGATTTCGATGCGGCCGCCCTGGGCCAAATGATGAAGAATGCGCTGTTCTGCGCGCGAGATGTCCATTGTCTGAATGTTCCGGAAAAGCGTTCGGAAGAACGCAGGAAAACGTTCCGCAAATCACTGGGAAAGCGGGGTGACGTTTCCGGCCCGTGCGCGCAATCAAAGGAAGATTGCGGGGACGGGCCCTTACCGGGACTCAGGCGAATACGAGAACATCAAAACTCCAGAAAGACGGTGCTTTCCTAAAAGACGTTCGCGAGCGCGTCAAGATGCCCCTGCAACGCCAGGGTGCCGAACGCCGCGGCTGCCACCTGAAAGACGATGATGAGCGCCAGCCGGGTTCTGAATGGTTCCTTGCGTGTCTTGTGGCGAAATATGTGCCGGGCAGCCATCGCCCCCGGACTTCCGCCGAGAAAAGCAATCGTCAACAGCGTCTGTTCGCTGATGCGCCAACGGCCCGCGCGCGCCGCCCGTTTGTCAAACCAGAACAGCCCGAAGCTTAAGATGTTGATGTAGGCTGCGTACAAGGCGAGTGCGGTGGCGGTGGACATCGGCAAATCTTGGCGCAAGGGTGCTAAACGATGGTTAAGCGGCGCTCCCAACGCGCGGCTGTCCGGAGATGCGGCCGCATGCTGCCGAACAACTTGCACCGGCGGACCAATTGTTCTACCGAGAAACCAAGAATTCAGGCTTCAAAGAAGAGCATGATATGAGCATTGTCGACGTCCGCACCCCCGATCCGAAACGCTTCATCCCCGGCGCCACCGGCGACTGGGAAGTCATCATCGGCATGGAAGTCCATGCCCAGGTGCTTTCCAATTCGAAGCTGTTCTCGGGTGCCTCGACGGAGTTCGGCAATGCGCCGAATGCCAACGTTTCGCTGGTCGACGCCGCCATGCCCGGCATGCTGCCCGTCATCAACGAGGAATGCGTGAAGCAGGCGGTGCGCACCGGTCTCGGCCTCAAGGCCGCAATCAACAAGCGCTCGATCTTCGACCGCAAGAACTATTTCTATCCGGACCTGCCGCAGGGCTATCAGATCTCCCAGTTCAAGGATCCGATCGTCGGCGAGGGCAAGATCATGATTTCGATCGGCCCTGATCGCCAGGGCCAGTTCGAGGACGTCGAGGTCGGCATCGAGCGGCTGCATCTCGAGCAGGATGCCGGCAAGTCGATGCACGACCAGCATCCGTCCATGTCCTATGTCGACCTCAACCGTTCGGGCGTGGCGCTGATGGAGATCGTCTCCAAGCCGGACATGCGTTCGTCGGATGAGGCCAAAGCCTATATGACGAAGCTGCGCTCGATCGTGCGCTACCTCGGCACCTGCGACGGCAACATGGACGAAGGTTCCATGCGCGCCGACGTCAACGTTTCCGTGCGCCGTCCGGGCGAGGGCTTCGGCACCCGTTGCGAGATCAAGAACGTCAACTCAATCCGCTTCATCGGCCAGGCAATCGAGTACGAGGCGCGCCGCCAGATCGGCATCCTCGAAGATGGTGGCTCTATCGATCAGGAAACCCGCCTGTTCGATCCGAACAAGGGCGAGACCCGTTCGATGCGCTCCAAGGAAGACGCGCACGACTACCGTTACTTCCCGGACCCGGACCTGTTGCCGCTGGAGTTCGACGATGCTTTCGTTGAAGCGTTGAAGGCCGATCTGCCGGAATTGCCCGACGACAAGAAGGACCGGTTCGTTCGAGACCTCGGCCTTTCGGTCTACGATGCCTCGGTGCTCGTTTCCGAAAAGTCGATCGCGGACTACTTCGAGGCTGTAGCCGAAGGACGCGATGGCAAGATCGCCGCGAACTGGGTCATCAACGACCTGCTCGGCGCCTTGAACAAAGCCGGCAAAGCCATTGAAGAGACTCCCGTTTCCCCGGCTCAGCTCGGCGGCATCATCGATCTCATCAAGGCCGAGACCATCTCGGGCAAGATCGCGAAGGACCTCTTCGAGATCATCTGGAACGAAGGTGGCGACCCGGCCGAGATCGTCGAAGCCCGCGGCATGAAGCAGGTGACGGACACCGGCGCCATCGAAAAGGCAGTGGACGAGATCATCGCCGCCAACCCGGACCAGGTCGCCAAGGTCCAGGCCAAGCCCTCGCTTGCCGGCTGGTTCGTCGGTCAGGTGATGAAGGCGACGGGCGGCAAGGCCAACCCGCAGGCCGTGCAGGCCCTCGTGAAGGCCAAGCTCGGCATCGAGGAATAAGCGATGTTCTTCGTGCGGACGGCCAGCGAGCGTGATCTCGAAAAGGTTCGCGCCCTGCTGGTCGAGACGTGGCATGCGACCTACGACACCTTCTACGGCGTCGAGAAGGTCAACGAACTGACGGAGCGCTGGCATTCGCTGCCGGCGCTGAAAGCGCGGGTCGCGCGCAAGAACGCCGAGTTCCTGGTCGCAGATGACGGTCGCCAGATCGGCGGCATGGGTTTTGCGGCCATGTCCGACACGCAAGCCAAGACTGCCGTGCTGCATCAGCTCTATGTGCTGCCGAAGTTCCAGCGGCAGGGCATCGGCCGCGACATCTTCGCCGAGCTCGAAACCTGCTTCCCGGATGCCGAGCGCATGCGCGTCGAAGTCGAGCCGCAGAACCTGCACGCGCTTGCCTTCTATCGAACGCATGGCTTCGCCGAGGTCGGTGAGACGGCCAACCATGGTGACGAGCAATCCGGTCTGCCGGCGATCATCCTGGAAAAGCGGCTTCTCGGCTAAGTGCAAGTCCTGGCAGCTCCCTGTGGATAACTTCATCGGGGGCGGCTCTGTCATGAAACCTTTGCACTGCAGTGCTTGGTCCGCCGTCGATGAACGAAGCGAGCCGAGGGAACCATGGACGCGATAGCCGAACTCTTGATCCGCAAGGCCGAGCGCGAAGATCTGTCCGCCATCGTGGCACTCTTTGCCGATGATCAGCTCGGTGGTCATGGCGATACGACCGCTCCGGAAGCCTTCGGAGACTACGTCGCCGCCTTCGAACAAATCGAAGCCTCGTCGCTGCAGACACTCTTTGTCGCGGTTCTTGCCCGGGAGATCGTCGGTACCTTTCAGACGGCGCTGCATACGTCGCTTTCCGGTCGCGGCAGCTCGAGCCTGATCGTCGAAGCGGTTCAGACGCGCGAGGATATGCGTGGCCGTGGGATCGGCGAACGCATGATGCGCCACGCGATCGCCGAGGCTCGCGACCGAGGAGCGAAGAAGGTCCGGCTGACGTCCAATGCTGTGCGCACCGACGCGCACCGTTTCTACGAGCGGCTCGGCTTCACGCGCAGTCACTTCGGCTTCCTCATGCCGTTGAAATGACGGCCTTTGCCTCGGAATCACTGGACAAGCCATGAGCGGCGGGGCATAAGCGGGAACATAGTTTTGGTATCTGGCCGCCTTCCCAACGGCCGGTCAAGGACGGCATCCATGAAGCTCCTGCTGCAGATTTTCACCTGGTGGAACGAACAGACGATCGGAACGCGCTTTCACACCTGGCGCCATGGTCAACGGGTCGGTCAAGACGAACTCGGCAATGTCTACTATCAGGGCGGCAAGGACTCAGAAGGCCGCACCCGCCGCTGGGTGATCTACAATGGCTATGCCGAAGCCTCCGCCATTCCGGCCGGCTGGCACGGCTGGATGCATCACCGAACCGACGTCTCGCCGGCCGATGAGAAATACACGCCGCGCGAATGGCAGAAGCCGCATCGCGCGAACCCGACCGGTACGGCCAGCGCCTACCGCCCGCAGGGCTCGATTGCAGCCACCGGCAAGCGTCCGCGCGTGACCGGCGACTACGACGCCTGGACGCCTGGCTCCTGAATAATCTGTTCTCAGAGACGACGACGGGCCGCGGAATAGGTTCCTCGATCACGGCGCGGCCACAATTGATGGTTAGCGCCTGAAATCCATCGACGATGAACAGGGCACGCGGGAGACAGGCGACAATGGCAGGTTCTGATCTGCGCAAAGCAATCGGCCAAGGAGCACGGCGGTTGGGCTTGTCCCTGCTTGCCGGTTTGCCGCTGATCGCCTCGGCGGGAGCCGTTGACGCGGCGCGCCTCTCCAATGCCGTCGCTGTCTTCTCCGGCATCGACAAGATCACCGGCCGCATCACCACCTTCGACGTCTATATTGGCGAGACGGTCCAGTTCGGCGCCCTCCAGGTGACGCCGCGCGTCTGCTACAGCCGCGATGATACCGAAGCGCAAAAGATCACGACCTTTGTCGAGGTCGAGGAGATCACGCTCGACCGCAAGATCCGCCGCATCTTTACAGGCTGGATGTTTGCCGATAGCCCGGGCCTGAACGCTGTGGAGCATCCGGTCTATGACGTCTGGCTGCAGTCCTGCAAGGCGACGTCCGATCTGCCGCCACCGGATACCGCGGCGAAGCAGTAATTCGCTGAGGCTGCCGGACATAAGAGCGGCAGCCTAACCCGTAATCGATCTACCTCATCACCTTGGCGCTATGCGCTTGGCGGTTCCTTGCGGCCCAACAGGCCCTTGAAGAAACGCATAGCCGCAGCACCTGCAATCACGACCAGCACGCCGCCCTTTTTCAGAAAGGCCAGCGCGACGGCAAGCAAGCCGGCCTTGGCGGCGACCTTGGCGCCGGCGCCGGCTGCAATAAGGCCCGCCATTCCATAGGCCGCGACAGCATCGCCCTCCTTGAAGTCCGCGTAGGCCTGCCCGGCGTCGAACTGCACCATGCCCGTAACACCCGGCAGTCCCGACTTGATTTCGTCGAGCTGCTCCAGCCCCGAAACGAAGTTCATCTGCAGCACGCCTTCGCGGCTGAGGATGCGAACAGAATAGTTCAGGGTATGGGGCGCGTTTGGATCCTTGCCGAAGATCAGGTCGCGTGCCCAATGCATCGTGTGCGTTGCCAGATCGTAATGGGGAGGGGAGGCCCAGCCGACCAGCGTGATCGGATCGTAGCCCTGCTTCTCGCGCTCGATGTTGTTTTCGGCAGACGCTTCCTTCAGCTGTGCCAGCAGTTCGGTAAAATCGGTGGTCAGCGCATCCGCATCCGAGACGTAACCGTCCTTCAGGTAATCGATGACCGATCCCCAGGCTTTGTCGGCGTCAGGCGCATACTTGGCGGGAAACACCATGCCGAGATGACCCTCGGCAGAGCCCGGAGGATTGCCCCACAGGTCGACAAGGACCTTCTTTGTGTCGGCAGGATCCAGGAAATAGAACTCCGCTGGAATATCGAGCTGCGCCTGGGCTGCGGGCAGCGAGACCTTGCCCTGCTTGAAATCAAGCGACCCGACGATGGCCGAGTACTCAGGCGACAGGTTCGGTTCGCTGCCGAACATCTCGCGATATGTCTTTGCTTCCGCAATCGCGCTGGAAGCCATGAAAACCGACAATGCCAATATAAACTTGTTCATCCATGTGCCCTCGAAAACGGTTGAACTGTGGATGAACATGTGAGCGAAGTACATCTCCAGGTGGAGATATCCAACGAAGAGTATCCCGCTCTCAAGTGGAATCACTGGAAGCGGGAAGACGCTCTAGAAGGAAAGGTCTGGCGAGTTCATCGCGTTGCCGAGCATGATCTCGTACTCGGCCTTCGGCACATCGACCGCACCGAAAGATTTCAGATGCTCGGTCGTGAATTGGGTGTCCAGCAGCTCAAAGCCTCGGGCACGCAGGCGCTGCACCAGATGCACAAGGCAGATCTTTGAGGCGTCGGTGCGCCTTGAAAACATGCTTTCGCCGAAAAATGCCGAGCCGAGCGAGACACCGTAGAGGCCGCCGACCAACAGGTCGTCCTCCCAGGCCTCGACGCTGTGGGCGTAACCCATCGTGTGCAGCGTTGCGTAGAGGGTGCGGATCTTGTTGTTGATCCAGGTCGTCGGGCGGTCAGGGGCCGGGGCGGCGCAGCCTTCCATCACTGCTTCGAAGGCGGTGTTGAAGCGGATGTCGAAGGGTTTTCGGCGGATCGTCTTGGCGAGGCTGCGGGAGACGTGAAAGTCCGTGAGCGGGATAACGCCGCGAATTTCGGGCTCGACCCAGAAAAGCTCGGGGTCATCGGCCGAATCGGCCATAGGGAACAGGCCGATCGAATAGGCGCGCAGCAGCATGTCCGGTGTAATGTCGGGCTGCTTGCTGCGCGTCCCTTTCAATGTACGGTCCTTACTCGGACGTGGCGGCCAGATGCTTTTCCAGCCAATGGATATCGTAGTCGCCGTTGGCAATATCCTGATTATTGATCAGGTCCTGGAACAACGGAAGCGTGGTCTTGATGCCATCGATGACAAATTCATCAAGCACACGGCGCAGACGCATCATACATTCGACGCGGGTACGCCCGTGCACGATCAGCTTGCCGATCAGGCTGTCGTAGTACGGCGGGATGCGGTAGCCCTGATAGGCGCCCGAATCGACACGTACGCCAAGACCGCCCGGAGCATGGAAATGCGTGATCGTGCCCGGGGAGGGGACGAAGGTGCGCGGGTCCTCGGCGTTGATGCGGCACTCGATGGCGTGTCCGGAGAACACGATGTCTTCCTGCTTGACCGAGAGGCCGCCGCCGGAGGCGACGCGGATCTGCTCGTGCACGAGGTCGATGCCGGTGATCGCTTCGGTGATCGGATGCTCGACCTGAAGACGGGTGTTCATTTCGATGAAATAGAACTCGCCGTTTTCGTAGAGGAATTCGATCGTGCCGGCGCCGCGGTACTTCAGCTTCTTCATCGCGTCGGCGCAGACCTGGCCGATCTTCATGCGCTGGTCGACGTTGAGGGCTGGGGAGTTTGCTTCTTCCCAAACCTTCTGGTGACGACGCTGCAGCGAGCAATCGCGTTCGCCGAGGTGCACCGCGTTGCCGGCACCATCGCCAACGATCTGGATCTCGATGTGGCGCGGCTTGCCGAGGTACTTTTCCATGTAGACGGCGTCGTTGCCGAAGGCAGCAAGCGCCTCGGCGCGGGCAGTCGAGACGGCTTCTTCGAGGTCAGCCTCGGAGCGAGCGACCTTCATGCCGCGGCCACCGCCGCCGGCTGTTGCCTTGATCAGCACCGGGAAGCCGATCTTGCGGGCGACTTCAAGCGCGTTTTCCGGCTTCACTTCGCCATCGGAACCCGGAACGACCGGGATGCCAAGCTCCTGCGCCGTCTTCTTGGCGGTGATCTTGTCGCCCATGATGCGGATGTGCTCCGCCGTCGGGCCGATGAAGGTGATGTCGTGCGCTTCCAGGATTTCGGCGAACTTGGCGTTTTCCGACAGGAAGCCGTAGCCCGGGTGCACGGCATCGGCGCCGGTGATTTCGCAGGCAGCGACGATCTGGTGAATGTTCAGATAGCTATCGCGCGAAGGCGGCGGGCCGATGCAGACGCTCTCGTCGGCGAGGCGCACATGCATGGCGTCAGCGTCGGCCGTGGAATGAACGGCAACCGTAGCAATGCCGAGCTCCTTGCAGGCTCTGAGCACGCGAAGGGCGATTTCGCCGCGATTGGCAATGAGAATTTTCGAGATCATCGCCACGCCGCCTTATTCGATTACGATCAGCGGTTCGCCATATTCGACGGGGGCTGCGTCCTGGACGAAGATCTCGGTGACCTTGCCCGAGCGCGGAGCCGGGATCTGGTTCATCGTCTTCATGGCTTCGATGATCAGGATCGTCTGGCCTTCCTTGACGGTGGCGCCGACTTCAACGAAGGGGCGGGCGCCCGGTGCCGGAGACAGATAGGCGGTGCCGACCATTGGTGCGGTCACGGCGTTCTTCGATGCGCGGGCGCTCTCGGCGGCGGGAGCGGCGACAGCGTTTGCAGGGGCAACCGCTGCGGCTGCGGCAGGGAACTGGTAGGCCGGCATCTGCGGCATGGCCATCGGCATTGCAACCGGCGTGCCGTTGCGCGAGACGCGAATGCGCAAGTCGTCCTGCTCGACTTCGATCTCGGTCAGATCGGTGTCCTTGAGAATGTTGGCGAGATCGCGGATCAGCGCCTGGTCGATACCTGGTTTCTTGTCAGCCATGGAATATGAGCCTCTTGTGTTCTTTTTATTTCGACGGATGTGTCAGGTTCTTTAGCGCATGCAGCGCAAGAATGTAACTCTGGGCACCGAAGCCGCAGATGACGCCTTTGACAGCCGGCGCGATCATCGACTTGTGACGGAATTCCTCGCGCGCATGGATGTTCGAGAGGTGGAGTTCGACGACTGGAATGCCGATGGCGCGGATGGCGTCGTGAAGTGCGATCGACGTATGGCCGTATGCCGCCGGATTGATCGCCACGCCGGCGGCGACGTTGCCGGCTTCATGCAGCCAGTCGACCAGCGTGCCCTCATGGTTCGATTGGCGGAAATCGACCTCGAAACCGAGCGTCTTGCCCTCCGCCTTGCACATGGCCTCGATATCGGCGAGCGTCTGGCCGCCATAAATACCCGGTTCGCGCTTGCCCAGCGCATTCAGGTTGGGGCCGTTCAGCACGAAAATGGTCGATGGCATAAGGGATTCCGGTCCGGTGATGGAGGGTTACCTATAGACTGATGGTCCCGCGAGGAAAAGCCCTTTGGGCCCCCGCGGGATTTGTCCACAGTCATGGGAAGGTTTGTCAGCAGGCCGTCTTGCCGCATTCGCGCATATTGGAGACCTTGCCCTCGATCTCTTCGGCGCCGACGGCACCAAAGACCGCTTCGTTACCGATGACATAGGACGGTGTGCCGGTGATGCCGAGGTCGTTGGCAAGCCCATAGGCCTCGCGCACGGCCGCATCATGCGGCTCCTTTTCCATCTTGGCGCGCAGGTCCTTCTCCGAGACGCCAAGCTTTGCGGCAACCGCAATTGCGGTCTCTTCCGTGGCACGATCTTCGCCGCCGAGCAGCGCACGATGGAAGTCGCCGTACTTTTCCGGAGCGACCAGGCGGAACGCGGCGCTCACCTTATGGGCGGCAAGCGAATCCGGACCGAGGATCGGCAGTTCCTTCAGCACGAAACGGACGTTCTTATCCTTGGCGAGGATGTCATCCATGTCGGAGAGGGCGCGTTTGCAATAGCCGCAATTGTAGTCATAGAACTCGACGATGGTGACGTCGCCCTTGGGATTGCCAAGGACCATGTCATAGTCGGAGTTGAAGATCGCCTTCTTGTTCTCGGTGATCGCGCTCTCAGCCGCTTCCTGCTGTTTGGCGCGCTGTTTCGTCGTCAGCGCCTCCTGGACTTCAAGCATGATCTCCGGATTGGCGATCAGGTACTCCTTGATGAACGCGCCGATCTCTTCCTTCTGCTTCGCGTCGAGCGCAAACGCGCTTTGCGGCAGGCTGACCCCGGCCACGAGCGCTGCGAGCGTCCCGGCGGCAATCATCTTGGTGCTGAAATTCATTTCTACCTCGTTGTCCTTGCGTGTCCTGTGTGTCGTTCATCCCCCGTCGTCACGTCAACCGGCAGTTCTGAAAGACAACAGGAATCCTCGTATCCGCAATATGCTGGCAGCATAGGGTGGGTGCCGCGGAAACGAAACGGCAAAATCGGCAGAAATACGGCACTCGCGGACTTGTGAAGGTCAATTTCATCGGGCAAAGGGGCTGGATAACAGCCGCTTATCGAGGATTTTCCGTTGGTAGACTTGTCAAAACGCAGCGCCGTCGAACCTTTTCACGCGATGGATGTGCTGGCGGAGGCGACCCGCCGCCGTGATGCCGGCCACCCGGTGATCTCGATGGCCGTCGGGCAGCCTGCCCACCCGCCGCCGCAGGCCGCTCTCGAAGCTGCGCGCAACGCACTCCAACATGGGCGCCTTGGCTATACCGACGCACTCGGCACGCTATCGCTGCGAACCGCGATCGCCCGCCACTACGAGAAGCGCCACGGTATCGCGCTCGATCCGCAGCGGGTGGCCGTCACCACGGGATCGTCCGCCGGCTTCAATCTCGCCTTCCTTGCGCTGTTTGATCCTGGCGACTGCGTCGCCATCGCGCGGCCCGGCTATCCGGCCTACCGCAACATCCTCGCCGCTCTCGGGCTGACGGTGGTCGAGGTCGAGGCGAATGCCGAGACCGGCTTCACACTGACGCCGGAAAGCCTGAAGCGGGCCGCTGCAAAGGTCGGCCGACCGCTGAAGGGTGTGTTGCTGGCAAGCCCGGCGAACCCGACCGGCACCGTGACGGGGAGGGCCGGCCTCAAGGCGCTGGCCGACTGTTGCCGCGCGGAAAAGATCGCGTTCATCTCCGACGAGATCTATCACGGGCTGACTTTTGCCGGCGAAGAGGCGAGCGCGCTGGAGGTTACCGACGAAGTGATCGTCATCAACTCCTTCTCGAAATATTACTGCATGACCGGCTGGCGCATCGGTTGGATGGTGTTGCCCGCCGATAAGGTGCGGGGCTTCGAGCGCATCGCCCAGAGCCTTTACATTTCGCCGCCGGAACTGTCGCAGATCGCCGCTGAAGCGGCGCTTGACGCGCATGAGGAACTCGACCGCTACAAGGCCGCCTATGCCGTCAATCGGGAGATGCTGCTGAAGCGCCTGCCGGAGATCGGCTTCTCGATCGCCTCGCCGATGGACGGTGCCTTCTATGCCTATGCGGATGTCAGCCGCTTTACCAATGACAGCATGGCCTTTGCCCGGCGGATGCTCGCCGAGATCAATGTCGCGGCAACGCCGGGTTTCGACTTCGATCCGTTGGAAGGGCATCGCACGATGCGCTTTTCCTATGCCGGCGCGGAGGCTGACATGGTCGAGGCAATGGACCGGATCGCGCGCTGGCTTGCCTGATTGCCCGACTGGACGGGCAGGGGAGCGAAGACGCCCCGTCTGCTGTGGCCATCACCCGTAAAAGAAAAGGCCCGGAGCGATCCGGGCCTTTCTATTTGTGCTCTTTCGCGTCCAACGCTTCGGCGTCAGGATCCCGGTTCGGCTTCGAGCCGGGACCAGAGGCGACTTCTTAGAAGAAGCCGCGGCGCTGCCACCAGCCGCCCTTCTTGGGCTTGGTCGGGTCTTCTTCTTCGCCTTCGGCCTTCGGAGAGCTCGAGGTCACGACAGGCTCCGAGGCGATCTTCGAAAGGTCGCGGTTCGCGCGCGCCGGCTTGGTTTCCGCGAGGTCGGCCGCAGCCTCTTCCACCGCCTCGGCGGCGACATCGACGCCTGCCGGCTGGTCTTCGATAACCGCCTGAGCGACTTCATCGACGGTTGCGACCGGTTCTTCGGCTTTTACAGCCTTCTTGCGGGTCCGCTTCGGCTTGGCCGGCTTGGCCTCGACGGCCTCGGCTTCCGCGACGACTGCCGCGGTTTCCTCGACGGCGACGGCTACTTCGATCTCTGCGGCGACGGCCGGCGTGTCAACGGCTTCCGGCTCGTCGGCGTCATCACCTTCGGCATCGGCCTCGATCTGGCCTTCGCCTTCACCTTCGCCCTCCGGACGATTGCGGCGGCCACCGCGCTTGCCGCGGCGGCGGCGCTTGCGCTTCTGCTCGCCGTCAGCGGTTGTGGCCTCGGCATCGACGCCCTCGTCGTCCGCATCACCTTCGTCGGCGTCGTCATCGACATCGCCTGCCGCTTCGGACGCCTGGCCGACGGCACCTTCGGCCTGCTGGCCACCCTTGCCGCGACGGCGGCGACGGCGCTTGCGCTTGCGTCCACTCTGGTCGTCGGAGGACTGGGCAGCCTTCGGCTGCTCCTGGCGCGGCTCGCTGACGACTTCTTCGGCTTCTTCTTCGTCGAGATCCTCTTCGATCACGACGTCATCTTCTTCCGGCTCCGGCTGGAAGTGCAGGAGCTGCTCGATCTTGACCGGGTTTTCGACCGGTTCGCCGCGATCGATTGCGAAGTGCTGTGCGCCGACATGAGCGTCCGCCTCGATGATGATCGAAACGCCGAAGCGGGCCTCGTAATCCATGATCGTGCCGCGCTTCTGGTTCAGCAGATAGAGCGCGATATCCGGGATGGTGCGCACGGTGATGTCGTGCGTAGTGTTCTTGAGCAGATGTTCTTCGACGCCGCGCAGCACGTGCAGGGCGACGGAGGACTGCGAGCGAACGTGGCCCGTGCCGTTGCAGTGCGGGCAGGTCTGCATCGTCGATTCGAGCACCGAGGCGCGAATGCGCTGACGCGACATTTCGAGTAGGCCGAAATGCGAGATGCGGCCGACCTGGATGCGGGCGCGATCGTTCTTCAGGCAGTCCTTCAGCTTCTTCTCGACGGCGCGGTTGTTGCGCTTTTCTTCCATGTCGATGAAGTCGATGACGACGAGGCCGGCAAGGTCGCGCAGGCGCAGCTGGCGCGCCACTTCTTCGGCAGCCTCCAGGTTCGTCTGCAGCGCCGTGTCTTCGATCGAGTGCTCGCGCGTCGAACGGCCGGAGTTGACGTCGATCGAAACCAGCGCTTCGGTCTGATTGATGATGATGTAGCCACCGGACTTCAACGTCACCTGCGGCTGCAGCATGCGGTCGAGCTGCGCTTCGATACCGGAGCGCGAGAAGATCGGATGTACGTCGCGATAGGGCTGAACCACCTTGGCGTGGCTCGGCATCAGCATCTTCATGAAGCCCTTGGCTTCCTTGTAACCTTCCTCGCCGGAAACGATGATCTCGCCGATATCCTTGTTGTAGAGATCGCGGATCGAGCGCTTGATCAGGCTGCCTTCCTCATAGACGAGGCAGGGGGCCGTGGAGTTCAGCGTCAGCGTGCGGACGTTTTCCCACAGGCGCATCAGGTATTCGAAGTCGCGCTTGATCTCGACCTTGGTTCGGTTCGCACCCGCGGTGCGCAGGATGACGCCCATGCCCTGCGGCACTTCGAGGCCGCGCGCGATTTCCTTCAGGCGCTTGCGGTCCTGCAGGTTGGTGATCTTGCGGGAGATGCCGCCGCCGCGTGCCGTGTTCGGCATCAGGACAGAGTAGCGGCCGGCCAGCGACAGGTAGGTCGTCAGCGCCGCGCCCTTATTGCCGCGCTCTTCCTTGGCAACCTGGACGAGCAGGATCTGGCGCCGCTTGATGACTTCCTGGATGCGGTACTGCTTGCGCGGCTTGCGGACCTGGCGATCCGGAACCTCTTCCATGGCATCTTCGGCGCCGACGGATTCGATGATTTCCTTTTCGCCATCGTGGCTGTCGTCATCATCATCGTCGTCGTCATGGCGACGACGGCTGTCGACGTCTTCGGAGATCGCGTCGGTATCGACCATCGCGGCCATTTCGCCGCCGTTGCTTTCGTCGCCATCGACGGAAGCGGCAGCCGCTTCTTCCGCAGCCTTGGCCTTGGTTTTGCGGGTGCGCTTCGGCTTTGCCTTGGGCTTTTCGACCGGCACTTCCTCTTCGACCACCGGTTCGGCGGTGACGGCTTCTGCCGGCTGCGCGTCGACTTCGGTCTCCGCTACGACCTCGAGGTCGACGGGAACGGAAAGTTCGCTTGCCGGCGCCGCGGCGGTTTCGACATGTTCGATGTCGTCGTCGCGTCGCGCTTCTTCGGCTTCGGCCTTCAGCAGTGCCTGACGGTCGGCAAGTGGGATCTGGTAGTAGTCGGGGTGAATTTCGGCAAAGGCCAGAAATCCGTGGCGGTTACCGCCGTAGTCGACGAAGGCGGCCTGCAGCGAAGGCTCCACTCTGGTGACCTTCGCCAGATAGATATTGCCGCGGATTTGCTTCTTATGTTCCGACTCGAAGTCGAACTCTTCTATGCGGTTTCCGCGTACGACAACGACGCGCGTCTCCTCGGAGTGAGACGCATCGATAAGCATTTTCTCTGCCATCTAAGCTGTGCTCCTCGGCGCACCAGCGGAACGGGAGACAGACCTGCTTCCTTGGGAAGACTGCCAAACACGTCGGAAGGTGCGCCGGATATGAAAGTTCCTGTTTGGTGCAGGCGATGGTGCAGCAGCCAGACGACAGCCGGAACACCTGTGTCCCGGGGCCGCTCTACTTCTGACCGATACTGCTGAGTCAACATCAATGACCAAACAAGAATGCCAATGTCCAAGGTCTCATGAAGACCCAATGAATTCGCCCGCTTGCGGGCGTTGGTGAAAAATCACCATCAAGAACTCCGGCCACCGCCGGAAATTTGCGATCCAGTGTACGAGGAGGAAATGCAGCGACGGCGGATGAACACCTTGCGACCGCGGAAGTGCGATGCGTTTAACCGGTTGATCCGGTTCGACCACTCCCTGGCGCCAAGCTTTGGAGAAGCTCCGGCTGCCCGGTCGACTGTTCTATCCCGTCAACACTTTCTCCTTGTGACGCTTTTATGTTTTCTATGTCACATTGGCAAGGGAAAAGCCCGTGCCGCCACAATAATGATCGATTCGCTTGTCCACGTGGAGTAGGCCGGCAAATGATGAATCGATGGCGCCGGTGCGAGGCGGAAGATGACCTTTGTCAAGCTTTGGTTAACCATAAGGGTTCATTGATCAAGGTATGCGTTTGGTGGCCGCATCGGCCGCCCTCTGGTTTTGAGAAAGTGGCGGGGAGCCCAAGGTGAAGCCTTTGGCGGTTTGTATGCGCGGTTCGCTGTTGTCGTTGATGTCGCGGATGGGTTGGCGTTTGCTCGGTGCTTCGGTGCTCGTCGGCGGTCTCCTCCTGAGCGTGCCGGCCGCTCGTGCTGCCGAGCCGGGCCCGTTGCTCGCCTTTGGCGCGCGGATCGCCGGCGACGACGCGCGCACCCGGGTCGTCGTCGAGTTCGACCGCAAGCCGGATTTTTCCGTTCATTACGTGGCCGACCCCGTTCGCGTAGTCGTCGACCTGCCGGAAACAGCCTTCGGCCTGAAGGCGGATAGCCTCCAACCGCGCGGCCTGTTCGACGCGATCCGCTACGGCGGCATGGGCGCGGGTAATTCCCGTATCGTTCTTTCCGCGAAGGGGCCTGTTGCGGTAACCCATGCGGAGGTGATCGCGGAGGAGGGGGGCAAGGGCTACCGCCTGGTTATCGACGCCGAACGGGTCGACCAGACGCGCTTCGATGCACTTCTCGGCGAACAGCAATGGACCGGTTCCGTCGCTGCGACGAAAACCGACAGACCTGTGGCCGTTGCGCCCACGAAAGACGGCGGCCCCTTCATCATCGCGATCGATGCCGGCCACGGCGGCATCGACACCGGTGCGCTTGCCGCCGAGACGAAGACGGAAGAGAAACACGTCACGCTGGCCTTTGCCAAGGATCTCGTCGAGGCCCTGAACAAGGGTGCCGGGATCGAGGCTTTTCTCACCCGCGACAAGGATGTTTTTCTCTCGCTGCCGCAGCGCGTGCAGATTGCCCGGAACAAGGGCGCCAATCTTTTCATCTCGCTCCATGCCGATGCGCTCCGCCAGAAGGACATCCGCGGCGCTACGGTCTATACTATCTCCGACAAGGCGTCGGACCATCTGGCCGCAAGCCTTGCCGCTCGCGAAAACCTTTCGGACGAAATCGCCGGCGTACCGCTTCAGAGCGAGCCCGCGGAGGTCGCCGATATCCTGATCGATTTGACCCGCCGCGAGACGCAGGCCTTTTCCGTCAACATGGCGCGCGCGGTGGTTTCTTCCTTCGAGGGCCAGATCAATCTCATCAACAACCCGCACCGCTTCGCCGGGTTCCGCGTGTTGCAGGCACCCGACGTGCCGTCGATCCTGCTGGAACTGGGCTTCCTGTCGAACAAGGAGGATGAGAAATTGCTGCTGGATCCGGAATGGCGCAAGAAGGTTTCGGAGCGTCTTGCCGTCGCGGTTCGGCGTTATCGCGAGCAGGCGGTTGCCAGCGGCGGCTGACGTTTGAAGGCATGCCCAGGAACGAAGTGATTTGTGTCGCCTTGGTAACAGCGTTATGCTTTTCAACTGGATGCGCACGCGATAATCGGAAACAGCCCTATTTTACGCACATTCCGGGACCTAACCGGAATTGCGCCCGGATTTGTTGAGAAACGAGTTGAAGCCCGGGGTTCCTCGCCATATGAGGAGCCGGGCTTAGCGGGTTGCTGCGAAGCCAGACGATTTCTGACGGAAGAGTTTGGTCGGACTGACGCAATTAAGCCGGCGGGACAGAGCATGGACTGTCGCTCGGCGGTCCGGCAATTGAACGATAATTAAGGTACCGGTATCTGACTGATGATCAGGCTGATTGGATATTTCTTCGGGATTGGTGCGTTTCTGCTGCTTGGCGTGGCTGGAGCCGTGGCGCTTTATCTGGGCGTCGTCACCAAGGATCTACCGGACTACGAGGTGCTGGCGAAATACTCGCCGCCTGTAACGACGCGCTTTCATGCCGGCAATGGCGCGCTGATGGCGGAATATGCCCGTGAGCGGCGTCTCTATCTGCCGATCCAGGCGATTCCTGATCGCGTCAAGGCAGCCTTCATCTCCGCCGAAGACAAAAACTTCTACCAGCATCCGGGTGTCGATATCACAGGTCTCGCCCGCGCTATCGCGGTGAACCTGCAGAACTTCGGTTCCGGCCGTCGCCCGGTTGGCGCATCGACGATCACGCAGCAGGTGGCAAAGAACTTCCTGCTGAGCTCGGACCAGACGATCGACCGCAAGGTCAAGGAAGCGATCCTTTCGTTCCGCATCGAGCAGGCCTACAGCAAGGACCGGATCCTTGAACTCTATCTCAACGAGATCTTCTTCGGCCTGAATTCCTACGGTATTGCCGGTGCGGCGCTGACCTATTTCGACAAGTCGGTAACCGAGCTTACCATTGCCGAGACCGCCTATCTCGCAGCGCTCCCGAAGGGACCGGCCAACTACCATCCGTTCCGCAAGACCGAAGCCGCCATCGAACGCCGCAACTGGGTGATCGACCGCATGGTCGAGAACGGCTACGTCACCAAGGCCGACGGCGAAGAAGCCAAGAAGCAGCCGCTCGGTGTCAACCCGCGCCGCGGCGGCGCGCATCTCTTCGCCTCCGATTTCTTCGCCGAGGAAGTCCGCCGGCAGATCATTCAGAAATACGGCGACAACGCGCTCTATGAGGGCGGCCTGTCGGTTCGCACCTCGCTCGATCCGCGTCTGCAGATCGCGGCCCGCAAGGCGCTGCAGGCGGGTCTGCTGACCTACGACGAGCGCCGCGGCTTCCATGGTCCGGTGAAGTCGATCGAGATCGGTGGCGATTGGGGTGAGCCGCTTGGTGCCGTCGTCGCCTTCAGCGACGTGCCGGAGTGGAAGCTCGCCGTTGTTCTCTCAGTCGACGCACAGGGCGCCGAGATCGGCATCCAGCCGGAGAAGGAAGCATCGGGCAAAATCGTGGCCGAGCGCGTCACCGGACACATCTCCGCCAAGAACATGCAGTGGGCCTACCGTTCGGCGACTGGCGACCGCAAGTCGGCGAAATCCCCCGAAGGCGTCTTCGGCGCCGGCGACGTTGTCTACGTTGAGCCGCTCGCCGAAAAGGGCGAATATCGCCTGCGCCAGCCGCCGAAGGTGCAGGGTGGTCTCGTCGCGATGGATCCGAAGACCGGCCGCGTCCTGGCGATGGTCGGTGGCTTCTCCTATGGCCAGTCGGAATTCAACCGCGCGACGCAGGCGATGCGTCAGCCGGGTTCGTCCTTCAAGCCCTTCGTCTACGCCGCAGCACTCGACAACGGCTACACGCCGGCATCGGTCATTCTCGATGCCCCGATCGAAATCGTCGCGGGCGGTCAGGTCTGGCGTCCTGAAAACTATGGCGGCGGCTCCGCCGGTCCGTCGACGCTGCGCCTCGGCATCGAGAAATCGCGCAACCTGATGACGGTTCGCCTCGCCAACGACATGGGCATGAATCTGGTCGCCGAATATGCCGAACGCTTCGGCATTTACGACAAGATGCCGCCGCTGCTCGCGATGTCGCTGGGCTCCGGCGAAACGACGGTTCTGCGTATGGTCTCGGCCTATTCGGTGCTCGCCAACGGCGGCAAGCAGATCAAGCCGTCGCTGATCGACCGTATTCAGGACCGCTATGGCAAGACGATTTTCCGGCATGAGGACCGCACCTGCGACAACTGCAACGCGGGCGACTGGCAGAGCCAGGAAGAACCCGTCCTGACCGACAATCGCGAGCAGGTGCTCGACCCCATGACCTCCTACCAGATCACGTCGATGATGGAGGGCGTGGTGCTGCGCGGCACGGCCGCCGGCAAGATCAAGCTCGATCGTCCGGTTGCCGGCAAGACCGGCACGACAAATGACGAAAAGGACGCCTGGTTCGTCGGCTACACGCCCGACATGGTTGCCGGCCTCTACCTCGGCTTCGACAATCCGGCCCCGCTCGGCCGCGGTGCCACCGGCGGCAGCCTCGCGGTGCCGATCTTCAACGACTTCATGCAGGAAGCCGTCAAGGACACCCGCCCGAGCAAGTTCGTTGTGCCCGAGGGCATGAGCATGGTCGCCGTCAACCGCAAGACCGGCATGGCCGCCCAAGAGGGTGAGCCGGACACGATCATCGAGGCCTTCAAGCCCGGCACCGGCCCGGCTGACACCTTCTCGGTCATCGGCGGGCTCGATCAATACGTGCCGCCAGAGGAAATCCTGAAGAACTCGCCGCAGGCGAACCAGGCGGTGACCTCGGGCTCCAACGGTCTGTTCTAAGCCTTTCCCCTCTCGCGATGCCCGCCGCCTTTACATCAGCGGCGGGCATCGCTATTTGACGCTCAATTTCATATCGGGTTCACAAGAAGCAGGATTATGCGCAGCGAAATCGAGAACATTGTCGACGAAATCAAGCAGGCCATAAGCCTGCTGAGGAGGCATCTTTGACTGGGATCAAGCGGTAAGACGACTGGACTGGTTGAACAACAAGGCGGAAGATCCGACCTTGTGGAACGATGCTTCGGAAGCACAGAAGCTGATGCGCGAGCGCCAGCAACTCGACGACGGCATCAATGGCCTGCGCCGCTTCGAGCAGCAGCTCAACGACAACATCGAACTCATCGAGCTCGGCGAGGAAGAGGGCGACGCGGCGATCATCGCGGATGCCGAACAGGCGCTGCGTGAACTGCGCAACGAAGCGGCCAAGAAGCAGGTCGAGGCCATGCTTTCTGGCGAGGCCGATCAGAACGACACCTATCTCGAAGTGCATTCCGGCGCCGGCGGCACCGAAAGCCAGGACTGGGCCAACATGCTTCTGCGCATGTACACCCGTTGGTCCGAGCGCCAGGGATATAAGGTCGAGCTTCTTGAAATCCAGGACGGTGAAGAAGCCGGCATCAAGTCTGCGACGCTGCTCGTCAAGGGCCACAATGCCTATGGTTGGCTGAAGACCGAATCGGGCGTGCATCGCCTCGTTCGCATTTCGCCCTATGACAGCAATGCGCGCCGCCACACCTCGTTCTCGTCGATCTGGGTCTACCCGGTGGTCGACGATTCGATCCAGATCGACATCAACGAGAGTGACTGCCGCATCGACACCTACCGGTCGTCTGGTGCCGGTGGCCAGCACGTCAACACGACCGACTCGGCTGTGCGTATTACGCATATGCCGTCCGGTATCGTCGTGCAGTGCCAGCAGGAGCGCTCACAGCACAAGAACCGGGCCAAGGCCTGGGACATGCTGCGTGCGCGTCTCTACGAGTCGGAGTTGAAGAAGCGCGAAGAGGCGGCAAACGCCGAGGCTGCGTCAAAGACGGATATCGGCTGGGGCCACCAGATCCGCTCCTACGTTCTGCAGCCTTACCAGCTGGTCAAGGACATGCGCACCGGGGTCGAGAGCACCGCACCGGGCGATGTGCTCGACGGCGAGCTCAACGAGTTCATGGAGGCGGCGCTTGCGCACCGTGTCAGCGGTGGCGCGGATGCAGTCGTCGACGATTTGAACTAAGCGTCGCTGCGAGAGTTCTTGAATTGAAGAAGGCCGGGTGGTTCGCACCCGGCCTTTTCTTTTGCTCAGTTCGAAGCGCGCTCGACCTTGATGTCGCCGAGATCATCGATGAGCACGGTCCAGGTCTCCGGTTCGCGGGCGGTCGGATCTGTCTTCAGATAGACGGTCGCGAACATGCCCGGCTGCGCGGTGACGCCGGTTGAGGTCTCCGGGCGAATGTCGGTGACATAGGCCTTGAGCGCCGAGAACTCTTCGAGCTCCGCCGAGGAAACCACCACCGGTCCGGCTGGCGTCGCTTCGATCTGCTGCAGATGGACCTGTGCGGTGCCATCCGTCTGGCGAAGCGCGATCAGCTTGTAGTAACCGCGGCGGGCGTCGCTTTGCTTCTCGGCGGCGGCATTGGGGTCGAGTGATGAAAGCGGCGCTCCGCTTTCCTCCCAGTAGCCGGTGCTCGTGACAAAGGTAGCCTGCGGCGGCACGACGTTGGCGTCCTCGGCCTTGGCGCCGGCGGTGCTCACGAACAGGAGGAGCGCGAGGAGGGCGGATCTTTGCATTGGGGATTGTCGTCCTTTCAAACCGCAGCTCCGCTGCCGCCTCGCTCCTACAGCGCCGCGCGTCTTTTCAGACGCGCAAAGGTCGCTGTAGCACTTTGAATTGCTGCATGTTTTTGTCCTTTAATCGGGTACGATTAAAGGAAACATGCATTAGCCGTCGGAAAACGAGCCATGGAGGATCATAACATACCGCGCGGAGAACGTGCGTTCAGTTCGAAAATTGCTCGGCTAGGATGCGGTCCGACCAGGAATGATCGGGATCCGAGAGGATGCGCGCCGTCATGTTCTCCGATTCGGCGATCCGCACCTTGACCACCGACTTTACTTCCTGATGGTCCGCCACGGCGTTCACCGGCCGCTTGTCGGCTTCCAGGATTTCGATCTCGACCGTGACATGGTTCGGCAAGAGCGCGCCGCGCCAGCGGCGTGGACGGAAGGCGCTGACCGGCGTCATGGCCAGAAGCGGTGCTTCGAGTGGCAGGATCGGGCCGTGAGCGGAGAGGTTGTAGGCGGTGGAACCTGCTGGTGTCGCCACCAGCAGGCCGTCGCAGGTCAGCTCCTGGAGCCTTGTCTTTCCGTCGATGAGGACGCGAAGCTTTGCAGCCTGATAGGACTGGCGGAAGAGGTAGACTTCGTTGATCGCAAGCGCCGTGAAGCTCTCGCCGTAGACGTCGGTCGTCTGCATCTCCAGCGGATGGAACGCGTTCTCGACTGCCTGGCAGATGCGGTCCGTCAGGTTCTCGGTGCTGTAGCGGTTCATCAGGAAGCCGACGGAGCCGCGGTTCATGCCGTAGACCAGTTTGCCGCTGTTCATGGTCTGGTGCAGCGTCTGCAGCATGAAGCCGTCACCGCCGAGCGCCACGATCACGTCGGCCTTCGCCGGATCGTTGTCACCATAGATCGCCTTGAGATCAGCCGCAGCCTTTTGCGCCTCCTCCGCAGAAGAGGCGAGGAAGGCGAAGGAATTGAACGTTCGGGCCATCAACTCTAGTCCGTTCGATGCGTTGCATGCCGCTTGCGGCGATCTCTGTCTATCGTTTCTGGCATGGCCCGAAGCCGAACGCATCTGAAAAATTGGGAGAATTCGCAATTTTGCTTTACACCGGATGAGATTATGGTAACTCCCACCGCAGCAAGTGCCCTTATAGCTCAGTTGGTAGAGCGGCTGATTTGTAATCAGTAGGTCGGGAGTTCGAGTCTCTCTGGGGGCACCACATCTGCCTTTTTCTGCTGAAATCGCGCATTTTTTGAAGCTTTAACCGCATTCGGATTTGAGACGCGGGGCGAAGCTGCGAATTGAGCAGTCAATCACGTTCAGCAAGGATCGCCATAAAAACGGGCGAGCCGATCCAGGTCGACGAACCGGAAACCGTGCACGGCCACCTCGCGGTCTTTCCAAAGGGTAGCGGCGCACGATTGATTCTCGATGCGGAAATATTCGCTCTCGGGAGGCCGCAGGATGCGCCGCTCTTTCATTTCGATACCGAAGATGTGGCTGCAGCACATCATCACGCGGTCGCCCTCGGTGTCGAGATCGTCACGCCGGTGCAATTCGAGCAATGGTTCACGATCCGCGACCCCGACGGCAATGTCTTGATGATTTGCCGGTGCTGAGCGGGACTGCCTCGCGATGTCAGATGTCGAACGAGGGGGCCATGCGCATCGGAACCTCCCGGCATTTCTGCAGGGCGTTGAGAAGGTTTTCGGCGAGATAGTCGATCAGTGCCCGGGTCGCTGGCAGCATGCCCTGGCGAGACGGGAAGACGAGGTGCACCACGACGTCGTTCGAGGTCCATTCCGGAAGCACTGGCACGAGCACGCCGGCGCGGAAGGCACGCTCGCAGATATGGTCCGGCAACAGCGCCACGCCCATGCCTTCGATCGCGGCGCGTTCGAGGATCAGGAAGTCGCTGCAGCCGATGATCGGACGATGGGAGATCTCCGTCGTGTTTCCGTCGGATGAGACGAGCCGCCAGACGTCGGTCGGGTGTTGTTCGTTCATCGACAGCGTCGCCTGCTGGCTGAGGTTGTCGATTGTGATGTCGCCCGAGCGGGCAAGGAACGTCGGGCTGGCGGCGAGCCGCTCGCGAACCTCGCCGAACTTGCGGATGATCAGCTGATTGTCGGTATCGAGCTGGCCGCGGGCGCGGAGCGCCACGTCGATCCGTTCTTCTATCAGGTCGATGCGCCGGTTCGTGGCGGTGATCAGGAGCCGCACGCCGGGATAACGCCGGTGAAACGCCGGCAGGATATCCGCGAGCATCGGGGTGAAGCCGAGTGGGCAGGCGAGCCTGACGGTGCCCGAAGGTTCAGCCCGCACCGCCGCAATTTCGGCTTCGGCGGCCGCGACGCCGTCGAGCAGCCCCTGGCAATGTTCATAGAAAACCCGGCCGATGTCGGTGACACGCAGCTTGCGGGTCGAACGTTCAAGCAACCGCACGCCGAGCTGTTCCTCGAGGCGGGCCACATGTTTGCTGAGTTTGGATTTGGGTATATTGAGATCGCGTGCGGCAGCGCTGAAGCCGTTGTTGCGCACGACGGCGGCAAAGAGCCCGAGATCGTTCAGATCCTGCATTGTCCTGTCTCCGAGGTCCGGATGCTTTGCCCGATTGTTTCCGTCTGGAAACAGTATGTCAAATATCCACTGGCTTATCGGTCGATTGTTTTCCCCTCATATGTGGAGCACCGCAACGCAAACACAAAGGTGTTCCCATGAACGTTCTTCATATCGACTCTGGTATCCTCGGCGATCACTCGGTTTCCCGTCGCCTGACGGCGGCACTCGCCGCTCAGATCAAGGCTGACCGCCCGGATGCCACCGTAACCTATCGTGACCTCGCCGCCAGCTCGCTCCCGCATTTGACCGGCGCCCAGATCATGGCTCCCGCCGATCTCGCAGGCGTGGATGCCGACCTTGCCGCCGACGTCAAGCTTGGCCGCGACATGCTCGAAGAATTCCTGGCGGCCGACACGGTCGTCATCGGTGCCCCGATGTACAACTTTGGCATCCCGAGCCAGCTGAAAGCCTGGATCGACCGCATCGCCGTCTCCGGCAAGACGTTCCGCTACACCGAAAATGGTCCGGAAGGCCTCGCCAAGGGCAAGAAGATCATCGTCGCCTCGACCCGCGGCGGTCACTACTCCGCCGGCCCGGCCGCCGTCATGGACCACCAGGAATCCTACCTGAAGACGGTCTTCGGCTTCCTGGGCGTCACAGATGTGGAATTTGTCCGTGCCGAAGGTCTCAACCTCAGCGCCGATTCCAAGCAGTTTGCGATCGCTGAGGCTGAAAAGACCATCGCGGAAGGCAACGTCCTTCGCCTGGCGAGCTAACATATAGGTTCAGCGGGTCACTGACGTGATCCGGTGGAGGGGCCCAGGCCCTGCGTGCGGACGGTGCCGGTTGCAAACGCAGCCGGCATTGTCCGTTTTGGGATTTCACAATCTGCTTTATAATGCATCGATGGTGGACCGGCGGACAATTCTGTTGGGCATGACCGCTGCGGTGGCTGCACTGCTCGCCGCCGACGCGGCGCGCGCACACAATTGCACGTGCCGCAACCGCGACGGTTCGAAATATGAGCTCGGACAGATCGCCTGCCTAAGGGTCGACGGCAACGTCTATATGGCGCGCTGCGAAATGAACCTCAACGTCTCCACCTGGAAGAAGCTGCGCGACGGCTGCCCGACGGCGGCCGGCATGAGCACGCCGCTGAGCCCTACGGGGCAATTGGTCAGTTTCTGACGAGGAGCAGCGGCTTGCCGCCCTCATTACGGTCTTTTTCGAAGCCGGAAGGTGTGGCGGTGAACGCGAGCGAGCTGCCGTCTTCGCCGAGCAGGGTTATGCCAAGGCCGTTCGCCGTCCAGCTCTTCAGTTTCAATTTTCTGACGGCGCTATCGCATGGCTCTTCGACGGACAGTGCAAAATTGCCGTCACTGTCGGCAGCCTCCTTAAAGCGCACATGGCAGATGGCGGTTCCGCCCGGCCGTTTCATCTGCCACGCGCCTTTCATGTTTGCCGGCGCCGGCAGATGCGAGATGCCGTCCACCGCGGTTACGAGGGCCAGTCGAGGCCCGTCCTCGCCGTTCGTCAGGAGCGGGGATCCCTCGCTCTCTTCAAAGCGGGCATGGACTTTTCGCAGGACGTCGATCAGCAGCAGGCCGCCGTTCCCGTCGAAATTCCAGGCGGCGACGTCGGCAAGGGTTGGCACACTCTTGGCGCAACCCTCGGCTCCGGTAACTGCGTAGCCGCCGATCGCCTCATCGGCGGTGAGGGTGAGCTTGCATCCTTCGGCGCCATCGAGCGGCGCGACCAGATAGTCGCCCGCCTGCGCCGCGATGATCCCGGGATCGATGTCGCCGGCGGCGAAGGCGGTGTGTGAACCGAGGCAGACTGCACCCAGAACGAGCAGCCGAAACATAGGAACGCGTGACGCAACTGCGACAACCATGGAGCTCTCCGATCCCAACGCGCGGAGATTTCCACAGTCACATTTTCGCGTCAATGCGCCAGCCCTTGCAGCAGTGTGGGATGACGCCGTCGCCCGCTTGGTCGTCGCCATGGGCGGCCGGCTGCGCGTGGATGTCAGCGGTTCAGGAACTGGCGCGCGGCATACATGGCGATTGCTGCCGCGTTCGACACGTTCAGCGACTTGATCGCGCCCGGCATGTCGAGGCGGGCAAGGTCGGTCACGATCGAACGGGTCTTCTGCCGCAGTCCCTTGCCCTCGGAGCCGAGAACGAGCGCGATCTTCTCACCGCTGAATGTTCCTTCAAGCGGCTGCGGTCCTTCCGAATCGAGGCCGATCGTCTGGAAGCCCAGCCGATGGAGTTCTTCGATGGCATCCGCAAGATTGGTGATCTGGATATAGGGAATCATTTCCAGCGCGCCCGAGGCGGATTTGGCGAGAACGCCCGATTCGGTCGGGCTGTGGCGCATGGTGGTGATCAACGCACCGGCATCGAAGGCGACGGCGGAACGCATGATGGCGCCGACATTGTGCGGATCCGTCACTTGGTCGAGCACCAGAATCAGCGGGCAGTCGCGAAGCGCTTCGAGCTTGCGATGCGGCAAGGGGCGCGTCTCGAGCATCACGCCCTGGTGGATCGCATCGGGGCCGAGGATCTTGTCGAGATCCTGCGGCGTCACGGTTTCGACCGGGAAGGGCAGGGCCGAAAGCTCGTCGAGCTCCAATCTTGCAGCGGCGTTCGGCGTCACGCTGAGGCGAACGAACTGGCGCGCCGGATTGTCGAGGGCGGCGCGAACCGTATGCAGGCCGTAGAGCAGAACCTGCTCGGGCGCGAGCTGCGGTGGCTTCCAGTCGGCCGGCGCCTTGCGGCGCTTCTCGTGTTTTGGCGTTGGGATTTCGCCGCGTTCCCGCTTGGCGTCGCGGTGGGCGCGCCTGAGGTTGGCGTAATGGGTGTCCTTGGCGCTCTTGTCGCCGGTGTGATCTTTGCTCATGGGCGTCTTATAGAGGGGTTGCAGGCGTGGCGAAATGGTTTTCGATGAGCGGTCCGGAATTGTCGCTGTGGAGAAATTCGGAAATTTTCCACTGACCCGTGTTGACAGGAGGAAAGAGGGCGGTCATATACCCGGCCACAGATCGAGAGGCGGCAACGACGCGTCGCTGGTTGTCTCACGATCTCAAATGCTTGGTCGAAAGATCCCGACAGAATAATGGAGGGATGCCCGAGTGGTTAAAGGGGACGGACTGTAAATCCGTTGGCTCAGCCTACGTTGGTTCAAATCCAACTCCCTCCACCATTCTGCTTCTGGATCGAAGGCCCGCGGGTATAGCTCAATGGTAGAGCAGCAGCCTTCCAAGCTGAATACGCGGGTTCGATTCCCGCTACCCGCTCCAGCAGCGAACAGCCTCCTTATCCGAATTAATCCGATGCTCCAACGCTTCGCGGTAAGTCATTGTTTGTCTTGCTTGCGGAGCGATCCGTGATTCGCGCATGCCTGCCCTTGTGTCGGCGCTTCAGCGTTCTTACATATCGGCAGGAAAAGGCCGTCGGCGACCGGTCCGGGCGTACGCAATTAAGTCTTGCGCAAATCCCCTGAAACCCTTAAACGGCTCCACAAACCGGCCCTGCCGGCTGATCATTCATACTTGACCACAGGAAACGTACCCATGGCAAAGAGCAAATTTGAGCGCAACAAGCCGCACGTTAACATTGGCACGATTGGCCACGTTGACCATGGCAAGAC
>NZ_JBWKZT010000006.1:0-396160 GCF_059424735.1 Ensifer sp. GW101-20A05 | reverse complement strand
GGCCCCTTCGCCATCCTCCGCCGAAAGCCAGCCGCGCGTCGCCTCGAGGATCTCGTTCGACAGGGCCGGATCGTCGGCAGTACATCAGCGCCCCCAACGACCGATCGGTCTCCCCTCCCGACGCAATCTTGGCGCGGTTGAGAACGGTGAGTAAACCTTTTGGTTGCTAAATTTCTTTGTTTGCCCTTTCAAATAGCGCAAACCGGGCGCAGCCAGGCGGTCACGTCGCCCGAACAAAGCCACCTGAAACCAGCGTGATAGAGTTTGCATGAAACACATCACCATTCCGACCGACAGCTTCCTGGATGGCCGTCGATTTCCCGCAACGACCCTGCGCCTGGCTTTGATCTATGCAGCCGCCGAGTTGCTGATCAGTAGTCCGATCTGGCTCACAATCGGTGACAATCCCCTCAAGCCGTTCCTTGGCAAGCTTGTCCTTGAAGCGGTCTTTGTCGTTCTGGCCATTCTGTTTGCGCATCTGCTCAGCCGCATGAGAAGGCAGCGCTATGCCACGCAAATTTTCGTGTGCCTGCTGCTTTCCCTGGTCAGCTCCCTCGGTATGTCGCTGCTGGACTACTACCTCTACACGCTGATCATGTCGCCCGTCGTCGTGCCGTTCAACATCATGGATTACGGCTATGCGGTCTGTTACCGCATGTCGATCTTCTTTGGCTGGTCGTTTCTCTTCGTGGCGTTACTCAATCACATGGACGTCCGCGATCGGGATCTGAAACTGATTGCCTCGCGCGAAGAGGCGCTGGCGGCGCAGATGCGTGCGTTGCAATATCAGATAAACCCGCATTTCCTCTTCAATACGCTCAACTCCATCACCGGCCTGGTGGAGGAGGGGGCATCGCAGCGGGCCGAGCGGATGATCATGTCGCTCTCGGGGTTTCTGCGGTCGACGCTGCAGCTCGATCCGATGCGCGAATTGCGGCTTGCGGACGAAATGGCTCTGCAGAAAGAGTATCTCGATATCGAGAAGGAGCGGTTTTCGGATCGAATGGTCGTCCGTATCGACATCCCTCCCGAACTCGAGGGTGCCATGGTTCCAAGTCTGATCCTGCAGCCGCTGGTCGAGAATGCGGTGAAGCACGGCGTCGGCCGCTCAATCGGCGAGGTCGAAATTCACATCCGGGCGGCCCGGGTCGGAGGGACGCTTAATCTGTCCGTCGAAAACGGCGTTGCCGCGTCCGCTTCCGGCAAGGCGGGCGAGGGCCTCGGTATTGGCCTTGCCAATGTCGCTCATCGGGTCAGGACGCATTTTCCGGAGGGTGCATCATTGACCGCCGGTCATGTCGGGCCGACGCGCTATCGCGTTTCGCTGCACATGCCGCTGAGATTTGCACAAGCTGACGCGTAGGTGGCCGAAACCGTCAGAGAACCTCGGCAACGATGTCGTCGATCCGTTCGCCCATTCAGGCCGGAGGGGAAATCCGGCCCGACAGGAGATCGTCAACTGAGATCGGCGCTCAATCGGGGACCACGTCCCATTTGTCGTCGGGATCGAAACGATCGATGAAGGGCACGATCTGTTCGGTGCTCGGCCCCAGGTCCCGCTCGTAAACGATGCCCTGCTGGTTGACGACGAAGGTCTTGACGCCGGTCTCGGCATAACTGACCGGCCAGGCGATCAAGGCGAAACCGCCGATCATGTTGCCGTTGATGACATAGTCATATCGGCCGCCGGCAATGTTATCGCCTTGCGATGTCACGATGCGGAAGCGGTAGCCGAAGTAGCCTTGGCCGGCCTTGGCCTTTTCCAGTGCTGCCTCGCTGATCGAGTCGCCGACCGGGCTTTCGCCATCGCCCTGATCGGCCGGCCAGTAGAGCCCGTCCGTCTGGCCAGGTGTACTGATCAGCTTCTGGGCATATTCGAGCACGCCATCGGCGTCGCGATCCTGCGAGGCGTATTCCTTCTGCGCATCGACATAGGCCTGTACTGTATCGATCGCCTCGAGTTCGTTCTCGCCGACGCGGCGATTGACAATCTCCTCGAGCCCGACATAGGTGTCGAAAGCCCATTTGCCGTCCTCGCCCTTGGTGATTGGGAAGGGCAGGGGCCAGAGCCGATCGCCGAGCTGGATGATCTTGCGCCCTTCGAGGTCGCGCACGACGACATTGCGGGCGGCACCTTCACGAATGAGCGCGAACGTATCCATCGCCCCTTCACCGGCCTTCAGCTTCTCCGCATTGAGCCCCAGAAGCTTCGCCAGACCGTCGAAGTCATTGGCGGCGAGCTTCGCCTTGAATTCGTCGACCGCTTTGGCGGGATCATCGAAGACCGGCGGATCCTCGTCGGCAGCATAGGCATCGAGGCCCGCAGCCATTTGATCCGTTGGCGCCTGTTCCGCCGGGGTCTGTGTCTGCGAGAAAGACGCGTTGAGTGGCACGGCGGCCAGCGTGAGGGCGATCGCCGTTCCGAGGAGAAACGGATGAAAGAGCTTTGCCATGGTCGTTCTCCTATGATCCGTTCAACGTCTGCGTCCGCCGCCGCCGCGACCACCACCGCCACGGTGCATTGGCGGTCTGCCGCCGCCGCGGCTCATCTGTGGCCGCCCGCCGCCGCGGTGGCCACCGCCCATGCTCTGACCGCCGCGGCGTGACGAGTTGATTTCACGCCGCCCGGGATTGACGTTGCCGAGGCCCGATGGATTTCTCGACCGGTTCTGCGCCTTGGCGGCCATCTTCTTCTTGCCGCCCTGACGGTTCACTTGCGAAGGCTTTTTGCCGCCAGGGCGGTTGAGGCTCGGCTTGCCGTCGCCGGGCCGCGCTTTCGCAACCCCCTGCCCGCCACCACCGGGCCGCGCTGCCGGCCTCTGCTGGGCCTTCAGCCCATCGAGCGTGCTCTTGCGCACGTCCCGGATCTGACCGCCGCCACCACCGCCGGGCCGCGCGTTCGGCCGATCGCGGTTGATCTCGGCGGCGCGGTTGCGCAGGTTGTTGTTGCCGTTTGCCTTGATGTTGTTCTTGATGCTGTTTCGGTCGAAATGCTGAAGCTGGTCGCGGTCGAAGTTGATCTTGCTGCGATCGACATTCTTCCAGTCGATGTCGTTCCACTTCACCTTGCCGTTGATGTTGTTGAAGCAGTTGTTGCAGTCGATGTCCATGTCGCCGCCGTTCCAGCGGCCGCCCCAGACGCCCCAATCGTCCCAGTCGACGATCGCCGCGAAGGCAGCCCCAGTCACCGCGCCGGCGAAGAAGGCCGCCCCCGGATACCAATAGGCCGGATAGGGTTCTTCATAGTAGCCGATCGGCGCCGGTGCATAATTCGGCTCGTACAGCATCTCCGGCGGATACTGCGGAACGTAGATCGTTTCGGGGTTGGCTGCCTGGATGATGACGTTGTCGCCTTCCTGGACCACCTTCACCTTGTCGTCGCTCTTGATGATGTTCTTGGCGACGGCCTCGTCGCGCAATTGCTGTATCGCGATCAGCACATCTTTCTGCTGATTGGCGATCGCGTCGCCGAAAGCCTGCGTCCACTCGAGGTCTTCGCTCATCATCTTGACGATCTGGGGATAGTTGAGCAGCGAAATGACGCTACCGTCCCAA
This sequence comes from Ensifer sp. GW101-20A05, assembly GCF_059424735.1. Taxonomy (NCBI): domain Bacteria; kingdom Pseudomonadati; phylum Pseudomonadota; class Alphaproteobacteria; order Hyphomicrobiales; family Rhizobiaceae; genus Ensifer; species Ensifer sp. GW101-20A05. Next base: position 392,605 of record NZ_JBWKZT010000006.1, on the reverse strand, counting down.
TCGTCCTTTGGCTTCATGTCGGGTTTCTTCTGGCGAGCCTCCAGAAACCGTTCTGCCTCGACTATCTGCAGCGGATAGAGCGCGGCAGCGGAAATAAGCGCCACCAGCTCGTCCGGATAGAGCGCGATGCGTGCGACCAGAACTTCGAGCTCGTCGTCGCTGAGGGGGTCCGGCGCCGTCTGCTGCTCAGCGGCTGGCGCACTCGCAGTCTGCTGGGCCATGACGGCCGTGATGGGCGTTGAAACCAGTATCGTCACTGCGCTGCCGAGCGCGATGATCGTTTTCCGGATCATCTATCCAGCCTCCCTTTGTTGGCTGAGGCGCGCGGGCGCTTGGACAAGCGCGCGTGACAGCCCCCTGTCGACGCTTCTGCTGCAACCAGTGCTTGATGCGGTCGCAGCTTATATTTCTACTGCCGTCTGTCACAGGTATCTCTAGAGGAGGGTAGCCGATGGGGAAGCCTGAATGACGTATGCTACTGTATGTTACTGCCTACCGGCCATCGCTGGGGTACGATCCGCATGACTGTTGCACGGGCGGAGATATGCTGGCTGCCGCGGGTCCCAGGCATATGGATTCGGCGATAGGCGGGGCCGTCGAGAAGCTCAGCGGCGCATTGATTTGCCACATCAAGGGGTTAGGGGCGAGAATGGTTGATGATCCTTCCCGAACGGGCGCGGTTCGCGATGGGCCAACCGGTCCCCCGTCCATTGAGGCGAAGATCACCGATATCGCCAGGATCGGCATCGTCGGGCTTTTTGCCTATTGGTCCCTGACGCTGATTGCGCCATTCGCCATCATTCTCATCTGGGCGGCCATCCTTGCCGTGGCGCTCTACCCGGCCTATGCCCGACTTGGCCGCCTTCTCGGCTCGCGGCGATTGGCTTCATTTCTCATCACGCTGACCTGTCTGGCCGTCATCGTCGCCCCGTTGACCGCGATTGCGGTCAGCTTTGCCGAAGGGCTCCAGGCGCTGCTCGCAAAACTTGCCGACGGTTCTCTCAGAGTGCCGGTACCGCCGGAATACGTTCGCGAGTGGCCGATCGTCGGTGAACGGGTTCATGCCGCCTGGAGCATGGCATCGGATAATTTCGAAGCTCTCCTGAGCAAGCTCGAACCTTCGCTGGTGCAGGCGGGCAGTAAGGCGCTCGGCAAAATTGCGAGCATCGGCGCCGAGGTGCTGAGCTTCGTGGTGTCCGTGTTGGTGGCCGGCTTTCTTTTCGGCTCCGGCGAACGGCTGGCGGAGATGGCGCAACGCTTCTCCGGCAGGATCGGCGGTGACAGGGGCATCGGCTTCCTGCGTCTGGCGGCAGCGACGATCCGCAACGTGGCACGCGGGGTCATCGGCGTCGCGTTGCTGCAGGCCTTTCTCTGTGCCTTGGTGCTCGGCCTGTTCCATGTTCCGGCGCCGGGTGCCATCGCATTCGTCGTGCTTGTTCTCTGCATCATCCAGATCGGGCCCGCGCTGGTGCTGCTTCCGGTGATCATCTGGGCCTGGGTGACGATGGATTTCGGTCCAGCGCTGCTTATGACCATTCTGTTGGTCCCGCTCTTCGTCATCGACAACGTGATGAAGCCGATCCTGGTGGCTCGCGGACTTTCGACGCCGACGCTGGTCATACTGCTCGGGGTGCTTGGCGGCACGCTTTCCTACGGGCTGATCGGCCTCTTCCTGGGCCCCATCGTTCTCAGTGTGGTCCACGATCTGCTGATGGTCTGGATGCAGGGGGGCGCCGTGGGGGAAAAACCCCAATCCGACGCATCGCAATCGCCGCGGCCGGTTTGAGCGCGCGTCGGTCAGTGGATCGAACTATCGGTGCGTGCCTGTTCGAATTCGGTTTCGGGAATCGGCACGCCCGCCTTGCGCAAGCCATCAACAAGCTGTTGCCGATCCTGCGGACGGCGCAGCCTCAGAGCGACCTCCTGGGGGATACCTTCAAGCAGGCCTGGCAGATTGGTTTCGATCCACGTCCTTTCTTCCTGCGCCTGTGCATCTTTGCCAAGCTTGCCCAGCGTGGCCAGAAGCATGACGCGGGAGAACGGATGGGTGCGAAGATCGGCCATGCGCGCCCATTGCTCGGCGGTGACATAGTCGCCCCCGAAGTAGGAGCAGACCGAAAGCGCTGCTTCGAAATAGCGGGCGGGACCAAAGTTGCGGGCGACGCTTTCCGATAGCAGCTTGCAGCCGGAATCCCATTGGCCTGAAAGCGCCAGCCGGAACCCGTATTCGCCGGCGAGCTCGGCGTCGTTGGGATTGATCGCAAGTGCGCGCGCGCCGACGGCCAGGGCAGCATCGACATCGCCGCGGAAGAACAGGGCGAGCATTCGCGCCTCAAGGGCGCGCACGTCCTGGGGATCCAGTTCCACAGCACGGGCTGCCGCTTCGGTTGCCCGCTCCAGCGTTACCGAGGAGGAGCGATCGAGACGATCCTGGAAGGCGTCGATATAGGACATCGACAGCAAGGCCCAGGCCGTCGCGTAGGTTGGCACCTGTCGCGTCGCCTGTTGCAGACATTCCTGCACCCCGGCTTGGCCTTGCGCACCGACGTCGCCGCGATGGCCGTAATAGCTCAAGGTGCAGGCATAAGCTTGCCAGTCATCGGGAACTGACTGTTTGAACGCCGTGGCGTTTGCCTGGAAAATGGCACCATAGGGCTGTGCCACGGCGCCAGCCACAGCGGCGGCCGCCTTCACCTGCAGGTCGATAGTCTTGCCGGTTTCCAGACGCTCGTCGTAGGCATTCGTCCATACCACCGATCCATCGGACCGCTGGATGAGTCTCGCCACGAGCCGCAGTCTTTCGCCGTCGAACCGGACCCGACCCTCCAGGGCAAAGACCGGACCACCCTGCGGCGAGGCATCGGGCCCTTCACGGGTGGTGACGGTGATCTCCTTGAACTTGGCGATGTTGCCGACGACCTCGTCAGTGAGCCCGCGGGCCATCATCGCCGATTGGGAGGTTCCTGACAGGTCTTCAAATGGTGTGACGACGAGCTTCGGGATCGTCGGCTGCAGGCGAACGATCGATTTGTCATCCTCGTGAAGGAGGAGCGCCCCGGCTGTCAGGCCACCACCGACGCAGACCATGGCTGCCGCCGTGAGCCAGGCTCCTCGCCGGGTGTGTAGAGTGGCTGGTTTTTGTGCGGCACTTTCCTTGGCTTCCGTGTGCGACGGGAGCCACGCATCGATGCGCCGTTCGAAAGTTGGCACGTAAGCGCCCTTGGGGATGCTGATGACGATCGGATCGGTCCGTCCGGCAACGAGGTAGTAGCGTTCGAGCGCCCGGCGAATGCGGCCCGCTTCGATCCGCACCGCCGGATCCGTCTGCGGGTCGAAAGAGGAATCCCGGCCGAAGACCTCGGTTGCAATCGAATAGGCCTTTATGCGATCTCCTCGGCCCGCAATCGTTTCCTCGATGACATAGGTCAGGAATTTGCGATCACGCTCCGGCGCATCGAACTCGGCGCTGCGGCGAATTCGATCGAGTTGTGCCAGAATTTCCGCGTCGGTGGGTGGGGCAACTGCCGACTTGACCCGGCTGTCCTGCCGACTTTCCATGGTCATGCACGCTCCCATGGTCACAATGTGAGATTGTATCCGGCGGCACTGTAAGCTCCGGTATACTACGTCTCCACCCGGTCGAAGCGCAACATGTATTCGCGGGCTATGTTAAGGTTGTGTTTTGGCTGAAGCCGGCTCCGAAGCGCGCACTATGCGCTTCCGGATCGAGCGTGGGCCCGGCTAGGATCGGGCGCCGTTTCGCAGCGGCATGCGCGGCTTGTCCGGTGGCGTACGGAAAGTCTCTGCCGGCGCAGGGCGGCCGACGTGGAAGCCCTGGACCTGGTCGATCCGGAAGCGCCGCATCAGCGCCAGTTGCTCGTCGGTCTCTACGCCTTCGATCAGGATCTTGTGGCCGCGGTTTCGCACCAGTCCGATGATGTCCTGCAGCATGGCGCGCCCCTTGGGGGTATTGCAATCGTGCAGGAACGACCGATCGATCTTCACGGTATCGAATTCGATCAGGCGCAGCCAGGAGAGGCCGGCAAAGCCCGTGCCGAAGTCATCCAGCCATATCCTGATGCCCAGCGTTTCGAGGTCGCTGATGCAGCGCAGGATGCCCGAATGCATCTCCATTTCGAGCCCTTCGGTGATCTCGAAGGCAAGACGGCTGCCGGCCACGCCGGTCTCTCCGAGGATCGCGGCGACCGAGGTTGCAAAGCCCGGGGTCTTCAGCTGGATCGGCGAGACGTTGACGCTGACGAGCGGGATATGGTTATCGACGAGAAGTTCGCGGCAGACGGTCTTGATCGCCCAGCGGCCGAGGTCGAGAATGGCGCCGGTTCGCTCGGCAACCGGAATGAAAAGGCTCGGCGGAACCGACGTGCCGTCCAGCATCGTCAGCCGCATCAGGGCCTCGACGGCCTCGACCTCACCGGTCATCACGTTCCTGATCGGCTGGTAGACGAGCGATACCAGGTTCTGATCGACCGCGATCTTCAGAAGCGCGGCAATGTTCTCGCTTTCGTCGCTGCTTTGCGGGTCGTTCGGGTCGAACAGCTTCGCGCAGTTTCGGCCGCTCGCCTTGGCGGCATAGAGCGCACGGTCGGCTTCGTGGATGATCTTCTCGAGCTTGGCGCCGGTCTGATTGCGCGTGAAAGCAGCACCGACGCTGACGGTGACGATGGAGACGCCATCGCGGCGCTGCTCATGCACCAGCCGCATGTTCTCGACGGTACGGCAGATCACCTCGGCCAGCTCGGCTGCCTGCTCCAGAGTGTCCAGGCGGGCAAGAACGATGAACTCCTCGCCGCCGTAGCGACCGATGGAGCCGTTATAGTCCTTGATCGCCTCGCCGAGCGCATTGGCCACCAGAACGAGGCAGCGGTCGCCCTCCTGATGGCCGTAGCAGTCATTGTATTTCTTGAAGAAATCAACGTCGATCAGCATGGCGGCAAAGCTCTTTCCGAGCTTCTGCCAATCGTTCCAATAGTCGCGCAGCTGCTGGTCGATGGCGCGGCGGTTGTCCAGACCGGTCAGGGGATCGGTGTTGGATAGCCGCAGGAGCGCCATGCCTCGTTCCGAGGCCTCGTTCTGCTGGATCTTCGCCTCGAAGGCGTTGAGGAACACCTTGTAGCGCTCGCGGTTGAGCTTCCAGTTTACATAGGAGGTGAAGATGAAGCAGGAGACGTAAAAGGTCCCGAAGGCGATCAGATAGGCAGGATCTTGCTCGGAGAATAACGAGAGAGCGATGAAGAACGTCGTCAACACGATCCCGGAGGCGACGACCGAGAGGCGAAAGCGGAAACTGAAGAAGAGATTGGCGCCCATCATGAAGATCGCGCCGAAGATCATGTAGTAGGACATGCTGCCAACGTCGGCCGTCATCATCGCAGGCACGAGCCAGCCGATGTAGCCGAAGACCAGTGCAGCGGCGCAGGTGCCGTCGAGCCACTTGGTTCGGGCCTTGATGCGATACAGGATCTCGAAGGTCAAAAGCGCGCCGATGCCGACGACGAGGCGCGCGAGGATCGTATTGAAGGCGACATCAGGGACCAGCAGAATGTCGATCGCGAAAAACGACAGATAGACGGCAACCGCGACCCAGAGGCCCTGCCTCGTCGCCGCACGCCGGCCAGCCTCGCCCTCCATTCGATAGAGTGTCTGAAGCTCAGCCAAATGCGGCCTGTGCGGCTGCTTATGTAGGTCGATGTCAACTACGTCGGCCAACGTGTGCTTCATGCACTGATCCATCGCGCTGCGTCACGGTCAACGGAAATCTGTCGTCGCTTTTCCATCAATGGACGTTGTTTCGGACACTCCATGCTTGCCCCCCACTTTACGCCTGCAACAGGGACGAGTGGTGCGGGTGGGATGATAGGAGGTGTCCATTAAGTTTTGTTAAATTAAAGGGCCGGAACGCCTAGGATTAGGCGTAACCCAAAGGGAGGAAGCACGAGTATTTACCTTATTATATACAAAAACTTGCAAACCGAGCCGTAATGCGCACATCTTCGCGACCATTGTTAACAAAGCATTAACGGATGGTCTCGCGTGCGCCAATTTCAGACGGTTTTCGATGGTCAAAGCCTGATTACTCCCAAGGCGATGGCTGATGAGTTCGTTTCGCCCAGGGGCGAGCGGCACGACGAACAGCTCACGGTCGGCAGGGCCGAGCTCGCAGTGATTCTCAGGATTGCCCAGGAGCAGTTCCTGCAGGGAACGGACCCGGCGAAGATTATCGACCGGCTTGCAGCCGCTCTTCATGAAACTCGGGCCAAGTTCCACCCGAACGTCTGGCAGGAACTGATACCGATCGCCCAGGCACACCCGGTGTCGGAATATTTCCTCCAGGACCCGTTCACCCGATGGTCCTCCGAAAAGCCCAGGGGCTACTCGGGCGACGCGCAGTTGCTTGACTTCATCTATGGTCATGCGAGCGTTGCCAAGGAGATCGAGCGGGCATCGCCCACCGGGCGAGCGCTCTATGACTACACCAAGGACGCGTCCTCCTCGGTTGCGGTGCGCGAGCGTCGCGACCTCCTGACCCGTCACGTCGACGAGATCGCGGCCAGCCGCGGTTCGCAGGCGGAAATTCTGACGATTGCAGCCGGCCACTTGCGCGAGGCCAATCGCTCGGTGGCGCTCGAGGAGCGTCGGATCAAGCGGTGGGTGGCGCTCGACCAGGACCCGCTCAGCGTCGGTTCGATCAGCCGCGACTTCGCCGGAACCTGCATCGAAGGCGTTGATGGCTCCGTCCGCAGCCTGCTTGGCCGCGATCAGAAGCTCGGCAAGTTCGACTTCATCTATGCTGCCGGCCTCTATGACTACCTTGCCGACAAGGTGGCCATCAAGCTGACCCATCGCTGCCTGCAGATGCTGAAGCCGAACGGTGTCTTCCTGTTTGCCAACTTCGCCCAGGATATCGGCGTCGACGGTTACATGGAGACCTTCATGAACTGGGCACTGCTGCTGCGTTCGGAGGCGGACATGTGGAACATCATCCACAAGAGCGCGGGCAAAGCTGCCGTCGATGCGCGCGTCCAGTTCGGTGCCAACCGGAACATCGTCTACGGCATCATCCAGAAGCATTCCTGATATTGCTTCCGTCTTGAGGGAACCTCCGGCGAAAGCCGGTGGGCCTGAAATCAACGACCGCGGCGAGAGAATGCTCGCTGCGGTCATTCCGTTCGAAGGCGTCAGCCCTGCGGGCGCAGAAACCGGGTCAGGAGAAGCCGCAGCATCGTGCCTTCGTGCTTCGGCTTGAAGCCGGGGTCGATAGCGACCCGGCTGAAGATGCCGTCGATGATTGCGGCAATCCATCGGGCAGCACCGTCCGCATCCACGGTTCGATCGATCTGATTTCGGCTAGCCGCACCCCGAAGCAGCGCCGCAAGGGCTCCGTGAAGCTCTGCGTCATTGGCGGCGGCGAGCGTACCGATCCGTTCGTCACGCATCGCTTCGGCGGCGATTTCGAGCGCGAGGCTCGAATAGGTCGGGTCGCCCGCAAGCTCGAGAACGGTGTCCATGAAACCGAGCAGAGCGGCAAAGAGGTCTTCGGCTTCACCCAATTTTCGGAAGATCTCCGCCGTTTCTTGACGTTCCTCCTCCACGATCGCCGCGATAATGGTGTGCTTGGTCGGAAAATAATGGAAGAGATTGCCCGGGCTCATGCCTGCCTCGGCACAGATTTCGGCAGTCGACGTGCCGTGGAAGCCCTTGCGCGCAAAACAGGTGATTGCTGCATCGAGGATCAGTCGACGTTTGGCGGCGTGTTTCTCGGGGTCGACCTTGCGCATCGCCAATTCTCCTTGCAGGGCAATCTCATTATTAGAGCGAGCACTCTAATTTCGTGGGGTGGTGCGCCGGTGTCAAGGTCGCCTGCCGACAGGAACTCCGCCATCTTCCCGCAATGATAGTATGTAATCTGCCATACAATCGCCGCGTTTGATGGATCAATTTATTAGATTGACTAATCTAATAATTATTCGATGCAGATTGCCCGATCTCGAGGCCGGCAGCTTGCAGCGCCCGTGTTTGCGATCCGACTGGCCTCACCAATGGAAAGCCAATGAAATGAGACGTACAGTTGAGTTGAAGGTCATGCTTGCTGCGCTCATTGCTCTCGCTATGACGGGTGGTGTGGCGCACGCCTCCGGGGAGGCGGCCGCGTCCGTTCCTGTCGATAGCGCGGCTATCAGCCGTACGGTGTCGACACTCGTGGCCGACAGCCGCCCGCAGGAGTGGACCCGGTCCTTCGCCGGCATCTTCGTCGCTCGCGAGGAGATTGCGGTCGGCACGACCTTGACCGATCAGCGTATCGCCAAAGTCGAAGTCGAGATCGGCGACCGGGTTGCGGCCGGGCAGGTGATTGCCCGGCTCGAGACCGACATGCTGGAAAACCTTCTGCGCGAGGCGGAGGGCCGGGTGGCCCGTGCGGGTGCCACGATGGCGCGGGAGGCGGAAACGGTCACGCAGGAGCAGAGGAAGCTCGCCCGGGCCCGGCAATTGCGCCACCTTCAGGCCGAAACCATTCTCGAGGAGCGTGTCTCTGCGCTTGCGATCGCCGAACAGGCGGTGAAGGTCGCACGGGCCGACTACGAACAGGCGGAAGCACTCGAGGCCGAGGCACGCCGTAAACTCGAACGCGCCGTGATCGTGGCTCCCGCCGCAGGCATCGTCTCCGAGCGGCTCGCCCGTGCCGGTGCGCTTGCGGGCTCTGACCCGCTGGTCAAGCTGATCCGCGAGGGCGAGATCGAGTTTGCGGCCGAAGTTCCGGAAACGGAACTGCCGCTACTTGCCGTCGGCCAGGTCGTCAAGGTCAAGCTCTCCGGCCGCAGTGACTGGATCGAGGGCAAAGTGCGCGTGATCAATCCGAAGATCGACCGCGAAACCCGGCTCGGAACTGCTCAGGTCACGCTGAATACCAGCAAGCCGCCCTTTGCCGGCACCTTCGGCCGGGCGGAGATCGTGGTGGCCGAGCGCAAGGCGATCATGGTCGACGATTCCGCGTTGCTTTACGGGGCTCCCGACGGCACGGTTTCGGTCTTCGTCGTCGATGCGGGCAAAGTGGCGCGCAAGACGGTTCAGCCGGGCATGCGCCAGGGTGGCAAGGTCGAGATCGTCTCCGGGCTTGCAGCCGGTGACCGGGTTGTTCTCAAGGCCGGGGTGTCGCTGCGCGAAGGTGAAGCGGTTCTGGCGAGAGATGTCCAGCCGACCCAGACGGGCAAGCCGCAATGACCAGCAACATCTCTGCCTGGGCGATCCGAAAGCCCGTTCCGACGATCGTTCTCTTCGTCGTCCTCACATTGATGGGCATCGCCTCGTTCCTGCGGCTGCCGGTCAACGCCAATCCGAGTGTGTCGTTCCCGGTCGTGACGGTGACGATCACGCAGCCGAGCGCCCAGCCGGCCGAAATGGAAACGCAGGTCACGCGCCGTGTCGAAGGTGTGGCCGCCGGCCTTGTCGGGGTCAGCCATATGCGCTCGACCATCACCAATGGCGTGTCGACGACCACGGTCGAATTCAAGATCGGCACCGATCCCGATCGTGCCGCCAATGACGTGCGCGAGGCCGTGGCGCAGATCCGCTCCGACCTGCCGCAGTCTATCCAGGAACCCATCGTCTCGCGCCTCGATGTGGATGGCAGCGCCATCGTCTATTACGCCGTGCGCGCGCCCGACATGTCGCCCGTGGAGCTCTCCTGGTTCGTGGACGATACGATCAACAGCGAACTGCTGACGCTGCCCGGCGTGCAGAAGGTGCAGCGGCTCGGCGGCGTCAATCGCGAGGTCAGGGTGTCGCTCGATCCCGAGCGCCTGCTGGCGGTTGGCGTGACGGCCGACCAGGTGAATACGGCGCTGCGCGAGATCAACACCAATATCCCGAGCGGACGCGGCGAGATCGGCGGCCGCGAACAGTCGATCCGCACGGTCGGCAGCGCCGGCTCGGTCGAGGAACTCTCGCGCCTGTCGATCCCGCTGTCAGGTGGCCGCTGGGTGCAGCTCTCCGACATAGCGACGATCGAGGATACGTCTTCCGAACCGCGCAACTTCGCGCGCGTCGACGGCGAGCCGGTCGTCAGCTTCTCGGTTTCGCGCAGCAAGGGATCGAGTGACACCGTCGTTGCCGACGCCGTTGCCGCGCGGTTGAAGGAGATCCGCGCGCGTGTGCCCGGCGTCGAGTTCACGGAGCTGATCTCGCTCGTCGAATACACCCAGGAAAGCTACGACGCGGCCGTCACCGCGCTGATCGAAGGTGCGATCCTGACGGTCGTTGTCGTCTTCGCCTTCCTGCGCAACTGGCGAGCGACGCTGATTTCTGCACTTGCCATGCCGCTCTCCATCCTGCCGACCTTCGCGGTGATGGACCTGCTCGGCTTCACGCTCAACGGCATCAGCCTGCTGGCGCTGACGCTCGTCATCGGCATTCTCGTCGACGACGCGATCGTCGAGATCGAGAATATCGAACGCCACGTCGGCATGGGCAAACGCCCGTTCATCGCGGCGATCGACGCGGCCGATGCGATCGGTCTTGCCATCGTCGCCACGACCCTGACGATCGTCGCGGTCTTTGCGCCGGTCAGCTTCATCGGCGGCGCCGTCGGGCAGTATTTCAAGCAGTTCGGCCTGACGGTCGGGATCGCCGTGCTGTTCTCGCTGGCGGTGGCACGCCTGCTGACGCCGTTGATGGCGGCTTACCTGCTGCGGCCGAGGGGCGGCCATGGCCATGCCGGCAAGCCATCGCGTATCGCCAACGGCTATCGACGCTTGCTCGGTTGGACCCTGGATCATCGCAAGACGGCTTTGTCGCTGGTTGCGCTGATCTTCATCGGCTCGATCGGGCTCTTGACCATGCTGCCGACCGGCTTCCTGCCGACGAGCGACAGCAACGTCTCCCAGCTCAAGATCACCTTGCCCCCCGGCACGCGGCTCGCAGAAACCGCCCGCATTTCCGATGATCTGGTCGGCCAGATCAAGGCGCGGCCGGAGGTCGAAAGCGTTCTGGCGACGGCGGAAAACCTCAACGAGGTCTCCCTGCGCATCAAGCTCAAGCCGCGCAAGGAGCGCGGGCTCGATCGCAAGTCCTTCGAGCTGTCGCTCCGTCCGCTGCTGGCGGCAACGCCCGATATCCAGGCAACGTTCTCGTCGGTCGAGGGAGCCAAGGATCTCTCGATCTATCTGACGAGCGACGACCCGGAAGCGCTGATGGCTTCGGTGCGGCGTCTTGAAAGGGAGATGCGCGCGCTTCCGGGTTTGGTCAACGTCCAGTCCACAGAGCCGCTGCTTTCGCCAGAACTGCTGGTCAAGCCGCGCTTCGACGAGGCGGCAAGGCTCGGTGTCTCGGTGACCTCGATCGGCACCGTCGCCCGCATCGCTACGATGGGTGACAGCGAAAGCAATTCGGCGCGCTTCAATCTCGGCAACCGCCAGGTGCCGATCCGGGTCATGCTCGACCAGGCGGCCAGAGGCGACGTCGACACGCTGCGCAATCTGAGGGTCGGCACGAATGCCGGCACGGTGGTGCCGCTGACCTCGGTCGCCGATATTTCCTTCGGTGCGGAGGAAAGCAGCGTTGAACGTCTCGATCGCAAGCGTCTGATCGCCGTCGAGGCCAATCTCAACGGCATCACGCTCGGGACTGCGTTCGAGGCGATCTCGGCGCTACCGGCCATGACCGAACTGCCCCTGGGCGTGTCGCAGGCCAACTACGGCGAAGCCGAATATATGTCGGAGATGTTCCGCAACTTCGCGCTTGCACTGCTGGCCGGCATCCTGATGGTCGCGGCGGTTCTGGTGCTGCTCTTCAAGGACTTCCTGCAGCCGATTACCATCCTGGTGGCCCTGCCTCTGTCGATCGGCGGAGCGGCGCTCGCCATGCTGCTCTTCGGCGCTTCGCTCGATCTCTCGTCGACGATCGGCATCCTCATGCTGATGGGCATCGTCTGCAAGAACTCGATCCTGCTTGTCGACCATGCGATCGAGTGCCGCAACGAGGGTGCCGATCGGCGAACGGCCCTGCTGACGGCAGGCGTCACCCGCGCGCGACCGATCATCATGACGACCATCGCCATGGTGGCCGGCATGGTTCCCGCCGCGATCGGCGTCGGCGCCGATGCCGCCTTCCGGGCGCCGATGGCAATCGCGGTGATCGGAGGCCTGATCACCTCGACGATGCTGAGCCTCGTCTTCGTGCCCGTGATGTTCACCGTGATGGACGACATCAACACGAAGCTCGGCCGTCGGCTGAAGAGGCTCTCTTCGGTGACGGACGAGGATCATGCCGCGGATGCTGCGCGGATCGGCAAGGAGGGTGCGCGCGGCGTCGCCGGCTAGGGTGGCGAGCACAAGTGCTGGCTCAATCGATCAAGGCGCGTTGCACGGAATTTTCGTGCAGCGCGCTTTGCGTTCCCGACCTATTCGAAATAGTTGACCAGCCGCGTTTCGCCGACAGCGTGAACGCGGCAATCGACGTCGAAGATCGCCTGAAGGCGGGACGGCACGATCATGTCTTCCGGCGACCCCTCGAAGGCGAGGCGACCGGCCTGCATCGCGACGATGCGGTCGGAATAGGCGGAGGCGAAGTTGATATCGTGCAGGACGACGACCACGGTCTTGTCGAAGTCGTCGGCGAGGCGCCGCAACAGCTTCATCGTTTCGACTGCATGCTTGATGTCGAGATTGTTCAGCGGCTCGTCGAACAGCATGTAGTCGGTGTCCTGGCAGAGCACCATGGCAATGAAGGCACGCTGGCGCTGGCCGCCCGAGAGCTCGTCGAGAAAGCGGTTTTGATAGGGTTCAAGCCCGAGATAGGCGATCGAGCGCTCGATATGTTCGGCGTCGGCCGCCGTCAGCCGCCCCTTGGAATAGGGGTAGCGGCCAAAGGCGACGAGATCGCGCACGCTGAGGCGGGCGGTGATGTGGTTGTCCTGGCGCATGATCGAGAGCCGCCTGGCAAGCACGTCGCCAGCCGTGCGGCTGACGTCGAGACCGTCGATCAGCACCTTGCCCGTATCCATCGGCATCAGCCGGCTGACGATCGACAGCAGCGTCGACTTGCCGGCGCCGTTCGGACCGATGATCGAGGTCAGGCCGCCGGCGGGCAGCGTCAGCGACACCCGGTCGACCACCGCATTGCCACCGTAGGATTTCGTCACCTCTTGGATTTCGATCATCGGGCGGAACCTCGGACCAGCAGGAAGATGAAGACAAGGCCACCGAAGAATTCGATGACGATGCTGAGCGCCGTGTTGAAGGAAAACAGCCGCTCGAGGATGACCTGGCCGGCGACGAGCGTGGCGATCGCGATGCAAACGGCGACCGGCAGCACGTAGCGGTGGCTGGCGGTCGGCGTCAGCTGCCAGGCGAGACTTGCGACCAGCAGGCCGAAGAATGTCACCGGCCCGACGAGCGCAGTCGAGACCGACACCAGCACGGCGATCAGCACCAGCAGAAGGGTGACGACGCGCTGATGATCGACGCCGAGGCCGATCGACGCTTCTCGGCCAAGCGAGAGCACGTCGAAGGTCGGCGAAAGCCGCCACAGAACGAAGGTCACGGCCAGGGTAGCGACGGCGGCAATGCCGAGCAGATTGGCATCGATGCTGTTGAAGCTTGCAAACAGCCTGTCCTGCAGCACGACGAACTCATTGGGATCGAGGATGCGCTGCAGGAAAGACGACAGGCTGCGGAACAGGCCGCCCAGGATGACGCCGACCAGCATCAGAAGATGCAGGCTGCGGCCGGCGCCGGAAAACAGCGCCCGAAACAACAGCAGCGAAAGTCCGACCATCACCGCCGTTTCGACAAGGAACTGCAGCCGCGGATCGACGCTGCCGGCGCCCGCAGCACCCAGGAAAAACACCATGATCGTCTGAAGCAACGTATACATGGCATCGAAGCCGATGATCGATGGCGTCAGGATGCGGTTGCCGGAGATCGTCTGGAACAGGACCGTCGAGACGGCGATCGCATAGGCGACCAGCACCATGCCGAGCAGTTTCGTGCCGCGGAAGGAGAGAAGGAAGGACCAGCTCCCCTTGGCACCGATGGTCATGAAAGCGACCATCGACACGAGTGCAAGCGCGGCCGAAGCAAGCAGGATGGTGGAGGGAGCGATCCTCTTGGCATCAGCCTGCATGGGAGCGCCTCGAAAGCAGGAGCTGGAGGAAGATCAGGCTGCCGATGACGCCCATGACGGTTCCCACGGGGATCTCGTAGGGAGCGATCAGGAGTCGCCCGACGATATCGCAGGCGAGCACCAGGCCGGCGCCGGAGACGGCGACCACGGGCAGCGTGCGCCTGAGATTGTCGCCCATGATCAGGCTGACGATGTTTGGAACAACGAGACCGAGGAATGGGATCATGCCGACAGTGGCGACGACCGTTGCCGTAACCATGGAGACGATGGCGAGCCCGAGCGCTACGACCCTGTCGTAGTTGAGGCCGACATTGCGCGCGATCGCCTCGCCCATGCCGATGACGGTGAAGCGCGCGGCGGTCGCATAGGCGACGAGGGTGAGCGCGAGACCGATCCACAACAGCTCGTAGCGACCGCGCAGCACCACCGAGAAGTCACCCGACATCCAGGCGCCCATCGACTGCATCAGGTCGTAGCGATAGGCGATGAAGGTGGTGATGGCGTTGACGACGCCGCCGAGCATGAGGCCGATGAGCGGCACCATCAGGGCCGAACGCAAGGGAATGCGCCGCAGGATCTGCAGGAACAGGGCTGTGCCGGCAAGCGCTGTCAGCGCCGCGCAAACCATCTTGCCGGCGACCGGCAGGTTGGGGGCGATGAGCACGGCGAGCAGCATTCCGAGCGCGGCGGACTCGGCGGTGCCCGCCGTCGACGGTTCGACGAAGCGGTTGCGCGCCAGCACCTGCATGATCATCCCGGAGACCGCGAGGCCGGCGCCTGCGAGCATCAGCGCAAGCGTGCGCGGCAGGCGGCTCTCGACGACCAGGAACCAGCCGCGGCCATCGTCGGCTGCGGCAAGGCTGCCGACGCCGGTGAAGACGCTGACGGCGGCAAGCAGGAGGATGACGGGGATGGCAATCAGGGCCGGCTTCATCTTACGGGCCTGCTCTGCCTGTTGTTCGTTTTGACCACTGCTTGCATGTCCCTTGCCCGTTTGCGCTCGACGCCCCTCGTGGAAGGCTCAAGCTTGCCACCGCGCAGTGGCACTCCGCGGACGGTTCGCCTTAGTCTTATATATGATCGGCTTCGTCAAGTTTTCTGCGGCATCTTCGGCAAGCGGAAGCTGTGCATTGCCCTCGCCGGAAAATCGCGCTACGACGACCGATAAAAGATGAGGAAAATAGTCATGAATATATCTTCGATTTCTAATGGTCTGCGCAACCTCGTCATTGCGGCGGCATTCGCAGTCGCCGGCGCGCCGGCCGCCATGGCCGAGACGCTGAAGATCGAACACAGCAGCGGCGTCACCGACGTGGAGAAAAACCCGAAGACGGTGCTGGTTTACGACTTCGGCATGCTGGAGACGCTGGATATGCTCGGCATTCCCGTTGCCGGCGTTCCCGGCGCGGCAATCCCGCCTTCGCTCGAAAAATACAAGGCCGACAGCTATCCGAAGATCGGCACGCTGTTTGAGCCCGACTACGAAGCCATCAATGCCGCAGAGGCGGACCTGGTGATCGTCGGTGGTCGATCGCAGGCGAAATATGCCGATGTCGCCAAGATCGCGCCGACGATCGATCTGACCTCCGACGACAAGGATCTCATCGGCAGCGTCAAGAAGAATGCCGAGATTCTCGGCCAGATCTTCGGCAAGGAAGCGGAAATCAAAGCGAGCGTCGAAAAGCTCGATGCCTCGATCGAAAAGCTTCGCGGCATTGCGGCTGAGAAGGGCACCGGGCTGATCCTGCTCACCACCGGCGGCAAGATCAGCGCCTATGGCAAAGGATCGCGTTTCGGCGTGTTGCACGATGTCTTCGGCATCAAGCCGGCCGATGCGGAACTGCAGGTAACGACCCACGGTCAGGCGGTTTCCTACGAGTACATTCTCGAGACCAATCCCGATTGGATCTTCGTCGTCGACCGCGATGCGGCAATCGGCCAGCAGGCGCAGCCCGCAGCGGCATTGCTCGACAACGAACTGGTGCGCCAGACGAAGGCCTGGAAGGACGGCCACGTCGTCTACCTCGACTCCGCCAAGCTCTATCTGACGGCCTCCGGCCTGAAGTCGCAGCAGGATATCGTCGACCAGCTCACGCAGGCACTCGAGAAGAAGTAGGGCTCGGGCGGCAGCGCTCGCTGAGTGCGATGTGATCGGACGGCCGCGAACATATCTCTCGCGGCCGTTTCATTGTTCAGGGAGACCCGACAGGAGGAGCAGATCATGCTGAAAGCGTCCAGCGGCTTCCTTTCGGGAAGAGCTGAAGGCACTCGACTGGAGTGAGAGCGAGAAGAGGGCTTGACGGGCGAGGAGCCGTTTCAAGGACGCTGAGACGGCGTTTTTGGGGTAAAAGTTAAAAGGGGAGCCAACACCAAATACCTTTAGATCTTACGGTATTTTTCTGGGTTGGCTCCGTTTTTGAGGAATAAACAATATTGTAACTTGATTTATATCGCTTTCATTAAAATACATTTCGAATTTTATGCTTTTTTTAAATGACAAAGCGGAACGAAATCCGCAATCAATCAATGTATTCTTTACGCTTACTCTGGTTTACGCTTACGCCACGCGCTGGGTTGAAGGGCATTAGCGGATTAAGATCCTCCGAAACCCAGGCTGTTTTCGTTCATACTCAGGAACGAAACGCCAATGTGACTCCAAACGCGGGCGCGCGGAAGCTACCAATTCTGGTTAGTGGTTTGTAATTATTGGCTGTTTGTGGCGTAATCCGCAGTCCCAAGCCGTTGTTATGGCGTTAAGATTCGCGCCTGCCAGCGCGACTGTGGGCACCAAACATGCGGTTGTGTGCCCCGCTTCCTCGCGCGAACGGTTGACCCGCTTCGCCCGAAGCGCAAATTTACTAGCTCTAACGAAGTATTATTAGGTATATCGACCTTGCGAAATGAGTAGGCGATACCGGGAATACCTCGGCAGCTAATCCGTTTTCTCGTCTCGGAAGGGTTGCGCCTCGCGGAAATGGATGGCCCGTCGTGTGCGGCGGAACGGCGATCGCTGCCATCTTGATAACGTTTTTCACGCCCCCAATAAGGGGGTCGATCGCAGTGTAACCCAAAGATGGTTCGATTTATAACGATTTAAGAACGCTTATGAAGCGCCTCTAATCCTTTTGGGTTGTTTCGTAATGAAGATCTTTACGTTACATTAGCTATCGCGAATTTTCCCGGGGCGGGAAGATATCGTGATGCATAGTGGTTCCGAATAAATTTTCTGAAAGTGTGGTGCACAGCGGGAAAAACGCAGCACCCATAAAAACAAATGGAAAAATCCTAGGAGGGCGTAATGTATCCGGGAAGCTCCAGCGTTGGTGATTTTGAAGAAAACAACAAGGCTTTATCGCAGAAAAAAAAGATTGTCATGCTTGCCAAGATCGATCTGTTTGCCGAGTGCCTGATGCAGGCGGTCGGCTCGCGGTTTCAGGGGCACGACATCGTCTGCTTTTCCGATCCGGACAATCTGTTGGACGGCAGTCTCGTCGACGTGACGTTGATCATGCTCTACCGGATGCCGGCCAAGTCCTTTCCAGCAATCTTGCGGACGATCCACGAGTTCCACCCCAAGACCTCGATCGGTCTGGTGGTGGAGAATGCCGACGAGCTCGATCCGTCGATTGCCGGTTTCGTTGAAGAGCGGTTGATCCATGGCGTTCTGCCGTTGAACCTCAACCTGGACGTCTGCCTTGCGGCCATCGATCTACTGATGAAGGGAGGCGAGCACTTCCCAGCCGCCTTACTGCGACGGCTTTCGCCCGAGCCCTTCGCTGCGAGCAGTCTCTATGGCCGGCGGGCAGAGCTGTCCGGATCCGGTCCGGCCGCAGGCGCAGGTCGGCGCAAGCGCGATGCCGGACCTGACGGACTGACGACCCGCGAAGTTCAGATCCTCGATCTGATCTGCAAGGGAACGCAAAACAAGATCATCGCGGATCGTCTTGGATTGTCGGAAAATACCGTCAAGGTTCATGTCCGCAACATCTACAAGAAGATGAACGTCCGCAACCGCACGGAGGCGGCGTCGCGTTACTTCACCAACGATGCGGCGGCCGAACGGGGTGGCGACACGCTTTCGTCGCGCTGGAAGAACTAGGCTCGAAGAACTAGGCTCGGCAGCGTCGGCCAAACACTTCATTTCTGTGCCTCGACGTGGTCGAGAGCGCAGATGTTGGTGTTTGGATATCGTCTGTGAGGCCCCGTTTGCCGCGTTCCCGTGATCTGGTCTGTGGCGAAGCGTGGTCGCCACGGCGGAACACGCGACCGGCATCCGCATGACGGTCTACTCCCCTGAGAATGGCAATGTTTCTTGAGCGATCCGATAGCCCGCTGTGACTTCAAGATGGTTAACAAGGTATTAGATGATTATGTTGATTGGATTATAATGTAACTATTCGTGATTATGTTTCCGATTATTTTATTCCTATTTCAGATTACATTATATCAATCCTTATTGTTTTAGTTGACGCGCTAATGGTTATTTGATAATTAACTAATATTGAAATTGAAGATAAGTAGATTTTCGGATGAATTGTAGAATTATAGTTCTGTCGGGTTGTGCGTGAATTTGTAATAAAGAACAAAATCCTTATTATATTTCCATTGGCAGCCCGTCTCCAATCACCATGAGAAATGGTGTGTACAATAATTGGAGGTGTGTATGCGAAAGGTCGTTCCGGGGCCGTTGTCTGTCGTCGGGCAACGGGAATTTCTAAAGAAGATTTCAGGAATACCAAGGAGAATTCTAGTAACAGGTGGAGGCGGGTTTCTTGGCTCTCATATTTGCGAAAGACTTCTTTCTCTAGGTCATACGGTTATTTGTCTCGACAATTTTTCAACCGGACGGCGTGAAAACCTCTCTCATTTGGTGCAGAACCCGCATTTCCACATCATCGATCATGACGTTCGCAAACCCTATCTGATTGACGCCGACGTCATCTTCAACTTTGCCTCTCCCGCATCGCCGCCCGACTATCAGGCCGATCCGGTTGGCACTCTCATGACGAACGTCCTTGGCGCGCTGCATGCACTCGAAAATGCGCGCGCCACCGGCGCCACGGTCATCCAGTCCTCGACTTCGGAAGTCTACGGCGATCCGCTCCTCAGCCCGCAACGCGAGGTCTATTTCGGCAATGTCAATCCGATCGGCCCGCGTGCCTGCTACGATGAAGGAAAACGGTCGGCCGAAACCCTGTTCTTCGACTACCACCGATCCCATCGGGTCAAGATCAAGGTCGCGCGCATCTTCAATACCTACGGTCCGCGCATGCGTCCGGACGATGGCCGGGTGATCTCCAATTTCGTCGTTCAGGCCCTGCTCGGCAAGGACCTGACCATCTATGGCGACGGGCAGCAGACCCGGTCCTTCTGCTATGTCAACGACCTGATCGACGGCTTTCTCCGGCTTTCGGTCTCGGCGGATGACTGCATCGGCCCGATCAACCTTGGCAATCCTGGGGAGTTCACCGTTCTCGAACTTGCGCAGATGGTGCGGTCTCTGACCGGGTCGCGCTCGCGCATCGTTCACCAGGCGGCGGCCGTCGACGATCCTCGCCAGCGCCGTCCCGATATCTCGCAGGCGCTGACCGAACTCGCCTGGGAGCCGAAGGTCATCCTGCGCGACGGGCTTGAGCGCACTATCGCCTACTTCGAGGAGCGCCTCAGCGCGGCCGATCGCGCAACGGCGGGACAGGCGGTATGAGATGTCCCGCGTCGTACTCGTCACCGGCGGTGCCGGCTTCATAGGAAGCCACACCTGCAAACGCCTTGCCCAGCAGGGTTTCGTCCCCGTCGTCTATGACAACCTGTCGACGGGACATAGGGCCAACGTACGCTGGGGTCCCCTCGTTGAAGGCGATCTCGAGGATACGGAACGGCTGGCAACGGCCGTCCGGACGTTCCTGCCTGAATGCGTGATCCACTTTGCGGCTTCCGCCTATGTCGGGGAATCCGTCGAAGACCCGGGAAAATACTACCGCAACAACGTCGCAGGCAGCATCGCGCTGCTCGAAGCCTGCCGCGCGACCGGGCTGGCACGCATCGTGTTTTCCAGTTCCTGCGCCACCTATGGCGTGCCGCAGCGGCTTCCGATCACCGAGGATACGGAACAGTTTCCGATCAACCCCTATGGGCGCACGAAGCTGATGATCGAGCTGATGCTTGGCGACTATGCGCGCGCCTATGATTTCCGCTCCGTCGCGCTGCGCTACTTCAACGCCGCAGGCGCCGATCCGGAAGGACAGCTCACGGAACGGCACGATCCCGAGACGCATCTCATACCGCGTGCCCTGATGGCGGCGGCCGGCGGGATCGAACGGCTCGACATCTTCGGCGACGACTATGCGACGCCGGATGGAACCTGCATTCGCGACTACATTCACGTGACCGACCTTGCCGACGCCCATGTCGCGGCCGTCAACTATCTGAATGACGGCGGCGAGGTACTGCGCGCCAATCTCGGCTCCGGACATGGAACCTCGATCCGGGAGGTTCTCGAAGCGATCGATCGCGTTACCGGGCGGCAGGTTCCCGTGCAGATGTTGCCGCGTCGCCCGGGCGATCCGCCCGTGCTCTATGCCGACACCAGCCGGGCGCGGCAGCAACTGGGCTTCCGGCCGGCCTTCTCGGATATCGAAACCATCATCCGCACGGCGGCGCCGGGTTTCGGGCTGGAGGTGTGGCGATGAGCTGGGCAGCCACAGTCGATGGATTTCGGCGCTATGCCGATCTCGCGCGTGCGGGGCCTGTCAGGCCGCGTCTGACGACGCTGTTTTCCGGGCGCTTGCAGATACTGAACATGTTGGGGGTTACCGCGTGGTTCGCGGCCTTCACGTATTTCTGGTGGTGGTGGCTCGATCCGGCCCATGTTCTGGACTGGCCGTCCTACGTCCTTATCACCGTCGTCGTCGGGTGGATCACCCTGCTGCCGGTCTACTTCATCACGATCTTTTCCGGCGCGAAGGTGGCCACGGTGAGCACGGGGCCGGTGCCCCAGGGGCGGATCGCGATGGTCGTCACCAAGGCGCCGTCCGAGCCGTTTGCCGTTGTACGCAAGACGTTGCAGGCGATGCTGGACCAGACTGGCTGCGACTTCGATGTGTGGCTGGCAGACGAAGACCCGTCGCCGGAAACGGTTTCCTGGTGTGCGGCCCACGGGGTTTTCATCTCCACGCGAAAGGGTTTCGCCGAATATCATCGCGCCGCCTGGCCGCGCCGCACGCGCTGCAAGGAAGGAAACCTTGCCTATTTCTACGATCACCACGGCTATGACCGCTACGATTTCGTGGCGCAATTCGACGCCGATCACGTGCCCGAAGCCACCTATCTCGTGGAGGTGCTGCATCCCTTCAACGACCCGTCGGTCGGCTATGTCTCGGCGCCGAGCATATGCGACGCGAATGCCGCGGCAAGCTGGTCGGCTCGCGGGCGGCTTTACGCGGAGGCGAGCCTGCATGGCTCCCTTCAGGTCGGCTACAACAATGGCTGGGCGCCCCTATGCATCGGTTCCCACTACGCCGTGCGGACAAAGGCCCTGAAGCAGATCGGCGGATTGGGGCCGGAACTCGCCGAAGATCATTCGACCACGCTGATGATGAATGCCCATGGCTGGCGCGGCGTGCATGCCCTCAACGCCATAGCCCATGGCGACGGGCCGGCGAACTTTGCCGATCTCGTGGTTCAGGAGTTCCAGTGGTCTCGCAGCCTCGTCGCGATCCTGCTGAAATATTCGCCTTTGTATGTGCCGAAGCTGCGGCCGCGGCTGCAGTTCCAGTTCCTGTTTTCGCAACTCTGGTACCCGCTGTTTTCGTGCTTCATGGCGCTGATGTTCCTGATGCCGATCGTGGCGCTGTTGATGGGGCGGGCCTTCGTTGACGTCGACTATCCCGATTTTCTGCTGCATTTCGTGCCTTTGTCAGTGGTTCTGGTCGTGCTCGCCTATTTCTGGCGTTCGACCGGTACGTTCCGGCCGCACGACGCGCGGGTGCTGAGTTGGGAGACGGTCCTGTTCCTGTTCGCGCGGTGGCCCTGGTCGCTGCTCGGCTGTCTGGCGGCGGTGCGCGATCACCTGACCGGCTCGTTCGTCGATTTTCGCATCACGCCGAAAGGCGGCGGTGCCGCGGCTCCCCTGCCGCTTCGGATATTGATGCCCTATTTCGTGCTTTCCCTGATGTCGGCGCTCGCCGTCTGGCTGATTTCCGATGCCGGAACGGCACGCGGCTTCTACGTCTTCGCCGAGATCAACGCCCTCGTCTATGCCGGGCTCGTGGTGGTGATCCACGTTCGACACGCCCGCGAGAACGGGCTGCCGCTTATGCCGCGTTCGACGATGACCGCAATGACGGCCGGCTCTCTGGTGCTGGTTTCGGTGCTGTCGGCCCAATCGGCGGTGCGTCACGGCGCCGAGGCAACGGAGGCCCTGTCGCATGGCTTGGGTTTCGTGACCTTCACCGAGGCGAAATACACGGTCGCCGGCGCCGGACACGGTACGAAACTCAGGATCGTTCGCTTCCATTTGCAATGGAAAGGCTTTTCTCAGCCGCCCGAGAGCGGGGCGCGGATCGAACCTGCCGTATCACGGGCCACCTCTAACAATGCCGGAAGAAGGAGTGTCAGTGAAACGAAGTACCGGGAAACCAGGACGACAAAGAAGGTCGGCCGATACTACGTGCCGTCATGACGGCGGCGAACAGTCGAGTGTGTAATCTCCAATGTGAGGAGAAAGTGGATGAAAGGGTCGATAAAAGTCATGGTTCTGCCGCTGTTGCTGCCGGTTGCAGCCGCTGCGGTCTACTTGGGCGCCCAGCCGGTCAAGGCGAAGATGGAAGTCAAGCCGACGCCGCTCAGCGCTTACGAAGTCTATTCCCTCTACCGCAACAAGACCTGGCAATGGTCCACCGGCGGTGCACGCTTCACCGCGCATGACCGCAAACTCGTGGCCTTTGTCGACAAGGGCAACGGCAACCGATCCTTTGCCGAAGGCAATTGGTACGTCAGCGATCTCGGCATGATGTGCATGCAGGCCATCTGGACGACCGCGGCCGAGGCCGGCGATGCGCGGACCTGCTTCGGCCATGCCAAGATCGGCGACACGATCTATCAGCGGAAGGTGCCAAACGGCGAATGGTATGTCTTCAAGCATGCAAAACCCAAGCCCAATGACGCCTACTACAGCCTCGTCGCCCAGGACGACATCACAGCAAAGGCGTTGCGTCTCAAGGAACAGTTCCTGGCCAAAAAATAGACGCAGCAGGAGGATGAAATGAAACGCAAATTGGCATTCGCCCTATGCACTGCCCTGGCCCTGCAACTGGACTTCGGCAGCTTGGTATCCGCGTTGGCGCAGGAGCAAGCCAATCCTGCGGGCAATGCCGGTCAGACCCAGACCATGATCGACAAACGTCCCGTCATGCACCCTGGCGGAACGAGATTCGGCGCCTATGACCCGCATGGCGATTTCGGCGCCCAAAGCGATGTGACGACCGAAGCTCTGTTCCTGCCCTGGGAGGACGTCGATCTCGCATCCTTGCGCACCGCTGACGAGTATGCCCTTCAGCGGGGACGCAATCTGCTGATCACCATCGAGCCCTGGTCCTGGTCGCTCGACTGGAAATTGACGCCGGCGCAGCTCCGCGACCGGATGCTCAGGGGTGAATACGACGTCAACATGGAGGCGATCGCCGACATGATCGCCGAGCTGAAGAGCCCGGTCATCGTGCGCTGGGGCCAGGAGATGGAAGACACGTCCGGACGGTTCTCCTGGGCTGGCTGGGCGCCACAGGACTGGATCAAGGCCTACAAGCATGCGATGGACATCGTGCGCAAGAAGGCGCCGAAGGCGCAGATCATGTGGTCGCCAAAGGGTTTGCCGAACCTCGATGCCTATTATCCGGGTGACGATTACGTCGATCTCGTCGGGCTGTCGGTCTTCGGGCTCGAACCATTCGATCAGATCGAATATGGGACGCCAAGGACGTTCGCGCAGGCGCTCAAGCCCGGCTACGACCTGGTGGCCAAGTACAACAAGCCGATCTGGGTCGCCGAGCTCGGATGGGAAGGCAGCCCGGCCTATATGCAGCCCTGGATGAACACCGCGACACAACCGGACCCGCAGTTCCCCAACCTGGCCGAAGTCGTCTACTTCAACGACCGTGACGTCATCGAATGGCCGCACAATCTCGGCCGGCCGAACTGGCGCGTGGTCAACCAGACCACGAACTGACATTGCCGGCAGTAGCGCGCTCTGAACGGGCGCGCGAGAAAGTTCAAGCATCTCGTTTGGCTGGATGCCCTTACTTGCAGAAAAGCCCCTCGCTTGAGGCGAGAGGCTCGAGTTAGAAGTGCCGGCGTTGTCGGCTGCGATTTACTCGGCCGCCTGCGGCCCCAGTTCGCCGCGACGGATCTGGTCGGCTTCGATCGATTCGAACAGGGCGCGGAAGTTGCCCTCGCCAAAGCCTTCGTCGCCCTTGCGCTGGATGAACTCGAAGAAGATCGGGCCGATCACTGTCTTCGAGAAGATCTGCAGCAGGATCTTCGTCATGCCGCCGTTCACCACACCTTCGCCGTCGATGAGGATGCCGTGCTTCTTCATCCGGTCGATCGGTTCGTCATGGCCGTGAACACGGTCATGCGACATGTCGTAATAGGTCTCCGGCGGGCCTGGCATGAATTTCAGGCCATTGTCCGCCAGCTTGTCAGTGGCGTCGTAGATGCCTTCGGTGCCGACGGCGATGTGCTGGATGCCTTCGCCCTTGTATTTGCGCAGATACTCCTCGATCTGGCTCGTATCGTCCTTGGACTCGTTCAAGGGAATGCGGATCTTGCCGCAGGGCGAGGTGATCGCCCGGCTGACGAGGCCGGTGATGCGGCCGTCGATGTCGAAGAAGTGGATCTGGGTGAAATTGAACAGCTCGCGGTAGAAGGCCCACCACTTGTCCATATTGCCGCGATAGACGTTGTGCGTCAGGTGGTCGAGATAATAGAATCCGACGCCCTCGGGCCTCGGATTGCGCTCGCCGGTCCACTCGAATTCGGTCTCATAGGCAGAGCCCTTGGCGCCGTAGGTCTCGACGAAATAGAGCAGCGAACCGCCGATGCCGACAATCGCCGGAACATCGAGGCACTTGTCCTTGCCTTCATAGGGGATCGCGCCCTTCGAAACCGCATGGTCGAAGGCGTGCTTTGCGTCGACGACGCGCCAGGCCATGGACGGGGCGCAGGGGCCGTGCTCATCGACGAAGCGCATGGCATGCGAGCCGGGTTCGGCGTTCAGAATGTAGTTGATGTCGCCCTGCCGCCAGACCGTGATGTTCTTGGTCTTGTGCTTGGCAACCGGGCTGTAACCCATGCGAGCAAAAAGCTCGGCGAGCTTCTCCGGTTCCGGATGGGCGAATTCGACGAATTCGAAGCCGTCGGTGCCAGCGGGGTTTTCAGCGGTAATCGTTGCCGGCGGGGCGTCATGCGGGAAGGGGCCCATCGGAAGTCTCCTCTTGTTCTTCCAAACTTCGCTGGAGTATGACGCAATTCCCATGCATGATGCTTGTATTCTTGCGCGGTTTAGACAGGATGGCGCACGGAACATGCATAATAGTGAATTAGGATGCAGGAATGGAGCAGCTTGACGGGTTCGATCTCAAGATCCTCAGCGAATTGCAGCGCGACGGACATCTGACCAATAATGAGCTGTCGGAGCGCATCGCACTTTCGCCGTCACAATGCTCACGGCGGCGTAGCCGGCTCGAAGCCGAAGGCTACATCACCGGCTATCAGGCACAGATCGACCGGCAGAAGCTCGGCCTCGATCTGATGGTGGTGATCTCGGTGACGCTCGCCACCCACAACCGCGACAATGCCAAGCGCTTCGGCAAGCTCATTTCGAGTTTGCCCGAGGTGTTGGAGGCCTATGCGCTGACCGGTGAGATGGACTATCACCTGCGGGTGGTGACGCCTGACCTCGCGGGGCTGTCGCGCTTCGTCAACGACGTGCTTTTGCCGCATGACAGCGTGCAGCACGTGAAGACGTCGATCGTGCTCGAAACGCTGAAGAGTTTTGAAGGTGTGCCGATTCCGGAGCGGATGAAGGGCTGACGTTTCACCCCTCGCGGCGAGGACGTTTCTCCACTTTGCCGATGGCGCGTTCAATCGCCTCGAGACCAGCCGTCAGCGCCTGCATTCCGGCGGCTCCAACCAAAGCGTCGAGTTCAGCCTGGTAGCTGGCCGCAAGCGCCGTCAGTTCGACATAGGCACGCAGGCCCGCCTTCGTCAGCTGGAGATGTTCGAGGCGGCGATCGCCTTCGTTTTCATTGCGCGTCAGCCAGCGCCGCTCTTCGAGTGCTGCGACCGCACGGCTCACCTTGGTCTTGTGCATGGCGGAATGCGCGCCCACTTCCGTTGCCGTCATTGGACGACGGGTGCTGCCGAGGGGTGCCAGCGTTCGCCATTCCGGGCGAGTGAGCTGGTAGCGCGCCTTGTATTGTGCGGCAAAGCGCAGGGCGACGAATTCGGCCGCGCGGTTCAGCCGGTAGGGCAGGAAGGCATTGAGCTCGAAGCCGTCGGCGGTCATCGGTGTTTCCTTGATAGTTACAAAATCGATAGTTACGATTGCAACTAATATGCCGAAGGCGAGGCTCGCGTCCACCATGGATGGGGCCGTTGCGGGCGGTGTTTGGGATTGCGCTGGCCCCGCTGCGAGAGCTGGAGCCGGATGCTCAAGGGAGGAGGATAGAACCATGCTCGACAAGGCAGGAAAACAGGCCGAGGCACGGACTGACGCAGCCGAGGCGCTCAACTACATGCCGGGTTTCGGCAATGATTTCGAGACCGAAAGCCTGCCGGGAGCTCTACCGCAGGGCCAGAACAGTCCACAGAAATGCGCCTACGGGCTCTATGCCGAGCAGCTCTCCGGCTCGCCCTTTACCGCGCCGCGCGGCACCAACGAGCGCTCCTGGCTCTACCGCATCCGCCCGAGCGTCCGCCACACCGGGCGGTTTTCCAAGATCGACTATCCGCACTGGAAGACGGCGCCGCATGTGGCCGAGCATTCCCTGGCGCTCGGCCAGTTGCGCTGGAACCCGTTGCCGGCGCCCTCGGAAAAACTGAACTTCCTTGAGGGCATCCGCACCATGACGACGGCGGGCGATGCGCCGACGCAGACCGGAATGGCGGCCCATGCCTATGCCTTCAACGCCGACATGGTGGACGACTATTTCTTCAATGCCGACGGCGAACTCTTGATCGTTCCGGAAGCGGGCGCGATCCAGGTCTTCACGGAACTCGGCAAGATGGATGTGGAGCCCTCGGAAATCTGCATCGTGCCGCGCGGCACCATGTTCAAGGTGACGCGGCTTGGTGAAGAGAAGGTCTGGCGCGGCTATATCTGCGAGAACTATGGCGCCAAGTTCACATTGCCGGATCGCGGCCCGATCGGCGCCAACTGCCTTGCCAATCCGCGCGACTTCAAGACGCCGGTCGCCGCCTTCGAGGAGAAGGAGACGCCTTGCCGCGTGCATGTGAAGTGGTGCGGCGGCTTCCATGTGACCGAGATCGGCCATTCACCGCTCGACGTCGTCGCCTGGCACGGCAACTACGCGCCCTACAAATACGACCTCAAGACCTACTCGCCGGTTGGCGCCATCCTCTTCGATCATCCGGACCCGTCGATCTTCACGGTGCTGACGGCACCCTCGGGCGAAGAGGGTACGGCGAACATCGATTTCGTCATCTTCCCGCCGCGTTGGCTGGTGGCCGAGCACACCTTCCGGCCGCCCTGGTACCACCGCAACATCATGAGCGAGTTCATGGGGCTGATCTACGGCCGCTATGACGCCAAGGAAGAGGGCTTCGTGCCCGGCGGCATGAGCCTGCACAACATGATGCTGGCACATGGGCCGGATGCGTCGGGCTACGACAAGGCGACAAACAGTGAGTTGAAACCGGTGAAGCTCGACCATACGATGGCCTTCATGTTCGAGACCCGCTTCCCACAGCAGCTGACCCGCTTCGCCGCCGAACTGGAGACGTTGCAGGACAACTACATCGACTGCTGGACGGATCTCAAGAAGCGCTTCAACGGGACGCCGGAAGGCGATTGGTCTTGAGTTCACGCCTCGTTTTGCTTGGCAGCAAGGGTGGTCCGGCGATCCGGCCGGGCGGCCCGTGGCCGACCTCGTCATTGCTTCAAATCGGCGGCCGTTCGATCGTGGTCGATTGCGGCCTTGGCGTTACCCGCGGAGTAACGGATGCCGGCGTGCCGCTGAAGGCGCTGGACCTGATCGTCATCACCCACCTGCATTCGGATCATGTGCTTGAGCTTGGTCCGTTGATCCACACGGCCTGGACCGCGGGGCTCGCGCATCCAGTGCGCGTCTTCGGCCCCGCCGGGACACGTGCCTATTGGCAGGGCTTCCTTCAGGCGATGGCCTTCGACATCGACATTCGCATCGTCGACGAAGGCCGGCCGGACCTGTGCGCTCTTGTCGACGTCATCGAGTTTTCCGAGGGCGCGGTCTTTTCGGAGAACGGCCTGACCGTGTCGGCGCTACGCGTCGATCATCCGCCAGTCACCGACTGTTTCGCGCTGCGGTTCGATCATGCGGAGGGCTCGGTCGTCTTTTCCGCTGATACGGCCTATTTTCCGCCGCTCGCCGATTTCGCCCGAGGGGCTGACATTCTCGTGCACGAAGCGATGCTCGCCGAAGGCGTCGACCGGCTGGTGGCGCGCACCGGCAACGGCGCGCGATTGAAGGAGCACCTGCTTGCGAGCCACACATTCGCCGAACAGGCGGCCGCGATCGCAACGTCCGCCGGCGTCGGTCGGCTGGTGCTGCACCACCTCATTCCGGCCGATGATCCCGAGATAACGCAAGGCCATTGGATTGCGGCGACCCGCAAAAGCTGGGCAGGCGCCTTGACGATCGCCGCCGACGGCCTTGTTGTGAGACTTGCGGACGATTCGCCCGCTTAAAACAACTCCGCGAAGGCCGCGCAGCGGCTTTCGGTCCGGAACAATGAGAAGATTGAGAGGGAGGACTGCATGAAACTGGCGACACTCAAGGACAGTACGCGCGACGGAAAGCTCGTGGTCGTCTCTCGCGATCTCACCCGCTGCTCCGAGGTCGGGCATATCGCCCGTACGCTGCAGGCAGCGCTCGACGACTGGGAACACGCAGGCCCGCGGCTTGCCCGCGTGGCCGAGGGGATCGAGACCGGCTCGCAGCCGACGATCCGGTTCCATGAACACGACGCCCTGTCGCCGTTGCCGCGCGCTTACCAATGGGCCGACGGCTCGGCCTACGTCAATCACGTCGAGCTCGTCCGCAAGGCCCGCAATGCCGAAATGCCGGCAAGCTTCTGGACCGACCCGCTGATGTATCAAGGCGGCTCCGACAGCTTCATCGCGCCGCGCGATCCGATCCCGCTTGCCGACGAAAGCTGGGGCGTCGACATGGAGGGCGAGGTCGCCGTCATCGTCGACGACGTGCCGATGGGCGCTACCAATGACGAGGCGCGCGCTGCGATCCGCCTGGTGATGCTGGTCAACGACGTATCGTTGCGTGGCCTCATCCCGGCCGAGCTTGCCAAGGGTTTCGGCTTCTTCCAGTCAAAGCCGTCTTCTGCCTTTTCGCCGGTCGCCGTTTCCCCGGATGAATTGGGTGAGGCCTGGGACGGCGGCAAGCTGCATCTGCCGCTCTGCGTCGACATCAACGGCAAGCCCTTCGGCCGAGCCAATGCCGGCATCGACATGACCTTCGATTTCGCCCAACTGGTCGCGCATGCGGCCAAGACCCGGCCGCTTTCTGCCGGCACGATTATCGGTTCGGGCACGGTCTCCAACAAGCTTGACGGCGGACCGGGCAAGCCGGTCGCAGAGGGCGGTGCCGGTTATTCCTGCATCGCGGAGCTGCGCATGATCGAAACCATCGTCGGTGGTGCGGCGAAGACGCATTTCCTGAGGGTCGGTGACGTCGTGCGCATCGAGATGAAGGACAAGACCGGCCATTCGATCTTCGGCGCTATCGAACAGACCGTCGAAGCCTACAACAAGGCCTAAACGGCTGAACGACAAGAACGGGCAAAGGCATGAGCGAGACCGTCCTTTACGACTACTGGCGTTCGTCGGCGAGCTATCGGGTGCGTATCGCGCTCAACAGCCTCGGCGAAAGCTATCGTTCGGTGCCGGTCGATCTGCTCGCCAAGGCGCACAAGGCGCCGGAGCATCTGGCGCGCAATCCGCAGGGGCTCGTGCCCGTTCTCGACATCGATGGCGAGCGGTTCACGCAATCGCTCGCCACCATCGAATATCTCGCCGAGACACGCAGCAATGCCGGTTTCCTGCCTGACGATGCCGTCGGGCGCCAGCGGGTGCGCATGCTCTCCTACGCGATCGCGATGGACATCCATCCCGTCTGCAATCTCGGCGTGATCTCCTATGTCATGGCCAATGCCGAGGACGGTGAGGCGGCGCGGCGCAACTGGATGCGCAAGTTCATCGGCGAGGGACTTGCCGCCTTCGAACAGCTGCTCGACCATCCCGCAACCGGCCGGTTCTGCCATGGCGACAGCCCGTCGATGGCGGATTTCTGCCTCGTGCCGCAGGTCTACAATGCCCGCCGCTGGGAGGTGGATCTCAGCGCTTGCCCACGGCTTGTCGCGATCGATCAGAATTGTTCGGAGATCGAGGCATTCGCCCGCGCTCACCCGGATCGCACGCCGCGCTGACCGGTGCGGTTGTCCGTTCTGTTCCTTCAGACATCATCTGACTGAAGCTGCCTTGTGCTGACCGGCCTCATCTGGCCGGTTCCGTCAAACGGATGTCGCGAATGGATCGACGGCCGGGCCAAGGCCGCGCTAGTTTTTGTGTGACTGGCCGTATAAGGGGGGCCGGAAAAACCTCTGGAGCGAGAGATCTACCGATGAAAAGCTATGTGCTGAACGTCAGCTGCAAGACCACCCGTGGCATCGTTGCCGCCATCACCGGCTATCTCGCCGAAAAGGGCTGTTACATTTCGGACAGTTCGCAGTTCGACGATCTCGAAACCGGGCTGTTCTTCATGCGCCTCACCTTCATCAGCCAGGAGGGCGCCACGCTCGACGAGCTGAAAGCGGGCTTCGAGCCGGTGGTCAAGCGCTTCGACATGAATGCGGAGATCCGCGACAGCGAAGAGCGCATGAAGGTGCTGCTGATGGTGTCGCGTTTCGGCCATTGCCTCAACGACCTGCTCTATCGCTGGAAGATCGGCGCGCTGCCAATCGATATCGTCGGTGTCGTCTCCAACCACTTCGACTATCAGAAGGTGGTGGTCAACCACGACATTCCCTTCCACTACATCAAGGTGACGAAGGAGAACAAGCCGAAGGCGGAAGCCCAGCTCCTAGAGCTCGTCGAACAGACCGGCGCCGACCTGATCGTGCTCGCCCGCTATATGCAGGTCCTGTCGGATGCGCTCTGCAAGAAGATGTCGGGCCGCATCATCAACATCCACCACTCGTTCCTGCCGTCGTTCAAGGGCGCCAATCCCTACAAGCAGGCCTATGAGCGCGGCGTGAAGCTGATCGGCGCGACGGCGCACTATGTCACCGCCGATCTCGACGAGGGCCCGATCATCGAGCAGGATATCGCCCGCATCACCCATGCCCAAAGTGCCGAAGACTACGTCTCGATCGGTCGCGACGTCGAAAGCCAGGTGCTGGCCCGTGCGGTACACGCCCATATCCACAACCGCTGCTTCATCAACGGCAACCGCGTCGTCGTCTTCCCGCCGAGCCCGGGTTCCTACGCTTCCGAGCGCATGGGCTGAGGTATGGGAAATCCGGCCCTCTCGCCGCCAAGCGGGTGACAGGCTCGGGGGACAAATCGTCCGCTGATAATGAGAAGCGCCGCCCGTTTCGACCGGCGGCGCTCAAAACCTACTGCAACAGCTCCAGCCCGACC
This sequence comes from Ensifer sp. GW101-20A05, assembly GCF_059424735.1. Lineage (NCBI taxonomy): Bacteria > Pseudomonadati > Pseudomonadota > Alphaproteobacteria > Hyphomicrobiales > Rhizobiaceae > Ensifer > Ensifer sp. GW101-20A05. The sequence goes on along the minus strand of NZ_JBWKZT010000006.1, from coordinate 360,540 downwards.
GCCGTCGCCTCGCCGCCACCGATGCAGAGCGAGGCAATGCCGCGTTTGACCTGCTTGGCGCGCATGGCGTGCAGGAGCGTCACGATGATGCGGGCGCCCGAGGCGCCGATCGGGTGGCCGAGCGCGCATGCGCCCCCGTTAATGTTGACGATATCGTCGGAAAGGCCGAGATCGCGGATCGCGGCCATCGCCACCACGGCGAAGGCCTCGTTGATTTCGTAGAGGCCGACGCTGCCCTTCTCCCAGGCGAGCTTGGCCATCAGCTTGTCGATCGCACCGATCGGAGCGGTGGTAAACCAGGCCGGTTCCTGCGCATGGCCGGCATGGCCAGCGACGATGGCGAGGGGCGTGAGCCCGCGCTTTTCCGCCTCGCTTGCACGCATCAAAATCAGCGCCGCCGCACCGTCGGAGATCGACGACGAATTGGCCGCCGTCACGCTGCCGCCGTCGCGGAAGGCGGCTTTCAGCTTCGGGATCTTTGCCGGATCCGATTTGGTCGGCTGCTCGTCGCGATCAAGGTTGGCGGTCTGGCGTTTGCCGGCGCCGCTGACCGCCACTATTTCCACGGCAAAGGAACCATCCTCAGCCGCCCGGTTGGCGCGCTCCAGCGAGCGAAGCGCGAAGGCGTCCTGATCGGTGCGCGAGAACTGGTAGTGTTCGGCCGTATCCTCGGCATAGGTGCCCATCAGCCGACCGGAGTAGGCGTCTTCGAGGCCGTCGAGGAACATATGGTCCTTGACCTCACCATGCCCCAGGCGGAAACCGCCGCGCGCCTTCGGCAGCAGATACGGGGCGTTGGTCATCGACTCCATGCCGCCGACGGCAAGCACCGACGCGCTGCCCGAAAGGAGCGCGTCGTGGCCGAGCATCAGCGCTTTCATGCCGGAACCGCAGACCTTGGAGATGGTCGTCGACGGCGTTTCCTTGCCGAGGCCTGCGCCAAGAGCGGCCTGGCGCGCCGGGTTCTGGCCAATGCCGGCCGGTAGCACATTGCCCATCAGCACCTCGTCGACAGCTTCAAGGCCGGCGCGACCAAGTGCTGCCTTCAGCGCGATGGCGCCGATTTCCGGCGCGGTCAAATCCTTGAGGCTGCCCTGAAAGGCGCCCATTGGGGTGCGGGCCGCCGAAACGATGACGATAGGGTCAATTCTGCTCATGTCTTTCTCCCATACGGCAATGGTTGGCGCTAGTGGGTGCCACCGTCAGATATGCAGCGCGTGCCCGAGCGCCTTCAACGCGGACTCCTGAAAGGCCTCCGATTGTGTCGGGTGGGCATGGATCGTGCCGGCGATGTCTTCGAGCCGCGCGCCCATCTCAATCGCCAGGCTGAAGCTTGCCGAGAGTTCCGAGACGCCGTGGCCGACGGCCTGGATGCCGAGCACCAGGTGGTTGTCGGCGCGGGCAACGATGCGGACGAAACCGTCTTCGGCAAGCGTCGTCATGGCCCGGCCGTTCGCCTGGAAGGGGAACTGGCCGATCTTGATCTCGATGCCGCTCGCGCGCGCCTCGTCGGGCGAGAGCCCAGCGGTGACAATCTCCGGATCGGTGAAGCAGACCGCCGGGATGCAGCGCTTGTCCCAGCTTCGTTTATGCCCGGCGACGATCTCCGCCACCATCTCGCCTTGCGCCATGGCGCGATGCGCCAGCATCGGCTCGCCGGTGACGTCGCCGATCGCGTAGATGCCGCGCATGGAGGTGCGGCACTGGTCGTCGATGCGGATGAAGCGGCCGGTGCGGTCGAGGTCGATCTCCTCCAGGCCGAAGCCTTCGGTCACCGGCTTGCGGCCGATGGTGACGAGCACCTTTTCGGCGGCGACATCGATGGCGCGACCGTTGTGCTCGGCATGCAGGCTGCCGGTCTCGGCGGAGTAGCTCTTGGCAACCGTCTGGGTGAAGACTTCGATGCCGAGCTCGCCTAGGCGCTTGCCGATCGGCTTCGTCAGATCCGCGTCGTACTGCGGCAGGATGCGCGTCAGCGCCTCGACGATGGTGACATGGCTGCCGAGCTTGGCGAAGGCGGTGCCGAGTTCCAGACCGATATAGCCGCCGCCGATGACGGCGAGGCTCTTCGGCACGCTCTTCAGCGACAAGGCTTCCGTCGAGGAAATGATCGGCCCGCCGAAGGGCAGGTCCGGCAGTTCGACCGGCGCCGAGCCGGTGGCAATGACGATCGCTTCGGCGCGGATGCGCTGCAGCCCGATTTCGGTCTCGACATCGACGGTCTTGCCATCGACGAAGCGGGCGGCGCCGATCACGGCCTTGACGCCGGCCTTTTTCAGAAGCCCGGTGACGCCGCCGTTCAGCCGGCCGACGATGCCGTCCTTCCAGGCGACGGTATGGGCGAGGTCGATCGACGGATTGGCCAGAGAGAGGCCGAGCGGGTTGCGGCCGGAGGCGGCCGCGCGCAGCTTGTGAAACTCTTCGGCCGCGTGGATCAGGGCCTTGGAGGGAATGCAACCGACATTGAGGCAGGTGCCGCCGGCCTTGGCCTTTTCGACGATGACCGTGTCGATGCCGAGCTGGCCGGCGCGGATGGCTGCGATGTAGCCGCCGGGGCCGGCGCCGATCACGAGCAGCTTGCAGGAAATTTCCTTCATGATCGCCTCAGGCCTCCACGAATATAAGCGCCGGCGTTTCGAGCAGGGTCTTCAGCCGCTGCACGAAGACGGCCGCATCCCAGCCGTCGATGACGCGGTGATCGAAGCTCGAGGACAGGTTCATGATCTTGCGCGGCACGAACTGCGTGCCGTCCCAGACGGGCCGGATCGCAAGCTTGTTGACGCCGACGATCGCCACTTCCGGATGGTTGATGACCGGGGTGGTGACGATGCCGCCGAGCGCGCCGAGCGACGAGATGGTGATCGTCGATCCGGTCAACTCGTCGCGGGTGGCCGTGCCGGTGCGGGCCGCTTCCGCCAGACGGTTGAGTTCGGTGGCGCAATCCCAGATGCCGCGTGCTTCGGCATGGCGCACGACCGGGACGGTGAGGCCGGCGGGTGTCTGGGTGGCGATGCCGATATGGACGGCGTGATGGCGGTGGATGATGCCGGGACCGTCGTCGAAGATCGCGTTGACGGCGGGCTGATCGGCAATGGTGCGGACCAGCGCGCGCATCAGATAGGGCAGGATCGTCAGCTTCGGTTGATCCGGCTTGCGGTCGCGGTTCATCGTCGTCCGCAGGTTCTCGAGCGCTGTCATATCCACTTCTTCCACATAGGTGATGTGGGGAATGCGCGAGGTCGAAAGCGACATCTTCTCGGCGATGCGGCGGCGAAGGCCGGTCACCTTGATCTCGTCGACCGCGGTCTTGCGCTGCAGGCCGGCGGGCGCCGGCGCCGGCTGGGCGCCGCGGGCGATGAACTGGTCGAGATCATCATGAGTGATGCGGCCGGCCGGACCGGTGCCGGCCACCTGGCGCAGGTCGACGCCGCTTTCCTTGGCGCGCAGGCGCACGGCCGGCGAGGCCAGTGCTTTTTCCAGCCGCTCGCCGGTCGCGTGGCCATTCGCGATCGGTGCCTTCGCCTCGACTTTGACGGGTTGCGTAGGCTTGGCGACTGGGGCGGGTGCCTCGACCTTTACGGCGGGCTGTTCTTCCGCCTTTGCTGCCAGCTTGTTGTCAACAGCCGGTGCGGCTGTTTCCCCCTCACCGGCGATTTCGATGCGCACCAGCGGCGCCTTCACCGCGACGGTGTCACCCACTTCGGCACCGAGCCAGAGCACGGTGCCGGTGACGGGCGAGGGGATTTCGACGGTCGCCTTGTCGGTCATGACGGCGGCGAGCACCATGTCCTCGCGAACGGGATCGCCAGGCTTCACGTGCCATTCCACGAGTTCGGCCTCAGCCACGCCTTCGCCGACATCGGGCATCTTGATTACGAATTCGCCCATCTCAGGCCTCCATCACTTCGACGAGCGCGCGTCCGACGCGCGCGGGGCCGGGGAAATAGTCCCATTCCTGGGCGTGCGGGTAGGGCGTGTCCCAGCCCGCAACGCGCACGACGGGCGCTTCGAGATGGTAGAAGCAATGCTCCTGAACGAGCGAGGCCACTTCGCCGCCGAAGCCTGACGTGAGCGTGGCCTCATGCACGACGACGCAGCGACCAGTCTTTTCCACCGACTTGACGATCGTATCGAGATCGAGTGGCAGCAGGCTGCGCAGGTCGATCACCTCGGCGTCGATACCGGTTTCCTCGGCCGCTGCAAGCGCCACGTGCACCATGGTGCCATAGGCGACGACGGTGACGGCGGAGCCCTGACGGCGGATCTCCGCCTTGCCGATCGGGATGGTGTAGTGGCCTTCGGGTACCTCGCCGAGGTCATGCTTCGACCACGGGATGACCGGCCGGTCGTGATGGCCGTCGAAGGGACCGTTGTAGAGCCGCTTCGGCTCGAGGAACATCACCGGATCGGGATCTTCGATCGAAGCGATCAGCAGGCCCTTGGCGTCATAGGGATTGGAGGGCACCACGACCTTGAGGCCGCAGACATGGGTGAACAGCGCTTCCGGGCTCTGGCTGTGGGTCTGGCCGCCGAAGATGCCGCCGCCGGTCGGCATGCGCAGCACGATCGGGCAGGTGAAATCGCCGTTGGAGCGGTAGCGGATGCGGGCCGCTTCCTGGGTGATCTGGTCGTAGGCCGGGTACATGTAGTCGGCGAACTGGATCTCGACGCAGGGCTTCAGCCCATAGGCCGCCATGCCGATCGCCGTGCCGACGATGCCGCTTTCGCTGATCGGTGCATCGAAACAGCGGGTCTTGCCGTATTTCGCCTGTAGCCCTTGCGTGCAGCGGAAGACGCCGCCGAAATAGCCGACGTCCTCGCCGAAGACGACGACGTTGTCGTCGCGCTGCATGGAGACGTCCATGGCGCTACGCACGGCTTCGATCATTGTCATTCTGGCCATGTCAGTATCCTGCCTTCTGCCGCTGGCGGCGAATGTGCGGCGGCATCTCGGCATAGACACCCTCGAAGATGTCGCGCACCGACGGCTTGCCGCCGGCATGCAAGGTGCCGTGGCCTTCGGCCTGTTTCTGTGCCTGGATTACCGCATCGACGATTTCGGCTTCCGCCTGGGTGTGGCGCTCTTCGGACCAGGCGCCGCGCAGGATCAGGTGCTTTTTCAGCCGGAGGACGGGATCGCCGAGCGGCCAGGCCTCCGATTCCGTCTTCGGTCGGTAGGCGCTCGGGTCGTCGGAGGTCGAATGCGCGCCGACGCGATAGGTGACGTATTCGATCAGCGTCGGGCCGAGATTGCGCCTTGCGCGCTCGGCCGCCCATTTGGCGACGGCGTAGACGGCGAGATAGTCGTTGCCGTCGACGCGCAGCGCCGGAATGCCGAAGCCGAGGCCGCGGGCGGCAAAGGTGCCGGAGCCGCCGCGCGCGATGCCCTGGAAGGTGGAGATCGCCCACTGATTGTTGACGATGTTGAGGATGACAGGCGCCTTGTAGGTGGAGGCAAAGACCAGCGCCGAGTGGAAGTCCGATTCCGCCGTCGAGCCGTCACCGATCCAGGCCGCGGCGATCTTGGTGTCGCGCTTGATCGCCGACGCCATCGCCCAGCCAACAGCCTGCACATATTGGGTTGCGAGGTTGCCGGAGATGGTGAAGAAGCCATGCTCCTTGGAGGAATACATGATCGGCAGCTGCCGGCCGCGCAAGGGATCGCTCTCGTTCGAGAAGATCTGGTTCATCATCTCGACCATGGGATAGCCGTCGGCGATCAGAAGACCGGCCTGGCGATAGGTCGGGAAGTTCATGTCACCCTTCACCAACGCCTTGCGGAAGGCGCAGCTAACGGCCTCTTCGCCCAGGTGCTGCATGTAGAACGAGGTCTTGCCCTGACGCTGCGCCATCACCATGCGCGCGTCGAAGGCGCGCAGCGTCATCATGTGCTTGAGACCAGCCAGAAGCTCGTCGTCGGACAGCAGACCGGCCCAGGGGCCGACCGCTTCGCCGTCACGGTTCAAGACGCGAATGATCGAATAGGCGAGATCGCGCATCTCTTCCGGCGCGACGTCCACCTCCGGGCGCGGAACGGAGCCGGCCTTCGGGATCTTGACGTTGGAGAAATCCGGCTGGCCACCGGGCCGAACGGCGGGTTCGGGGACATGCAGGCTAAGTCGATCGAGATCGCTCATGCAGTTTCCGGCCTCCTCCGGAGTGCGCAGCGCACCAAATCAAAGATCGGTTCCAATTGAACCGCTCTTCATCTCTGTTTTCACGCATTTCCGGACGCAAAACCGCTACGCAGTTTTGCTGGAAATGCTCTAAATCGGGAAAACGATCGGACTGACATATGCGAAGACGTACGTTCCGACCTCACACGGCTCCTCTGCCTGAGGTCTGCGTACACTCCTCCTAAGCCCCGCTCTCCCGACGGGAATGCTCACAGACTGCCACGAGTTCCGGGGCTTATGAAGGTCTTTCCGTGTTGCGGGGCAGGGGCAGACGAAGAAAGATAGAATCCTGCCGGGAGTGCGCTCACGCGTTGTGTTGCGCATGGCCTTGCCGGTCGCTGCTTGTAATTTTCTTTCGCGGGCGTTTCGCCGTACGGCGATCAAACCGGCGGGGCGATCGTAATCGGCGTCGCGTCGAGGAAGCGCGAGAGCCGGAATGGGGTGGGGTCGACGACCGGTTTATCTCCGGTCACGAGATCCGCAACGAGATGCCCGGCGCCCGGCCCGATGCCGAAACCGTGGCCCGAAAATCCGGTCGCGATGATCAGTCCCGGAACGCCTTCTGCCGCTGAAATCACCGGAACGGCATCCGGCGTCACGTCGATCAGGCCGGCCCAGATCTGCTGCACCTTGGCCTCACGCAGAAACGGGAAGGCTTTTGCGGCGGCGTCGAGAGCATGAAGTGCGCGGCGGGAATCCGGGTTGGGATCAAGCACGCGGTGGCGCTCGAAGGCGCCCGGGCGATCGAGCGGGACGGCGCCGATTTCGAACAGCTCGTTCCAGCTCTGGGCGCTGAGGCCGACCTGCACGGCCTCGCCTTCCGCCTTTCGCGCCGGCTGGAAATCGCGGAAGAACGCGAAGCTGTCGGGCACGATCGCGTGCAGATTGGCCGCGCCGTCGGCAATCGTGTAGCCGCCGTCGAGCCGCTTGCGGTAGGCGTAAGTTGCGGTTGCGCCGGCGCCTTCCGGTCCCCCGGAAGCCGGGCCGGTTCTCACGACCGTGTTGCGCACTTTCAGTTGCGGCAGGCGGATGCCAAGGCTCTTGAGGAACAGTCGCGACCAGGCACCGCCGGCGACGACGACCGTCGAAGTTTCGATGCGACCCTTCTCGGTCACAACCGCGGAGATCCGCCCGGCCGCCCGCTCGACGCCACGCACGGCGCAGCCGGTCAAGATGCGCGCTCCGGCGCGGCGGGCGCCGGCAACGATCGCAGGCACGGCCTTTTGCGGTTCTGCCCGGCCGTCGCTTGGGGTGAAGAGCGCACCTTCATAGCGAAGGGCGGCGCTCGGCATCGCCGCCGCGGTCGCATCAGCGCCAAGCTGCCGACTGTCGACGCCATAGGGTTTGGCCATCGCGAGCCAGGCATCGCGGTTGGCGACATCACGTTCATTCTCGGAGATGTAGAGAATGCCGCTGCGGCGAAAGCCGGTCTCGCCGCCGACACGGGCGTCGAGCGTGTCCCAGATCCTCAGCGCCTCGATCGCCAGTGGGATCTCGCGCTCGTCGCGGCCCATGACCCGCACCCAGCCCCAGTTGCGGCTCGACTGCTCCGCTCCGGGCATGCCTTTCTCGCAAAGCACGACATCGATGCCGCGTTCGGCGAGGAAGAGGGCTGTGCTGACGCCGATGATACCACCACCGACGATGACGACGTCGGCCTTGGCGGGCAGGGCGGTATCGGTGGCGATGGGATCAAGCGCGGGACCGGGCATGGGGAGGTACTTTCGGGCAGGACGTGTCACGGTCATCGGTGCATGCCGCCGCCGCGAGATCAAGACCTGCTATCTGGCCATTGCTCGAAAGCTTGGGTTTGCCGGCTCACTTTGTTTGGGAAAGCTGGTCCGCCTCGCCATCGGGCGGACTTCCGGTTTGCCCGGGGAGCTTCTATGCTCGCCCGCATGAGTGAGAGCCGCCCCGATCTTCGCCCCGTCCTGCGCATCGATTTTCCGCCCGCCGACCGGCTCGGCCGCGGCAAGATCATGCTGCTTGAACTGATCCGCGAGACCGGGTCGATCTCCGCTGCCGGGCGGGCGATGGACATGTCCTATCGGCGCGCCTGGCTACTGGTCGATGCCTTGAACCGGATGTTCAGCGAGCCTTCGGTTGAATCGCAGCGCGGCGGCAAACAGGGTGGCGGGGCGCTAGTGACAGCTTTCGGCGAAGAGCTGATCCGGCGCTACCGCGAGATGGAGGAAAAAACGCGAGCCGCGATTGCCGAGGATCTTGCCTGGCTCGAAAGCGTTCGCGGCAACACTGCACCGTCGGGTACGGACGCGGTTGTTTCAAACGACATTTAGTGGTCGATCGCCACGGACTTGATCACGGCATAGACGGTCCTGCCAGGAACAAGCTGCAGCGCGTCGCGCGAAAAGCGGGTGATGCGGGCGGCAATCGTCGCATCGCCGCAAGTCACCCTGACATCGACGCTGCCGTCTTCCTCCGTCGCGATCGCAAGGATGCGCCCTTCCAGCACGTTGAGCGCGCTGATCTCCACAGGTCTTGATGTCGCCAGCATGACGTCGCGCGCGGCGACGTGCAGGCGAAGCCTGCTGCCGGGTGTCGCGCTGACACCCGCAATGCGCAGTCGTTCCCGCCCGACCCGGACCGTCGTCAGTTCGTGGGACGGATCGGTTCCCTCGACCTCGCCTTCCAGCAGGACGCCGGCCTCGCGCCTGCCGGTGGCGAGCATGGCGGCCGGCGCGCTCAAAACCTCGGCGGCGGCACCCGATGCCGTTACCCGGCCATCCTCCAGAATGACGACGCGCCGCGCCAACCGGGCGACTTCGCCGACGGAATGGCTGACATAGACGATCGGGATGCCAGCATCGTCACGCAGCCGTTCGAGATAGGGCAGGATCTCGGCCTTGCGGGCCTCGTCGAGCGCCGCGAGCGGTTCATCCATCAGGAGCAGGCGGGGTGCTGCCAGCAGCGCACGGCCGATCGCGATGCGCTGCCTTTCGCCGCCGGAAAGGGCTGAAGGGTTGCGTTCCAGCAGATGGCCGATGCCGAGCATCTCGACAATGCGCGCAAAGTCGCCACCGGCGCCGCTCTTGCCGGCGAACCAGCGGCCATAGGCAAGATTACGGCGCACGCTCAAATGCGGAAAGAGGCGCGCTTCCTGAAAGACGTAGCCGAAGCGGCGGCGATGCACGGGCGTGAAGACCCGACGCTCGCTGTCGGCAATGACGTCGCCATCGAGCACAACGCGACCGCTTTGCGGTTTCAACAACCCGGCGATGATATTGATCAGCGAGGTCTTGCCGGAGCCGGAGCGACCGAACAGCGCCGTAACGCCGCCGTCCGAGGTGAAAGCGGCATCGAGCGAGAAGTTGCCGAACTGGTGGCGGGCTTCGACGGTGAGGCTCATTGGGCCGCCACCCGACGGGCGGCGAAGGTCGCCAGCAGTTCGGAGAAAATGAGCGCGGCCATGGAAATGACGATCGAAATGATCGTCAACCGCATGGCACCGGCGTCGCCGCCCGGCACCTGGGTGAAGGTGTAGATGGCGGAGGAAAGCGTCTGCGTTTCCCCGGGAATATTGGAGACGAAGGTGATCGTCGCGCCGAACTCGCCCATCGCCTTGGCAAAGGCGATGATCATGCCGGCGATGATGCCGGGGATGATCAGCGGCAAGGTGACGGTGGCAAACACCCAGAGCGGGCTGGCACCGAGCGTGGTCGCTGCGTCTTCCAGCTTGCGGTCGACTGCTTCGATCGACAGGCGGATGCTGCGCACCATCAGCGGAAAGGCCATGACCGCTGAGGCAAGCGCCGCGCCGGTCCAGCGGAAGGAGAAGACCAGGCCGAAGTAGTCGGCAAAAAAGGCGCCGAGCGGTCCGCGCCTGCCGAAGAGCAGGAGCAGCAGGAAACCGGTAACGACCGGCGGCAGGATCAGAGGCAGGTGAACGAGACCATTCAGCAGCGTCTTGCCCCAGAAACGGCCGCGGGCGAGCATCATGGCGATGGCGAGCGCGAAGGGCAGGCTGCAGATCATCGCGACGGTTGCGACGCGCAGGCTCAAAAGGATCGCCGTCCATTCCGCATCGCTTACTGCAAGCCAGTCCAACAGATGTCGCTCCCCGATACGAGGCCGGTGGGATGTGGCTGTCCGCCTGCGTCCGCCCCCCGCCTCTGACAAATGATCGCGTCGCCCGCGTTTGGGCGCGGGCGACACGTGACGATAGATGCTTCGCCTGCCTCTGGACAGCCGAGATCCACCGCCTTTTCAGGCCGATTACTTAAGGACGGTGAAGCCCTGCTTTTCGAAGAGGGCGGCTCCCTTCGCCGACTTGACGAAGTCGACATAGGCGGCGGCATCCGGGCTCTTGCTCTCGGCGGTGATCGCGATCGGATAGATGATCGGCGGATGGCTGTCTTCCGGGAAGGTACCGACGACCTTCACGCCCGGGTCGGCGGCCGCGTCGGTCTGGTAGACGATGCCATAGGGTGCTTCGCCGCGCGAGACGAGGAGGAGTGCCGCGCGCACGCTTTCGGCGCCGGCGACCTTGGGCTCTACGGCCTTCCAGGCGCCGAGCTTTTCGAGCGCCGCCTTGCCGTATTTGCCGGCCGGAACGGAATCGACGGCACCCATGGCGAGGCGACCGTCGCCGAGCATGGCTGCCAGGTCGAAGCCCTGCTTGATATCGACGGCTGCTGCGTCGGCCTTGCCGGAAACGAGTACGATGCGGTTGCCGAGCAGGTTGGAGCGGGTGTCGTCCTTGATCAACTTCTTGTCCGTGAGATAGTCCATCCAGGCGAGGTCGGCGGAGATGAAGACATCGGCCGGTGCACCCTGCTCGACCTGCTTGGCGAGCGCCGAGCTTGCCGCGTAGGAAACGGTCGTTTCCTTGCCGCTTTCCTTCCGCCACTCGGCATTGATCGCATCGAGCGCGTTCTTGAGGCTAGCGGCCGCAAAGACCGTTACCTTCTCTTCGGCCTGCGCCGATGCCGGCATGACGGTGGTACCGGCCCAGGCGAGGCAGAGTGTCAACACCAGGCCCTTCAGCCAGTCTCTTCTCTTGATCATCGATTTCCTCCAACGAAGCGTGATATCTCTTAGGATACAACGATATCGCTTCCTGATTAGCGTTGTATCCATTGAAATACAATGCTCTTGTAGACGGCCAGCGCGGCGTCCGGCGCGCCCATCCGCTCCAGGCAAAAGCCGTGCAACATCCGCGATGGGGCTTGCGATGGCGGTCGGGCGGCCTAAATTGCTGGCCTCAAAGCCAATTGATGGACCGGAGGTGCGATGGAAACGGCGGTGAAGCTCGAAGAGAGCTGGAAGGCAGCGCTGGCGCCGGAATTTTCCAGCGCCTATATGGCCGAGCTCAAGCAGTTCCTGCTCGCCCAAAGGAACGAAGGCAGACAGATTTTTCCGCGGGGACCTGAATACTTCCGCGCGCTCGACCTGACGCCGCTCGACAAAGTGCGCGTCGTCATCCTCGGCCAGGACCCCTATCACGGCGACGGCCAGGCGCACGGGCTCTGCTTCAGCGTGCGCCCCGGTATCCGAACACCGCCCTCGCTCGTCAACATCTATAAGGAACTGAATACAGATCTCGGCATTCCGCCGGCGCGACACGGCTTCCTCGAAAGCTGGGCGAAGCAAGGTGTGCTGCTCTTAAACAGCGTGCTGACGGTGGAGCGCGGCAATGCGGCGTCACACCAGGGGCGCGGTTGGGAGAAGTTCACGGACGCAATCATCCGCGCGGTCAACGAGGCGGATCATCCCGTCGTCTTCATGCTCTGGGGTTCCTACGCGCAGAAGAAGGCGGCCTTCGTCGACCGGTCGCGCCATCTGGTGCTGCGCGCGCCGCATCCTTCGCCCTTGTCGGCCCATTCCGGTTTTCTCGGCTGCCGGCATTTCTCCCAGGCCAATGCCTTCCTGGAATCCAAGGGTTTTGATCCGATCGACTGGCGGCTGCCCGAAGATCCGGCTGTCGCCGAAATGAACTGAGGTCGGCGTTGACGTTTCCGCTGTCGCGGTAAGGTCTTGCGCCGGAGACGGCGATCCGCCAAACACGCCGAGAGAAGGCAGGCGGAGGCGAGGACATGCGCAAAATTCTGATCATCGGCATCGGTTCGGGCAATCCGGAGCATATGACGGTACAGGCGATCAATGCGCTGAACCGCGCCGACGTGCTGTTCATCCCGACCAAGGGGGCGAAGAAGACCGAGCTGGCCGAAGTGCGCCGCGACATCTGCGCCCGTTATGTGACGCGCGGCGACAGCCGCACGGTCGAATTCGCGGTGCCGGTGCGCCGCACCGAGGGCGTCAGCTACGACGGCAGCGTCGACGACTGGCACGCCCAGATCGCCGCGATCTACGAAGGGTTGCTGGCGAAGGAATTGGGTGATCAGGGGATCGGCGCATTCCTCGTCTGGGGCGATCCGATGCTCTATGACAGCACCATCCGTATCGTCGAGCGGGTCAAGGCGCGAGGGCAGGTTGCCTTCGACTACGACGTCGTTCCGGGGATCACCAGCCTGCAGGCGCTCTGCGCCAGCCACCGCATTCCGCTGAACCTCGTCGGCAAGCCGGTGGAGATCACCACCGGGCGCCGGTTGCACGAGAGCTTTCCGGAAAAGAGCCAGACTTCCGTCGTGATGCTCGACGGTGAGCAGGCGTTTCAGCGGATCGACGATCCCGATGCCGAGATCTACTGGGGCGCCTATCTCGGTACGCCGGATGAGATCGTCCTTTCCGGCCGTCTCGCCGAGGTGAGGGACCGGATCCTCGAAACAAGGGCGTCGGCGCGTGAGAGAATGGGCTGGATCATGGACATCTACCTGCTTCGCAAAGGTGTCGACTTCGAGGAGTGAGGACGCCGGACAGACCGCGTCGTGTTTGATCTCACTCAAGGTTTGCGGCTGTGTTATAGCGTCTTTGGAGGCTTCTTCAGGGAGGAGAGCCTCAAGCGATGACGGATTTGATGAGTACCTGCGCCCTTCCATCGACCGGAGAACCCGGTGCCAGCGCCTCGATGCGGCGCGGCGCCTGTCCGTCGCTCGCCGCACCGATGCAGACCGGCGACGGGCTGCTCGTGCGGCTCAGGCCCGATGACGGCAGCCTGACCATTCCCAAGGTCATCGCGCTTGCAGCCGCCGCCAAGACCTTCGGCAACGGCATCATCGAGATCACCGCGCGCGGAAACCTGCAGTTGCGCGGCCTGAGCGCGGCGACGGTACCTGGGCTGGCGCAGGCGATCGGGGACGCCGAGATCATGATCGCCGAGGGCCTTGCTATTGAGGTGCCGCCGCTTGCCGGTATCGATCCCGCTGAGACCGCGGATCCCCGGCCGATCGCGGCAGGGCTTCGAGAAGCCTTGCAGGCGCGCCGGCCGATGCTGAGGCTTGCGCCCAAACTGTCGGTCGTCATCGACGGTGGCGGACGCTTTGGTCTTAATGCTGTGGTTGCCGACATTCGCCTTCGGGCGCTTTCGACGCCCGACGGCTCTGGATGGCTGCTGTCGCTGGGCGGGACGGCAGCGAAGGGATCGATCATCGGGACGTTTGTCGGCAACGCGGTCGTGCCGGCCTTGATCACCATTCTCGAAAAACTGGCGAGCCTCGGCACGACGGCACGTGGGCGCGATCTGGACCCGGCGGAAATCCGCGCCCTTTGTCGGTGCGAGGCATTGTCCGAACGTCCGGCAGTTCTGAGTTCGGCCTCGATACCCGGCAGTCATGACCTCGGTGACGCTGGGGTTATTCTCGGCCTCGGCCTCGCCTTCGCGCAGGTGGAGGCGTCCGTGCTGGAGGCCTTCCTCCATCAGGCCCAGGAGCTTGGCGCCACCGCAATCCGGCTTGCGCCGGGGCATGCCTTCTTCGTGCTTGGCCTCGGCCACGAGACCGCGGCTGTCGCCCAGAGCCTGGCGGCGGCGCATGGTTTTCGCATCGTCGAAGACGACCCGCGCAACGCGATTGCCACCTGCGCCGGCAGCAAGGGCTGCGCCTCCGCGTGGATGGAGACCAAGGGCATGGCACAAAGCCTTGTCGAGATGGCGCCCGAGCTGCTCGACGGCTCGCTTACCGTGCATCTTTCCGGCTGCGCGAAGGGCTGTGCCCGACCGAGGCCATCGGAGCTGACGTTGGTCGGTGCGTCATCAGGATACGGCCTTGTCGTAAATGGGGCTGCCAACGGCTTGCCAAGCGCCTACACCGATGAGAATGGAGTGAAATCCGCGCTTGCCCGCCTCGGCCGGCTGGTGCGGCAAAACAAAGACGCTGGCGAATCGGCGCAGTCCTGTCTTACACGGCTCGGAGCTGCGCGCGTCTCGGCAGCGTTCGAACAGGAATAGACATGCCTGAGTATGATTACATCCGCGATGGCAACGCCATCTACGAGCGTTCCTTCGCGATCATCCGCGCCGAGGCCGACCTTTCCGGATTCTCCGAGGAGGAAGCGGATCTGGCGGTGCGCATGGTGCATGCCTGCGGCTCCGTCGAAGCGACCAAGCAGTTCGTCTTCTCTCCCGATTTCGTGACCTCGGCCCGCGCGGCGCTCAAGGCCGGCGCGCCGATCCTTTGCGATGCCGAGATGGTCGCGCACGGTATCACCCGCGCGCGGCTGCCGGCCGGCAACGAGGTGATCTGCACGCTGCGCGATCCGCGCACGCCTGAGATTGCCGCCGCGATCGGCAACACCCGCTCTGCCGCCGCGCTCAGGCTCTGGAGCGAGCGCCTGGCCGGGTCGGTCGTGGCGATCGGCAACGCGCCGACGGCCTTGTTTTTCCTGCTCGAAATGCTGCGTGACGGCGCGCCGAAGCCGGCGGCGATCCTCGGCATGCCCGTCGGTTTCGTCGGCGCGGCGGAATCGAAGGATGCGCTGGCCGAGAATTCCTATGGCGTTCCCTTCGCCATCGTGCGCGGTCGCCTCGGCGGTAGCGCCATGACGGCTGCGGCGCTGAATTCGCTCGCGAGGCCGGGCCTGTGAGCGGCGCCGGCGTGGGGCGCCTGATCGGCGTTGGAACCGGCCCGGGGGATCCGGAGCTCTTGACGGTCAAGGCGGTGAAGGCGCTGGGCGAAGCCGACGTGCTTGCCTATTTCGCCAAGGCCGGGCGCAGCGGCAACGGCCGCGCGGTCGTCGAAGGCCTGCTGAAGCCCGATCTCCTGGAGCTGCCGCTCTACTATCCGGTGACGACCGAGATCGACAAGGACGACGGCGCCTACAAGAGCCAGATCACCGATTTCTACAATGCATCCGCCGAAGCCGTGGCGGCGCATCTTCTCGCCGGGCGCACGGTCGCGGTGCTCAGCGAAGGCGATCCGCTGTTCTATGGCTCCTACATGCACCTGCATGTGCGGCTCGCCAACCGCTTCCCGGTCGAGGTGATCCCTGGCATTACCGCCATGTCCGGCTGCTGGTCGCTTGCCGGCCTGCCGCTGGTGCAGGGCGATGATGTGCTCTCCGTGCTTCCGGGCACGATGGCCGAGGCCGAGCTTGGCCGGCGGCTTGGGGATACCGAAGCGGCCGTGATCATGAAGGTCGGACGCAATCTGCCGAAGATCCGACGGGCGCTTGCCGCCTCCGGTCGCCTCAATCAGGCGGTCTATGTCGAGCGCGGCACGATGAAGAACGCGGCGATGACGGCGCTGGCCGAGAAGGCCGACGACGAGGCGCCCTATTTCTCGCTGGTGCTCGTGCCCGGCTGGAAGGACAGGCCATGACCGGTACGCTCTATGTGGTCGGCACCGGCCCGGGCAGCCCGAAGCAGATGACGCCGGAGACGGCGGAAGCTGTTGCGGCGGCGGAAGAGTTTTACGGCTATTTTCCCTATCTCGATCGGCTGAACCTGCGTCCCGACCAGCTGCGCGTCGCCTCCGACAATCGCGAGGAGCTCGACCGGGCACAGGTGGCGCTGACGCGGGCTGCTGCCGGCGTGAAGGTCTGCATGGTCTCCGGCGGCGATCCCGGTGTCTTTGCGATGGCGGCTGCCGTCTGCGAGGCGATCGACAAGGGGCCCAAGGAATGGAAATCGGTCGAACTGGTGGTCACGCCCGGCGTGACGGCCATGCTCGCCGTTGCCGCCCGCATCGGCGCACCGCTCGGTCATGATTTCTGCGCGATGTCTCTCTCCGACAACCTGAAGCCCTGGGAGGTCATCACCCGGCGGCTGAGGCTGGCGGCGGAAGCGGGCCTCGTCATTGCACTCTACAATCCGATCAGCAAGGCGCGACCGTGGCAGCTCGGCGAAGCCTTCGAGATCCTGCGCGGTGTGCTGCCGGCAACGGTGCCGGTCATCTTCGGCCGCGCGGCCGGACGGCCGGACGAGCGCATCGCGGTGATGCCGCTCGGCGAGGCCGATGCCAACCGCGCCGACATGGCGACCTGCGTCATCATCGGCTCGCCGGAAACGCGCATCGTCGAGCGTGAAGGGCAACCCGATCTCGTCTACACGCCGCGCTTCTATGCGGGAGCGAGCCAGTGAGCGATGCGGTCGAGTGCCTCGTCGCAACTGCCAACGGCGGGCACATCCGTCGGTTTGCGCCGCTCGACCATGATCACCTCGATGCCGAGCCGGCGCGCTGCGGCGATTTTGCCATAGGTGGCGCTGCCGCCGCTGTTCTTGGCAACGATCACGTCGATCTTCCGGGTCTCCAGCAGCGCGGCTTCATCGGCTTCCTTGAAGGGGCCGGTCGCCAGGATCGCCTCCTGGTCGGGCAGGTTAAGCGGCGGAGTGACCGGATCGACGCTGCGGATGACGTAGCTGTGCTGCGGTGCGACCTCGAAGTGGAACGCCTCCTGCCGGCCGATGGCGAGGAAGACGCGCCGGCGGCGATCGCCAAGCGCGCTCACCGCTTCGACAACGCTGTCGACGGTGGTCCAGCGATCGCCGGGCAGGGGCAGCCATTCCGGTCGGCGAAGCGCAAGCAGCGGAATTCCGGTTCGTTGCGCCGCTTCCGCGGCGTTGTGCGATATGCGCGCGGCAAAGGGATGCGTGGCGTCGACCAGCAGGGCGATGTTTTCGTCGCGCAGGAAGTGCGCCAGCCCATCGGCGCCGCCGAAACCGCCAATGCGGGTCTTGACCGGTTGCGGCCGCGGGTCGGCGGTACGACCGGCAAGCGAGATTGCGGTGTCGTAGCGGGCGTCTTCGGCCAATCGGCTCGCGAGTTCGCGCGCCTCGGTGGTGCCGCCCAATATCAGAATGCGAGGTTTTTCCATGGCTGACGTGCCGAACAGCGAACCCGCCATCGTCTCCCCCTGGCTGACCGTCATCGGTATCGGTGAAGATGGTGTAGCGGGTCTCGGCGACGAGGCCAAGCGGTTGATCGCCGAGGCACCCGTCGTCTATGGCGGTCATCGCCACCTGGAGCTCGCCGCTCCCCTTATCACAGGCGAGGCTCATCACTGGCAGAGCCCGCTCGAGCGCTCGGTGGTGGAAATCGTCGGTCGCCGTGGCAGCCCCGTGGTGGTGCTTGCCTCGGGCGACCCATTCTTCTTCGGCGTCGGCGTGACGCTGGCGCGCCGGATCGCGTCTGCCGAAATCCGCACGCTCCCCGCACCGTCCTCGATCAGCCTTGCCGCCTCACGGCTAGGCTGGGCCTTGCAGGATGCGACGCTCGTCTCAGTGCATGGACGTCCGCTCGATCTGGTGCGGCCGCACCTGCATCCGGGCGCGCGCGTGCTGACGCTGACATCGGACGGGGCCGGCCCGCGGGACCTGGCCGAGCTGCTGGTCGCCAGCGGCTTCGGTCAGTCCCGGCTGACGGTTCTGGAGGCGCTCGGCGGCGCCGGCGAACGGGTGACGACGCAGATCGCCTCGCGTTTCATGCTCGGCCTCGTGCACCCCTTGAATGTCTGCGCCATCGAGGTCACGGCCGACGAGGGCGCGCGCATCCTGCCGCTTGCGGCCGGCCGCGACGACGCGCTGTTCGAGCATGACGGCCAGATCACCAAGCGCGAGGTGCGGGCTTTGACGCTGTCAGCACTGGCGCCGCGCAAGGGCGAACTGCTCTGGGATATCGGCGGCGGCTCCGGCTCGATCGGTATCGAATGGATGCTGGCCGACCCGACCATGCGCGCGATCTCCATCGAAGTGTCGCCGGAGCGTGCGGTCCGCATCGGCCGCAACGCGACGATGTTCGGTGTGCCGGGGTTGACAGTGGTCGAAGGTGAAGCACCGGCCGCCCTTGCCGGCCTGCCGCAGCCCGATGCGATCTTCATCGGCGGCGGCGGCAGCGAAGCCGGCGTGATGGAGGCCGCGATCGCGGCGCTCGGGCCTGGTGGACGTCTGGTCGCCAACGCGGTGACAACGGATATGGAAGCGGTGCTGCTTGATCATCACGTGCGGCTCGGTGGCACGCTGATCCGAATCGATATCGCACGAGCCGGTCCCGTTGGCGCGATGACCGGATGGCGGCCTGCCATGCCGGTGACGCAGTGGTCCTGGGCGAAGAGCTAGAACAATACCAGCAGTGCGAAGCGGTTTTGCGTCCGGAAATGCGGAAGAAAAGTGAGCAAAACCAGCAGGAGCGTGAAGCGGTTTTGCGTCCGCAACTGCGTGAAACAAAGAGAGAGCTAGATATGACGGTACATTTCATCGGCGCCGGCCCGGGGGCTGCGGATCTGATCACGGTGCGCGGCCGCGACCTGATCGGACGTTGCCCGGTCTGCCTCTATGCCGGCTCGATCGTTTCGCCGGACCTCCTGCAGTATTGCCCGCCGGGTGCGCGCATCGTCGATACCGCGCCGATGTCGCTGGACGAAATCGAGGCGGAATACTTGAAGGCGGCTGCCGACGGTCTCGACGTGGCGCGGCTTCATTCTGGCGACCTCTCGGTCTGGAGTGCGGTGGCCGAGCAGATCCGCCGGCTGGAGAAGCACGGCATCGCCTACACGATGACGCCGGGCGTGCCATCTTTTGCGGCGGCGGCCGCAGCGCTTGGGCGCGAATTGACCATTCCGGCGGTGGCTCAAAGCTTGGTGCTGACCCGCGTCTCCGGTCGCGCCTCGCCGATGCCGAACAGTGAGACGCTCGCCGCCTTCGGCGCCACCGGCGCGACGCTGGCGATCCATCTCGCCATCCACGCGCTCCAGCAGGTGGTCGAGGAACTGACGCCGCTTTATGGCGCCGATTGCCCTGTTGCCATCGTCGTTAAAGCCTCCTGGCCGGACGAGCGGGTGGTGCGTGGCACGCTCGGGGACATCGCCGCCAAGGTGGCGGAAGAGCCGATCGAGCGCACCGCGCTGATCTTCGTCGGCCCGGGGCTCGAAGCCTCCGATTTCCGCGAGAGTTCGCTCTACGATCCCGCCTATCAGCGACGGTTCAGGGGCCGCGGCGAATAGGCCGGGTCGCTTCAGGTCCCTGTCGCCGGCTTTCCCTGTCGTTGCGCAGGCTGAAACCTACTCTGCCGGTTCTTCGCGCGGCGGACGCTGCTTGAGCGGCACGCCGTGTTTTTCTTCCACGCGGTCGCGATAGAGTGCGGCCTGCCCGAGCAGCATCAGCGTCATCGGTGTGGTGACGAGAACGAAGACGATGATCAGGATTTCGTGGAACACCCAGCGGCTCTGCAGCACGGCGAAGCAGATGATCGAGGCTGTGCAGATCAGCAGCACGCCGCCGCTGGTTGCCAGCGTCGGCGCATGCAGCCGCTCGTAAAAGCTGGTAAACCGCAGCAGGCCGACCGAGCCGATCAGCGCTATGGCAGCGCCCAGAACCGTGAGCCCGCAGACCAGAATGGCCGCCCAGACGGGAAGGTCGGTGACATGGCTCATTCGATAATCTCCCCGCGCATCAGGAACTTGCCGAAGGCGATCGACGAAACGAAACCGATCAGTGCGACGATCAACGCCGATTCGAAATAGATCGAGTTTGCCGTGCGGATGCCGAAGGTGAGCAGCATCAGCATGGCGTTGATGTAGAGCGTGTCGAGGCCGAGGATGCGATCCTGCGCGCGTGGTCCCCTGACCATGCGGTAGAAGGCGAACGCCATCGCCAGGCCGAGCATGATCTGGGCAATCAGGATCGACCAGATGATCGTGAGTTCCATCATCCGAATATCTCCTTCAAGGCGGCCTCGTAGCGCTTGACCGTATCGATCCAAACGCGCTCGTTCTCCATGTCGAGCACATGGAAGAGCAGGGATTTGCGCAGGCGATCGTATTCGAGCCAGGCCGTTCCCGGCGTCGCCGTCATGACGCAGGCGAGCAGCGCCAGGGCATTTTCGTCATCGAGATCGATATCGACGGTCAGGAAGCCGGAATTCGGCGGTCTGCGTCGGCCCCTTAGAATGACGGCAGCGACGGCCAGGTTGGATCGGATGATGTCGAGCGCAATGGTAAAGCCGAAACGCAGCATCAGCAGGACCCGCCGCGGGTGCGAACGGGCGAGGCCGAGCTTGAGCGTCACCCAGCCGAGACCGGTGGCAAGCACGGAACCCATGAGGATCGTGCCGGGGGCGACCGACTGATTGAGCAGCAGCCAGATGGCGAGCAAACCGGCCGAAAGAAGCGGGTAGGGAAACCAGGTGCGCATCGGCTATTGCCCTTCCGCCCGAGGTGCGGTGAGTACGCGTTCTGCATAGCCTGCCGGGTTCAGAAGCGAGTCCGCCGTCGCCTGCATGTAGCGCATCGTCGGGCCGGCCTGCACGCTGAGGTATATGCAGGTGGCGAGCAACACGACGACGGGTGTGATCTCGATGACGACCACCCGCGGCACGGTGTTTTCAATCGACGCCCAGAAGGTGCGGATGCCGACGCGGTTCATGGCGATCATCGCCGCGAGACCGGAGACGATCAAGAGGGTGACATAGGTCCAGTCGGCTGCGGAAATCGCCGGAGCGGCTTCGGCTCCCGACAGGCCGAAAAGACCGCCGAGGATCGCGAATTTGGCGACGAAGCCGGAAAGCGGCGGCAGGCCGGCAAGCAGCAGGGCGCAAAGGCAGAAGCAGAGGCCGAGGATCGCCATGGTGCCGGGGATCGCGGCGCCGACCACTTCTTCCTCCTCGTCCTCGTCGGCATCGCCGTAGGCTTCCATCGTCACCGCCAGAACGTCGGCGCCGGCGTCGCGGCCACGCTCGACCAGTTCGATCAAGAGGAAGAAGGCGGAGATCGTCAGTGTCGAACTGACGAGATAGAACAGCGCGCCGGCAATCATGCTCGGATGGCCGAGGCCGATTGCCGCGAGCAGGGTGCCGGAAGAAACCAGCACCGAATAGGCGGCCAGACGGCCCATGGCCTGGGAGGCCAGCACGCCGATCGCGCCGAAGGCGATTGTCAGCAGGCCACCCAGAAGCAGGATCGGTTGGCCGAAGCCCGCCGAGGCGCCGGCGCTGGCGCCGAAGACCAACAGCGAAAGCCTGAGGATGACATAAATGCCGACCTTGGTCAGGATCGCGAAGACGGCGGCGACCGGCGGTGTCGCGGCCGAATAGGCTGTCGGCAGCCAGAAGCTCAACGGCCACATGCCGGCCTTCACCAGGAAGGCGACACCGAGCACGCCCGCTCCGACCTCAACCATCTGGCGGTCATCCGGCGAGAGCGTCGCCAGTTTCATCGAGAGATCGGCCATGTTGAGCGTGCCGGTCGCGCCATAGATCAGGCTGACGCCGATCAGGAAGAGCGATGAGGCAGCGAGGTTGATAGCAACGTAATGCAGGCCCGCCTTGACGCGGAGCGGCCCGGAGCCGTGCAGCAGCAGGCCGTAGGATGCCGCCAGCATCATCTCGAAGAAGACGAAGAGGTTGAAGAGGTCGCCGGTCAGGAACGAGCCGTTGAGACCGGCGATCAGCAGCTGGACCAGCGAATGGAAGTGGTGGCCGGCCGTGTGCCAGCGCGCGATCGAATAGGCCTGGGCGGCAAGCGCCAGTCCGCTCGTCAGGCACAGCATCAGCGCCGACAGGCGGTCGAGCACCAGCACGATCCCGAAGGGCGCCGGCCAGTTGCCGAGTTGATAGACGCCGCTGCCGGCGGGGGCGCCGTCTATCGAGGCGATGCGCATCAGCACCATCGAGAGGATGAAAAGCGCGAGCGTCGAGACGAAGCCCATCACGCCCTTCACCATACGGTTGCGCTCGTCGATCGGGATCATCGCGGCACCGACCATCAGCGGCAGCAGGATCGGCAGAATCAGCAGGTGGTGCACCCAGTTAGTCATGGCGCTGCTCCCGGCCGTCGACGTGGTCGGTGCCCGTGAAGCCGCGCGAGGCGAGCAGCACGACGAGGAAGAGCGCGGTCATCGCGAAGCCGATGACGATCGCGGTCAGCACGAGCGCCTGCGGCACCGGATCGGTATAGCGGCTGAGGTCGCCGACGCCGCCGGGTTCCAGCACCGGCGGCGCGTTCACGCGAAGGCGCCCCATGCCGAAGATGAAGAGGTTGACCGCATAGGAAAGCAGCGAGAGGCCGATGATCACCTGATAGGTCCGCGGACGCAGCAGCAGGTAGACGCCCGATGCGGTCAGCACACCGATCGCGACAGAGAGGATGATCTCCATTAGCGGGCCTCCTTTCCGGTCCGCGTGGCGCGGGCATGGGCACGCGGCGCACGGATCGACTGGTGGGCAAGGGCGATGAGGATCAGTACCGTTGCGCCGAGCACCAGCGAGAAGACGCCGAGATCGAAGAACAGCGCGCTGGCGAGCGGGAACTTCCCGACGATCGGCAGCGTGACGTATTGCGCATGCGAGGTGAGGAACGGATAACCGAAGAGCCAGGAGCCGATGCCGGTGGTCGCGGCGACCAGCAGACCGATGCTCATCCAGCGCAGCGGATGGATGCGCAGCCGTTCCTCGACCCAGCGGGTGCCGCCGGACATGTATTGCAGGATAAAGCCGATGGACATGGCGATGCCGGCCGCAAAGCCACCGCCCGGCAGGTCATGGCCGCGCAGGAACAGATAGGCGGCGAGCATGCCGATGACCGGGAACATCCAGCGCATGATCACAGAAGGCACGAACAGATACTCGGCGACGCTGTCGCCCTTGTTGCGATCCGGGTGGTCGTCGTCGAAGGCGTTCTGGACGCGCTGCTGTTCCGGTGCCTCCAGGCTGTCGGCCTGCGGGCGGAAGCGCAGGAGCAGAGCGAAGACCGTGAGCGCCACGATCGCCAGAACGGCGATTTCGCCGAGCGTGTCGAAGCCGCGGAAGTCGACGAGGATGACGTTGACGACGTTGGTGCCGCCGCCCTCCTTGTAGGCGCGCTCAAGGAAGTAGCTGGCGATCGTCTCGGGCATGGGCCGGGTCATCATCGTATAGGCGATGAGCGCCACGCCGCCGCCGGCGGCGATCGCCAGCAGGAAGTCGCGCAGACGGCGGAAGCGGACCCGCAATGACAGCAGCTCCGATTCCTGCGTATCCTCGATACGCTTCGGCAGCCAGCGAAGACCGAGCAGGATGAGGACCGTCGTGACGATCTCGACGAGCAGCTGAGTCACGGCAAGGTCCGGCGCCGAAAGCCAGACGAAGGTCAGGCAGGTGGTGAGACCGGCGCCGCCAAGCAGCACGAGTGCGGCGAGCCGGTGGAATTTTGCCAGCAGCGCCGCGCCGATCGCGCAGGCGATGCCGACCGCCCAAAGCAGCGCGAAGGCCGGATCGATGCTGCGAACGAGAAGCGGCGGCAGCTCGTATTTGCTTAGAAGCAGCGGCAGCGCACCGGCGGCGACGGCGATGAAGACGAGGAAGCGCATCTGCGGCTGCAGCCGCCGGGTGCCGAGCCGTTGTTCGAGCGAACGTGCCCATTTCCAGGAGAGCGTCACGAGCACGCGCTCGAAGATGCGCTGGCCGTGCAGCAGGCGGAAGATCGGCGGCCCCTCGATGCTGGTCGCAAGATAATTGCGCATCAGGAAATAGAGGCCGACGCCGCCCGCCAGCGCCACGAAGCTCATGATTAGCGGCAGGTTCCAGCCATGCCAGACGGAGAGGCTGTAGTATGGCGTGCTGGCGCCCAGGATCGATACGACCGCCGTGTGCAGGAACGGACCGATGGTGATCGCCGGAATGATGCCGACGACCAGGCAGGCGAGCACCAGGAATTCGATCGGCACGCGCATCCAGCGCGGCGGCTCGTGCGGCACCTTTGGCAGATCCTCCGGCGTCTTGCCGAAGAAGACGCTATGGATGAAACGCAGCGAATAGGTGACCGCGAACATGCCGGCGAGCGTCGCGATATAGGGCGTCATCGTGTCGAGGATGTTGGCCTGGTGTGTCTCGATCGCCTCGGCGAAGAACATTTCCTTCGAGATGAAACCGTTCAGAAGCGGAACACCAGCCATGGCAGCGCTCGCGACCATGGCGAGCACCGCCGTTCCCGGCATGTAGCGGATCAGCCCGCCGAGCTTGCGCATGTCGCGCGTTCCGGTCTCGTGGTCGATGATGCCAGCCGCCATGAACAGCGACGCCTTGAAGGTGGCGTGGTTGACGATGTGGAAGACCGCGGCGACCGCTGCAAGCGGGCTGCCGAGGCTCAACAGCACCGTGATCAGGCCGAGATGGCTGATGGTGGAATAGGCCAGCAGGCCTTTGAGGTCCTGCTGGAAGATGGCGAAATAGGCGCCGAGCAGCAGGGTGGAGAGCCCGGCAAGGCCGACGATCCAGAACCAGGCCTCGGTACCGGCCATCACCGGCCACAGACGCACGAGCAGGAAGACGCCTGCCTTCACCATGGTTGCGGAGTGCAGGTAGGCGGAGACCGGGGTCGGTGCCGACATCGCGTGCGGCAGCCAGAAGTGGAACGGGAACTGCGCGCTTTTCGTCAATGCGCCGAGCAGGACCAGGATCAGGACAGGCATATAGAGCGGCGAGTTGCGGATCAGATCGCCCGACGCCAGCACGACGTCGAGGTCGTAGCTGCCGACGATGCGGCCCATCAGCAGGAGGCCGACGAGCATGCAGAGGCCGCCCGTGCCGGTCACGGTCAACGCCATGCGGGCGCCGTCGCGGGCATGGGCATTGTGGTGCCAGTAGCCGATCAGGAGGAACGAAACGATGCTCGTCAGTTCCCAGAAGACCGCAAGCAGGATGAGATTGCCTGAAAGCACGACGCCGAGCATCGAGCCCATGAAGGCAAGAAACAGCGCCAGGAAGCGCGGCACCGGGTCTTCCGCGGCCATGTAGTAGCGGGCGTAAAGCACGACGAGCACGCCGATCGCCGTCACCAGCACCGTAAAGAGCCAGGCGAAGCCGTCCATCCGGAGCGTGAAATTGAGGCCGAGTTCAGGGAGCCAAGCGATGTCGTAGCGCAGCACGCCGCCCGAGGTGACGAAGGGATAGAGGCTGGCGGCGACGAGGAAACACAGGAGCGCGATCGTTCCTGCGAACCAGGCTGTCGCACCGCGTTGATCGGGCGGAAAGAAGATTGCAAGGAGGCTTCCCGCAAATGGGGCGAGAATGAAGACAGAAAGCAATTTTCCCGCGTATTCGATCGTACCGTTCCCTTCGTTCGGGTTTCATGGAGAGCGGGCACCAGAGCGCCGTGCTTTCAAAAGAATGCACAGGGGACGCACCAGGATGTTGAATCTAGAGCATCTTTTCCGCTTCAGTGGGTTGCCCTTGAAGCGGGACGCCCTAGAGGCCCGAAAGGGCGGTCGCATCAGCGACTGCCGCAGGTGATGCCGCCGATCCCAAGATCGTGGAGGCAGGCAATTGTTTTTATGGCGATTCGCGGCAAAGCTGCCAAGCCTTACCGGTGCGAAAAATGCACGCACCGTGTTTTTTGCAGCAGGCCGGCGTGCTTCTCAGGCCGCAAGCCAGCGGCGCTCGAAGGCGAAGGTCGCGAGGTCGTTGGCGTTCATCGGCCGCGCGAAGGCATAACCCTGCAGCCCGTGGCAGCCGAGTTCCTTCAGGATATGGGCGTGTTCCAGCGTCTCGACGCCTTCGGCGATTACTTCGATGCCGAGCGACGTGCCGATATCGATGATCGATTCGACGAGGCGCTTTTCGGCGGGCGAGTCGAGGATCGGCAGGACGAGCTGGCGGTCGATCTTCAGCCGCCGCGGGGTCAGCTTCAGAAGGCTCAGGATCGAGGCATAGCCGGTGCCGAAATCGTCGATCTCGATGTCGATGCCGAGTTCCTTGATTCGGCGGATGTTGGAAAGCACGGTCACGTCGCTCTCGTCAAAGGAGATCGATTCCAGGAGTTCGAAGGACAGGCGGCCCGCCGGAATTTGCAATTGTTCGAGGCGATCGATCAGGTTTTCGTCGTGAAGACGTGCATAGGACAGATTGACCGAGACCTTGGGAATATGGATGCCGCCCGCCTCCCAGCGGTAGATCTGGAATAGCGCCTGTTCCAGGATTGCCTGGTCGATCGACGCGACCACGTTAATGTCTTCCGCCGTCTTCAGGAAGGTATGCGGGCCGAGCAGTCCCTTGGACGGGTGATCCCAGCGCGCCAGTGCCTCGACACCTGTTATGTCGAGGGATCGCGGGCAGAACTGCGGCTGGAAATGGGCGATGAACTCGTTGTGCTCCAGCCCGCGAAGGATCTCGTCGGCCGTCTGCTTGGTCTTGAAAACGGCCGTCTTCAGCTCACCGGTAAAGGTCTCGTGCCGGTTGCGGCCGCGGCGCTTGGCTTCGTAGAGCGCAATATCGGCATTGACCAGCACGTGCGACAGATCATCCGTTGCCTTGGCCTGAGCAGCAATGCCGATGCTGACGCCGATGCGGCACTCCTGGTCCTTGTAGCGGACGGGCACGCTCATCGCCTCGATGATGCGGGATGCGAGTGCGGCGTCCGGTTCCATCCCGCCATCCTGGCGAACGATGACGAACTCATCGCCGCCGATGCGAGCGACGAAGTCCCTGGCATCCGCATTGCCCCGGAGCAGCTCGGCGGCATGGCGCAGGATCTCGTCGCCGGCGGCGTGGCCGAGCGTATCGTTGATCTGCTTGAACCGGTCGAGGTCCATGTGGAATATGCTGAGCCGGGCCTCCGGTGCGAAATGCCTGTTGCGCTCGGCCAGGACCTGATCGAGGAACCGGCGGTTCGGCAGGCCGGTCAGCGGATCGTGCAGCGCATTGAATTCCATGCGATGGCGCGCCGCCTCGAGCTCGACGCTGTGTGCCTCG
Source organism: Ensifer sp. GW101-20A05 (assembly GCF_059424735.1). Taxonomy (NCBI): domain Bacteria; kingdom Pseudomonadati; phylum Pseudomonadota; class Alphaproteobacteria; order Hyphomicrobiales; family Rhizobiaceae; genus Ensifer; species Ensifer sp. GW101-20A05. The sequence continues at coordinate 333,356 of NZ_JBWKZT010000006.1, read as the reverse complement.
GCCATGCGCTTGGCTTCGAACAGGGTTTCGCGGGTCTCGAAGTCGGCGGTGACGTCCCAGTTAACCCCGACGACCTTCCGCATGCCATCGGCGCCGATATAGGCGGAGCCGATCGCGCGAATGTGACGCAAACTGCCGTCTGGGAGGCAGATGCGGAAGTCCGAGTTGTAGGCGTCGCCCGTCTCGAGCGCTTCTACGAACTCGGCCTCGGCGCGCTGGAGATCGTCGGAATAAAGGGCGCTCCTCCAGTCCTCATAGGTCTCGCGGGTAGAGCCGGCGCGACCGTAGAGTTCGCGCATCCGGTCGTCCCAAAGCAGCTTGCCGCTCGCAATATCCAGCTCCCAAATGCCGATCTGCGACGAGTCCAGCGCGATCTTGAGGCGATGGGAGAGTTCCTGCAGCTGCGCCTTGCTGTGCCTCAGCGCGCGGATGTTCATCTGCCGCTCGCTCATCAGGCGACCGGTCAGCACCATCGGCAGGATGATCATCAGGCCGCCGAGAACGATCAATCCGCGGATGAACCAGGCATTGCCGGCCGTCGTCGGCCAGCCGCCCCTGGGAACGGCTGCAATGCGCCAGGAGCCGCCGGGCAACAGCACGGTCATCCCGACCGGCGAATGCTTGAAGATCGCGGGGTCGCCAAAGAAGACCTGCCCGTCCGCGCCGGTGCCGTCGCGCCCGGCTATTGCGATATCTATGCCGGGCTGTTCGGAAAGGAGGCCGCTGTCACGATAGAGGCGGTCGATGTCGATGATGGCGGAGACGATGCCCCAGAAGCGATTGCTGCCGCCGCCGGCGTCGATCATTACCGGGAAGCGGCCGATCAGCCCACGTCCGCCCTGGACGAGATCCACCGGGCCGGCAAGCACCATCTGCCTGGTGTCCTTGACACGCATGACGGCAGCGCGCTGCAACTCGTTCTTGCGGTAATCGAGCCCCAGCGCCTTCTCATTTCCTTTGAGCGGGTAGACGAGCGAGACGACGAGGTTCGGCGCGGCAGCGATGCTGCGCAGTTGCGAGCGTTCGGTAAAGATGCTGCGCGAAAGGGCGGCGAAGCGCTTCTGATCCATGCCCGGCTCGGTGACGAGCGTGCCGATCAAGCCGCGCACGAGCTGGATATTGCCGTTGACGTTGGCTTCGAGCTTGGAGCGGATGGGATTGAGCTCTTCGGCTACCCGTGCGCGCAACCGCGCCTCGGCTACCACCTGGTTCTGATTGTCCGCCAGGATGCCGGCCACCAGGACCACGAAAGCCGCGATGACCGCCGGAAGGTAGCTTGGCGTTAAAACCCTGGAGAGCCTCTTCATTCCGAGGTTGAAAGCATGTCTGGCAGGCACAAATCACCCCGGCGGCACGCGAATGGCTGTGTATCGACCCGGATAATCCCAAAAGGGTCTTAATAATTCTTGTTTTAGCCAGCTCTTTTATTCGAGGTTTCGCACTCAACCGCCCTTGCGCTCGGGTAGCTTCTTGCGCTTGGTCTCGGCGAGTTCCTTGAGCTCGCCTTCCGTCATGGATTTTTCCATCTCGCGGGACGCGCCCTTGAGGCTGGACTTCTTGGTCTCTCCGCGTTTCGCGACCAGGGCCGCACCGGCTGCCTTCTGCTGAGCCTTCGATTTGGCTGGCATGGAACACCGCCTTTCGGTTGATAGCCCCTCCCAACGCTCAGCTGTCGCCGGTGTTCCGAGATTTTCGGATGAATAGCGCGATGCTACGCGCCTTCCCGGGCCTCGATCATGGCTTGCAGCGTCTCCAGGCGATCGGCATCGCGTGGCAGCTTGTCCTGTCTCAGGCGGGCAATGCGGGGGAAGCGCATGGCCACGCCGGATTTGTGCCGGGTCGAGCGGTTGATGCCTTCGAAGGCCACCTCGACGACGAAACCGAAATCGGGTTCGGCCCTGACGGCACGGACGGGCCCGAAACGGTCGGTCGTGTTGTCCCTGACGAACCGGTCGAGAAGCTCCAGCTCGGCGTCGGTGAAGCCGAAATAGGCCTTGCCGACCGGTACGAGCGTTTCCTTCCCGTCGATGACAGTCCAGACGCCGAAGGTGTAATCGGAATAGTAGCTCGAGCGCTTGCCGTGGCCGCGCTGTGCATACATCAGCACCGCATCGATATTGAAGGGCGCACGCTTCCACTTGAACCAGGGACCTTTGACACGGCCGGGCGTATAGGGCGAATCGAGCCGTTTCAACATGATGCCTTCGATGACTGGATCGGGCGGGTCGGCGCGCAGCCGGTCGAGCTCGTCCCAGGAGGAGAACGGCACCAGCGGCGAGAGGTCGAAGTGTTGTGGCGCAGCACTTTCCACAAGATCGGCAAGCATTGCCCGTCGTGTGACGAAGCCTTGCGGGCGAACGTCCTCCTCGCCTGAAAAGAGAATGTCATAGGCGCGGATGAAGGCCGGGTAGGCCTCGATGAGCTTGTGGCTGACAGTCTTGCGGTTCAGGCGCTGTTGCAGGTCGGCGAAGCTTCGGGTTGCGCGATTGGTGCGCGCCGTGCCGCCGACGAGCAGTTCGCCGTCGATGACGCCGGTGAAGTCCGCGGCCTCCAGCACATCGGGAAAGGCGCCGGAAATTTCGTCGCCGCTGCGGGAGTAAAGACGTTTGACGCCGCCGATATTGGCAAGCTGTACGCGGATCCCATCCCACTTCCATTCGGCCGCGAAATCCCTGGGGTCGAGCGCGTCGAGATCGCCCTCAGCGACGGGATTGGCGAGCATGACCGAGTGGAAGACCGCCGGCGTCGAAAGCTCGGGCTTATCCGCCTCGCCCAAGAGCCAGCGGAAGAGCGGCAGATAGGGCGGCGACAGGCCGTGCCAGAGCGTTTCAATCTCGGCGACATCCTTGCCGCCCATGTCGGCAAGCGCCTGCTTGGCGAGCTTCGCCGATACACCGATGCGCAGACCTCCGGTCACCAGTTTGAGGAAGGCGAAGCGCGCCGAGGTGTCCAGGTGGTCGAGCATGTCGCGCACGACGCTGCGCACGTCGGCGCGCCCGGTCATCTGCAGGCGCTCGATGGCGGCACCCAGCGGGATGTCCGATTGAACCGTACCAACCGGGGGTTCCCAGACGAGCGACACCGTTTCGGCGAGGTCGCCGACATAGTCGTAGGAGTACTGGAAGAGCACCGCGTCCATGCGTTCGAGGAGCAGGTCCCGGATCATCGCCGGCTTGACCGTGTTCAGCGACAGCGTACCGGCGATCGCCGCGAGCGCGTAGCCGCGGCTCGGATCCGGCGCGGTCCGGAAGTAATCGGCAAGCAGGCGGATCTTGGCGTTGCGCTGCGGGCTCAGAACGAGACGGTCGAGCAGCTCGGCAAAGGCGTGCATCCGTCACTCTCCCTCGTCGTCGTAGCCGACGAGATGCAGCGGGCGGGCGGCGATGCCTTGCAGCTCGCACCAGCGCACCAGTGCTTCTTCGCGGCCGTGCGTGACCCAGACTTCGCCGGGAGCGATCTCGGTGATCGTCTGCGTGAGCTCGGCCCAATCGCAATGGTCGGAGATGACGAGCGGCAGTTCGACGCCGCGCTGTTTCGCTCTTTGGCGGATCAGCATCCAGCCGGAGGCGAAGATGGCGATCGGGTCGGCAAAGCGCCGCGACCAGCGGTCGGCGAAGGCGGCGGGCGGACCGATCACGATGGTCCCTCTGAAATCCTGCTTTTCGTCGGCGGAAAGTGTTGCCGGACGGAGTTCGCCGAGATCGATGCCCTGGCTCTGGTAGTAGTCGCACAGCCGTTGCAGGGCGCCGTGAATGAAAATCGGCTGGTGATAGCCCTGTTCGCGCAGGAGCGCGAGGACGCGCTGAGCCTTGCCGAGCGCATAGGCGCCGACCACGTGGGTCCGTTCGGGAAACTGGGTAAGCGAGGTGAGCAGCTTGCGCGTCTCGGCCCGGTCGTCCGGGTGGTGGAAGACCGGCAGACCGAAGGTGGCCTCGGTGATGAACACGTCGCAGGCAACCGGTTCGAAACCCGTGCAGGTCGGATCCCGCCGCCGTTTGTAGTCGCCGGAGACGACGATGCGGATACCGTTGGCACGCACCGAGATCTGCGCCGAGCCGAGCACGTGGCCGGCGGGATGGAAGCCCACCTCGACACCGTTCAGCGTCAGCCTTTCCCCGAGTTCGACCGCCTGGCTCGTGCCGCAGAAGCCGTCGCCGTAGCGAATGCGCATGATGTCGAGGGTCTCGCGGGTGGCGAGCACCTGGCCGTGGCCGGCGCGGGCATGGTCGGAATGGCCATGGGTAATGAGCGCCCTTTCGACCGGCTGCACCGGGTCGATGTAGAAATCGCCAATCTGGCAGTAGAGACCCTTGGGGGCGGGATAGAGCAGGGCGTCCGGTTTCATGGACATAAAGATAGCCGGCGAACGCGCGTCCGCCAGCCATCTTGTTCAAGTTTTTCAAGGCACAACATCGGTCGCGCCTCGATCGGGTTCAGCCGTTCAAGACAAGCGTGTCGCTGATCAGCTTCAGCGTGCGGGCCGCATCGATGTCGATGCAGGCCTTCTGGCTTGGCAGATTGTCCCACGGGCTCGGCGGGAAGAGCCTGTTGTCGGGGCTCTGGATCGTCTGGCCGTCGGCAATGCCGCCGCAGACGACACGGATCGATCCGCTTCTGACGGTGAAGAGATCGGGCGCCACGACATAGGCGCAGGCGCAGCTGTCATGCACGACCATGCCATCGGGAACATGCTGCTCGTAGAAGGTGACGTAGAACTTCGAGATGTCAGCAAGCAGCTTGCCGGCCTCGCCGCCGCGCTCGGCTATGTCGGCGATCATCGCCTTGGTCATCACGGTCTGGGTGGTGACGTCGAGGCCGACGACGGTGACCGGCCACGCGGCCGTCATCACCACGTCAGCGGCTTCCGGGTCGCCGTGGATATTGGCTTCGGCAGCGGGTGTGATGTTGCCGTTGACGTCGAAGGCGCCGCCCATGATGACGACTTCGCGCACGAGTGCGGCAAAATCCGGATCCTCGCGCAGCGCCAGCGCCAGATTGGTCATGCGGCCGACGGCGATCAGCGTCACTTCGCCCGGATGGGCGCGGACCGTATCGATGATGAAGCGGTGCGCCGGGCGCGGGTCGATCGGCAGATCGACAGTCTCCGGGACATCGATGTTGCCGAGGCCGTCGTCGCCGTGGATGAAGGTCGGCCAGCCGACATGCGGACGGTCGGGGTTGAAGGTCTTGTCGAGGCCCTTGGCAACCGGTGCATCGATGCCCCATTGCTGCTTCAGGAACAGCGCATTGCGGGTGGTGGTTTCGACCGAGGCATTGCCGAAGACAGTGGTGATGCCGATCAGGTCGATGGCCGGATGACGATGCAGGAAAAGCAGCGCCATCGCATCGTCGATGCCCGGGTCCGTATCAAAGATGACTTTGTGCATTGCATTCTTCTTTTCTTGTTCTTGTGTTTGACGGCCCGCAATGGAGGCAAGATGGCTGTGAAAGTCAATCTCCCTCGCGGGCGCCTGGGCCGAGACTGAGCGCCTTCCTGGCCGGTTTCCGGGGGGAACATCGCTGCACCGGCAGGCATGGCAGTCTCCTTCGCAGCAGCTTAAACTTTCCGAAAGGGTGGCGCGCCTAATGTTGAGGCGCGCCCTTTCGGGCTTTTCTGCAATTCCTGGATATGACGGCGGAGTCACCCTCGTGAAGGCTATCCTCGGCAAGTTTCGGCCATCGAAGAGACTGCTCGTCATCCTCGTGGCCGCCTTCGGCGTTTCGGCCGCATCCGGCGGGGCCGCCGTCTATGTCAGCCGGGACGCACTGATGGCGGGGCTTTCCAAGCCGAATACCTCGGGTCTCGAATGCACGATGCTGCGGACCCTCAAGCTCAGTCATAACGGCCAGCGCTGGATCCGCATGCACGTCAAGACCGATCGCGCCGATGGCGAAACGCGCATGCGCACGGCCCTGCGTGTGGTCGGCGCGCTGGCGAAGGCTGAAAGTGCCGATCTCTATCAGGTCGTCGTGCTCGACGCGGCCGGCCCGGAGGATCGGGCGCAGGTTCGCGGAGCCGCAATCGGGGCGGAAGTGCTTTTCGCTCCCGGCCCGCAGAGCGTGCCTGGAATGAGCGAAACGTTCCGCGCTTCCTATAATGCCGGCACGGCGAATTCTGCCGGCGTCTTTCATGGCAAGACGGTCGATCTGTCGATGGATGATATCCGCACGATGATGGCAGCGATGGACGACCACTCGTCGTGCATCGATCCGTCCGCGGATCCGGCCGAAGCCAAGACCGCCGACGCGGGCGGTGCCGAACACGAGGCCAAGCCGGAGGAGACGGCCGAGGCGCCGGCCGGTCACTGAGACCACGCTGCGTCCGAGACGTCGGATCATCATCAGAAAATAAAAAGGCCCGACGCGGGTGCGGCGGGCCTTCGTGTTCATGGCAATGCGACCTTGATCAATCAGCCTTCTGGCGGCGTGCCGGGAAGAGGATGACGTCGCGGATCGACGGCGCATTGGTCAGAAGCATGATCAGGCGGTCGACGCCGATGCCGAGGCCACCGGCCGGCGGCATGCCCTGGTCGATGGCATCGAGGAACTCGTCGTCGAGCTGCTTGGCCTTTTCGCCGCGAGCATGCGCCTGTTCGAGCTGCTCGACCATGCGGGCGCGCTGCTCTTCCGGGTCGTTGAGTTCCGAGAAGGCGTTGCCGAGTTCCCAGGCGTTGCAATAGGTCTCGAAACGTTCGACGAGGCGCGGCTCGCCCGGCACTTCCTTGGCAAACGGCGAGATGTCCTTCGGGAAATGCGTGACGTGGGCCGGCTGGATCAGCGTTCCTTCAACCTTTTCTTCGAAGATGAAGGCGAGGCACTCGCCCCAGGTCCAGTCCTTCTCGACTTCGAAGCCGGCAGCCTTGGCAGCAGTGCGGGCTTCTTCGTCGGTCTTCATCGCTAGGAAGTCGATGCCTGTCGCTTCCTTGACGGCGTCCGGCATCGGCACGCGGCGGAACGGACCCTTGAAGGAGATTTCCTTGTCGCCATAGGCAAATTCGGTCGAGCCGTGGATCGCCATCGCCAGCTCGGCGAACAGCCGCTCGACGAGGTCCATGATGTCCTCGTAGTCGGCATAGGCCCAGTAGCACTCCATCATGGTGAATTCCGGATTGTGCCGGGTGGAGACGCCTTCGTTGCGGAAGTTGCGGTTGATCTCGAAGACCTTGTCGGTGAGGCCCGAAACCAGCGTGCGCTTGAGGTACAGTTCCGGCGCGATGCGCAGGAACATGTCGAGCTTCAGCGTGTTGTGATGCGTCTTGAACGGCTCGGCGGTGGCGCCGCCGTAGACCGAATGCAGCATCGGCGTTTCGACTTCCATGAAGCCGTCGTTTTCCATGAAGCGGCGGATGCCGGAAACGATGCGGCTGCGTTGCTGGAAGCGCAGCTTCGATTCCTCGTTGGTCATGATGTCGAGGTGACGCTTGCGGTAGCGAATTTCGATGTCGGAGAGGCCGTGCCACTTCTCGGGCATCGGCAGCAGCGACTTCGTCAGCATGGTGATCGCCTGGGCGTTGATCGTCAGCTCGCCGCGCTTGGTACGGCGCACGACGCCGGTGACGCCGATGATGTCGCCGATGTCGATCATCGGCAGCAGGCCACGGGCCTCTTCGCTCGTCACGTCCTTGTGGCTGAAGATCTGGATCTTGCCGGAGGCGTCATGGATGTCCATGAACATGCCCGAGTTGCGCGAGGAATAGACGCGGCCGGCAACGGTGACGACGTCCTGCGTCTCGGTGTCCGGTTCCAGGCCTTCGTATTTCGCGGTGAGTTCGGCATTGCTCATCGTCCGGTGGAAATGCGCCGGATAGACGTCGCCGATCTGTTCGCGCAGCAGCTTCAGCTTCTGTGCGCGGACTTCAGTTGCGTCGGAGGAGAGGCCAGTGGTCTCGGTCTTGTCGTTCATCGTGCTCTCCTTACTTTCCGCTGCCGACCATGGAGGCGACCACCTGGGCGGCAACCTTCAGGCGCTGGCGTACCACGGCGCGGCCCAGGATTTCCATGCTGTCGAACAGCGGCAACGAGCGCTGAGAGCCGGAAACCGCCACAAAGAGCGGCGCCACGATGACCTTCAGCTTCTTGCCCATGCGCTCGGCGACCGCACGCAGTTCCGCTTCGATCGACTCCTTGTTCCATTCGAGGATCTTTTCGAGATCCGGCTGAACGGTGTTGAGGACCTCGAGCAGTTCTTCGGGCGTCGACTTGACGCCGGCGAAGGCGGCCGGCTGCAAGCCGAGATCGGACTTGAACAGGAAGCTTGCGAGATCCGGCAGTTCGCCGAGCTTCGAGATGCGCGACTGGCTGAGCTTCAGGCCCTGCTTCAGGCGGTCGTTTTCCATCGCCCAGGCAAGCACACGGGCAGCGAACTCGTCTTCCGAGAGCTTCTCGCGGATCCAGCGCGCGTTCAGCCAGTCGAGCTTCTGGATGTCGAAGATCGCGCCGGCCTTGGACAGGTTTTCCGGATCGAACTTTGCCGCGAGCTCATCGATCGTCAGCAGTTCCTCGCCTTCGGCGATCTGGATGAAGAACAGGCCGAGGAAGTTCATCAGCGCTTCCGGCAGATAGCCGAGGGCTGTGTAGTAGGAGATCGACGTCGGGTTCTTGCGCTTCGACAGCTTCGACTTGTCGGCATTGCGCATCAGCGACAGGTGCATGAACTTCGGCGGCTCGAGGCCGAGATACTGGTAGATCAGGATGTGCTTCGGCACGGAAGCCAGCCACTCCTCGCCGCGGGCGACGTGGGTGATCTTCATCAGATGGTCGTCGACGACGTTTGCCATGTGGTAGGTCGGCATGCCGTCGGCCTTCAAGAGCACCTGCATGTCAACGGCATCCCACGGGATTTCGACATCGCCATAGACGCCGTCGTTAAACTTGCACGAGCCCTCGGTCGGGATCTTCATGCGCACGACATGCGGCTCGCCGGCGGCAACGCGCGACGTCACTTCTTCGGCCGTAAGGTTGAGGCAAAGGCCGTCATACTTCGACGGCTTGCCGGCGGCGCGCTGGCTCTCGCGCATCTGCTCGAGCCGCTCGGGCGTGCAGAAGCAGCGGAAGCCGTGACCGTTCTCGACGATCTTCTCGACGTAAGGGCGATACATGTCCTTGCGGTCGCTCTGGCGATAGGGGCCATAGGGACCACCGACATCAGGACCTTCAGACCATTCGAGCCCGCACCATTTCAGCGCGTCCAGCACCTTCTGTTCGAACTCCGGCGTCGAGCGGGTCGCATCGGTGTCTTCGATGCGCAGGATGAACTCGCCGCCGTGCTTCTTCGCAAAGAGGTAGTTGAACAGAGCGATATAGGCCGTGCCGACATGCGGCTCGCCGGTGGGGGAGGGTGCGATGCGTACCCGGACTGCTGAATTTGCCATGGTCTTTTTGCCCGTCTGACGTGCTTTTCGCCCCTTGCCGGAAAAGAAATCCGACCGCCGGGGCGCGCATTTTATGGGAAGGAAAGGCCCGCAAGGGTGCCGCAACAGCGGTATCGGCAGGCTATTCCAGTCGGCTCGCGTGAGACCATAGAACACCGATCATGTCAACGGAAAGTGGACCACGTCGGTTTTTGTTGACACTGCCGGCCCTGGACGATAATGAACCGAAAGGTTATTTAACTGAAAGGTTTTTTAGAAAATGCCGGAAGATCGCTTGTCGACGACGCTCTCCGCCCTGGCCGACCCAACGCGAAGGGCGATCCTTGCCCGTCTCGCCCTCGGAGAGGCCTCGGTCGGCGAACTGGCGGAGCCCTTCGCAATGAGCCTGCCGGCAGTGTCCAAGCATCTCAAGGTTCTCGAGCGCGCCGGGCTGATCAGCCGCGGCCGCGAAGCGCAATGGCGCCCGTGCCGGCTCGAGGCCGCGCCGCTGAAGGACGTCAACAGCTGGCTCGACAGTTACCGCCGCTTCTGGGAGCAGAAGTTCGATCGTCTCGACACCTATTTGCAGGAACTCCAGCACATCGATCCGGACGCCGGAAAGAACTGATCGTCATTCCATCTTCCGTGTCCGGCCGTTCTGCTGTAAGCAGGACGCGTCGAAAAAGGCAGGACCGGATATGGTAAGCCCGGTCCCTTCGGTTTTCTAACGAAGCTCTGCTCGAACGTCCCGTTCGAACCCACGACGTGGTTCCGATGCAATCGCATCGGTCCGCGGCGGGGTATGCATATCGACGCAGTCCGCCGCGTTTCTCGAACACGGAGACTGTGAACATGCGACTGAATCATATCGACCTCTATAGCCCCGTCGTTGCCGAAACGGCTTCCTTCCTCATCGACCATTTCGGCCTGACGCTGGTCGAAAAGCGCGGCAAGGACGCGTTCTATCGCTTGACGGATAGTTTCGGCCTCGTGCTCGTCGTCAGCCCGCCGATCACGGCGCTTGGCGGCGGCGACCAGGTGAACCTCGGTGCCCAGACCTACCACATCGGCTTCCTGCTGCCGGCGCGGGCCGAGGTCGACGACGCCTACCGGCGGGTGCGTGGATCCGGCGTCGAGGTGATCGCACCGGAGGACCGGCACGGCGCCTACGTCTTCTATGTGGTCATTCCCGGCAACATTCTGGTCGAAGTCGGTCATCGCGCAGACGTCTGAACCGGACCGGAGGTCAGCGGAACGTTTCCTCGGGAGAGGCGTTGTCCAACCAGAAGGCGTGGAGCCGGGCTACCGGCATGGCTCAGCGAAAGAGGAGGAGCGTTCCTGCTTTTCGCTGAAGGCTCGCGGTTGACGGCCGGTCGGTTCGGCTTCGCGCCTTCGTGAACTCCCGCAAACAAGAAGGCCCGCATCGGCGATGCGGGCCTTTTCGTGATGAGGCCGTCGTGGGGGCAGCTCGTCAGTTGAGTTTGCCAGCCTTCCGGAGCCGCGCATTGCGCGCGACCATGTTGAGGATTTCGACAAGGGCCGAGAAAGCCATGGCGGCGTAGATGTAACCCTTCGGCACATGCAGGCCCATGCCTTCGGCAATCAGCGTCGTGCCGATCATCAAGAGGAAGGCGAGCGCCAGCATGACGATCGTCGGGTTCTTCTCGATGAAGTTGGCGAGCGGATTGGCGGCGACGAGCATAACGGTCACGGCGGCAATCACGGCGATGACCATGATCGGCAGGTGCGGCGTCATGCCAACGGCGGTGATGATGCTGTCGACGGAGAAGACAAGGTCGAGCAACAGGATCTGAGCGATCGCAGCGCCGAAGCTGTTGATCGCCGAAGACGCGATGAAGTCCTCGCCATGATCGGCCGGATCGACATTGTGGTGGATTTCCTTGGTCGCCTTCCAGACGAGGAACAGGCCACCGGCAATCAGGATCATGTCCTTCCAGGAGAAGCCGTGGCCGAAGGCCTCGAACACCGGCGTCGTCAGCTTGACGATCCAGGCAACGGTGCCGAGCAGGGCAAGGCGCATGACGAGGGCGAGGCCGATGCCGATGCGGCGGGCCCTTTCGCGATGCTCCAGTGGTAGCTTGTTGGTGAGGATCGAGATGAAGATCAGGTTGTCGATGCCGAGAACCACCTCCATGACCACAAGCGTGACGAGGGCGACCCAGGCGGCGGGGTCTTGGGCAAGCAACAGGATATCCTGCATCGGCGATCTTCCTTTGTGGGTGGCGCGTCGTCGCGCAAGAATCGCCGAAAGTATTTAAGAAACATCGCGAAGGTGACAAGCGCCGCCGCTATTTGCGGCGGCGCTTTACCGTTTACGATCTGATCGGAATCCACAGTTCGACGACGCCCATGCCCGAATGTGGGTCGAAGCGCTCGTCGTAGCGTTCGATGAGATCAGGCGTTTCGCCGTGCTGAAGTCCGGACTCGGGCAACCAGGTGCCGAAGACATGGTCCGCGGTCTTGGCGATCGCGGAGATGTGGCCGCGGTGCAGGAAGACGGCATAACGCTGCTTCGGCAGCTTCAGCGTCGAAAAGCCCTCCGGCAGGTCGTCGGTTTCGCTGACTTCTGCGGCTGCCATGTAGCGGAAGGTTCCGGCCTCGCCATTGCTTTGGGTGCAGACGCCGTAGGCGATGTCGCCCTTCTGGCCGGCTATGTTGCCGAAGTGGCGGTTGAACCGCTGCCAGAGCGAAGGGATGCCCTCGGTGCGGCTGTAGGCATAGGTTTCCGCTAGGCCCGCCAGAAGCAGGGGCGGGCTGTCTTCGAAGCGCGGCGGGTCGATCTTGAGAAGGCGGGTATCGTCCATTCTTAAAGGCTCCATCAGTTCGATGTTTCGAACGTGCCTTTGCTTGCGCACCGTCTCGGGCGTCACGCCGAACTGGTCGCGAAAGGCGCGGGTGAAAGCCTCGTGCGAGTTGTAGCCCGCTTCGAGGGCTACCGAAAGAATGCTGAGGGAACCATCGGCCAGGGCGTAAGCGGCATCGCTGAGGCGCCGGCCGCGAATATAGGCGCTGATCGAACGGCCCGTGACCAGCCCGAAAACGCGCGAGAGATGGAAGCGCGAGAGGCCAGCGGCCCCGGCGATCTCATCCAGCGATATGTCCCTTGCGAAATGGCTCTCGATGAACCAGACCGCGCGTCCGATGGCACTCATCATCACTCCTTTGGCAGCGCCCTGGTGATAGGGTCTTGCCGGAAGGCGCGCTTGATCGCAATTGCTGGATTGTAACGCCGGAGGGGTCGGAAGAGTTCGGCGCCAGCCGTCCTATTTCTTCGGTCCGTAGGCGGACATGAAGACGCGGACGGCGGCGGTCACCGTCGCCTCGATCTGTTCCTTCGGCGGTGCGGTGCACATGCCGCCGAACAGGCGGTGCTTGAAGAGCCCGGCCTGCGCCATTTCGATGAACTGGCGGGCGGCCATCTCGGTGTTGTCGATATCCAGAGTACCGGCAGGAACCTGCCGGTCGAGATAGGCCTTGAGCACGGTATAACCGTTTTCCGGCGCCTCGCTGAAGAAGCGCTCGGCCAGATGCGGCATGCGATCGATCACGCCGATCACCATGCGCATGGAGCGGATCGTTTCTTCGGCCGTCATGCTGGTCGTCAGCGTCACGCCGAAATCGTAGAGCGATTCCTCGACGTCGTCGTGATCGTTGAGCGCGTGCTTGGCGGTCTGGACCACCCGGGTCTTGCCCTTGATGATCAGAGCCTTGAACAGGTCTTCCTTGTTCTCGAAATAGACGTAGAGCGTACCCTTGGAGACGCCGGCCTCGCGGGTGATGTCGTTCATGCTGGCAGCGTCGAAACCCTGGCTCAGAAAGGCGCGCCGGGCACCTTCGAGGATCTGCTCGCGCTTGGCGGGGTCCTCGCCGGCGGCGTGGCGGCCGCCCATCGAAAAGAGATCTTCGTCCTGGCCGACATTCGGCTGGATCATGTCCTGGGTTCCGGTCTTCACCGTGCTCATGGTGGTCGCTTGTTTCCGTCCTGCTTGCATTAAATTTCAGTCATCGAACCGCGTGGTTCGATTTCCTCTTGATATGCGACCAGAAAGGGCCTATGTCAAGCTCGATCGAACCGAACGGTTCAGTTCGTTCAGCAATCTTTAACCAGGCCGGTGCCCAATGTCCGCATCCAACACATCCAGCGCTGCTCGCGTCCGCCCCGTCGACGAGAATTTTGAAGTGCAGCAGGAAACCGCGCTTGAGGCAAAGGCGCCTGCTGCGGAGCAGGCCGCTGTCCAGGCTCCTGCAGAAGCGGCGCAGCCGCCGAAGAAGGCGCGCAAGCCCATCGTTCCCGTGCTCGGTCTGGCGCTTCTCGTCGCCGGCGCGTGGTTCGGCTACGACTGGTGGACCAATGGCCGCTTCATGGTCTCCACGGATGACGCCTATATCGAAGGCGACATTGCGACGATCTCGCCCAAGGTTTCCGGATACGTCGCCAAGGTCGATGCCGTCGCCAACCAGAAGGTGAAGGCCGGCGATCCTCTCGTTACCCTCGACGATGGCGATTATCGTATCGCTGCCGAGCAGGCCGAAGCAAAGATTGCCACCCAGAAACTTGCACTCAGCCGTTTCGATGCGCAGATTGCCGGTGCCAAGGCGAGCCTGGCCCAGACCGAAGCGCAGAAGAAGGCTCTCGAAGCGACGGTGCGCGGCGCCGAGCTTGCGCAGAAGCGCGCAAGCGACCTCCAGTCCAAGGCCGTTGGCACCGTCGCTTCGCTTGACAACGCCGATGTGGCGCTCGACCAGGCGCGGGCGAACCTCTCCGGCGCCGATGCCAATATCGCGGCTGCCAATGCGAGCATCACGGTTCTCGAAGCCCAGCGCACCGAAGCCGAAAGCGAGATCCGCTCTCTCGAGCTTGTGCGCGACAAGGCCAATCGCGACCTCGGCTTCACCGTCTTGAAGGCGCCCTATGACGGCATCGTCGGCAACGTGGCGGTTCAGGTTGGCGACCTCGTTTCCGCCGGCCAGCGGCTCGCTGCCCTCGTTCCGGTCGACCAGCTCTACATCGACGCCAATTTCAAGGAGACCCAGATCGCGCATCTGGTGCCGGGCTCCAAGGTCAAGGTCCATGTCGATGCCTATGAGGATCACGCGATCGAAGGCACCGTTGCCTCGATTTCGCCAGCCTCCGGTTCGGTCTTCTCGTTGCTGCCGGCCGAAAACGCCACCGGCAACTTCACCAAGGTGATCCAGCGCGTGCCGGTGCGCATCACGCTCCCGGCCGACGTGCTGGCCGAAGGACACCTGCGTGCCGGCCTGAGTGTCGTCGTCGACGTCGACACGCGCACGGCGCCGGATCAGACCAAGGTCGCCGCCACCAAGTAATCAGGCCCAAACGCCGGCGCGCCTTGAGGGCGCGCCCTTGCAAGGAGTGGCTGAGATGGCCGCAACGGCAACAGCAGGTTCGGTGGCGGCCGCCGCACCGAAGGTCGAGGAACATATGGATCCGAAGAGGCTGATCGCCTTCTTCGCCATGGTCGTCGGCATGTTCATGGCCATCCTCGACATCCAGATCGTCTCGGCCTCGCTGGCCGAAATCCAGGCGGGCCTGTCGGCCGGCTCGGACGAGATCGGCTGGGTGCAGACCTCCTATCTCATCGCCGAAGTCATCATGATCCCGCTGTCGGGAACGCTGGCGCGCATCGTCTCGACGCGCGTGCTGTTCTCGGTTTCGGCCGCCGGCTTCACCGCGGCGAGCGCGCTTGCGGCAACGGCGACGAACATCGACCAGATGATTGTCTATCGCGCCATCCAGGGCTTCATCGGCGGCGGCATGATCCCATCGGTGTTTGCGGCGGCCTTCACCATCTTCCCGCCGTCCAAGCGCAACATCGTCTCGCCGATCATCGGCCTGATCGCGACGCTGGCGCCGACGATCGGGCCGACGGTCGGCGGCTATCTCAGCCACGCCTTTTCCTGGCACTGGCTGTTTCTGGTCAACGTCATCCCTGGCATCATCGTCGCCACGCTCACCTGGACCTTCATCGATTTCGACAAGCCGGAGCTCGGCCTGTTCAAGAAGTTCGACTGGTGGGGCCTGGCCTCGATGGCGATTTTCCTCGGCGCGCTGGAGTACGTGCTGGAAGAAGGCAACACCAACGACTGGTTCAATGACGAGCACATCGTGATGGGCGCAGTCGCTTCGGCAATCGCCGCCATCGTGTTCTTCTATCGGGCCTTCAAGGTGGAGTTCCCGGTCGTCGACCTCAGGGCCTTTGCCAACCGCAACTTCGCCTTCGGCTCGATGTTCTCCTTCGTGATGGGCATCGGCCTCTATGGCCTCACCTATCTCTATCCGCTCTATCTCGGTCGCATCCGCGGCTACGATTCGCTGATGATCGGCGAGACCATGTTCGTGTCGGGCCTTGCGATGTTCTTCACGGCGCCGGTCGCGGGCATCCTTTCGGGCAAGCTCGATCCGCGCGTGCTGATGACGATCGGCTTCACCAGCTTTGCCGCAGGCACCTGGATCATGGGCCATCTGACCGCCGACTGGGACTTTTACGAGCTGTTCATTCCGCAGATTCTGCGCGGCGTCGGGCTGATGCTCTGCATGGTGCCGATCAACAACATTGCGCTCGGCACCATGTCGCCGGCGCGTATGCGTGGCGCTTCTGGTCTTTTCAACCTCACCCGAAACCTCGGCGGTGCCGTCGGGCTCGCGGTCATCAATACGATCCTGACCCAGCGCCAGGACTTCCACTATGCGCGTCTTGCCGAGCATGTGCAGTGGGGCAACCCGGAGGCGATGGAGCGGTTCAACAACATGGCCGCCAACTTCAACGCCCATGGTCTCGACGGCACGACGATCGCCGTCAAGCAGCTTGCCGCCATGGCGCAGAAGCAGGCAGTCATCCTGTCCTTCGGCGATATCTTCGTGCTTTTGACGGTGCTGTTCCTGTCGCTGATCTTCGGTGTGATGATGATCAAGAAGCCGCAGGGCGCCGGCCCCAGCGGCGGCGGTCACTAGGACAAGAGGATGATGGGTCGAGGCGGCCCATCATACTTTCCCATGAGAGGTAGGTAGGCGGGCGAGCGCCCGTCTTTCCTCGTTTCCATCCTCAGACAAGTCCGCACGGTTTACGCGAGCCGAGCCTTGCTGCACACTCCCGTCGACTGATGGCGAGGGGCGGCGGGATGAAGGAACGGGTTTCGACGGCTATCTCACGGCGGTCTTTCATGACGGGCCTTGCCGGCGTCGGGCTGGGGCTTGCCGCCTCGCGCAGTCGCGCTGCCGCACCGGCCATCGATGCGACGTTCCTGTTCTCCAACGACATTCATGCTTGCCTCGTTTCGATCGAGGGGCTCGCGCCGAACTGCGCGGCGGAAGGCAAGACCGACGCGAACCTGCTGCGCCATGTGGCGGCGCTCAACGCCGTGCATGCCATGCGCTGGCCGGAAACGGTCGCGGGCAAGCCGAGCGGTCTCGCAAGTGCCGGACGGCAGATCGGCAAGCCACTCGGCCTGGTGCTTGGCGGCGACATCACCGACGACGGCGGCGGCCAGGTGCGCCAGCCGCGCGAAGGGCGGCAGCTGCAGCAGTTCTCCAGTCGCTATCAGGAAGGGGCGGGGGCGGATCGCGTCCACATGCCCGTATTCGTCGGGCTCGGCAATCATGACCTCGACCAGGACGGCCCGCCGCCGCATGTCGACTGGTATCGCTGCGAGCTGCGCGATTATGTCGAGCTCAATCATCGCCAGACGGTCTTCTACAAGCCGCCGGTGCCGGTGACCAACTACGACCCGCTTTCGGACTGCTACTCCTGGGATTGGGGCGGGTTGCACCTTGTGCAGCTGCAGCGCTTCGGCGGCGATGAGACGAAGGGCGCGGTGAATGCGCTGCCCTGGCTGAAACAGGATCTGGCTGCCTATGCCGGCGATGGCCGGCCCGTCATACTGTTCCAGCACTATGGCTGGGACGCGTTTTCGACCGAGGTCTGGGATGTGAAGGCCAAGACCTTCGATGATGAAGGCGATGGCGCGCCGCATTGGTGGAGTGTCGATCAGCGCCAGGCGCTGCTCGACTCGCTCAAGGGCTACAACGTCATCGGCCTGTTCCACGGACACCAGCACGAAACCGCAATGATCTACCGGCAGAGCGGGCTCGACCTCATTAAGCCGAAGGCTGCCTATATGGGCGGCTTTGCGGTCGTGCGTGTCACGGACGGTTTCATGGATGTAGTGTTGGCCGAGGCGGGTTCCGCGCACGGAGAGGTCACGTTTACTGCGGCTTTCAGCAAGCGGCTCGGCTAGTATCCGGCAAGTTTCACAACACTCGTTAAACCATTCGGAATCAATCGTTTAAAGTGACAGCGTGCCGTCCTTCCGCCGGCGCACGGACGCCTGTTTTCGCCGTTTTGAAGATTTCTGATTTACGTACATCAGAAATTCCTCTAAAGGCAGAACCCGGAGGAAAACATGCGTCCGACAGTTCACGATATCGCTGCTAAAGCCGGGGTCAGTCTCGCCACCGTCGACCGGGTTTTGAACAATCGTCCCGGCGTGCGCGGTGTCACCCGCGACAAGGTCGAGCGCGCCATAACGACGCTCGGCTATGTGCGTGACGTCGCCGCCGCCAATCTCGCCAAGAGCCGCATCTACCCGCTGATCTTCATCCTGCCCGAGGGCGACAACACCTTCATGCGCGGCCTTGCGGTCGAGGTGGAGGCGGCGAAAGTGCGGTCTGCGGTCGAGCGCACCGCGATCACCGTGCTCTCCGTCCCGGCCTTCGATAAGGCGGCCCTGGCTGCGGCGCTGGAAAAGGCGCGGGCACTCGCCCCTGCCGGTGTCGCCGTGGTTGCGATCGATGCGCCCGAGGTCGTTGCGGCTGTCGATCGGCTGCGTGAAGACGGTATTGCCGTCGTGACGCTGGTTTCCGATCTGCCGGGATCGTCGCGTGATCACTTTGCCGGCGTCGACAACATCGCCGCCGGCCGGACCGCAGGCACCTTGATGGGGCGTTTCCTCAGCGGTCGCGAAGGACCGGTCGCGATCGTCGCCGGCTCGATGCTGGTGCGCGACCATCGTGATCGCCTCGAAGGTTTCAGCGCGGCGATGGCCGAAAGCGCCCCGGGCCGCCGGCTTCTGCCCGTCGTCGAGGGGCATGACGATCCCACCGAAGTCGAGAACCTTGTGTCGGGACTTGTCGCCGATCATGCGGACCTCGCCGGCATCTACAGTCTCGGCGCCGGCAATCGCGGCCTGATCGCAGCACTCGAAAAGGCCGGGCGTCAGGCTGATATTTGCGCCATCGCGCACGAGCTGACACCGCATAGCCGCGCGGCACTCGCCTCCGGCACCTTGGACGCGCTCCTCAATCAGGATGCCGGGCATGAGGTGCGCAGCGCCATCCGCGTGCTGAAGGCCCGTGCGGATGGACTCGCGGTGATCGGGGCGCAGGAGCGCATCCGCATCGAGATTTTCCTTAGGGATAACCTGCCGGTCGAGCCGGCGTAACGATTTGGAACTGCGCGGTTCCGGACGGCAAACCGGTCTGGAATTGCTCAATGGAGGCAAGCATGTATCTCGGACTGGATCTCGGCACCTCGGGCGTCAAGGCAATGCTCATCGATGGCGACCAGCGCATCATCGGTTCGGCCTCCGGCGCGCTCGACGTCTCGCGGCCGCATCCCGGCTGGTCGGAGCAGGACCCGGCCGAGTGGGTGCGAGCAACCGAGGAGGCGATTGCCGGCCTGAAGGCAGCGCACCCCAGGGAACTTGCAGCCGTGCGCGGCATCGGCCTTTCTGGCCAGATGCACGGTGCGACGCTTATCGATGCCGACGACCGGGTGCTTCGGCCCTGCATCCTCTGGAACGACACCCGCAGCTTCCGCGAGGCGGCAGCGCTCGACGCCGACCCGCAGTTCCGGGCGATCACCGGCAACATCGTCTTTCCTGGCTTTACGGCGCCGAAGCTCGCCTGGGTGCGCGCCAACGAGCCGGAGATCTTTGCCAGGGTGCGCTGGGTACTGTTGCCGAAGGACTATTTGCGCCTATGGCTGACCGGCGAACATATGTCGGAAATGTCCGATTCCGCCGGCACCTCCTGGCTCGATACCGGCAAGCGGTGCTGGTCGGAGAGCCTGCTTGCCGCCACCGGGATGGATGAGAAGCAGATGCCCAGCCTGGTCGAAGGGACCGATCCGGCCGGAACGTTACGCCCGGAACTCGCTGGGCGCTGGGGTATCTCGGGCAATGCCGTGGTTGCCGGCGGTGCCGGCGACAATGCGGCGTCTGCCTGCGGCATGGGCACTGTCGGCGAAGGGCATGCCTTTGTCTCGCTCGGCACCTCGGGGGTGCTCTTTGCCGCCAATGCGAGCTACCTGCCCAATCCGGAAAGCGCCGTACACGCCTTTTGCCATGCGCTGCCGAACACCTGGCACCAGATGGGCGTCATCCTGTCGGCGACCGATGCGCTCAACTGGTACTCGGGCATCGCCGGACGCAGTGCAGCGGACTTGAGCGCCGAACTCGGCGATACCATCAAGGCGCCAACCGGCGTTACGTTCTTGCCCTACCTCTCAGGTGAACGCACCCCGCACAACGATGCGGCGATCCGCGGCGCCTTCGTCGGGCTCGGGCATGAAAGCAGCCGGGTGGTGCTGACCCAGGCGGTGATGGAAGGCGTGTCCTTCGCCATTCGCGACAGCCTGGAGGCCTTGCGTGCCGCCGGCACGACGCTGTCGCGGGTGACCGCGATCGGCGGCGGCTCGCGCTCGCGCTACTGGCTGAAATCGATCGCCACTGCGCTCGACCTGCCTGTCGATTTGCCCGCCGACGGTGATTTCGGAGCTGCCTTCGGGGCAGCCCGCCTGGGCCTGATTGCCGCGACGGGCGCGGATCCGGTGGCGACTTGCTACGCGCCGCGCACGGCCGAGACCATCGCGCCGGAAGCGCCGCTGGTCTCAGTCTATGAGGCGAGCTACCAGCGCTATCGCCGGCTCTATCCGGCGATCAAGGGTGCGGCGTCGTGACGACGCTGCACCGCGGATCCGGTTCGAGTGCCGGCCGCTCAGCGGGCGGGGACCTTGTCGAGAAAGCCGGTGATCGTCTTCAGGCGGCCATTCTCGACCTGGCAGACATCCGTGCCTTCGATAACAGAGGCAACGCCCTCCGGGCCGAGCGCCCAGGAAAAGCGGATCGTGTCGGCATAACCGTCCGCAGCCCCCTTCAGCGTGAAGCGGAAGCCGGGGAACTGCCCCTGGACGCCGGCGATCAGCGCATCGATGCTGGCATGGCCGTCGCCCTGCATGATCGGGTCGCAGTAGGCGACGTCGGCGGTGAACGCCTTCTCGATCAGCACCGAGCGGGCGGCGGCGTCGGTTGTGTTCCAGGCGGCAATGTAGGCTTCGGCGATGGCGTTGAAGTCGTGCATCGAAGTGTTCCTTTCGTTTGGCGTTTCGATGCCCCGGCTATCGCCGGACGAGGGAATGAAACCAATTACCTTCCACGTAATGGCCGCGCCTATCGAACGGGCGACGCCGGCCGAAATCCATCCCATTCGCATCATCCTTGAGAGGAGCCAAACCCATGAGCACAGGATTTTTCGGCGATATCGCCAAGATCAAGTATGAAGGCCCTGACAGCACCAACCCGCTCGCCTTCCGCCACTACAACAAGGACGAGGTCGTTCTCGGCAAGCGCATGGAAGATCACCTGCGCTTTGCCGTCGCCTACTGGCACACCTTCGTCTGGCCGGGCGGCGATCCCTTCGGCGGCCAGACCTTCGAGCGCCCCTGGTTCAAGGACACCATGGACGCCGCGAAGCTGAAGGCCGACGTCGCCTTCGAATTCTTCGATCTGCTCGGCGTGCCCTTCTACTGCTTCCATGACGCGGACGTGCGTCCTGAAGGCAAGAGCTTTGCGGAGAACACCAAGAACCTCAACGAGATCGTCGATCATTTCGAGAAGAAGCAGGCCGAGACCGGCGTCAACCTGCTCTGGGGTACGGCGAACCTCTTTTCCAACCGGCGCTACATGTCGGGTGCGGCCACCAATCCGGACCCGGATGTCTTCGCCTTCGCCGCGGCAACGGTGAAGACCTGCCTTGACGCGACCAAGCGCCTCGGCGGCCAGAATTATGTGCTGTGGGGCGGGCGCGAAGGCTACGAGACGCTGCTCAACACCGACCTGAAGCGCGAGCTCGACCAGCTCGGCCGCTTCGTCAATCTCGTCGTCGAGTACAAGCACAAGATCGGCTTCAAGGGCGCGATCCTGATCGAGCCGAAGCCGCAGGAGCCGACCAAGCACCAGTATGACTACGACGTCGCGACCGTCTACGGCTTCCTGAAGAACTACGGTCTCGAAAACGAGGTCAAGGTCAACATCGAGCAGGGCCATGCGATCCTTGCCGGCCACTCCTTTGAGCACGAGCTGGCGCTTGCCAATGCGCTCGGCATCTTCGGCTCGATCGACATGAACCGCAACGACTACCAGTCCGGCTGGGACACCGACCAGTTCCCGAACAACGTGCCGGAGATGGCGCTCGCCTACTACCAGGTTCTCGCAGGCGGCGGCTTCAAGACCGGCGGCACCAACTTCGATGCCAAGCTGCGCCGCCAGTCGATCGACCCGGAAGACCTGCTGATCGGTCACATCGGCGGCATGGATTGCTGCGCCCGTGGTCTGAAGGCAGCGGCAAAGATGATCGAGGACAAGGCGCTCTCGGCACCGCTTAATCAGCGCTATGCCGGCTGGCAGGTGCCGGAAGCCAAGAAGATGCTCGACGGCGGCTTCTCGCTGGAGGAGATCGAAGCCTGGGTGCTGAAATCGGATCTCAACCCGCAGCCGAAGTCCGGCAAGCAGGAACTGCTCGAAAACGTCGTCAACCGCTACGTCTGAGCACTCTCGCGAGGTTGCTCGCGGCGGCCCGGTCTCTCCGGGCCGTCGGTTTGCGACGACTGCGTGGTGCCGGCGAGACAGGTGGGGCTGCCACATGAAATCGATTACAAATCTCTCGGGAATCTGCGCCTTCGCCAGTTGCCCCCTGTTAAAAATCTGCTAGCTTTGGCGCCTGCAACGTTTCAGGTCCGCCAGTTGTGGCGAAAACAAGGTGCCATTGTACCTCCTTGTCGCCGACTGACCGGATAGGCCGACATCATCAATGGCCGTTTCATCGGGAGGAAAATCGGGATGAAGACGATCAAGGGTCCAGGGCTCTTTCTTGCGCAATTTGCCGGCGATGCGGCACCGTTCAATTCCTGGGACGCGATCACCAAATGGGCGGCCGACTGCGGCTACAAAGGCGTGCAGGTGCCGAGCTGGGACGCGCGGCTGATCGATCTTCAGAAGGCCGCGACCTCGAAGACCTATTGTGACGAGTTTGCCGGAAAGGCCCGCGACAACGGCGTCGAGGTGACCGAGCTTTCGACCCATCTGCAGGGCCAGCTCGTTGCCGTGCATCCGGCCTATGACGAGGCCTTCGATGGTTTTGCGGCACCGGAAGTGCGCGGCAATCCCAAGGCAAGGCAGCAATGGGCGGTGGAACAGGTGAAGCTGGCGCTGACCGCCTCGAAGAACCTCGGGCTGAACGCCATGGCGAGTTTTTCCGGCGCGCTTGCCTGGCCCTTCGTCTATCCCTGGCCGCAGCGGCCGGCCGGCCTCGTCGAGACCGCCTTTGACGAACTGGCGAAGCGCTGGAAACCGATCCTCGACCATGCCGAGGACTGTGGCGTCGACGTCTGCTACGAGATCCATCCGGGCGAGGACCTGCACGACGGCATCACCTACGAGATGTTTCTGGAGCGCACCGGCAACCACGCCCGCGCCTGCATGCTCTATGACCCGTCGCACTACGTGCTGCAGTGCCTCGACTATCTCGACAACATCGACATCTACAAGGACCGCATCCGCATGTTCCACGTCAAGGATGCGGAGTTCAATCCGACCGGACGCCAGGGCGTCTACGGCGGCTATCAGGGCTGGGTCAACCGCGCCGGGCGCTTCCGCTCGCTCGGTGACGGCCAGGTGGATTTCGGCGCGGTGTTCTCGAAGATGGCGGCCAATGATTTTTCCGGCTGGGCCGTGGTCGAATGGGAATGCGCGCTGAAACACCCGGAGGATGGCGCGCGCGAGGGTGCCGATTTCGTCAAGCACCACATCATCCGCGTGACGGAGAAGGCGTTTGACGACTTTGCCGGAGCGGGCACGGACGAGGCGGCCAATCGGCGCATGCTGGGGATCTGAAGCAGGGCGGGACCTGAGGGTCCGACTGCCCCTCTCCTCGGGTTTAACCCGAGGACTAACCCTCTCCCGGCTTGCGGGGAGAGGGGACGCGGACTGTGGCTGCGGCTGCACCTGCAGCGCTCTCAGAGAGAGTTGCTTGGGGCCTGGCGAGCGGGCGCATCCAGTCCCTTCTCCCCGTGTGCGGGGAGAAGGTGCCGGCAGGCGGATGAGGGGCTGCCCTCACCGCGCGAATGAGGGGCAATTCTCGCGAACGATCACGCGTAACAAGCAAAACACACGAACGGAAACAGGGGAGAATTCAAATGGCAATCGAAGGAACGAGCGAGAAGCGCGAGCGCCGCATCCGGCTCGGCATGGTGGGCGGCGGCTCCGGCGCCTTTATCGGCGCAGTGCATCGTATCGCGGCACGGCTCGACGATCACTTTGAACTGGTGGCGGGCGCCTTGTCGTCGACGCCGGAAAAGGCGGAAAGCTCGGGCCGCGAGCTCGGGCTCGACCCGTCGCGCGTCTATTCCGACTTCAAGCAGATGGCGATCCGCGAAGCCAAGCTGAAGGACGGCATCGAGGCGGTGGCGATCGTCACGCCGAACCACGTTCACTACGCCGCTGCCAAGGAGTTTCTGAAGCGCGGCATCCACGTGATCTGCGACAAGCCGCTGACCTCGACGCTTGCCGACGCCAAGAAGCTGAAGAAGGCGGCCGAGGACAGCGATGCCTTGTTCGTGCTGACGCACAACTACACCGGCTATCCGATGGTCCGCCAGGCGCGCGAGATGGTCGCCAATGGCGAGATCGGCGCGGTGCGGCTGGTGCAGATGGAATATCCGCAGGACTGGCTGACCGAAAATATCGAGCAGTCCGGCCAGAAGCAGGCGGCCTGGCGCACCGATCCGGCGCGCTCGGGCGCCGGCGGCTCGACCGGCGATATCGGCACGCACGCCTATAATCTCGGCGCCTTCGTCTCCGGTCTCGAACTGGAGGAGCTTTCGGCCGATCTCGACAGCTTCGTTCCTGGTCGTCAGCTCGACGACAATGCGCATGTGATGATGCGCTTCAAGGCGAAGGACGGTGAGCGGGCCAAGGGGCTGCTCTGGTGCAGCCAGGTCGCGCCCGGCCACGAGAACGGCCTGATGGTGCGCGTCTACGGCACCAAGGGCGGGCTCGAATGGACGCAGAAGGACCCGAACTATCTCTGGCACACGCCGTTCGGCGAGCCGAAGCGACTGCTCACCCGGGCGGGTGCCGGGGCGGGTGCTGCGGCAAACCGCGTCAGCCGGATTCCGTCCGGTCATCCGGAAGGTTACCTCGAAGGCTTTGCCAATATCTACACGGAAGCGGCGCGCGCCATCTTCGCCAAGCGCAAGGGCGAGAAGGTCGATGCCGCCGTCACCTACCCGACCATCGATGACGGCATGAAGGGCATGGTCTTCGTCGACGCTTGCGTCCAGTCATCCAAACGAAATGGTGCGTGGGTAAAGGTGTAGCGGAGCACAAGAATCGGCGAAAGGGCGGGGCATTCCCGCCCTTTTTCGCGAGTTGACATTTGCCAACACGGCTTTAGGTCGGCCGCGAAACAAAAGAAAGCAACATGGTCCCGTTTCCGGCGGGGCCGGAACAAGACGAGGCAGAGAGATGACCGATCCCAAGATCCTGGCCCAGCGCTTCCCGGGCGACTTCGTATTCGGGGTGGCGACCGCCTCCTTCCAGATCGAAGGTGCCACCAAGGCCGATGGGCGGAAGCCGTCGATCTGGGACGCGTTTTCCAACATGCCGGGCCGTGTCTTCGGGCGGCACAATGGCGATGTCGCCTGCGACCACTACAACCGGCTGGACGAGGATCTGGACCTGATCAAGAGCCTCGGCGTCGAGGCTTACCGCTTCTCGATCGCCTGGCCGCGCATCATTCCGGAAGGCACCGGCCCGATCAACGAAAAGGGGCTCGATTTCTACGACCGTCTCGTCGACGGGCTTAAGGCCCGCAACATTAGGGCATTCGCCACGCTCTACCATTGGGATCTGCCGCTGGCGCTGATGGGCGAGGGAGGCTGGACGGCGCGCACGACGGCCTACGCCTTCCAGCGTTACGCCAAGACGGTGACCGCCCGTCTCGGCGATCGTCTCGACGCGGTTGCGACCTTCAACGAGCCGTGGTGTTCGGTGTGGCTGAGCCATCTCTACGGCATCCATGCGCCGGGCGAGCGCAACATGGATGCAGCCCTTCACGCGCTGCACTTCACCAATCTGGCGCACGGGCTCGGCGTCGATGCCATCCGCTCGGAGCGGCCGAACCTGCCTGCCGGCATCGTCATCAATGCGCACTCCGTGTATCCCGGCAGCGACCGCAAGGCCGACATGGCAGCGGCCGAACGGGCCTTCGACTTCCACAATGGTGTCTTCTTCGGCCCCATCTTTAGAGGCGAATACCCCGAGAGCTTCATGAGCGCGCTCGGCCACCGCATGCCCACGATCGAAGACGGCGACATGGAGACGATCTCCCGGCCGCTCGACTGGTGGGGGCTCAACTACTACACGCCGATGCGGGTCAGCGCCGACCCGGCGAAGAGTGCGGAGTACCCGGCGACGATCAACGCCAAGGCGGTGAGCGAGACCAAGACGGATATCGGCTGGGAGGTCTACGCACCGGCGCTCGGTAGCCTGGTCAGGACGCTCAACGCGACCTACCAGCTGCCCGACTGCTACATCACCGAGAACGGCGCCTGCTACAACATGGGTGTCGAAAACGGCATCGTCGACGACCAGCCGCGACTCGACTACATCGCCGACCATCTGTCTGTCACGGCCGACCTGATTGCCGAGGGTTACCCGATGCGCGGCTACTTCGCCTGGAGCCTGATGGACAATTTCGAATGGGCCGAAGGCTACAAGATGCGTTTCGGCATCGTCCATGTCGACTACGATACCCAGGTGCGCACCATCAAGAAGAGCGGTCACTGGTACCAGGCGCTCGCCGAAGAGTTCCCGAAGGGCAACCACGCCTGACAATTGGGCGCGTGGTTTCAGCCGACCCGCATCAAGCATAACTCCGGGAAGAACGCGAAACGGTTCTCCCGGATTTGCGTTACCCCAAGATCACCACCGGACCGGCAGGACCTCGAGGCTCTGCCGGTCGAGCTGGGCCAGCACTTCCTTGAAACCGTAGCGCGGCTTCCAATCGAGCTTCTCGATTGCGGCGCTCGGGTCGTAGACCCGGTCGATCGTGGCGGGCAGCGGCCAGCCGCGATCCGCAAAAGCCTGCGACAGTTTTGGCGCGCGTTCGCGCAACAGGCTTGCGGCGTCCTCTGCCAGACGGCGGCAATCGGTCGGAAGCAGCGGCGTTTCGCCAGAGATGATGTAACGCTGGAAGAAAGGGCCGCCGTTGTCGAGTGCCGCCGCATGCGCCGCCGCAACGTCGCGCACATCGATGCCACGGTGCAAGCGATAGCTCGCGACGCGGTCGGCCGCCTCCGGGAAACAGCGCGACATGCGCAATACCCGCACATGCAGGGCACGGTCGGCGGCATTTTCAAGTAGGGCTTCGGCCGCAAGCTTGGTGTGGTGATAAATGGTGTGCGGCTTTGGCGGTGTCTCCTCGGTGATCCAGGCGCAGCCTCCGGCGGTGACCGCGTGGCCGTAAAGAGCCGTCGTGCTGGTAAAGACGATACGGCCGACACCCGTCGCCTGGGCGGCAGCGATCACCAGATGCGTGCCCATCACATTGACGCGTTCGAATTCCTGGTCGGCGAGCATGTCCACATGCGGCGCATGCAGTGCTGCCGTATGGATCACGGCATCCGCCCCCTCCATGGCCCGCTCCAGCAATTCGCCGTCGACGAGATCGCCAACTATCGCGGTCGTGCCGAAAGGCGTGCGGTCGATGCCGATGACATCATGGTCTGCGGCGAGCGCGTTATAGATCGCCCGGCCGATGCGGCCCGAGCTTCCGGTCAAGACGATGCGCATTTCTTACCTCGTAACCCTGTTCCTGCCCGTTAGCATGAAATGCGGTCGGGTGCAGTCCGTTCAAACAAGGATTTCCAAGATGGCGATCTGCGGGATGCGGCACCCAGTGCAGCAAAAGAGCATGGTTTTGCCGATCTCCTTCCTATTGCGGAAAATCATGTCTGTAACATCCAGCGGCAGTTCTCCATAAGAGCCGTAGATTATGTCGCATGCGGGCCATGCGGCGCCAAAGTTGAACTGACTGGTTTCTTGATGCTAGAGAAGTGCTCCCTGTTCCGAATGCGTTGTCGAATGTCGGCCTGACCGGACGCGCCTTCCATCCCGACTTTGCCGGGATCACGAGTTTTGAACATCCGAGAGCACCTAATGTATCCGCACATTCCGACTGCGCCTCTTTCGGGGATCTCCGAACGATGAGCGTTTCCGCCTTGAAAGCCACGTCACCGGCTGACGCAGCCGTCGTCTTCGACGGCGTTTCCAAGCATTTCCCCGCCTCCGGCCAAAGCGGCGCCTTCACCGCGCTCGACAACGTCTCGCTGACGGTCGATCGCGGTTCAATCACCGGCATTATCGGTCGTTCCGGCGCCGGCAAATCGACGCTGATCCGGCTGGTCAACGGGTTGGAGAAGCCGAGCAGCGGGAAGGTGCTGGTCGACGGCGTCGATGTCGGCGGGCTCGACGAGGCGGCGCTGCGCACGCTTCGCCGCAACGTCGGCATGATTTTCCAGCACTTCAACCTGCTCTCCTCGCGCACCGTGTTCGGCAATATCGCGCTGCCGCTCGAGATATCAGGCATGGACAAACGCGCCATTGAACAGCGCGTCCGGCCGCTGCTCGATCTCGTCGGCCTTGCCGACAAACACGGGCGTTACCCGGCCGAACTTTCCGGCGGGCAGAAGCAGCGCATCGGCATCGCCCGGGCGCTTGCGACGGAGCCGAAGCTGCTACTTTCCGACGAGGCGACCTCCGCCCTCGACCCGGAGACGACACAGTCGATCCTGGACCTGTTGAAGCGCATCAACGCCGAGCTTGGCCTGACCGTGCTGCTCATCACCCATGAGATGGAAGTGGTGAAGGCGGTGACCTCTGACGTCGCCGTCATCGACCACGGCCGCATCGTCGAGCGCGGTCATACCTTCGACGTCTTCACCCATCCGAAGCACGAGACGACGCGGGCGCTGCTTTCGGGCCTGCCGGGCTCCAAGCTTCCGGACGCGGTGGCCCGGGCGCTCAAAGCCCAGCCCGCACCTGGAGACCGTGCCGTCGTGCGGCTCACCTTCTTTGGTGCGGCGGCCGAAAGGCCGCTGATCTCACAGCTGATCAAGTCTGTCGGCGCCGAGGTCAACATCATCGCCGGAACGATCGACGAAATCGGCGGCGCGCCCTATGGCTCGCTGGTCGTCGCCTATGGCGCGGATGCCGAGACGTCCGGGCGCGCCGAACGCTTCTTTGCCGAAAACGGTCTGGTCACGGAGGTGCTCGGTTATGTCGCCTGATATTCTCCTGCGCATTGGCGGCGCCACCGTCGACACGATCTACATGGTCGCAGTCGCCGGCCTGATCGGCTCGCTGATCGGCCTGCCGATCGGCATCTTTCTCGCGACCAGCGGCAAGGGCGAACTCTTCCCGGCGCCGACGCTGAACCGCATCGTCGGGCTGATCGTCAACGCCACGCGCTCGACGCCGTTCATCATCCTGGTCGTCGCCATCATTCCCTTCACTCGGCTTCTCACAGGCACTTCGATCGGTACCAAGGCGGCGATCGTGCCCTTGACCATTGCGACGATCCCCTTCGTCGCGCGTCTGGTGGAGGCGGCGATCCGCGAGATCGACAAGGGTCTGATCGAGGCGGCGCGCGCCATGGGCGCGACCCCGATGCAGATCGTCTTCAAGGTGTTGCTTGCGGAGGCGCGGCCGGCGCTGACCTTGGCACTGACGATGACGGCCGTCAGCCTCATCGGCTATTCGGCGATGGTCGGGGCCGTCGGCGGCGGCGGGCTCGGCGACCTCGGCATCCGCTACGGCTACCAGCGCTTCATGCCCGACGTAATGCTCGTCGTTGTCATCGTGCTGATCGTCCTGGTGCAACTCGTCCAGAGCGCCGGCGACGGCCTGGCGCGGCGCTTCGACAAGAAAAACCGCAAGACCTGATTTCCTCCCAAGACTGAACGTGAACAAGGAGACATCCATGAAGAAGCTTATCATCGCGGCAGCGATTGCCGCTCTTACCGCCGGCACGGCGCTTGCCGAGACCATCAAGGTCGGCGTCACGCCGGGCGAGCATGCCCAGATCATGGAGAAGGTGAAGGAAGTCGCGGCACCCAAGGGCCTCGACATCGAGATCCTCGAATTCTCCGACTACGTCGTTCCGAACCAGGCTCTGGCCGATGGCGATCTCAACGCCAACTCGTTCCAGCACCAGCCCTATCTCGACAACCAGATCGCCGATCGCGGCTTCGAGATCGTCAGCGTCGGCACCACGATTACCACGCCGATGGGTGTCTATTCGCAGAAGGTGAAGAGCCTCGACGAACTCCAGGACGGCGCGACGATCGCCATCCCGAACGACCCGACCAATGGCGGCCGCGCGCTGCTGGTTCTCGCCTCCAAGGGCCTGATCAAGGTCAAGGAAGAGGCCGGCCTGAAGGTTACGCCTGCCGACGTCACCGAGAACCCGAAGAACATCACCTTCGCCGAGCTTGATGCGGCGCAGCTGCCGCGCTCGCTGCAGGACGTCGATGCGGCCGTCATCAACACCAACTATGCGATGGAAGCCGGCCTGCATCCGAAGAAAGACGCGATCGCGATCGAAGGCGAGAAGTCGCCCTATGCCAACGTCATCGCCGTGCGCAAGGCCGACAAGGATGCGCCGTGGGTAAAGACGCTGGTCGAATCCTACCATGATGAGAAGGTGAAGGCCTTCATCAACGACACCTTCAAGGGCGCGCTGATCCCGAGCTGGTAAGAGCTCCTTTCGAACGGAAAAATGGACCGCGCGCTGCAATCCCGGAGCGCGGTTTTTCTTTGACCGCAAGTTTCGCCCGGTTATCCTCCTCACGCTTTGAGGAGGAGACGACATGAGTGTGATGAAAGGCGGCTGTCTCTGCGGCGCAATCCGCTACGAGGCGAAGGGGCAACCCATCTATTCCGGGTTCTGCCATTGCCGCGATTGCCAGCGCACCACCGGAACCGGCCATTGCTGCTACATGATCCTCGATCGCGCGAACGTGGTAATGTCAGGCACCTGCCGCGGCTACGAGACACGCGCCGAAAACGGCAATGTGTCGGTCCGCTATTTCTGCGAAACCTGCGGCAGTCAGGTCTTCGGCTCAGGCCCGCCAGGGGATCCACGCGTGTCGATCTATGCCGGCACGCTCGACGATCCCTCAGTGTTCCAGCCGACCGATGCGATCTTTACCCGCAGCCGGCATGAATGGGACCGCAGTGCGCTGGCGCTGGAGGAGTGCGAGGCGTTACCGGGCTAGCTGCTGCGACAGCGGATTTGCCCCTCACCCTCTACCCGCAGGCGGGGCGAGGGGACGTGCCCAACAGCGGCCGTCGTGCCGGAACCTTCGCTGCCCGTGGCCTGAAAGCGGCCGTCACGTATCGGAGTTTGATCGGCGGACTGGCGCGGTACCGCAAGTCTCTTCGCCCCGCTTGCGGGGAGAAGGTGCCGGCAGGCGGATGAGGGGGATTTCTCCGAAGCCCGCTTCAGCTACCGAGGTGGCGTTCGCCGCGCTTCTCCGCAAGCTCGATCTGCTTCTGGCGCTGGCGGTAGCGTTCGCGGTCCTCGTCGGTGCGGACCTCGTGGCAATGGATGCAGGAGACGCCGTCCTCATGGTGCGGCGACAGGAGATCGGCCGGGGTCAGCGGCTGCCGGCAGGCGTGGCAGAGCGTGTGCTCACCTTCTTCAAGGCCATGGGTCACGGAGACGCGATCGTCGAAGACGAAGCAGGCGCCTTCCCACAGGCTTTCTTCCTGCGGCACTTCCTCGAGATACTTCAGGATGCCGCCCTTGAGGTGATAAACCTCGTCGAAGCCCTGTTCCTTCATGAAGGCGGTCGCCTTCTCGCAGCGGATGCCGCCGGTGCAGTACATGGCGATCTTCGGCTTGTTGTGCAGGCCGGTGTGGTTGCGCACCCAGTCCGGAAATTCGCGGAAGGTCTTGGTCTGCGGATCGACCGCGCCCTTGAAGATGCCGATCGCCGTCTCGTAGTCGTTACGCGTGTCGATGACGATCGTCTCGGGATCGGAGATCAGCGCGTTCCAGTCTTTCGGATCGACATAGGTGCCGACGATCTTGTTGGGGTCGATGTTCTCGACGCCCATGGTGACGATTTCCTTTTTCAGCCGCACCTTCATCCGCAGAAACGGCATCGAGGACGCGCGGCTTTCCTTGTGCTCCAATGCGACAAGCTCCGGCTGCGCGCGCAGGAAGGCAAGCACCGTGGCGATGCCGGCATCCGTGCCGGCGATCGTGCCGTTGATGCCCTCATGGGCGATGAGCAATGTGCCCTTGACGCCGTTCTCGTCGCAGACGGCCTGCAGCGGTTCGCGGAATTCGGCGAAGCGCGGGAAGCTTGCGAAATGATAGAGCGCGGCGACCAGAAACTGGCCGTGGGTCTCACCATGGGTCTCAGGGCGCGGGGTGGTGGAAATGTCGGTCATGGCCGGTGCAAATACAGCTTTCGCGCCGCAAGCGCAATCGTGGCGGGCGAGAGGGGGCACTCTGTCGCTGCAGGTCACGATGAAACGAGTTGAATGAACCGGCGGGAAACCGCAGGCGGGATCGCATCGCGTCTTGGTTCCGCATCATGTTCAAGAAACAATTGGATGCTAATATGCAACTCAAAAGGGTGGAGGCGCGATTTAGGAATTGCGCGAGCGCGCTGCTGTTTGCGAGATCAATGCGCGAGAGAGCGGGACCGCCAGCTGGGAGGAGACGCAGATCACTTGGGGCCCTGAGCCATGCAAACCTAAGGTGCGTAACAATGAAGACTCCTGCGCCAGGGTACACGCAGGCAGATCCCCCGATCCTATCCGAATGCCGCTGGCATGGACCTGAGCGCCGTCCTTAGCACGCTCTATGTGTGGTTAGCCGAGGACTTTCGCTTGGTCCGTCTGCTTTTCTCGGTCGTCGGCGTGGGACTTGCGTTGGATATCGCATGGAAGCTGCGGCGTGACGCGCTGCTTCGGCGTCGTGGAACATCGACCAAGGGACGGATCGTCCAAGTGTCGAGTGGGGAGGACTACGACACCGCCATCATTCGGTTCACAGACGGGGCGGGACGCACACACGAATTCGACTCCGAGCTTCCTCATTCAGGCGAGCCCGTCGGGACAAGCGTCGACGTACGCTATGACCCTCAGACCCCAGGGCGTGCCCATCTCGCCGGCAGACCCCTAAGGCGCATGTTGCTGTACGTGGTGTCTCTGATCGTCGCCGCGGGTTTTGTCTTCCTGGCGGTGGTGCTCGACGGCTGAATACAGCGGGGAGCCCCAGCTAGCGCGCGGCGTCGAGCCAGAGCAGACGGATCGTCCGGCTCTCTTCGTCGGGCTGCTCCTGGAAGACCGTTGCTGCCAGTGTCAACGCGTCGTCTCGCAAGGTTTCCTGCCGGGCAATGACGGCGGCGATGAGATGGGCCTGGTCCTGGCTGTTGCCGGCCAGCGCCGGATCTTCGTTGATCAACTGGATCATGACGGCGAGATCGTTGAGGTGGCCGAGCGTGTCGACCAGCATCTTGGCCTCGCTGCGCTTGGCCTGGATAGCAGACGGCCAGGTGTCGCGCATAAGTCCCAGATGCATGCGGTAGTCCTGCGCCCGCTTGCGCAACTCGTGGAAGGCGCCGGCTTCGGTGCTCGAGCCGCAGGCTTCCTTGGCGCGGGCGGCGCGCTTGAGCGTCTGCTGCCAGCCTTTCGTCAGCCGGGCGGCGGTTCTGCGGCGACGATCGTCAAAAGAGACTTGCGCCAGTGCCTGCAGGGCGTGTTCACAAGTGACGATGGTTGCGGCAACGCGGTCCTCGATGTCGGTCTCGCAGGCAGCGATGCGGTCGCGGCGTTTCTCCAGCCGCTTGCAAATGTGAGTGAGAGCCTTCTCCTGTTCGACGCTGGCAGCCGATGCCCTCAGGTATTGAGCGTTTTCCACCAGCGCTGCCGCATCGCGGACGGTTGAGAGATTGCGGGCCATGTCGCGAATGCGCGTGTTTTCGTGCTTCTGGAATTGCGGCGCGTCGGCGGCAACGAGCCGATAGAGCGAACGCAGACGCTTGAAGTTCTTGCGGGCCTCATGGATGGCCTCATGGAGGCCATCAGGGCGGTCTTCGAGGGTCATGACCGCCTGCGTGAGTTGTTCGGCGGCAATGGCGCGGAAATCGTTGGTGAACGGCCGTCCGGGCCGGAAGGCGTAGGTCATGATTGGGGTTCCATCAGCCCCTCTGTGGCAAGTGCCTGGTTGGAATAACGGCGGTCGCCGGTGACTTCGCGGTCGATCCAATTGGGCAGCGCCGGCAAGTCGGTCTCGCGCTTCATCTCCACTTCGGCGACGACCAGGCCCTTGAGCGCGCCTTCGTAGACATCCACTTCCCAGACGAAGCCCCTGTATGGCACGCGATATCGTCGTTTCTCGATGACGATGCCGACCGCCTGCGTCAGCATCTCGCGAGCGTCGTCCATCGGTACATCGTATTCATATTCGTTTCTGACCAGCGCCGACTTGCCGATCTTGATGGTGAGGCGCGCCCACTTGTTGCCGTGGATGCGCACGCGCAGCGAGCGATCGTCCATGGTGACGACATAGGCTTGCCTGAGGTCGATGCCCTTGTCCGCATGCTCTCGCCACGCGTCGGACGCGACCAGAAACTTGCGTTCTATTTCCTTCGCCATGGATAATCCGCCATTTCGATAGGCTCGCCGTCATCAAACTATCGCTTTCGTGCGAAGGCTCAAGTCATCTCTTTGTTGTAGGTAATATTTTATCTTCAGCTTACATGAGAATGCCGCACACTTGCGCCCTTGGGTCTCGACAACCGGTGGCCGGCGGAGTATGCGGAGGGCATATTCAATCGTTTTAAAAAGGACGATCGGCATGAGCGCGAAAACCGACAGGCTTCTTTCCATCCTCAAATTGCAGCCGGTCGTTCCGGTCCTCGTGATCGACGACGTCGCGACCGCCGTGCCGCTGGCGCGCGCTCTGGTTGCCGGCGGGTTGAGGGCGATCGAGATCACGCTGCGCACGCCGGCAGCGCTCGAAGCGATCAGCGCGGTTGCCAACGAAGTGGAAGGCGCGGTTGCCGGCGCCGGCACGATCCTCAATGCCGCGCAATTCGAAGCGGCTGTCGAAGCCGGCTCGAAGTTCATCGTCAGCCCCGGCACGACGCAGGAACTGATCGATGTCGCGAACGACCACGAAGTGCCGCTGCTGCCGGGTGCCGCGACGGCGAGCGAAGTCATGGGCCTGCGCGAAGAAGGCTACGACGTCATGAAGTTCTTCCCGGCGGAACAGGCCGGTGGTGCCGCCTATCTCAAGTCGCTGTCTTCGCCGCTGGCCGGCACGATGTTCTGCCCGACCGGCGGGATCTCGCTTTCCAACGCGCGCGACTATCTGACGCTGCCGAACGTCGTCTGCGTCGGCGGCTCCTGGGTCGCACCGAAGGATCTGGTCGCCAAGGGCGATTGGGCCGGCATCACCAAGCTTGCGGCCGAAGCCTTCGCCCTCAAGGGCTGAACGGGAAGCACTGTTTCTACATTTGAAGGCCGGGCGTAAGCCCGGCTTTTTTCGTTGGTCGCGGTGTTCTTCGTCACACGCGCCTGGCGCGAATTTGTATTTCCCCTGCAACGTTCCTATGTCTCAATCCATTCGACGGCGCGAGCGCGGGCGGCGCTCCGTTTCGTTTGATCTCAACCGCCCGGAACCGACAATCCAACCGACAAGGAGCGAAACCCGATGTTCGACGCGAAGAAATTGCTGGATCAGTTTCTGGGATCGCAGGTGCCCGGTGCCGGCGGCACGGTGCGCGATCGCGCGACCCAGGCGACGCAGCTTGCCAAGGACAATCCGCTGGCGACAGGCGCCATCGCCGCGGTCCTGCTCGGCACCAAGTCTGGTCGCCAGCTGGCCGGCAATGCCGCTGTGCTCGGTGGCCTCGCGGCCATCGCGGGTCTCGGTTACCAGGCCTACAAGAACTATCAGGCCGGCAACACGCCGGGAGGCGCAACCGTTGCCAAGGGGGAACCGGAACTCCTGCCGCCGCCGGCCGATTCCGGCTTCGCGTCTGCGCCGGAGGCCGTCAGCCACGACTTCGCGCTGACGCTGGTGCGGGCGATGATCGCGGCCTCGCGCGCTGACGGGCACATCGACGAGGCCGAGCGTCAGCACATCATGGACAAGCTGTCGGTCGCCGGCCTTTCGGCCGATGCCGCCGCCTTCCTCGAAAACGAGCTTGCCAATCCTGTCGATATCGACGCGATCGTCGGTGCGGCCAAGACGGAAGAAGAGCGCGTCGAGGTCTATACCGCATCGCGCCTGACGATCGAGCCGGAGACGCGTGCGGAGCGTGGCTATCTCGACCTGCTGGCCGGCCGCCTCGGCCTTCCGGATGCGCTGGTCGATCACATCGAAGCGACCGTTTCGGCCGCCAAGGTGCCGGCGACGGCCTAGCATCCTCGCCTGATCCTCATGGGTTCATAACCAGTTTGAATTTGTATCGGTCGCCACTCTGGCCTATTGCGAAGTGCAAGGGGTAACGGAGGAGCGGCCGATGCGTGATCTCAAGAACTGGAAAGGATGCCCGGCGCCGAAGGGCGTCGCGCTCGAAGGGCGCTTCGTCAAGCTCGAGCCCTATGAGCGTGACCGGCATCTTCAGGACCTCTGGGACGGTCTCGGCGGCATGGCGATCAATCCGCTGCTCAAGTATTTCACGCAGCCGGACTTCAAGGACATTGAAGGATTCGACGCCTGGCTGACGGCGGCGCAGGAGAAATCCGGCTGGGTCACCGAAGTGTTTCGCGACAAAGCGACGGGTATCGTCGTCGGAATGGCTAATTACATGCGCGCCGATCCCGCCAATGGCGTTGTTGAAGTCGGCTCCGTCGCCCATGGCGCCGCCATGGCGCGCTCACCGCTCTCGACCGAAGTCCATTACCTGATGGCGAAACACGTCTTCGAGGATCTCGGCTATCGCCGCTACGAATGGAAATGCCACAGCGAGAACATGGCAAGCCGCAACACGGCGGCGCGCCTCGGCTTTACGTTCGAGGGCATCTTCCGCCAGCACATGATCTCCAAGGGCGAAAACCGCGACACGGCCTGGTTCTCGATGATCGACAGCGAATGGCCGCTGCTCAATGCCGCATTCGAAACCTGGCTCGCAGCTGATAATTTCGATGAGGATGGTCGCCAGAAGCGGCGGCTTGAAGATATACGTGCGGACTTGGAGCGGAAGGCGTCCAAGTAGGCGCCTGACGCTCGGTCGCACCAGACAACAGCAGGGAAGTCATGCAGAACAAGGAAAAGTCACCGGCGATCGCCGCTGCGATCATTCTCGTCGTCGCCGGCCTCGGCTTCTTCGTGCTGCCGTCGATCATGCTGAAGCTTGGCGACATCTCGCCCTGGCTTGCCGCCGCGTTCGGCGTGATCTTCGTACTGGCCTTTTTCCTGCTCTTCTGGCTCCGGGCCCGCTACCAGCGCAAGCGCGGGCTTTGACGATCGCTTCCTGCCAGAGCCTCAGCTCTGCAGGGCTGCGCCGAGAAGCACCAATCCAAGCAAAAGAACCGAGGCTGCACCGGCGATCTCGATGCCATTCGAGATCCGGGCGGCGGCAGAGCCGCTTGAGGCGTAGCGGAGCGCAAAGCCCTTGGCAGTGACGGCCATGGTCGCGAGGATCGAGACGGTGATCGCCGTGCCGATCGACATGGCGAAGACCGACAGCACGCCGCCGAGATAGAGCCCGTTCAGAAGCGCGAAGGAGAGCACGATCAGCGCGCCGGAGCAGGGACGCAGGCCGACGGCGATAACGGCCGACCAGGCTTCCCGGAGCGCGAAACGATCGCCCTTCAGCATCGACGGATCGGGGGCGTGCGCATGCCCGCAGCTCGCGCAGACTTCGCCAGGGCCATGGCTGTGCCCATGGTGACCGCCGTGTTCGTGATGGTCGTGATGATGGTGATCGTGGTGATGATGGTCGTGATCGTGCGCGAGATGGATATGCCCGCCGCCGGCGACTGAGGCCACGGCGACCGGGCGCAGCATCGACCGCAGCTTGCGCAGGAGCAGCCATCCGCCGAAAGCGGCAATGAGCGCGTAGCTGGCGATTTCCAACCACCGCGTCGCCGTGGTCATGTTGATCGACGAACCGCGCAGCAGCAGATAGACGGCGCCGATCAAAAGGATCGCGACGATCCCCTGCAAGATCGAGGAAAGGAACGACAACATTACGCCGCGCTTCAGCTCGGTCTCGTTGGCGATCATGTAGGAGGAGATCACCGCCTTGCCGTGGCCGGGGCCGGCGGCATGAAGGACACCATAGGTGAAGGAGAGCCCGACCAGCGACCAGAGCTGCCAGGGGTTTTCCCGCATGCCCTTCAACGCGTTGGTCATCAACCGGTAGAAGCCCTGCTGCTCCATGTTCACCCAGGCGAAGAAACCGCCGAGGAAGCCGGTCGTCTTGAATGCAGGCTCGGCCGTGCCGATGCCGAGCGGCGACTGGGCCGCCGCAAGCGTTGCGGACAGCGCCGTGACGATGAGCGCTGCCGTGACCAGACGTCCGATCCTGCAGGTGTTCAGCATGTGATCTCTATCCTGGTTGCAAAGAGCTTCGACATGTCCGTGCCGGTCGGATCACTCCAGAAGGCATCGGTCAGCGTGTCCTTGTTCTCGGCGAGGACCTCGTCCGGATCAGGGCGGACGACCTTGTGCTCGCAGGCGTTGATCTTCTCGCCGACGACGGTCAGGTCGTTGTCGGTCGCGAAATCCATCGCCGTATACATGGTCGGATCATAGACGCCGAAGGAAAGCTTGCCCTTGAGCGGCATCGGCTCGGCCGGCTTGACGGCGAACATCATCATGAGCTGCCCGTCCTTGTAGTCGACGGTGATGCTGTCCGGCTTGTTGACCTTGATGGTTTTGCCGTTGTCGAGGATCGTCGTGTAGTAATTGTACTCAGACAGCGACTCCAGCACGGTCTGGCCGACTTCCGCCAGTTCGTCCGGATCAAGCATCGCATTCGAGTTCTTGTCGAAATCGAGCACCACGCTCGACGAAAACAGCTCGTCGAAACGCCAGACGTTTCGCAGTTCGCTGACTTCGGCCTTGTCGTCGGAGACCACCTCGAGCCGCGCTTCCGCGAAGATGTGCGGATGGGCAAGGGCCAGCGACGGCGCAAGCAGGGTGGCAAGGCCGGCCATGATGAGGCGTTTGGTTCTCATGAAACGGCAATCCTTTCGGCGGGGCGATCTCCCGCGATTCGTTTCCGGGAATGTACCGGAAATGGGACGGAATTGGGACTTGGCCGATCACATGCGCCGGCGGCAGCTTCGGTGGTGCAGAGGCGGTCAGCGTGGCTTGCGGAACCAGGCATGCAGGAAATCGACCAGCGTCCTGACCTTGGCCGGCAAATAGCGGCGATGCGGATAGATCGCATAGATGCCGCGGTCGCGCGGCAGGAAATCGTCAAACATCGTCACGAGTTCGCCCGCCGCGATCTTCGGCCGGGCAATGAAATCGGGAATGACCGCGACGCCCATGCCGGAGACGGCGGCCCTCAGAGCGGCAAGCGGACTGTTGACCTCGATCGGGCCGCTGACCGGAACGGTGAAGGCCGAGCCGTCGGGCTCGACGAAGCGCCAGTTGGAATAGGAGCGGCCATTGGTGTCGAGAATGCAGGGGAGCTTGGAAAGATCGGTCGGGTGTTCGATCGGGCCGGATTTCTCAAGAAACTCCGGCGCGGCGCAGATCAGCACCTGGAAATCGTCGAGCTTGCGGGCGATAAGCGTGGAATCCTCCAGTCGCGTAATGCGGATGGCAGCGTCGAAGCCTTCCTCGACGAGATCGACGAAGCGGTCGTCCGAGACGATCTCCAGCGAGAGCTCAGGATGCTGCTTGCCGAAGTCGATGAGCGACTGGCCGATCTCGGCATCGACGAAAGTGCGCGGCGCCGTGATGCGCAGCCGTCCCTTCAGGTCGGAGTTGTTGGCGCGCACGAGATCGGCAAGGTTGTCGATCTCCTTCAGGATTTCCGAGGCGGTGCGGTAGTAGGTATGGCCGGCTTCGGTCAGCGAGAATTGCCGGGTGGTGCGGTTGAGCAGCAGCGCGCCGAGCTCGTCCTCGAGTTCGCGCACATATTTCGAAAGTAGCGCCTTCGACTTGCCGACGCGCCTGGCGGCGGCCGAGAACCCCTCGGCGTCCACGACGTCGATGAAGGCGCGGATGCGGGTGAGTGTGTCCATGGCAATCTTTCTTTCGTGCTCTCAATCGCGTTGCGCCGATTCGATGCGAACGCCTCTTTTCGCGCCGATGATGCCGACGGCAGGTTGTCCGTCGCTTGCGCCTGATGCACCGGTTTCGGCGGATACCGGCGCATGCTGAAAATAATGACCCTTTTCAATAATTTACAGCAGTGATCGATCCGGCGCAGATCGTTCAATGTTTGTGAACACCGCCAGTTTTGCCTGCTTGGAAAAAAATTCAACTGCCAGTGCGAAAAAACTCTTGATTGCGACAGGCTTTTTTCTTACCTACGCCCTTGCCCAAAGTCGCACGTGCCTGTGGGTGTCCGCCGACCCTCGATTAGGTGAGGGTATCGGTAAGGTACCTGGAACTAACCCCTCCAGTCGCTATTCCGGCCAACCGGGAAATGCGAGGACATCTTGAAGCAACGACGGTGCGGGCCTTTCTGGTGTCTGCCGGCTTTCCAACAGCCGGGGTTACTGAAGAGGCACACCTTCATTGCCGGAAGTGCGGTTGGGTTATCCCCTCCAATCCATGGCAGACAAAGCCGAATTGAAGCCTAGGCGGGCTTTGATTCACCGTTCGCGCATCGAGCGCATGCATGGTTCCGGGGTCTCCACCGGCTGGTTCCAGCGCATGTGCGCGTATGCCCTTTGTCCTCCGCGAAAGCGGAGCATTTTGGATCAGGGGAATATGGCCATGACCACGGCACGCATCATCGACTTCATCAACACCCGACGACCCGAAGGCCCATGCCTCGTTGTCGACCTCGACGTCGTGCGCGACAACTTCAAGGCCTTCCGCCACGCGCTGCCCGACAGCTCGATCTATTACGCCGTCAAGGCCAACCCGGCGCCGGAAATCCTGCGCCTTCTCGCCGGTCTCGGCTCCTCGTTCGATTGCGCGTCCGTCGCTGAAATCGAAATGGCGCTCGATGCCGGTGCGACCCCGAGCCGCATTTCTTATGGCAACACCATCAAGAAGGAGCGCGACATTGCCCGCGCCCATGCGCTTGGAATCAACTTGTTTGCGGTCGATAGCCACGAGGAAGTCGAGAAGGTCGCCCGTGCGGCCCCCGGCGCCCGCGTGTTCTGCCGCGTGCTGACCGATGGCGAAGGTGCCGAATGGCCGCTGTCGCGCAAGTTCGGCTGCGTCCCGCAGATGGCCGTCGACGTGCTCGTCTACGCCCATCAGCACGGCCTCGTCTCCTACGGCGTCTCGTTCCATGTCGGTTCGCAGATGACGAAGCTCGATGCCTGGGATGCGGCTCTCTCGGATGCCAAGCGCGTCTTCGTGCAGCTGGCCAAGCGCGGCATCGAGCTGAAGATGGTCAACATGGGTGGGGGCTTCCCGACGAAGTACCTGAAGGACGTCCCGACGGCGGAAGCCTACGGCCAGGCGATCTTCGGTGCGCTGAAGAAGCACTTCGGCAACAACATCCCGGAGACCATCATCGAGCCGGGTCGCGGCATGGTCGGCAACGCCGGCGTGATCAAGGCGGAAGTCGTGCTCGTGTCGAAAAAGTCGGACAACGACGCCCATCGCTGGGTGTTCCTCGACATCGGCAAGTTCGGCGGTCTAGCCGAAACCATGGACGAGGCGATCCGCTACCCGATCCGCACGGCGCGCGATGCCGACGAAATGGAACCTTGCGTTCTCGCCGGCCCGACCTGCGATTCGGCCGACGTGCTCTATGAGAAGAACATGTACCCGCTGCCGATCACGCTTTCGATCGGTGACGAGGTTCTGATCGAGGGCACCGGCGCCTACACGACGACCTACTCGGCCGTCGCTTTCAACGGCTTCGAGCCGCTGAAGGCCTACGTGATCTGATCCGGTTTGCTCCCGTCTTCGGGCGGGAGCGCCATTTCACAATTTTTGTTCGGTCCGCCTGAAGCGGTTTTGATGACGGGAGGCCCCGATGGCCGCTGTTGTTGACGCCCTGCGCGCATTCTTTGCGCCCACTACATTTGTAATCGATGCCGAAAATCCGGGCGACGTCGTCGCGCGCGAGAACCTGCTCGACCGTGCCATGGGGCCGGAGCGGCGCCGCAAGTCGTCGGAAAAGCTGCGCAGTGGCCGGCTGCCGGCCGAGGGCCTCGCCTTCGTCGCGCGTGATATCGACGGTCATGTGATCGGCACGGTGCGTCTCTGGAACGTCGAAGCCGGTGTCAACCGCGAAGACCATGCCCTGCCGGCATTGCTGCTCGGTCCGCTCGCGGTCGATCCTGATCATGAGGGCAAGGGCATCGGCGGCATGCTGATGCGGGCGGCGATCGAAGAGGCCAAGAACCGCGGCCATGGCGCGATCCTGCTCGTGGGCGACGCCGCCTATTACGAGCGCTTCGGCTTCTTCGCGGGCCGCACGCAGCACCTCGTCATGCCCGGCCCGTTTGAGCGCAACCGGTTCCTGGCGCTCGAGCTTCGGGACAACTGGCTTGAGGGCGCTGCCGGCCTGATCGTCGCCAGCGGCCGTAAGCTGACGATGCCGCCGGTCCGCCGCGCGGCTTGATACCCCTTTCCGCCTCCAACCCTGCGGAGGCGGATTTTTCGCTGCTCCCTCGCTGGTCCGATGCGACCGGTGAGGGGGCAGACGCCCATGGGCCGGGCGCTCTCTCCCGATGATTTCGTGATCTTCCTTGACAACGCGGCGTCGCTGACCTGTCCTTGCGGACAAGGCCTCGTTGCAAGTGCATGGAAATCTCCCGCATGGATCCGTTCATTCTCGGGGCAGCGACCCTGCTGCCCTTTCTGCTGACATCCTTCATCATCGAACTGACGCCCGGGCCGAACATGGCCTACCTCGCCATGGTTGCGGCCTCGGAGGGGCGTCGGCCCGGCATGGCGACCGTTGCCGGCGTCGCGCTCGGCCTGGCACTCGTGGGCTTCGCCGCCTCCTTCGGGGTTGCCGAGTTCGTCGGTCAGTCGGACATGCTCTACGGCGCACTTCGCTGGGCAGGGGTCGGCTTCCTGCTCTATCTTGCCTTCGACGCCTGGAACGGCAACGGCGAGGAGGCCGGTCCGAGCGGCAAGCCGGTATCCTTCTATTTTCGACGTGGCTTGATCACCAATCTGCTCAATCCGAAAGCGGCCCTGTTCTTCGTAACCGTCCTGCCGACCTTCGTTGACGACGCCCGGCCGCTGTTGCCGCAGAACCTGACGCTTGCTGCGATCTATGTGGGCGTCGCGACTGCGGTGCATGCCGCGATCGTGCTTCTGGCAGGGGCTTTGGAGCCGGTCCTCAACTCACCGTCCCGCGAACGACTGGTGCGACGTGTGCTCGCACTGATGCTCGCGGCCGTGGCGATCTGGTTCGGCTGGTCGACGCGACGCTAGGGGTGCCCGGCAAAGGACCGACTAGGCGGCATCTTTCTCCGTGCGGGCGTCGTAGCAGACGAAGGCAAGCTTGTTGCCGTCCGGGTCGCGCACATAGGCCGCGTAGAAGCCGTCTCCGTATTGCGGGCGGAAGCCCGGTTTTCCCTCTTCGCCGCCGCCTCGCTCCATTGCGGTTTCGAACAGGCGGTCGATGAGGTTGGCGCTTTCCACCAGGAAGGCCGTCATGGCGCCGTTGCCGACCGAGGCGGGACGCGTGTCGAAGGGGTAGCAGGCGAAGAAGCGCGGCGCCTTGTCGTCGTCCTTTCGGCCCCACGAGGACACCTGCTCGTCGCAATAGCAGCGTTCCTGGCCGATCAGCGTCATCAGCGGATCATAGAAACGCTCTGCACGTTTCAGGTCCGACGTCCCGACCATGGTGTAGCCGATCATGCCTGTCTCCTCGCCTTGCCCGTCTCGGTGGCAAGTCGTCTCACACCTGCTCCAGGCACGCAACAGTGGCAATCGGGATTAGAAGGAGCCACCGATACGCGCAACGATGGTGTTCGCGCTGTGTTGCCGTGGATCGCATGTGCCTCAAGACGAGAAGCGGATGGTGTCCTCGGCGCCGTCCGCCTTTTTGTGCGTTACTGCCCCCTTGAGAAAGGCGCGGCCGCGTTCGGACAGGCGATAGCCGACGGCAAGGCTTTCCGTGAGGCCGAGTTCCTTCAGTTTTCGGATGCGCGTCTTGAGTTTCAGTTTTTCCATGCCGATGGTGGCGCTCAATTCCGTGGCGGTGGTTCCGTCGCAGGCAGCGATCAGCGTGAGCACCGGTATCGTCCAGGCCATGCCCGCGCTGCGGTCGAAGTCATCGAGCTTGCGGCCGATCTCTGCCCGTTCTTCGCTGCCGAAGTCGGACATTTCCCGCAGCGTGATGCGCAGATCGTCGCCGGCTCGGTGGAAGGCGATGCGGTAGCAGCGACCATCGCGGCGAGCGGCAAGCTGTTTCAAGAGAGCGCCGAGGTCGGCAAAGCCGGCCTTGCGCGCGTCGCCGTCGGTGATTGCGCCTTCCTCGATCTCGTCGACGGCATCGATGGCGAGAACGCCGACTGCGGTGCGCAGCGTACCACCGGCCCTGACCGTTGGCTTCGTCCAGCGTCGGAAGGCCAAGGTCACGTCGCCACTCGCGAT
Organism: Ensifer sp. GW101-20A05; assembly: GCF_059424735.1. Classification (NCBI taxonomy): domain Bacteria; kingdom Pseudomonadati; phylum Pseudomonadota; class Alphaproteobacteria; order Hyphomicrobiales; family Rhizobiaceae; genus Ensifer; species Ensifer sp. GW101-20A05. The sequence continues at coordinate 288,893 of NZ_JBWKZT010000006.1, read as the reverse complement.
GGCTGCGAGCACGTGCTGACGAAGCAGCAGGCGGTGGCGCGGCGATAGAGGGCGAGCGAGCCGGCGAGCGCCAGTAGCGCGCCGCCACAGAGTCTATCGAGCCAGACGGCGCCGGAGTGCTTGAGGAAGGCCGCGGCCTGTGCACCGAGCAGCGCGTAACCGAACATTACGGCAAGATCGACCGAGGCGAAGACGAATGCCAGGATGGCATATTGTGGTGCTTGCGGCGCGGCGGCGTCGATGAACTGCGGCAGGAAGGCGGTGAAGAACAGGTAGCCCTTCGGGTTGGTGACGGCGACGAGGAAGCTCTTGAGGAAGATGGCGACAGCGGAAACGGGATGACCGGAGCCGCTTGCCTCGGTTGCGACCTGGATCGTCCCTTTCGACCGCAACAGCATGATACCGAGAAAGGCGAGGTAGGCGGCGCCCAGCCATTTGACGACGGTAAACCAGAATTCGGAGGCGGCGAGCAGGGCGCCGAGACCGAGTGCGACGGCGCCGATCAGCACGAAATCCGAGAGCATGGCGCCGAGCATACCGGCCGTGGCGCGCTTCACGCCATAGCGCGAGCCGTTGGTGAGCGCGAGCAGGACCGTCGGGCCTGGCGTCGCGATGCCGATGAAGGCAACCAGCGCGAATGCGAGTATCGTCATGTCGGTCATGGGGTCCTCCCTGCGTCTCCCGCGCCGTAGTCGTCCCACAGCTTTTGCGCGTGCGCAATCGTCTTTTGCGCCTGCACGATCGCCGCTCTTCCAGGCGAGGTTTGACAGCCGAGACGGCATCCCCTATGGAAACGGCAGGGTGAAGGTCCCTGCCGTCCGCGAGCGTCATGCTTTGGTGAAGTCCTTCTTCGAGACACGGTCAGCCGAAACGGCATGCGAACCGGTGGCAATGCGGGCTCCCATCTCCAAGGAATGCATGCCGCTGCAGGAGACCCTCTCATGACGCGCGGAACAACCACGCTTCCCTCACTCGATGCCCTAAAAGATCAGGCCAGGCGCTTGCGTACCCGCCTTGCTGCCGAAGGCGAAACCATCGGCCATTCCCGTTCGCTTGAATTGATCGCCGCCCAATACGGCTTTCGCGACTGGAACACGCTGCACGCTGCCGTCGGCAACCGGCCGCCCTTCAATCCCTGGATGCTGGGCTCGCGGGTGAAGGGGCGCTATCTCGGCCAGGCTTTCGAAGGCGAAATCCTGTCGGTGCAGGCGCTGACGGCGCAGCCGGGGCGCTATCGCCTGACGATGAAATTCGACGAACCGGTCGACGTCGTCACCTTCGAGAGCTTCTCGGCCTTCCGTCAACGGGTCACTGCGACGGTGGATGAGACGGGTCGGACGATCGAAAAGACCTCGAACGGGCTTCCGCAACTCGAACTCGATTGGTGAGACTGGCGCTCGTCGGGCTTTGCCACGCGGATGAGCCCGCTTCCGGTCCGTGCAACGGCTTCCGATCAACGTCCCCGAAGCGCGTGCTTCCGGGGACGTTTTCGTTTCAGGGCCGATCGCAGGTGCGGCCTTGGCCGAGTTGTCCCGTGGGCCGGAAGATCGCTCGATTTGCAAGTTAATTGCGAATGAGTTGCATTTGCATTATTGATGTAGCTGCAAATGATTTGCAAAAGCATGTGGCGCATTGCTGACCTATGCCGATCGCAGCGTGGCGCGCGGGTTATCCTATCGAGAGAGGGCCGAAAATGGACAAGCCGACAAGACCAGACCTGCTCCGAAGGCGGAGCCTTCTGATGGGCGGGCTGGCGGCGGCGGGCGGGACCGCGATCTGCACCAGCGCCACCTTGGGCCAAGAGCAGGCGAGCCATGCCGGTCATGCTGCGCCGGCGGGGGCCACCACCCAGGACCCGATGCCCGCCATGGGGCATGGGGCGATGATGACAGTCGGCGATGTTGACAGCGCAGCCAACGGCTTCGATCCGACCGACATGCTGACCGATTGGGAGACCGGGACCGTTTCAACGCTACCGGACGGGCGGACGCTACGCACCTTCGAGATGAGGGCGGAGGATCGCGAGATCGAGATCGCTCCCGGCATCAAGTTTCCCGCCTGGACCTATAACGGCCGTGTCCCCGGGCCGGCGCTGCGGGCGAAGGAGGGTGAGCGGCTGAGAATCGTCTTTCGCAACTATGCGTCTCATCCGCACTCGATCCATTTCCACGGCATCCATGCCGCACGCATGGATGGCGTGCCGGGTGCGGGCATGGTCGATCCGGGCGATGAGTTCATTTACGAGTTCGACGCCAAGCCGTTTGGCTGCCATCTCTATCATTGCCATGCGATGCCGCTGCGCCGGCATATTCACAAGGGCATGTACGGCGCCTTCGTCATCGACCCGGATCCGGAGCGCCGGCCGGAACATGTGGACGTCGCCCGCTCCCGACTGCTCGGCACGCCGGAGAATGCCGGCTGGCAGGAACTGGTGATGGTGATGAACGCCTTCGACACCAATTTCGATGCGGAAAACGAGTTCTACGCGGTCAACACCGTCGCTCACGCCTTCATGAAGCGGCCGATCCGGATCGTGAAGGGCAAACCGGTGCGCATCTATCTGGTCAACGTCATCGAGTTCGACCCAATCAACTCGTTCCACCTGCACGCCAATTTCTTCGACTATTACGATCAGGGCACGACGCTGACGCCGACATTGAACCGTCGATCTCATCACCCAGTGCCAGGCACAGCGCGGCATTCTCGAATTCACCTTCGCCGAGCATGAGCCCGGTCTTTACATGTTCCACCCGCATCAGACCGAGTTTACCGAGCTCGGCTGGGTCGGCATGTTCGACGTGGTGGAGGCGCTGGCATGAACGAGACCCTGCCGAGAGCTGCTATCCGCGCGGCAAAGACCAACCTGGTGTGGCTGGCGCTGCCTCTCATCGCCTTTGCCATTGCCGTTGCCTGGATTCTATCGGCCGATCCGTTGTCAGGATTCCGCAATGGCGCGCCGCCTATCGAAAACCTGACCTTCGAAAGGACCGTGCTCGACGATAGCGGCCTTCGCCTCCTTGTTCGCGCCGGTGGATCCGAACCGATGACAGTGGCGCAGGTTCAGGTGGATGACGCCTATTGGCAGTTCACCCAGGATCCGTCGGGGCCGATCGCGCGGGGCAGGGCAGCATGGCTGAACCTGCCATTCCCATGGATGCTGGGCGAGGCGCATGCTGTGAAGGTGGTGACCAACACCGGGGCCACGTTTGTGCACGACATTGCCGTCGCCGTGCCAACGCCGCAGGCAACGACAGGCCAACTGCGACTGCAGGCGCTGGTCGGCATTATCGTCGGCATCGTGCCGGTGGCCGTCGGCCTGATGTTCTATCCGGTGCTGCGTGGCGTCGGCCGCGACGGCATGGCGTTCCTGCTGTCACTGACGATCGGCCTGCTCGGCTTCCTGCTTGTCGATGCGAGTGCAGAAGCGCTCGAACTTGCCGGCGAGGCGGCCGCGATCTTCCAAGGGCCGGTCATGGTGGTGCTGGCGGGCTTGGGCAGCTTCCTCCTGCTGATAGCGATCGGGCGGCGAAGCGGTGCGCCGGCCGGGCTTGCGCTTTCCACTTACATCGCGCTCGGGATCGGCCTGCACAATCTCGGCGAGGGGCTGGCGATCGGTGCCGCCTTTGCGGCGGGGTCGGCTGGGCTCGGTACCTTCCTGGTGCTGGGCTTTGCGCTCCACAACGTCACCGAGGGCATCGGCATTGCCGCTCCGATCCTGAAAAAGAGGCCGTCCATCTGGACGTTCATCGGGCTGACGCTGCTTGCCGGCGGTCCGGCGGTGATCGGCATGTGGCTCGGAAGCCTTGCAACCTCGGCGCAGTGGTCGGCGTTGGCGCTTGCGGTTGGTGCAGGGGCGATCTTGCAGGTGATCATCGAAGTCGGCGCCTATCTGATGCGGCAAAGCGAGCGCGGGCGCGACGTGTTCCTGACGCCGCCTGTTCTGGCCGGTCTCGCGACCGGCGCCGCCTTCATGTTTGTCACCGCCGCGCTGGTGAAGATCTGAAGCGGGAGCGGGTCTGACGCGGGCCGAGATGGATCAGACGATCGTCTGGTCCATCTCGGCCGCCGGCACCTCGTCGACACGGTGAATGCGCACCACCATTGCCGGCACGCCCGCGACCGTGGTGCGCGGCGGCACGGACTTCAGGACGACGCTGCCGGCCGCGACCTTGCTGTAGGCTCCGACCTCGATATTGCCGAGGATCTTGGCGCCGGCGCCGATCATGACGCCTTGGCGTATTTTTGGATGCCGATCGCCGGTTTCCTTACCGGTGCCGCCGAGCGTGACGTTCTGAAGGATCGAAACCTGGTCTTCGATCACGGAGGTCTCGCCGATGACGATGCCGGATCCATGGTCGAGCATCACCGCCTTGCCGATTGCTGCGGCCGGGTGGATATCGGGACCGAAGACAAGCGAGGCGAGGTTCGAGAGCCAGTTGGCGACTTGCCTGCGGCCATCGATCCAGAGCCGGTGAGCCGCGCGATAGGTCTGCAGCGCCTGGAAGCCCTTGAGATTGAGGAGGACATGCAAGAGGCCCGGGCAGGCGGGGTCACGCTCCATCACCGCCTGGAGGTCCGCCTCGGCAGCGCGCAGAGCTGCTGCATCGGCGTCGAAGACGTCCGAAAGCAGCTGCGCCAGCGACCGTTCGTCGACACGGGCGACGGAAAGATGGGAAGCGAGAACACCTGCGAGCACCGCCGCATCCGACCGCGCCTCGGTGATCAGCCGCAGGGTTTGCTCCATGACCGGCTCGCGCATGGCGAGCGCCCGGGCTTCCGCACGGATGCGGTTCCAGACTTCGCCGTCCGCCAGAGGCACAACGGCCGAGCCAGCATAGAGTGGAGCTTCTGCGCCTGCGGTCATTGTTCGCCTGCTATCCCGCGATATCGACGACACCGCAGTCACCCTCGGCCGAGCCGAAGACGAGCTGCCGGCCGTCCTTGTTCCAGGCCATGGCGGTGATGGCGCCCTTGCCGGGGCGGCGCAGCAGCACTTCCTTGCTGTCGGCAAAGCGCGCGCCGAGGATCATGCCGTCCTGATAGCCGATCGCGACGATGTCTTCGGCCGGATGGCAGCAGACCGAGGTCACCATGATGTCGGCGCGGGTGCCGAGTTCCAGCGGCGCCTTGCCCATCGGGCCGTCCTTGCCCTGGAAGGGCCAGACGATCGCGGCCGGGGCGCCCGAGGAGGCGAGCCATTTGCCCTTGGCTGACCAGGAGACCGACTTCACCTTGGCGGGATAGCCGGTCATGCGCATGTGGCGGGCTTCGGCGCCGGGCTTGGCGTCGAGTTTCCAGCCGTGCAGCGCGTTTTCCTGCATTGTCGTCACCAGGAAGCGGCCGTCCGGCGAGAAGGTGACGCCGGTGTGGGCACCTTTCCACTCGAGATCGATCGGCTGGCCGGAGGTGCCGACCCAATGCAGCGACACGCCATTGTAGCGGGCAGCGGCGATGCGCAAACCCTTCGGCGCGAAGGCGAGGCCCTCGACGGTGCGTTCCTCGGTAAATTCCTTCGTCGTGCCCTCCGCAAGACGCACATGCGTAGTCTTGCCATAGGCATAGGCGACGGCGCCTTGCGGGCCTGTCGCAACTTGCGCGATCCACTTGCGTGGCGCTTCGGTGACCAGCGAGGTGGTGCCGTCGGCGGCCGTACGCATGACCTTGCCGTCCTCGCCGCCGGTCAGCAGCGTGTCGTTGGCGTCGTCCACCACGAGCGACAGCAGGCCCTCATGGACCTCCGTCGTCTTGTGGCCGAGGTCGAGGCGATGGATCGCACCGGTGGCTTCGGCGAAGAAGGGGACGCCTTTGAGATAGGCCACGCCGACGACGTGACCTTCGAGATCGAGGGGAGCGACAGTCGGCATCAGTTCGGCTGCGCCTCGCAGGCTTTGAAGGTGCGCTCGAGCTTTTCACGATCGAGGTCACGGCCGATGAAGACGAGGCGGCTTTCGCGCTTTTCGCCTTCCTTCCACGCACGCTGGTGATCGCCCTCGATGATCATGTGCACGCCTTGAACGACGTAACGCTCGGCATCGCCAGCAAAGGCGATGATGCCCTTCAGGCGCAGGATGTTCGGGCCGTCCGTCTGGGTGATCTTCTGGATCCAGGGGAAGAAGCGATCGGGGTTCATCTCGCCGCCGCGCAGCGAGATCGACTGCACCGTCACGTCGTGGATCGGCGAGGGGGCATCGTGGTGATGATGATGGTCGTGATCGTGGTCATGATCATGATCATGATGGTCGTGATCATGGTGGTGATGGTGATGATCGTGGCCGCAATCCGGACCGCAGGTGTGATCGTGTTCGTGATCGTCCTGGTCGAGGAAGTGCGGATCGTTTTCTAGCGCCCTTTCCAGGTTGAAGGCGCCCTGATCGAGGACCTTGGCAAGATCGATGTCGGAGCGCTGGGTGCGGTAGATGCGGGCCGACGGATTGATGACGCGCACGGTCGCTTCGATGCGCTCCAGTTCCTCAGGTGTGACCAGGTCGGTCTTGTTGAGCAGCACGACGTCGGCAAAGGCGATCTGGTCTTCGGCCTCGCGGCTGTCCTTCAGCCGCAGCGGCAGGTGCTTGGCATCGACAAGTGCGACGACCGCGTCGAGCTCGGTCTTGGCGCGCACGTCATCGTCCATGAAGAAGGTCTGGGCGACCGGCACCGGATCGGCAAGGCCGGTCGTCTCGACGATGATCGCGTCGAAGCGGCCGGGGCGGCGCATCAGGCCCTCGACCACGCGGATCAGGTCGCCGCGCACGGTGCAGCAGACGCAGCCGTTGTTCATCTCGTAGATTTCCTCGTCGGATTCCACGATCAGGTCGTTGTCGATGCCGATCTCGCCGAACTCGTTGACGATGACCGCGTATTTGCGACCATGGTTCTCGCTGAGGATGCGGTTCAAAAGCGTCGTCTTGCCGGCGCCGAGATAGCCGGTGAGCACAGTGACGGGGATCGGCTTCTGCGGGGATGTTTCGGTCATGGGAACCTCTAGGATTTCCGGATGCGGCGGGCAGGCATCCAAGTCGGGTTTCATATAGGAGATGCGGCGGCGATGCGCAAATGGCGCGGGCGATTTTGGCGGGCGCGGGCGGATCGCCTCAGCGGTCTGCGATAACCCTCCTTTCATCAAAATCGGAGAGAGTGCGCGGCAGATCCTAGGGGTGTGCAGGTGAAGACGATTTCCATCAACGGCCGGTTCCTGACCCAGCCGCTTACCGGCGTGCAGCGCTTTGCCCGTGAGATGACCCGAGCGCTGGATGCGCGCATCGCTTCCGGGCAGGTGCCGCATGCGCTGAAGGACGCGCGCTGGCGGCTGCTTACTCCGGGCAAGGCTGTCGACGATCTCGGGCTCAAGGCGATTTCGGTCGAGCGGTTCGGCTCCGGACCGGGCCATGTCTGGGAGCAGGGTGCGCTCTACTGGCGCGCGCGCCGCGATATGCTGATCGGCTTCGGCGGCAGCGGCCCGGTGCTGCACGGCGACCAGGTGGTGGTGATCCACGACGTCACCCTGTTTCGCCATCCGGCCTCGTTCGGGCGCGGCTACCGGCTGTTTCATGGGGCGCTCGGTTTCATCCTTGCAAGGCGAGCAAAGCTCGGCACCGTCTCCAACTTTTCGCGCCAGGAGCTTGCCGATGTCTTCCGCGTGTCGGCTGCTGGCATCGACGTCATCTACAACGCGACGGATCACTTCGCGCGACTTCTGCCGGACGAGGGCGTCATCCAGCGGCTCGGGCTTGCCGATACGCCCTTCTTCCTGCTGGTCGGCACGCTGAAGCCCAACAAGAATGTCGAGTTTGCTGTGCGCGCTTTCGAGGCACTCGGTGCCGGCGACCACAAGCTCGTGGTCGTGGGTGGCACCGATCCGACCGTGTTCCGCGATATCGCGCCCACATCGAAGGGCAACCTGGTCTTTCCGGGTCGCCTGACCGACGAGGAGATCGCCGGGCTGCAGCGCCGCGCTGTCGCCTTCGTCTTTCCCAGCCTCTATGAAGGCTTCGGCATCCCGCCGCTGGAAGCAATGACGCAGGGGTGCCCGGTGCTGGCCGCCGATATTCCGCCGGTTCGCGAGGCCTGCGGCGATGCCGTTTGCTACTTCGATCCGTTGAAGACGGAGGCTTTGGTCGACGCGATGCGGACGATCTCCGCCGACGAGGCCGTTCGCCGAGATTTGCGGCGTTCCGGCTTTGACAATGCGAAGCGCTTTTCCTGGGACGGGAGTGCGGTCGTGCTGCTCAACATGCTGGCGGCGCAGCACACCTGATCCATTCTGCGCGATTTTGGAGCGTCAAAGGTCGAGAACCCGCATCGGGTCCAGTCGACCCCGGACAAAATCACCAAATGCAATCAGATTGCCCTTGAGCCGACCGCGTCTATCGACGAGGCCTTGCGGTTTGAGGCTGCCGAGGATGTTGGCGGCGATGTTGCCACCCATGAGGCGAAGTGCCCATTTCAGTCCGACCGTGCCCTTGTTGCGCAGATAGAGCGGATTGGCGACCTGCGAGTAACCGAAGCGCAGGCCCGAGGTGCGGCCGCGCTTGTTGCCGAGGTGGACGCCGCGCAGCGCCGGCGATTTCACGATGCGCCCGTGCGCGGCCAGACGCCGGCAGAAATCGACATCCTCCTGCCAGCCATAGAGCGGCAGCCGCTCGTCGAAACGGGTGCGTTCGGCGGCAATCGCCGATACGCGGAAGGCCATGTTGCAGCCATAGGCGTTGAAGGCCGGCTGTGTGACATCGTGCGGCTGAGCGCCGGGATCCGTCTCGAGGATCGCCTTGGCATCGGCAATCGATATGCCCGGGCCATGAATGCCGTCGGCCAGAACCAGGCCGGTTGCCACGACGAGATCAGCCTCGCGATCGAACAGCCTTTCAGCCTCGGTAAGAAAATCGCTGCGCGGCAGGAAATCGTCGTCGAAAAAGACGATCAGATCGGCGGTTGTCGCCTGGTCGAGGATGGCGTTGCGCTGTGCGCTGGAACCCTTGTTGCCCGCGACGATACGGGCCTTCAAGGGAAGCGAGCCGATTCTGGCTTCGTCGACGTCCTCCGGCGTGCTTGGGCAGATGACGACGGCGTCCGGTAGTCGCGTCTGCCGCGTCAGATGCAGCAGGGTTTCGGAGAGGACCTCGCGGCGGCCCGCGGTCGCTATGCCGACGACGATGTTCATGGGGCGCTCTCCGCTCTTTCGGCGCGATCTAACCGGAAATTCGTGCAGTTTTTCTTAGCGCCTAGGCCGTGCTGGGTCTCGGCGACCGCATTATCAGCCGCAACTGGTTGAGCGAGAGCAGGCAGAACAGACCACCGACAACAATACCGGTACCGATCGTAACGTAGCTGGTTTCACCGGAGAGGGAGAAGGCCAGCACGGCCGCGCCAAGTCCGGCGGCGGCGAAGAGCACGGGCGGCCAGGAGAAATCGAAGGCGAGCGAGGACATCAGGCGAAGGCCGATGAGGGCGGCGAGGATCGCGCCGATGGCGCTGCCCCAGGCTAACGCCGCATCGTTCGCCCCAGCCAAAGCCAGGACTGCCAATGCTCCAAGGCTTAGAAGCACGCAGTCGGCCACGGCGAGCAGCAGGATCAACGCAAGGCGTTGCCTCAGGTGCAGCGGCGTCGGCAGCATGATCTGTGTCAGCGTGCGAACGAGCGAGAGGACGATGATGGCAGGCGCGGTTGCGAGGAAACCTTGCTGCAGGTCCGGGCTGATGACGAGCCAGGTGGCCGGGAGAAGTGCAGCGAAGATACCGGCGGCCATCATCAGCGCAAAGCTCGTCAGCAGCGCGTAGTATTGCCCGAGTTGGCGGGGAAGAGCGGCGCGATCGCCGGTCCGGTCATGCGCGGCAACGATCTCCGGATATTGGATCGCCTGAAGGGCCGAAACGATGAGCACGAACGGGCGTTGCAGCAGGTCGAGCGCAAGCAGGGCGCCGGCAGCACCCGTCGCGCCGAGCGCCGAGGTGAAGATCGCCTTCAGTGCCAAGGGCGCGAACATGGCGGCAGTGGCGGCCCCGGCCGACACGCTGCCATAGATGAGATGCTTGCGGATACGGACATTGTCGAGCGCGGCGGCTGGGCGCGTGTCGGCGCGGCGGGAAAGAAGGAATGCAAGCAGGCCATAGGCAATGTAACCGGCGAGCAGGCCCGTGACGGTCGACAGGAAGCTTGGCGAGATGAGTGCGCCGAGGAGCGTACCCGCGGCGAGAATGGTGGCGCGGGAGCCCTGCAGCACCGAGAAGGCGCGGAAATCCTGGCGAAAACGCAGCATGGTCAGATGCAGATCGCTGCCGCCTTGTGCGATCGAGACCAGGCCGCCGACAAGCGCCACGACCGGCGGCACGCCGAAGATCAAGGACACGCCCGCCGCGATCAGGCACAGCATGGCGCAGGCGAGGGCTTCGGTCAGGATCGCCCGCCGCTCCGCCGCTTCACTGTCCGCATCCGCCCCAGGGTAGAAACGCATGCAGGCGAAACGCACCCATTCGAAGGCGGCGATCGCAGCGAACTGGCAGATGGAGATGAACAGTGAATAGCTGGCATAGTCGGCCGGCGCCAGCCAGTGGGCGACGACGATCAGCAGGCCAAAGGCGATGACGGCCTGGTAGAAATAGGCGCCGAGCGCAATGATCTTCGCCATGGTTTTTCTGCCCTACGCCGCGCGCATTTGGGCATCTGATAGCGCAAAAGCACAAAGAAAGTGTTTGCCGGCGCGGCCTCAAGCCAGTTCGTCGGGGTCGAAATCCCTGACATCGTCAAGGAGTTCGATAAACCCTCGGACGGCATGGGCGATCAAAATCTCACCCCGTGCCGCCGTGGCAACCGAGGCATTGCCGGCGACACCTTCGCCATTCAGGTCGTGCATCTTCCAGCCGAAGGCGTGGGGACCGTAAGCGCGCAGATGCTTGAAGCGTTCAGAAAATTCGCCTTGGCGGGAGGTGAAATTTTCGGCCTTGGCCATGTCGACCCTGTCCGGATGGAGCGCCAGCATCACCGATGTCTCGATGTCGCCGCCGTGGATGTCCAAGGCTTTATCCTCCGGCTTGATCCAGCCGTCCGGTTGGCCGAAGCGGGTCCAACTCGTCGCGACGGCCAGCATGTTGAAGCGTATGCGCGCTTCGGTCGCGACGATCGTCATCAACGGCGAGTTGCCGCCATGGGCGTTCAGCATCACGAATTTGCGGACGCCGAGGTGATGGAGATCGCCGGCAATGCCGAGCCAGCGCTCGACCGCCTCGCCATAGGCAAGGGTTCGGCTGCCGGCGACATCCATGTGCTCGATGGAGTAACCGACCGGCTCGGCCGGCAGGAAGGTTACCGGCAGGCCGGCGGGCATGGCGGCGATCGTGCGGGAGACGATGCCCTCGGCGATCAGCGTGTCGGTTTCGAAGGGCAGATGCGGACCGTGCTGTTCATGGGCGCCGAGCGGCAGCACGGCGATCCAGTCACGGCGAGCGTCGGCCGGAAGGTCGGTCCGATTGTCCTGCCATCGCGGCTCAGGCATCGACATTTCTCTTCGATCCTCCACGTCAATTGTCGTAAAATTGTTATTTGAGTCATACAGTTCGTAATCGCAAGCTGTATTGTTATAAGTGTTCGACTCGGGGATTCGGCAGGAGGTCCAATGGGCAAGAAGAACAAGGCCGAAAAGAAAGGCAAGAACGGCAAGAAGAAGGACGAGTTCCTGAATGAGCCGCACGATCTTGCCGCTATCCTTGTCCAGGCAGCGCGTTCCATGCGCACCGTACTCTCCCGCAATCTTCTTGAAAGTGGTCTTTACGCCGGGCAAGACGGCGTAATGCTGGCGCTGGCCGAAGCCGACGGCATGACCGCGGGTGGGCTTGCCGCCAGGCTTGGGGTCAAGGCGCCGACCATGACCCGCACGATCGGGCGGATGGAAGCGCAGGGCTTCCTCGAGCGCCGTCCCGACGAGGACGATGCGCGGCTCACCAAGGTCTATCTTACTGAGCCCGGCCGCAACCGGCTGCAGATCATCGCCGAGGCGGGGCAGCATTCGGAAAAGCTCGCGACACGCGGCCTGACCGACAAGCAGGTGCGCACGCTGATGAAACTGCTGCGCGCCGTCGACAGTAATCTCCAGGCCGCACGGGCCGCCGACTGAGCCTTGTTCGCCGCATATTGCCGTGGCGATTTAAACAGTTTAAAAGGGATTTAAATTTATGGCACGCGTACGTCCGCTGGGATGTACGAAAAGTGCCGTGAGGCATGCTGCAAGAACCTCACTCGGATTGGATTGTGGGGCTGCGGCCGGGGGCGGAACAAGGCTACAGGGGGCATCGTGGCGCAAAAGGTCAAGCTTTCGACGATCGCGGAAACACTCGGTCTTTCGACGGCAACGGTATCCCTGGCTCTACGCGACAGTCCTTTGGTGGCGACCGTCACCCGCGATAAGATCAAGGAGCAGGCCCGCGCGCTCGGCTATATCTACAACCGCCGCGCCGCCAGTCTCAGAACATCCCGCTCCGGCATCATCGGCGTCGTCGTGCACGACATCATGAACCCGTTCTACGGGGAAATCCTCAAAGCCATCGAAGCGGAGCTCGACCGCGACAAGCAGACCTTCATTCTCTCCAACCACTACGATTCGGTCGACAAGCAGCGCGATTTCATCGAGACGCTGCTGCAGCTCGGCGGTGATGGCGTGATCATGTCGCCGGCGATCGGTACGCCGTTGGAGGACATCCAGCTTGCCGAGGACAACGGCATGCCGGCGATCCTGATCGCCCGTTCGATCGAGGGCGTGGACGTGCCGATCTTCCGCGGCGACGACGCCTACGGCATCTCGCTTGCCACCAACCACCTTATCGGCCTTGGCCATCGCTGCATCGCCATGGTCGGCGGTACCGACCAGACGTCGACCGGGCGCGACCGCTATCAGGGCTATGTCAACGCGCTGCGCAAGGCCAATATCGAGGTCGATCCGGAGCTGCGCATCCCCGGTCCCCGCACGAAGCAGGGTGGCTTCGAGGCGGCGGTGCATCTGCTCTCCCTGCCGCAGAAGCCGACGGCAGTCGTCTGCTGGAACGACCTGGTGGCGATCGGCATGATGAACGGCATCGCCCGCGCCGGTCTGGTGCCCGGCGTCGATATCTCTGTCACCGGCTACGACGACCTCGAAGAGGCGTCGATCGCCACGCCGGCATTGACCACCGTCTGGAATGGCCAGGCCGATGTCGGCCGCAGTGCTGCCCGCGCGCTCCTCGACAAGCTTTCCGGCAGCCACGAACCCGACGGTATCCATCTGATCAAGCCGGAAATGCGCATCCGCCAATCAACGGGCCCGTTGCGCGTCATCGCCTGAGATCTCCCTCCCGACAGGAGCTGCCCATGTCTGTGAACCGCACGCGCGTTCTCGTGCCCGGAAAGATCAATCAACGGGTCATCGATCGACTGGTCGGGCAATTCGAAGTCGTCAGGATCGAGAGTGCCGATCCAGCATTGGTGACGCCGGATATGCAGGACGTGAAAGCGGTTGCAGTAGCCGGCCGGCTGCCCGGTGCCCTGATGGATGTCCTGCCGCAGCTCGAGATCATCGCCAATTTCGGCGTCGGCTATGACGGCGTCGAGGTCGCACATGCCGCCGCCAAGGGCATTGCCGTCAGCAATACACCGGATGTTCTGACCGAAGAGGTGGCCGACACGGCGGTTGGTCTTCTGCTGAATACACTCCGGCAATTGCCTCAGGCAGAACAATGGCTGCGCCAGGGACGCTGGAGCCGCGAGGGCGCGTTTTCTCTGTCGCCGCTGTCCCTGCGCGGCCGAAGCGTCGGTCTTTACGGCCTCGGTCGCATCGGGCTTTCGATCGCCAGGCGGCTGGAAGCCTTCGGGGTGTCGATCGCCTATCACACGCGTAGCCCGCGCGAAGGCCTGCCCTATGCCTACCATCCGACGCTCGTCGGCCTCGCGGCGGCGGTCGATACGCTCATTGTCATCGTGCCCGGCACCGAGGCGACGCGGCATACGGTGAATGCGGAGGTTCTCGTGGCGCTCGGCGGAAACGGCGTGCTGATCAATGTCGGGCGTGGTTCGACGGTCGATGAGGCGGCGCTGATCGCGGCGCTTCAGAAGGGCGTGATCGCCGGCGCCGGGCTCGATGTTTTCGAGAACGAGCCGCAGGTGCCGGACGCGCTGATGGCTTTGCCGAACGTGTCGCTCCTGCCGCATGTGGCCTCGGCCTCGGTGGTCACACGCAACGCCATGGCCGATCTCGTCGTCGACAATATCGCAGCCTGGTTTGCGACCGGAAGGGCTTTGACGCCGGTGCCGGAAACGCCGTTCAGCCGACGCGTGATTTGACACCCGGCGTCGTTGCCTCAGGCGGCGATGCGGAAGCCGTGATGTCAGGCGGCCAAACGGCCGGCGGCGTAAGTCCGCACCGCGTCGCCGAAGGCCCTGAACAGGCTGGCGGAGGGGGTGTCGGTGCGCACCCAGTATTCCGGATGCCATTGTACGCCGACGGCAAAGGCCTTGGCGCCGATCACCGAAACCGCTTCGATCGTGCCGTCGTCAGCCACCGCTTCGACAGCCAGGCGCGGAGCAGCGGCGCCGATCGCCTGTCGGTGCAACGAGTTGACGCGGATGCGGCCGGCGCCAAGCACGGGCGCGAGGCAGCTCCCTTCCTTGACGATGACGTCCTGGCGGATGCCATAGGCAACGTCGAGTTCCTTCACGTCAGGCTTGCGGTGATCCCAGATCCCCGGCTGATCCTGGATTTCGCTCGCCAGCGTGCCGCCGAGTGCGACGTTCAGTTCCTGGATGCCGCGGCAGATGGCAAACAACGGCACACCGCGCTCGATCGCGCGCCGGATCAGGGGCAGGCTGGTCGCATCGCGGCCGGGATCGAAAGGTCCGTCACTGTCCTTGGCCTCGCGGCCATAGAGCGAGGGATGAACATTGGAGCGGGCTCCGCTTGCAAGCACGCCGTCGACGCGGTCGAGGATTTCGTCAATGTCGTTGCCGGTTTCGAGCGCCGGGATGAGGAAGGGCATGACGCCGGCGCCTTCGACGGCGGCGCGCACATATTGATGGGCAACGACATGCCAGACATTGCCGTCGAATTCGCGGAAATCGCAGGGGATGGCAACGACAGGTTTCGACATCATCAGGCTCCGTAATACGCTTAAGAAAAGCCTTGCCTTCAGATGCTGATGAAAGTCAACTGAGAACGTAGTGAGCGTGATCACCGCGCTGATCCAAGGCGGATCGGTAGCGAACACGAACTAAAAACGGCAAGAAATCGCAGGTAATTCTTTAAGATCGAGTAACCATCGCGCACGCAAATTCTGGATCGTCCGCCCGCATCGCTGAATTGTCGAAGTTGCAGTCGGGCCTTTTGTGTCGTGGATACCTATGTTTGGTTGCATAAACCGAGTACTGTTCAGCGCGGTTCGCACTATTGAGTTGAACTCTTGGGTCTTGCCGGCACGGCCCTGTGGTTATTCTGGGATTCGGTACTTTTTTCGGGGCGTTAGACGAAATCATTCGTTAAGTCATCACCCCTAACAATCCGGTAAACCGGAGCTTGGTTCATGATGCGACTTGGACAGAGCGCTCTTCCGACTGACGTGTATCTGTCATCCGTGAGCTCGCTCTACGAACATCGCAAGACGTTGCTGATCGGCATGTTGTCGCATGTCGTGACGTTTCTGCTCGTCTATCTCAAGACCAGTGA
Source organism: Ensifer sp. GW101-20A05 (assembly GCF_059424735.1). Classification (NCBI taxonomy): domain Bacteria; kingdom Pseudomonadati; phylum Pseudomonadota; class Alphaproteobacteria; order Hyphomicrobiales; family Rhizobiaceae; genus Ensifer; species Ensifer sp. GW101-20A05. The sequence continues at coordinate 273,219 of NZ_JBWKZT010000006.1, read as the reverse complement.
TCCGCTTTATCTCGCCTGCTCCGGCGTGATCTTCGTGCTCTGGGCGCTGCGCAATGTCGATATGGCGCGGTTCGACCGGCAGGATTTCTCCAATGCCGACCGGGCGATGGTCCGCAAATGGGAGAACCGCTATATCGTCGGCGGTGTCAGCGTCACGCTCACCTGCGGCATCGCTTGCGGTTATGCCATTGCCGTCAGTCAGGATTCCTTTTCAGAGCTTGCGACCATATCGGTGACGCTGGCCTCGATGATCTCGCTCGTTGGGCGCAACTACGGCTCGGAGCGGGCCGTGCTTCTCCTGTCCTCGTCCGCATGCCTGCCGATCGTGATCGGCCTGATGACGCTGCAGGACGTGTTCATGCTGGCGCTTGCCTTGCTCATCCTGCCGTTCATCCTTTCCACCTGGATGATGGCCAACAATGTGCGCGCCTTTCTCTATGAGAATGTTTTGGCGGCGCGCGAGATCGCGACGATTGCCGGCCAGTTCGACGCGGCGCTCAACAATATGACGCATGGCTTGTTCATGCTGGATGGCGACGGCCGCGTGGTGGTGGCCAATGAGCGTGCCAGCGAGTTGCTGGCGCTTGGCGACAGGACCGAACTCAAGGATTGGCTGCTCGATGACGTGATCCGGCGCGGTGCGCGGCGCATGCGGCTCGATGCCGAAAAGACCAAGGCGATCTCGCGCCAGCTCGATCTTCTGCTCAAGGGCAAGCGCCCGCAGGTATTGATCCCGGTCAGCGAGGAACTGCACCTCGAGTTTTCCGCCAGCCGCCGCGACAATGGCGATATCGTGCTGATCTTCGAGGACGTGACGGCACGCGTACAGGCGGACAAGCAGATTCTGCACATGGTGCGCTTCGACAAGCTGACCGAGCTGCCGAGCCGCGACTACTTCGGAGAGCTGGTTGTGGCCGCCGCAAGCGGCGACGAGAAGGAGGACCGGCTCGTCGGCCTGATGGTCCTCGACGTCACCGAGTTCAAGCATGTCAACGACATGCGCGGCCACATCGTCGGCGACAAGCTGCTGCAGGCGATCGCCGGCCGGTTGAAGGCGCTCGCCGGTGATGATGCGATCGCGGCGCGGCTGATGGGCGACGAGTTTGTCGTGTTCTTTCCGAACAGGGCTGACGTGGCCGATCTGGAAGAGCGGATGCGGGGGCTGCACACGGAACTGCGCGGCACCTATGTTGCCAGCGGCTTCACCTTCAACATGACCATGAGCGCGGGCTTCGTCATCGCGTCGAACGTGGATCTGAAACTCGAAGACCTGCAGATCAAGGCGGATCTCGCGCTTTCGGAAACCAAGCTGCGCAACCGCGGCGGCTGCACTGCGTTCGAAGTCGAGATGGACGCCCGCTATGTCGACCGCCAGAAGCTCAAGGCGGATTTGCGCGAGGCGATCAATGCGCGCAGCCTGACGCTTTCCTACCAGCCGATGTTCGCGCCGAGCGGCGGCCGGGTCGAATGCTGCGAAGCGCTGGCCCGCTGGACGCATCCGGAGCGCGGGCCGGTGCCGCCGAACGTGTTCATTCAGCTCGCCGAGGAACTGGGGCTGGTCACGGAGATCACGCGTTTCGTGCTCGACCATGCATGCCGGGATTGCATGGACTGGCCGAGCGATGTGTCCGTCTCCGTCAACCTCTCGGTGCTCGATCTACGCAGCAGCGAAATCGTCACGATGGTCACGGATGCGCTTCAGGCAACCGGCCTCGATGCTTCGCGGCTGCATCTGGAGGTCACCGAAAGCTGCCTGATGGACGAGCCGCTCAAGGTGCAGGCGATCCTGCGCGAGCTGCGGGGTCTCGGCATCACCATTGCCATCGACGATTTCGGCACCGGATACTCCAGCCTCAGTTATCTCGATGCCCTGCCGGTCGACATCATCAAGATCGATCGGTCCTTCGTGCGCAACATCCGTGAGGATTCGCGCCGCTTCAAGCTCCTGCGCGGGACGGCAAATCTTGCCCGCGCCCTCGGCCTGCGCATCGTCGTCGAAGGCGTCGAGACGACGGATCAGTTGCAGCTCATCACCGAGCATAATTGTGCCGATTTGATACAGGGCTTCGTCTTCGCCGCCCCCATGCCCGCTTCTGCTATTGCAACGCTTTGCAAGAACGGTGTGCCAAAACGAGGCGCTAAACCCAGCAGCAAGCGCATCGCCTGACGCTGCGACCCCAAATTCCGTTCCGTTTTGATGCTGCGCATTCGGCAGCAAGCCCTTGATTAGTTGGGGCAAATGCATCTCGATTTGGTGCGTTTTGCTCCAAATCAACCGAATTAATTTACGAATTTTTAGGGTTAACAAAAAGTTAACAGTGAACTGTTCCGTTTTGCGGTTGCCGCCCCATTTTCCGTCAATAGGTTAACGATTTGTTAACCATGAGGTCTGGAATATGGGTGAGACGATTCACCAGGCGGAGCCTGGGCGTTTTTCTGAAAAGCTGATGCAATTGCTCGATCGTGTCGAATATCGGCGGGTCGAAACCGGCGAGGACATGGAGGACATCGCGCGGCTGCGTTACAAGTCCTACAAGTCCGTCAATCTGATGGAATTGACGGGCTCCACGCTGATCGACGATCTCGACTTCGACAGCCACGCGTATGTCTTCGGCATCTATCTCGATGAGAGCCTCGTCAGCACCGTGCGCGTACATCACGTAACGCCGGAGCACCGCGCCAGCACATCGGGCCTGATCTTCGGCTCCGAGATCGACGCGTTCCTCGATGCCGGCATGGTTTTGGTCGATCCGGGCCGATTGGCGGTCGACCCTGATGTCATCGGTGACGATATGCGGGCGCTTCCCTACCTGACGCTCCGCCCGGTCGCCATGGCCTGCGAATACTTTTCCGCCGACCGTTGCCTGACGGCCTGCCGGCCGCGCCACACCGCCTTCTACAAGCGCATTTTCGCCTCCGAGACCGTGGTCGCCAAGCGCGAGAACCTGGGGGTCTACAATGCCGATGGCGCCCTGCTCGTGGCGCAGGTGAGGGGGCAGCGGCCCTCGATCCTCGACCGCTACCCGATTTTCGATTCGGAGCCTTTCGAACGCCGCATGATGTTTGCCGATCGCAGCGAGGTGCCGTTCGCGCCGCTGACGATCCTGCCGACCGCGCGCATGGCGCAAACCGGTTATGGACGCTCTTATCGAACCTCCGTCTTCCGCTAGCAGTCTTCGATGTCGACATCGGATGGTGAGGCGCGCCCGTGCGCGCCACCCTTGCCGCCGGCCGCGACATATCGCCCCATCAGGTACTGCTAAAGGACGGGTTTTCGTTGCACCCGGCCTAAGCATTGTGTAAGGGCAGCTATAAGGGTTTTCGCGACTTTTCGCGGGAGCCATGCTTCGATTAGGAGCGGCGGCGATCAAGGGTCGCGCCGTGGCATTCAGGGAGAATTTGAACGATGGCTGAGCATCATTCTGGACCGGTCGATGTGGGCGCTTCGATGGATTATCCGGAGCACGAGAAGACCTATCTCATGTTCCTGAGCGCATCGAAGTACGGCACGCTGTTTTGCGTGGCCCTGTTGATTGCCATGGCTGCCGCATTCTTCACGACTATGGGCTTCTTCTCCTCGCTCGTGCTCTTCATTCTGCTCAACGTCGCAGGTTTCTTCTTCCTGCGCTAATCAGCGTCATTGGACCGATTGCCGAGGGGCTTGACGTTTCCTCGGCAACCGGGCGCGAGCCCGGACGAAGGTGCATGCCGTCGACTGGAGGCGTCGACGCTGCGCAGCACTTCAAAATGCTACAGCGACCTTTGTGCAGCCAATAGGATGTGCGGTGCTGTAGAGCCTAGAGATCTCCACGCCCGGGCATTCACTGCAATGGGACGTGTTTCCTCACTGCGTGAGGGGGAGTGGAATGCAGACCCGCGATGCCGAGCACGGTTCGGCGTCGATCGGCGCCGGACTGCCTGCGGTTCGAACACCTGGGGTGTCTGTTTCCAGAATATATGTGCCTGGCACCCCAGTGCCTGGCATATGGGGGCGTGCAGGCTCGATTGGCCGCACGCTTTGCAGTCGGAGAGAATGCCCGCATTCCGGCCTTGGCTCGATTGCGGCCAAGGAGGGGGATTTGTGAGCGAGATTGTCTTTGTCGCCAAGGAAACGGACCCGAACGAGGGTCGCGTTGCCGCATCACCGGACACAGTGAAGAAACTGAAAAGCCTCGGCTTCGACGTCGTCATCGAGGCGGACGCCGGGTTTTTGTCGCGCATTCCGGACGCTGAGTTCGAAAAGGTCGGGGCCCGGATCGGGACGATCGCCGACGCCAAGACGGCCGATGTCGTGCTGAAAGTGCGCCGGCCGACGACCGCCGAAATCGGCGGCTACAAGTCGGGCGCTATCGTGCTCGCCATCATGGATCCCTATGGCAACGAGGCGGCGATCGCCGAGATGGCCAAGGCCGGGCTTACTGCCTTTGCGATGGAACTGATGCCGCGCATCACCCGTGCGCAGTCGATGGACGTGCTGTCGAGCCAGGCGAACCTCGCCGGTTATCAGGCCGTGATCGACGCCGCCTGCGAATATGATCGGGCGTTGCCGATGATGATGACGGCGGCCGGGACGGTTCCTGCCGCCAAGGTCTTCGTCATGGGCGCGGGCGTTGCCGGCCTGCAGGCAATCGCGACGGCCCGCCGTCTCGGTGCCGTGGTCTCGGCGACGGACGTGCGTCCGGCAGCCAAGGAGCAGGTCGCCTCGCTCGGCGCCAAGTTCATCGCCGTCGAGGACGAGGAATTCAAGGCGGCCGAAACGGCCGGCGGCTACGCCAAAGAGATGTCCAAGGAGTATCAGGCCAAGCAGGCCGCACTCGTTGCCGAGCATATCGCCAAGCAGGACATCGTCATCACCACTGCACTCATCCCCGGCCGTCCGGCGCCGCGGCTCGTCACCCGTGACATGCTGAAAAGCATGAAACCCGGCTCGATCGCGGTCGATCTTGCGGTCGAACGCGGCGGCAACGTCGAGGGTGCTGAGCCCGGCAAGGTCGCCGAGGTCGAAGGCGTCAAGGTCATCGGCCATCTCAACGTGCCGGGCCGCATCGCGGCCTCCGCGTCCGGTCTCTACGCCAAGAACCTCGTCACCTTCCTGGAAACGATGGTGTCCAAGGAAACCAAGGCGCTCGCGCTCAACATGGAGGACGAACTCGTCAAGGCGACGGCGCTCACCCATGGTGGTGAGGTCGTGCATCCGAACTTCGGCGCCAGCAAGGGGGACAAGTGATGGCGAATGAACTTCTCGACAAGGCGCTCGCCGATCTCGACCGGGCGGTGGAAGCGGTCCGCACCGCTGCCGAATACGTGCCGGACGCGGCTGGTGCTGTCGCCCATGGCGCGACCGGCGGCGCGATCGATCCTTTCGTCTTCCGCCTGGCGATCTTCGTGCTAGCGATCTTCGTCGGCTATTACGTCGTCTGGTCGGTGACCCCGGCGCTGCACACGCCGCTGATGGCGGTCACCAACGCGATTTCCTCGGTCATCGTCGTCGGTGCTCTGCTTGCCGTCGGCATCTCCGCCTCTGGGCTTGCCACCGGCTTCGGCTTCGTGGCGCTGGTGCTGGCCGCCGTCAACATCTTCGGCGGCTTCCTCGTCACCCAGCGCATGCTCGCCATGTACAAGAAAAAAGACAAGTGAGGCCGGCCCGATGAACGCTAACTTCGCAGCCTTCCTCTACCTCGTCTCCGGCGTCCTGTTCGTCATGGCGCTACGCGGCCTTTCGCATCCGACCACCAGCCGCAAGGGCAATACCTACGGCATGGTCGGCATGGGCATTGCCATCGTCACGACGTTGCTTTTGGCAAAGCCGAGCTTCGGCGGCCTGATGCTGATCGTGCTCGGCCTTGCCATCGGCGGCGGCGCCGGTGCTGTCATTGCCCGTCGCATCGCCATGACCTCGATGCCGCAGCTCGTTGCCGCTTTCCACTCGCTGGTCGGTCTTGCCGCCGTCATGGTGGCGGCTGCCGCCATGTACGCGCCGGAAAGCTTCGGCATCGGCACCCTCGGCGACATCCACGCCCAGGCGCTGGTCGAAATGTCGCTTGGCGTCGCCATCGGCGCCATCACTTTTACCGGTTCGGTCATCGCCTTCCTGAAGCTCGACGGCCGCATGTCCGGCAAGCCGATCATGCTTGCGGGGCGCCACGCCATCAATGCGGGTCTGGCAATCGCGCTGGTCGTGCTGGTGGTCATGCTCGTGCTGACGCAGAGCACCACGGTGTTCTGGCTGATCGTCGCGCTGTCGCTCATACTCGGCGTGCTGATCATCATCCCGATCGGCGGCGCCGACATGCCGGTGGTCGTGTCGATGCTCAACTCCTATTCGGGTTGGGCCGCAGCCGGCATCGGCTTCACGCTCGGCAACCTGGCGCTGATCATCACCGGGGCGCTCGTCGGCTCCTCCGGTGCGATCCTCTCCTACATCATGTGCAAGGGCATGAACCGCTCGTTCATCTCGGTCATCCTCGGCGGCTTCGGCGGCGAGACCGCGGCGGCCGCCAGCGACGATGGCATTCAGCGCACGGTCAAGCAGGGCTCTGCCGACGATGCGGCCTTCCTGATGGCGAACGCCTCCAAGGTGATCATCGTGCCGGGCTACGGCATGGCCGTTGCCCAGGCACAGCATGCGCTGCGCGAAATGGGCGACCAGCTCAAGGCTGCGGGCGTCGAGGTCAAGTACGCGATCCATCCGGTCGCGGGCCGCATGCCCGGCCACATGAACGTGCTGCTCGCGGAAGCGAACGTGCCCTATGACGAAGTGTTCGAACTCGAGGACATCAACTCCGAGTTCGCGCAGGCCGATGTCGCCTATGTTATCGGCGCCAACGACGTCACCAACCCGGCCGCGCGCGACGACAAGTCCTCGCCGATCTACGGCATGCCGATCCTCGACGTCGACAAGGCCAAGACCTGCCTTTTCGTCAAGCGTTCGCTCGGCTCCGGCTATGCCGGCATCGACAACACGCTGTTCTACAAGGACGGCACGATGATGCTGCTCGGCGACGCCAAGAAGGTGACGGAAGATATCGTCAAGGCGCTGCACGCTTAACGCTGCTCACATCGATCGATAATGAAACGCCCGCCTTTCGGCGGGCGTTTTGCGTTGGAAGGCATTGTGGTGCATGCGACGCATTCCGCAACAAGGCGCCGTGCGTCTTCGAGGCCGATCTAACCGGCTGGTGCCAACGTCAGTTCGTCGATGCCGACCGCGACGTTCAGTCCTTCCTGGACCTGAACGTTGACCGGCTGCAGCATGAAGGCCTTGTTGGTGCCGCCGCCGATCACCTTGGCGCCGCCGCCGACCGCGATGCTCGCGTCGGCGCCGACGCCGTAATATTCGCCGGCAAGCGCGAATTTGCTGACCGGCGTTCCGGTCTTTGCAAAGACGTCCCAGACCATCGTGCTCTTGCCCGTCTTGCCGATGTCGATGCCGATCTTGCGGATCGTGCCGGCATAGACGGCCTTCGGTCCGCCATTGGTGGGCGTGAACGTGCACATCAGGTTCTTCGTCGAGGTCACGATCATGCCGGTGCCGCCTTCCGAACCGCAGACGAGGCGGCCGAGTGCGACATAGTTCTGCGCGGCGGCCGGACCGCTGGCAAGCGCGGCCAGTGCCAGCGCAGTGACGAGGGTTCGTTTGATCATGGCTTGGTCTCCGTTCTTACTGCGCCGCGCGTCCCTTAGGGCGCTTGGTCGCGGTAGTACTTCGAATAGCTGCATGTCTTGCCCTTGGATCGGAGCCGATCCGAGGAAACAGGCAGTGACGCCTCTGGCAAACGGATTATGGCCGGGAAGGTTCCGCTTTGGCGGAAAGGGCAGGGTGGCAAGCGGCACAAACGAAAACGCCCGCGAAGTGTCGCGGGCGTTTCGAGGAACATGCTCGGGGAAGGACTTACGATGCCTTGACGCGGGCAAGGCCGGCGCGCGCCGGCTCGTATTTTGGGTCGAGCTGCAAGGCGTGCGAATAGGACTTCGACGCCTTGGCCTTGTCGCCCTTGCGCTCGTAGATCAGCGCCTGGTTGGCCCAGGATTCGGCGACCTTGCCATTGAGGTTGATCGCAGTGTTGAAATCCGAGAAGGCGTTGTCATCGTCGCCCTGGGCGACATAGGAAATGCCGCGGCCGTTATAGGGCTCCGGCGAGCTCGGCGACAGAGAGATCGCGGTCGAGAAGTCTTCAATCGCCTGGCCGTGCTGGTTGCGTGCCTGGTAGATCAGGCCGCGATTGTGATAGGCGCGGGGATCGGTCGTGTCGAGCTGGATCGCCTTGTTGAAATCGTTGAAGGCGGAATCGAGCTGGCCGGCCTGGCGATAGAGGTTGCCGCGGCCGATATAGGCGACGTCGTAGTTGGCGTTGAGCTGCAAAGCCATGTTGTAGTCGGCAAGTGCGGCCTGGGTGTTGCCCATGTTGCGGTGAACCAGCGCCCGGTTGGCATAGGCCTGGTAGAAGCGTGGGTTCAGCTGGATCGCCTGGTCGAAATCGGCAATGGCGCGGCGGTATTCGCCGGCGCGGCCATAGGACGAGCCGCGGACATTGTAGCCTTCGGGATCGCTCGGGTTGGAGGCGATGACGCTCGAGAGCGAGGCGATGTTTTCCTGCGAGCCCTGTTCGCGCTCGACCTTGTTGGTCATCGAGTCCGGGCCGTCGGTCGTGCAGCCTGCGAGAAGAAGGGCCGAACCAAGGAGCAGCATCGCGGCAAGCCTCGGCTTGCGCTGGTGGCGGCGAGACGCCTCATGGACAGTAAAACCGGAGACGTCCGCAGTCATGGCAGCAAGTGTCAAAGGTTGATCCCTCAAATCGACAAGGTCTCGAAAGCTATCGGCTTCCGTTCCTACAGCGCCGCGTGTCGTCATGACGCGCCAAGATCGCTGTAACACGTTGAGTTTCTGCATAATTCTGCCCTTAAATCGAACCCGATTTAAGGAACTATGCAGTAGAGCCGCTGAAACTCCCCGCGGGCTCCGCAGCCGGGCTTCATCGTGCCTCGGCAAGCCGTCCGGTTAAACGCTCCGGCCGGCCATCCGTCACCGGCAGCGTCGATCACGCTAGCCTGTCGGCGGAAAAGATGTCCATACCAAAAAAAGGCGGTGGCGATATTTCGCCCCCGCCACGACTTACATCGGAAAGCGTCGAAAAAACGACAAATCAGCGGGCCAGGAGGCCTTCGCGCTGTGCACGCTTGCGTGCCAGCTTGCGGACGCGGCGAACGGCTTCAGCCTTTTCGCGGGCGCGCTTCTGGGACGGCTTTTCATAGAAATCGCGCATCTTCATTTCGCGGAAAATGCCTTCGCGCTGCATCTTCTTCTTGAGAGCGCGGAGCGCCTGATCGACATTGTTATCGCGGACAAGTACCTGCACGTGAAATCCCGTTCCTTTGGTTCGAGTTGTTTGTGACTCCGTCAGGTGCCGGAGGCAAAAGAATAACATTCGCTAAGCTGGAAGCTTTACGATTAGAGGAGCGGATACCAGATCATCAGGCGAAAGTCCAGCGACGACATGAGGAAGCGCTGAAAAATCCTGGGATGCGGGGCGGCACCTGTTCCCGCCCCGGAAGTAGCTGATCGGCGACCATGTCGCAACTGCGCGCAAGTCCACGCAATTGCGTCGCAAAAGAAACGTTGCGCGGGCGTCGGATTTGCGATCTCTAACGCCAATGAGAACGGGGTTCATGGAGTGAGGCCGATGCGCAAATATTCAGTTTTCGCCGTGGCGCGCGAGGCGTTGCGCGGCCACAAGGGGTGGGCCCCGCAATGGGCGTCGCCGGAGCCGCGCAAAGAGTATGATGCGATCATCATCGGCGGCGGTGGCCATGGCCTGGGTGCGGCCTATTACCTCGCCAAGGAGCACGGCATCACCAATGTCGCGGTGCTCGAAAAGGGTTGGATCGGCGGCGGCAATACCGGTCGCAACACCACGATCATCCGGTCCAACTATCTCTATGAAGAGAGCATGGACATCTACGAGCATTCGCTGAAGCTCTGGGAAAACCTGTCGCAGGATCTGAACTACAACGTCATGTATTCGCCGCGCGGCGTCATGATGCTGTCGCACAACATCCACGACCAGCAGTCGTTCAAGCGCCATATCAATGCCAACCGCCTCTACGGCATCGACAACGAATGGCTGACGCCGGAACAGGCCAAGGCCTATTGTCCGCCGCTCGATATCGCCAAGACGGCGCGTTACCCGATCAACGGTGCGGCCCTTCAGCGCCGCGGCGGCACGGCCCGCCACGACGCCGTTGCGTGGGGTTACGCACGCGCCGCCTCTGACCGCGGCGTGCACATCATCCAGAACTGCGAAGTGACCGGCATCCGCCGTGACGAGACCGGCCGGGTCGTCGGCGTCGACACCAACCGCGGTTACATCGGCGCCAAGAAGGTCGGCGTCTCCGCCGCCGGCCATTCCTCGGTGCTGATGCAGATGGCCGACGTGCGTGTGCCGCTGCAGAGCCAGCCGCTGCAGGCATTGGTCTCCGAGCCGCTGAAGCCGATCTTCCCCTGCGTCGTCATGTCGAACTCGGTTCATGCCTACATCTCGCAGTCCGACAAGGGCGAGTTCGTCATCGGCGCCGGCACCGACCAGTACAATTCCTATTCGCAGACCGGCGGCCTGCAGATCATCACCCATACGCTGGATGCGATCTGCGAGCTCTTTCCGATGTTCCGCCGCGTCAAGATGATGCGGCAGTGGGGCGGCATCGTCGACGTCACCCAGGACCGCTCGCCGATCCAGGGGGTCACGCCGGTTCCGGGCCTGTTCCTGAATGCCGGCTGGGGTACGGGCGGCTTCAAGGCGACGCCGGGCTCGGCCAATCTCTTCGCCCATCTGATCGCCAAGGGCGAGCCGCATCGTCTCGCCGCGGGCCTGACGCTGGAGCGCTTCCGCACCGGCCGGCTCATCGACGAGGCGGCTGCCGCTGCCGTTGCGCACTGAGGATTTCGAGATGCTTCTGATCTACTGCCCCTATTGCGAAGAAGAGCGCTCCGAGCTCGAATTCCGCGGCGCCGGCGACGCCCATATCGCCCGTCCGACCAACATCGCCGACATCACCGACGAGGAATTCGAGGAATATTTCTTCCTGCGTCAGAACCCGAAGGGTCTGATCTTCGAGCGTTGGCGCCATATCCATGGCTGCGGCCGTTTCTTCAACGCCGCGCGCGACACGGTCAGCGACCGCTTCTACACCACTTACAAGGCTGGCGAGCCGAAGCCTGACATCGCCGCCATTCTTCAGAGCGAGCAGGATAAGGGAGCTGCGAAATGATGGGGGCCAATCGCATTCCAGGCGTGGGCCGCCTGACACCGGCGCGCACCGCACGCTTCACCTTCGACGGCCGCACGCTGACGGCGCTCGAGGGCGATACGGTCGCCTCGGCGTTGCTTGCCAACGGCATTCACCTTGTCGGCCGTTCGTTCAAGTATCACCGCCCGCGCGGCATTCTGTCGGCCGGTGCGGAAGAGCCGAACGCGCTGCTCGATGTCTCGCGTGATGCCGCCCGACGGCAGCCGAACGTGCGCGCCACGGTGCAGGAAGTCTTCGACGGCATGAAGGTGGAATCGCAGAACCGCTGGCCGTCGCTCGCCTTCGACGTCGGCGGTCTCAACGATCTGATGTCGCCGTTCTTCGCCGCCGGCTTCTACTACAAGACCTTCATGTGGCCGAAGGCCGCCTGGCACGCGATCTACGAACCCTTCATCCGCCGCGCGGCCGGTCTCGGCGTCGCCCCGACGGAAGCCGATCCGGATCACTATGCGAGCCGCTACGCCCATTGCGACGTGCTCGTCATCGGTGCCGGGGTTGCCGGACTGTCGGCAGCACTTGCCGCCGCCAAGGCGGGCGCCAAGGTAATCATCTGCGACGAACAGCCGGAAGTGGGCGGTGCGCTGCGCTATGAAAGCGGCACGACGATCGACGGCAAGGACGGCTGGGACTGGGCGCAGGAGACTGCCAAGGCGCTTGCCGCCATGGACAACGTCACGCTTTTGACCCGCACCACCGGGTTCGGCTACTACAACCACAACTTCGTCGGCCTGGTCGAACGGGTGACCGATCACCTGGCGGCGCTCGACAAGTCGCTGCCGCGCGAGCGGCTGTGGCAGGTGCGTGCCAAGAAGGTGATCCTTGCCAACGGCCAGATCGAACGGCACATGGTGTTTGCCAACAATGACCGGCCGGGCATCATGCTCGCTTCGGCCGGCCGCACCTATCTCAACCATTTCGGCGTCGCCGTCGGCTCGAAGGTTGGCGTCTACACCGCCCATGACTCCGCCTATGAAGCCGCCTTCGACCTGAAGCGCGCCGGCGTTACCGTGGCGGCGATCGTCGATTGCCGCGAGAATCCCGGCGAGACGGTGCTCGCCGAGGCGCGCCGTCTCGGCATCGAAGTGCTGACGGGGCATTCGGTGATCAAGGCCGGCGGCAAGCTGCGCGTGAACTCGATCAGCGTTGCCCGCAACGGCGGCGGTTCGGCGCGCAAGATCGCCGTCGACGCGCTGCTGGTCTCGGCCGGCTGGACGCCGTCGGTGCACCTCTTCTCGCAGTCGCGCGGCAAGGTGAAGTTCGATGCGGCAACGCAGCGCTTCCTGCCCGGCACCTATCTGCAGGATTGCCTGTCGATCGGCGCCTGCAACGGCACCGACGATCTTCAGGCAACGATCGACGAGGCGCTTGCCGCCGGCGAACTGACCGCCCGTGCGGCCGGTGCCGAAGGCGGGGCGCAGGTGGCGCTTTCGGGTGAAAATCGCTTCGGCTGGACCGGCGGCATGATCGGCGCTGCAGAAGGCGCCGGGCCGGACACGACGGTCAAGGCCTTCATCGACTTCCAGCACGACGTCTGCGCCAAGGACATCCGTCTGGCGGTGCGCGAAGGCATGCACTCGATCGAGCATATCAAGCGCTTCACCACCAACGGCATGGCGTCCGACCAGGGCAAGCTGTCCAACATGCACGGTCTGGCGATCGCCGCCGAAGCGCTTGGCAAGGACATCCCTCAGGTGGGCCTCACCACCTTCCGCCAGCCCTATACGCCGATAACCTTCGGCGCGATCGTCAACCATTCGCGCGGCGCCCTCTTCGATCCGGCGCGCAAGACGCCCATGCATGCCTGGGAGGAGGCGCATGGCGCCGAGTTCGAGGACGTTGGCAACTGGAAGCGCGCCTGGTTCTATCCGCGCGCCGGCGAAGACATGCACGAGGCGGTCGGGCGCGAATGCAAGACCGTGCGTGACGTCGCCGGTGTCTTCGACGCCTCGACGCTCGGCAAGATCGAGGTCGTCGGCCCGGATGCCGCGCAGTTCCTCAATCTCATGTACACCAATGCCTGGGACAACCTGAAGCCGGGCCGCTGCCGCTACGGGATCATGCTGCGCGACGACGGCTTCGTCTATGACGACGGCGTGGTCGGCCGCCTGGCAGAGGACCGCTTCCACGTGACGACGACGACCGGCGGTGCGCCGCGCGTCATGAACCACATGGAAGACTATCTGCAGACCGAGTTCCCGCATCTGAAGGTGTGGCTGACCTCGACGACGGAACAGTGGGCCGTCATCGCCGCCCAGGGGCCGAAGGCACGCGAGATCATCGCGCCGCTGGTTGAAGGCATCGACCTTTCCAACGAGGCCTTCCCGCATATGAGCGTTGCCGAAGGCAAGATCTGCGGCGTCCCGACCCGGCTCTTCCGCATGTCGTTCACTGGCGAGCTCGGCTTCGAAGTCAACGTTCCGGCTGACTATGGCCAGGCGGTCTGGGAAGCGATCTGGGCGCGGGCCGAGCCAATGGGCGCCTGCGCCTACGGCACGGAAACCATGCACGTGCTGCGCGCCGAGAAGGGTTACATCATCGTCGGCCAGGATACCGACGGTACGCTGACGCCCGACGATGCCGGCCTCTCCTGGGCGGTGTCGAAGAAGAAGCCCGACTTCGTCGGTATCCGCGGCCTCAAGCGCCCGGATCTCGTCAAGGATGGCCGCAAACAGCTCGTCGGCCTGCTCACCAAGGATCCGAAGGTGGTGCTGGAGGAGGGCGCGCAGATCGTGGCCGATCCGAACCAGCCGAAGCCGATGACCATGCTTGGCCATGTGACGTCGTCCTACTGGTCGGAAAACTGCGGTCGTTCGATCGCGCTGGCGATGGTTGCCGGCGGGCGCGAGCGCCTCGGCCAGACACTCTACGTGCCGATGGCCGATCGCACGATCGCCGTCGAGGTGAGCGACATGGTGTTCTTTGACAAGGAAGGGGGTCGCCTCCATGGTTGATCAGGCAATTGCAAGCCGCAAGGCGGCGCTCACCTCGCGCGGCGGCTCGGCCGAAGCGATCCTGACGCCGGCACCGGCGGCGACACGCATCTCGTTGCGGGCCGGTGCCGATGCACTGCCGGCGCTCTCGGCAGCGCTCGGCGTCACCCTGCCGACGCGGCCGAAGACCTCGGCCTCATCAGGCCAGCGTCATGCCCTGTGGATCGGGCCGGACGAGTGGCTGGTGTTCGATGAAGGCGAAGCCGACCTGATGGCGGCGGCTGCTTCGAGCGGGACACTACATTCGGCGGTCGACATTTCGCATCGCAACGTTGCCGTCATCGTCAGCGGTGCGGGCGCGGACGTGGCTGTTAACAGCGGCTGCCCGCAGGATCTGTCGCTGCCGGTCTTCCCTGTCGGCGCCTGCTCGCGCACCATCTTCGGCAAGGCGGAGATCATTCTCCTCCGCACCGGTGAGGACCAGTTCCGGGTCGAGTGCTGGCGGTCGTTCTCGCCCTTCGTCTTCGGTCTGCTGTCCGAAGGTGCTGCCGACGCGGGGCATTGAATAGAAGAGCCGGGAAGTGCCTGCAAGCGCTTCCCGGCTTTCTCAGACCGTCTGAAAATTGTCCGCTCTCATTGTGCTGGCAGGACGCGTGGGCCATGCCGCCTCACGCATCCGCTGGCCGGTCCTTCGGATCGAACTGGATGATCGTCTGCCAGGTGGCCGTCAACGCCGGCTTGCGCTCGCCCTCGATTTCGACGCTGACGTCGTAGGTGATCATCAGCATGCTGGCGCCGCGGAAGCGCGCATCGGCCATCACGAAGTGGCCGCGCACCTTGGCGCCGCTCTTCACCGGAGCGATGAAGCGCACTTTTTCGAAGCCGTAATTGATGCCCATGGTCTGTTCGCGGATCTTCGGCAGGCAATTGTAGTTCATGGCCGAAAGCAGCGAGAGCGACAGGAAGCCGTGTGCAATCGTGCCGCCAAAGGGTGTTTCGGCGGCGGCGCGGACCGGATCGACGTGGATATACTGGTAGTCGCTGGTCGCTTCGGCGAACTTGTCGATCGTTTCCTGAGTGACCGTGATCCAGTCGGAAACGCCGACCTCCTTGCCGACCAGTACCTTGATCTCAGAAAGTGATATGTCCTGCAGCATGTAAACGCCCCGAAACAAGCCCCCCGAACGATCTATAGGCCCGCCCGGTGCAACCTGCAAGCGGTGGAAAAGCTTTAGAAAACTTCGACAAGGAAGGTGACGGACCGCGGCGCGACATGGTCTGGAATGGCAGGTCTTGCCAGCACGTTCTGCCACTTTCCGTCGATGCTGTCGGGGAGCCTGACGGGGTGGGGCGCGTGGCTGCGGTTGATGACGACGGCAAGGCGCGTCGCCCGCTTCTGCGTGCGGTCACGGGTGGCGAGCACCATCATCAGATTGTCCGTCGCCGGATGCTCCCAGTCGCCGACGGCCATGGGCTGTCCGTCCAGCCGCCGCCAATCGACATCGCCGTTTCCGGTCAGGAACGCCGTTTGGTCAAATACGTCGAAGCGTCGGCGCATCGCCGACAAGGCCGCTGTGTGGGCGACGATATCGTCGTCCATCGCGGTCCAGTCGAGCCAGGTGATGGCGTTGTCCTGACAATAGGCGTTGTTGTTGCCGTGCTGGCTGCGCCCGCCTTCGTCGCCGGCGGTCAGCATGATCGTCCCGCGGGAGGAAAACAGCGTGCCGAGCAGCGCCATCACGTCATGACGTCGGGCCGTCAGGATTTCCGGATCTCCGGTGGCGCCTTCCGCGCCGTTGTTCCAGGAGTGGTTCTCGTTGTGGCCGTCGCGGTTCTCTTCGCCGTTCGCCTCGTTGTGTTTGCCGGCGTAGGAGACGATGTCGGCGAGCGTGAAGCCGTCATGGGCGGCGATGAAGTTGACGGTGCGTGTCCCGCTCTCGCCCCAGCGGGCAAAACTGCCCGACGAGCCGGCGAGCGCCGTCGCCAGAGCGCCGATCGCGTGGCGGTCGCCGCGCCAGTAGATGCGGATGTCGTCGCGCGCGCGGTCGTTCCATTCAAGGAAGGGGGAGGGGAAGTTGCCGAGTTGGTAGCCGCCCGGGCCGATGTCCCAGGGTTCGGCGATCAGCACGCGGTCGGCAAGCAGCGGATCGGCCGAGATCGCCTGGAAGAGCCGCGCCTCGCGATGGAAACCACCCATGTCGCGGCCGAGGATCGAGGCGAGGTCGAAGCGGAAGCCGTCGACACCGGCGGCATGCACGAAATGGCGCAGGCTGTCGAGGATCAGCGCTTCGACCACCGGGTGGTCGCAGGCAATGGTATTGCCGCAGCCGGTGTCGTTGATGAGTTCGCCTGGGCGATCGGTGACATGACGATAATAGGTCAGGTTGTCGAGGCCGCGCATCGACAACGTGGTGCCGAAGCGGTCGCTTTCGCCGGAATGGTTGAAGACGAGATCGAGGATGACACCGATGCCGGCCTTGCGCAGCGCCTCGACCGTCTTGCGCAGTTCCTTGATGCCGCCCGGCACCAGCCGCGGGTCGAGCGCCATCGGCGCGATCGGATTGTAGCCCCAGCCGTTCCTGAGACCGAGGGGCGGCAGGTGGCGTTCGTCGATCCAGGCGACGATCGGCATCAGTTCGACGGCCGAGACGTCCAAGCGCTTGAGATGCTCGATGATGACGGGCTCGGCCAGTGCCGCCACGGTGCCACGCTTGGCTTCCGGGATATCCGGATGGAGGATGGTGAAGGGCTTGACGGCGATCTCGTAGATAAGGCCGCCAGCACGGAAGAGTGGCGCCTTCGGCTTGACGATCTTCGCCTCGGTGACAATGGCTTTTGGCACCAGATCAGCTGTGTCTTCGCCAAAGATCGTCAGGCGCGGATCATGCTGGAAAGGCCGGTCGAGTTCGATGGCGTAGGGATCGACAAGGAGCTTGGAAGGGTCGAACCAGAGGCCGTGGTCGGGTGAGTAGACGCCGTCGGCACGAAGGCCGTAGCGCGTGCCCTTCGGCGCATCGACAACCGTCAGGCTGTGCAGGTCGCCGTTGCGGACCATCGGTAGCTGCCGCAATTGCCTGGAGCCGGTCTTGTCGAACAGGCAGAGATCGATGCGCGCGGCGTTGCGCGACCAGACGGAAAACACTGTGCCCTCAGGCGTGACGGTGGCGCCGAGGGGTGGATTTCCGGTGGTCGGCATGAAGGCGGCCCTCTTGTTCCAGATGTGCCCGAACACCCCCTCTGCCCTTCCGGGCAAAGGGGGTGTTCGGTCGACAGAAAAAGGGCCGCATAAAGCGGCCCAGGATCTCAGGTGATGACGCTCGGCTCGGTGCGGCCGGTGCGGGTCTTGATGCCGGCGATCTCGTCGGCAACGGCGATGAGATCGGCAAGCGCTGTCTGCGTTTCGATGTCGTGGCGCGCCGCATCGGGCTCGAAGCGCTCGATGTAGACGCGCAAAGTCGCGCCCGAGGTGCCGGTGCCTGACAGGCGGAAGACGACGCGCGAGCCGCCCTCGAACAGGATGCGGATGCCCTGGTTCTTGCTGATGGAATGATCGACTGGGTCGTTGTAGGCGAAGTCGTCTGATGTCGCCACCTTGAGCGCGCCGAAGGACATGCCGGGAAGCGTGGCAAGCTGGTCGCGCAGGTTGGCGATCAGGCCGTTGGCGGCGTCGCTATCCACTTCCTCGTAGTCGTGGCGCGAGTAGTAGTTGCGGCCGTAGGTCGCCCAGTGCTTCTGAGCGATGTCGAGGGCACTTTCCTTGCGCACGGCGAGAATGTTGAGCCAGAGCAAGACGGCCCAGAGGCCGTCCTTTTCGCGCACATGGTTTGAGCCGGTGCCGGCGCTTTCCTCGCCGCAGATCGTCGCCATGCCCTCGTCGAGCAGGTTGCCGAAGAACTTCCAGCCGGTCGGCGTCTCGTAGATGCCGATGCCGAGCTTCTCGGCGACGCGGTCGGCCGCGCCGCTGGTCGGCATCGAACGGGCAATGCCGGCAAGGCCCTTGGCGTAGCCGGGCGCCAGATGCGCGTTGGCGGCAAGCATCGCGAGGCTGTCGGAGGGCGTGATAAAGATGCCGCGGCCGATGACGAGGTTGCGGTCGCCGTCACCGTCGGAGGCGGCGCCGAAATCCGGCGCGTCGGGCGCCATCATCGTCTCGTAGAGCGCGCGGGCGTGCACCAGGTTCGGGTCCGGGTGGTGGCCGCCGAAGTCCGGCAGCGGAATGAAGTTCATCACCGAGCCCTTGGGTGCGCCCAAGCGTTTCTCGATGATCTCCTTGGCGTAAGGCCCGGTGACGGCGCTCATGGCGTCGAAGACGACGCGGAAGCCGCCCGAGATCAGCTTGCGGATGGCTGCGAAGTCGAACAGGCTTTCCATCAGCTCGGCGTAGTCGGCCACCGGATCGATGACGGTCACCGTCATGCCGTCGATCTCTTGCGTACCTTCGGCATCGAGGTTGATGTCGGCGACGTCAGACGTCTTGTAGCTGTCGATCACCTTGCTGCGGGCATAGATCGCGTCGGTGACCTTTTCCGGTGCCGGGCCGCCATTGCCGATATTGTATTTGATGCCGAAATCTTCCGTTGGGCCGCCGGGATTGTGGCTGGCCGAGAGCACAATACCGCCAAAGGCCTTGTATTTGCGGATGACGTTGGAGGCGGCCGGCGTCGACAGAATGCCGCCACGGCCGACGAGTACGCGGCCGAAGCCGTTCGCCGCCGCCATCTTGATGGCGATCTGGATGACTTCGCGGTTGTAGTAGCGGCCGTCGCCGCCGATCACCAGTGTTTCGCCCTGAAAGCCCTCGAGCGAATCGAAGATCGACTGGATGAAGTTCTCGGCATAGTTCTTCTGCTGGAAGACCGGGACCTTCTTGCGCAGCCCCGACGTGCCAGGTTTCTGGTCGCCATAGGGGGTTGTGGTAACCGTTCTTATCATGCGGACTTAACCTTTCCCGAGAAGACCGGAATATAGAGAGACGTAACGATCGGCACTTGTGGCCCAGGAAACGTCCGATTTCATGCCCTGGGTCTGAATTTTCGCCCAGACCTTGGGTTCGCTGTATGCACGCAGTACGCGCCGGATCGCAAGACGCAGCCCGTCGGCGTTCACTGGCGTGAACTGGAAGCCTGTGGCGACCTTGGCCGCAAGCCCGGCTTCGTTCGCGTCGATGATGGTATCGGCAAGCCCGCCGGTCCGGGCGACAACCGGCACGCAACCGTAGCGCAGGCCATAGAGTTGGGTCAGCCCGCAGGGCTCAAATCGCGACGGGATGAGGATCGCGTCGGACCCCGCCTGCATCAGATGCGACAGCGGCTCGTTGTAGCCGGTGACCATGCCGATATGGCCACGATGGCGGGAGGCGGCGGCCAGCAGCGCGCCTTCGAGCGCCGCATCGCCGGAACCGAGCACGATGAGCTTTCCACCCATGGCGACGATTTCGTCCGCGACTTCCGCGACGAGGTCCATGCCTTTCTGCCAGGTGAGCCGGCTGACGACGCAGAAGATCGGACCGTTGCCCTTTTCGAGGCCGAAGCGTTCTTCGAGCGCTCGGCGGTTGCCGGCGCGCTGCTTCAAGGTCGTCGCGCTGAAATGCTGGGCGATGTGCGGGTCGGTCTGCGGATCCCAGATATCGGCGTCGATGCCGTTGACGATGCCCGAGAGATCGGCGACGCGGCTCTTCAACAGGCCTTCGAGGCCCATGCCGAATTCCGGCGTCAGGATCTCCTGTGCATAGGACGGGCTGACCGTGGTGACCGCGTTTGCGGTCTGCAGACCGCCCTTCAGGAAGCCGACATCGCCGTAGTATTCGACGAACTGCATCGAGAAGGCTTCCGGGGGAAGCGCAAGCTCGGGGAAGACCGAGGCGCCGAACTGGCCCTGGAAGGCGATGTTGTGGATCGTCATGACCGTCGGGGTCGCGGCAGCGGAGCCGAAATGCATGTAAACCGGCGTCAACGCCGTCTGCCAGTCATGAGCGTGGACGATATCGGGCTTCCAGCCGGAAACGACATCGCCGCCGGCGATCTCGGCCGCCGCAAGCGAGAGTGCTGCGAAGCGGCGGAAATTATC
The DNA here is from genome assembly GCF_059424735.1 of Ensifer sp. GW101-20A05. NCBI lineage: Bacteria > Pseudomonadati > Pseudomonadota > Alphaproteobacteria > Hyphomicrobiales > Rhizobiaceae > Ensifer > Ensifer sp. GW101-20A05. The sequence goes on along the minus strand of NZ_JBWKZT010000006.1, from coordinate 252,919 downwards.
GACATAGTCGCGGCCGGTCGCATCGACGTAAGGCCCGCCGTCGCGCGCGTAGAGTGCGGCCTGATCAAGGACCAGCAGGTCGAGCCCGTCGACCTCGGCGGCCAGAATTGTTGCCGGATTGCCGAACAGGTTGGCGAAACTGCCGACCTTCTTTTTCTTCTTCAGCTTCTGCAGCACGGCAGGATAGCCGGGCACCAGGGTGCGGGTCTTGACGCCGTGCGGCACAAGCGCTGCCGGGAGCGCGCCGACGACATCGGCGAGCCCCCCGGTCTTGATCAGCGGATAGACTTCGGACGCAACGGACAGGACGTTCATGGAGTGCCTACATTCCCAGCTTGTCGATCATCGTTTGCGTGATCAGGCAGACGCCGTTCTCCGAACGCCGGAAACGCTTGGCATCGAGCTCCGGATCGTCACCGACAACGAGCCCCTCCGGGATCACGACACGGCTGTCGATGACCACGTTGCTCAAGAGCGCATGGCGACCGATCTTCACATCGGGAAGAACTACGGCATTCTCCAGACGGGAATATGAATTAACTCTGACGCCTGTGAATAACAGGCTGCGGTTGAGCGCAGCACCGGAGATGATGCAGTCGCCTGATATAAGCGACGACGTCGCCGAGCCGCGCCGGTTCTCGTCGTCATGCACGAATTTCGCCGGCGGCTTGATCTCGGCAAAAGTCCAGATCGGCCAGGTGCTGTCGTAGATGTCGAGCTCGGGCGTCACATGGGTCAGGTCGATATTGGCCTGCCAGTAGGCATCGATCGTGCCGACGTCGCGCCAATAGGCCTCGCGCTCGAAATCGGACCGCACGCAGGACTGAGCAAAGCGGTGGGCGACGGCTTTGCCGTTGTCGACGATGTAGGGAATGATGTCCTTGCCGAAGTCGCGGCTCGATTTCGGATCGGCGGCGTCGCGGCGCAGGAGATCCATCAGGAACTTCGTGTGGAAAACATAGATGCCCATCGAGGCAAGCGCCATGTCCGGATTGCCGGGGATTCCCGGCGGATCGGCCGGCTTCTCGACGAAGGCGATGATGCGGTCCTTGTCGTCGACATGCATGACGCCGAAGCCGGTCGCTTCCATGCGTGGCACTTCGAGGCAGCCGATGGTGACGTCGGCGCCGGAATCGACGTGCTGCTGCAGCATCAATTCGTAGTCCATCTTGTAAATATGGTCGCCGGCAAGGATCACCATGTACTCGACGCCGTGGTCCTCGATGATGTCAATGTTCTGATAGACGGCATCGGCGGTGCCCTCGTACCACTGCGTTTCGGAAACGCGTTGGCTGGCGGGCAGGATGTCGAAGCTTTCGTTTCGCTCGGGGCGGAAGAAGTTCCAGCCGCGCTGCAGGTGTCGGATCAGGGAATGCGCCTTGTACTGGGTGGCGACGCCGATGCGGCGGATACCGGAGTTCAGCGCATTCGATAGCGCGAAGTCGATGATGCGGGCCTTGCCGCCGAAATAGACCGCCGGCTTCGCCCGTCGGTCCGTCAGTTCTTTCAGACGACTGCCGCGACCGCCAGCGAGAACATAGGCCATGGCATCACGTGCCAGAGGTTGCGAACGCTTTTCCACCATTTGTCCTCCCCAATCATTGACTTCCGGGGTCGTCACGGCGGCTTTTGGCGACGCCTTGCGGCCCTCGAATTTTACAGTCTCGTTCCGCCTGCCGATTTCGGGGGGCGGACCGGATGAAGTTTACTCCTGCTCCAGCATCAGTGTCGCCAGCGGCGGCAGCGTGATGTTGGCCATGATCGCTCCCGTGGTGCTCTTCCCGGCATAGACGGCGCCGCCGTTGCCCTTGCCGCTTCCTCCGTAGATTTCCGCGTCAGAGTTGAGGATCTCCTTCCAGCGACCTTCAACCGGCAGCGGGATGGCGTAGCTCTCCCGGTACACGGGCGTGAAATTGGTGATGACGGCGACGAGTTTTTCACCGGGCGCCTTGCGCAGCCAGGCAAAGACCGAATTGTCGCGGTCGTCGGCAAGCAGCCACTCAAAGCCGTCGCCTTCGCAATCGCGGGCATGAAGGGCGGGCTTGGCGCGGTAGGTGCCGTTGAGGTCACGCACGAGGCGCCGCATGCCCTCGTGCAGGTGATATTCGAGCAGGTTCCAGTCGAGCGCGCGCTCCTCGGACCATTCGCGCCATTGCGCGAATTCCTGTCCCATGAACAGGAGCTTCTTGCCGGGATAGCCCCACATGAAGGCGTAATAGGCCCTGAGATTGGCGAACTTCTGCCAGTCGTCGCCGGCCATCTTGGCGATCAGCGATCCCTTGCCGTGCACGACTTCGTCATGGGACAGCGGCAAAACGAAGTTTTCGCTGAAGGCGTAGAGCAGGCCGAAGGTCAGGTCATTGTGGTGGAACTTGCGGTGCACCGGCTCGCGCGACAGATATTGCAGCGTGTCGTGCATGAAGCCCATGTTCCACTTGAAGCCGAAGCCGAGACCCCCGGCATGGACCGGATGCGATACATTCGGCCAGGAGGTCGATTCCTCGGCGATCGTCAGGATGCCCTTATGGGATCCGTAGATTTCCGTGTTCAGCGTCTGCAGGAAGCGAACAGCCTCGAGGTTCTCGTTGCCGCCATACTCGTTCGGCACCCACTCGCCGTGCTTGCGCGAGTAGTCGAGGTAGAGCATCGAGGCGACCGCATCGACGCGCAACCCGTCGACGTGGAACTTCTCCGCCCAATAGAGCGCGTTGTTGACGAGGAACGACAGGACTTCCTGGCGGCCGAAATTGTAGATTGCTGTGTTCCAGTCCGGGTGAAAGCCCTGGCGCGGGTCCTCGTGCTCGTAAAGTGCCGTGCCGTCGAACCAGCGCAGCCCGTGCTCGTCGGTCGGGAAATGTGCCGGCACCCAATCGAGGATGACGCCGATGCCCACCTTGTGGCAGCCGTTGACGAAACGGGCAAAACCTTCCGGCTCGCCGAAGCGGGCGGTGGGCGCATAGAGCCCGGTCGTCTGGTAGCCCCAGGACGGATCGAAGGGAAATTCGGAGATCGGCAGGAACTCGATATGGGTGAAGCCCATGTCGACGCAATAGGGAATCAGCCGGTCCGCCAGTTCGTCCCAGGAGAGCATCTCGCCATTGTCGCGGCGCTGCCAGGATCCGGCATGGACCTCGTAGATCGAGATCGGCTGGCGACGGGCATCGACCGTTGCCCAATGCTTGCGATGTGCCTCGTCGTCCCAGGTTTGCGCAATCTCCGGCGTCGTCACGGAAGCGGTGTTGGGGCGAAGCTCGGAGCGCCGGGCAAAAGGATCGGCTTTCAACGGCAGCCGCGTACCGTTGCGATCGAGGATCTCGTATTTATAGGCGAGGCCGCCTTCGACGCCGGGAATGAAGATTTCCCAGATGCCGGTGTCGGTGCGCAGCCGCATGACGTGTCGCCGGCCGTCCCAGTCGTTGAACTGGCCGACGACGGAAACGCGCTTGGCATTGGGTGCCCAGACGGCGAAGTGGTAGCCGTCGGCGCCGTCATGGTGGATCGGGTGCGCGCCCATCTTGTCAAAGAGCCGGAGGTGCGAACCTTCGCGGATGTAGTAGTCGTCCATCGGGCCGAGCACCGGACCGAAGCTATAGGGATCGACGACGATCCATTCGCCGCCCTCATTGCGGGCGCGGTAGCGCACCGGCTGGGGTTTCTTCAGCGACACGGACCCTTCGAAGAAACCGGCGTCGTCACGTCGCTCGAGCGTGCCGAGTTCCTTGCCGGCGAGCGTTTCCACCGTCACGGTCTCGGCATCGGGGATGAAGCAGCGGGCAAGGACGGCCTTGCCGGCGGGGTGCACGCCGAGGACTGCGAAGGGGTCTTCGTGCGTGCCCGAAAGAATGGCCGCGATATCCGGCGCTGACAGCAGACCTGAAGCTGCGGGTTCCGGGTCCTTGCCGGCCGAAGGCGTCATCCAGCTCTCCAGATTTCCCCGGCATATTGCCGGATGGTGCGATCGGATGAGAACCAGCCCATCCGTGCGGTGTTGCGGATCGCTTGCGCATACCAGTCGGACGGTGTCGTCCAGAGCTGGTCGATCTCGCGCTGCGCCTTGGCATAGGCCTCGAAATCGGCCGCAACCATGAACCAGTCGTGATTGTAGATGCCGTCGATAAGACCGGAGAAGCGGTTGCGGTCGTCCGGCGAGAAGACGCCGGAGGCGATCGCCTGCAGTGCCTGCGACAGCTCGCGCGATCCTTCGATGATGGCGCGCGGATTGTGGCCCTCGGCGCGGGCCTTCGTCACCTCTTCGGCGGTCATGCCGAAGATCTTGATGTTTTCCTCGCCGATCCAGTCGCGCATCTCGACATTGGCGCCGTCAAGCGTGCCGATCGTCAGCGCGCCGTTCAGCGCGAACTTCATGTTGCCAGTGCCGGACGCTTCCATGCCGGCGGTCGAGATCTGCTCGGAGAGGTCGGCGGCCGGAACCATGATCTCGGCGAGCGAGACGTTGTAGTTTGGCACGAAGACGATCTTCAGGAGGCCGCGCACCGCCGGGTCGTTGTTGACGACGCGAGCGACGTCGTTGGCGAGTTTGATGATCAGCTTGGCATTGTGATAGCTGGGCGCCGCCTTGCCGGCGAAGAGCTTGACGCGCGGGACCCAATCGAGCTCCGGATGCGAGCGGATCTGGTCGTAGAGCGCCACCGCCTCGATGATATTCAGAAGCTGGCGCTTGTATTCGTGGATGCGCTTGATCTGGATGTCGAACATCGCCGACGGATCGAGCCTGATGCCGAGCCGGCTCTGAACGAGCTGGGCGAGGCGGACCTTGTTGGCGCGCTTGACGGCGGCGAAATGCTCCTGGAAATCCGCCTTGTCCGCAAAGGCATCGAGTGCCTGCAGCGCCTCGGTATTGTCCATGAACTCGTCGCCGATCGCGTCGCGGATCAGGCCGAAAAGACCGGGATTGCACTGCATCAGCCAGCGGCGCGGGGTGATGCCGTTGGTCTTGTTGTTGATGCGATCGGGATAAAGCCCGTGCAGGTTGGCAAAGACCGTTTCCTTCATCAGCTCCGTATGCAGTGCCGAAACGCCATTGATCGAATGCGAACCGACGAAGGCAAGGTTGCCCATGCGCACGCGACGTTCGCCGCTCTCGTCGATTAGCGAGATGTTGCGGATCTCGTCGTCCGTTGCGCCCTTCTGCCGGCGAGCCTCGATCAGGATCTTGGCGTTGATCGCGTAGACGATCTGCATGTGGCGCGGCAGCAGCCGCTCGATGAGCGGCACCGGCCAGCTTTCGAGCGCCTCCGGCAGAAGCGTGTGGTTGGTGTAGGAGATCGTGCGGCGGGTGATGTCCCAGGCCTGCTCGAAATCGAGGCCGTGCAGATCCGTCAGGAGGCGCACCAGTTCGGCAACGGAGATGGCCGGGTGGGTGTCGTTCAACTGAATGGCGACGGCGTCCGGCAGCGAGGTGAAGTCCGGATATTGCTGCAGATGCCGGCGCAGGATGTCCTGCAGAGAGGCGGAGGAGAAGAAATATTCCTGGCGCAGCCGCAGTTCCTGGCCGGCAGGCGTCGCGTCGGCGGGGTAGAGAACGCGGGTCAGGCTTTCCGCCTTGTTGCTCTCCCGCAGCGCGCCGATGTGGTCGCCGGCGTTGAAGGCGGCAAGCAGGATCGGGTCGATCGGCTGCGCCGTCCAGAGGCGAAGCGTGTTGACACGCTTTGCCCGCCAGCCGACGGCGGGCGTATCGAAGGCCGTGGCGATGACGCGTTCGGCCGGCTTCCAGACGAAACGCTGGATTTCCTCATCGACATTGGCGGTTTCGACGATGCCGCCGAAGCCGATTTCGTAGGAGCTTTCGCGCCGCTCGAACTCCCAGGGATTGCCGTGGGCAAGCCAGGTTTCCGGCAGTTCCACCTGCCAGCCATCGGCCATCTGCTGGCGGAAGAGGCCGTGCATGTAGCGGATGCCGTAGCCATAGGCGGGCACGTCGACGGTCGCCATCGATTCCATGAAACAGGCGGCGAGACGGCCGAGACCGCCATTGCCGAGCGCCGCATCCGGCTCGAGTTCGGCAACGACATCGATATCGACACCGAGCGAAGCGAGCGCATCACGCATCTCGTCCATCAGGCCGATATTGGTCATGGCGTCGCGCATCAGGCGGCCGATGAGGAATTCGAGCGAGAGGTAGTAAACGCGCTTGGCACCGGTCGCATAGGTCTTGCGGGTGGAATCCATCCACTTGTCGGTGATGCGGTCGCGGGCGACCAGGATCGCGGCCGTCAGCCAGTCGTGCGGCTTGGCAACCTTCGGATCCTTGCCGATGCGATACTTCAGGCGTTCGAGGATTTCGACGGCGAGCTGGCCGGGTTCGGACGACCTCAGGGCGGGCTGCGGCACGTCGTTGGTGGAGAGCCTGTTCATCATGAAACTGTCTTTACCCTTTTGCGTTGGGAGGTCGCAGGCCGGACCCGACCGGGGATAAAGGCAATTTATGCATCGATCCGAAGCGCTTGCAACAGATGTTTTTAAATGGATTAGAACTGTCTCAAACGGTGGGAAGTCGTTGGTGGAGCAGGCCGGCGATACCGAAAGCAAATGCCGCCCGGCAGGACCGGGCGGCAAGAAGGGCACGGGTTTGGTGTTTTATTTCGTCAGGCGCGTAGCCATGGCCGAGGCTTTTTCACCGATCGCCTTGAAGGCTGCGATCAGATCGGCGGCTTCTTCCGCCTGGAAGTAATTCGCTTCGGTCGTAGCGCAGGCCTTGAGCAACGCCTTGCCGCGATCCGGCGCCATGAATGCGACGGTATAGACCTGAACTTTGTTCTTTCGTGCGGTGTCGCACCACGTCAGGGTTGTCGTGTCGTCGCTCGTGTTGTTGTTGTCGCCGTCGGTCATGAAGACGATGTACTTTGTGGGAACCTGGCCGTTCTTAGCCTTGTGGGCGTCATCCTCGGTCGTCGCGGCAACGCGGTTGTAGGCTGTCTTGAACGCGTTGCCCGATGCCGTGCCACCTGTTGCGACAAGGGCGTTCACATAAGTCGAGGTGCCGGTTGTACCCCATGCGAGGTTCCCTGCCGTGTCCTGCGCGGAATTGTAGGAGACGGCCGCCGTGCGGACATACAGAGTGTTCGGGTCGGCGGTGTTCAGCTGCTTGACCAAATCGCCGACAGCGCTTTTCAGCGCGTCGATCTTCGTCACGTAGCAGGGGTTGCTTGCCTTCAGGTTCGGATACTTGCTCCAGTTCGATTCCGTGTAGTTCGGGCACGACGTCTTGGTCGTGTCCTTGGTATTGGTCTTCCAGGCCATGGAGCCGGAGCGGTCGAGCACCAGATACATCGAGAGCGCATTCTTGCTCTCTGTCGCGCTTTCGGCGGTGGCACGGGTTTCGATGTTGATTGATGTCTTTCCGAGCAGGCGTGTCATCGCGTTGAACTGGAACGTCTGCTTGTTCAGGACCGTGACGTTGTAGGCCCTACCGGTAGGGCCATTGCTGCTTTCAATGATGTCGATGACCGGCTGGCCGGCCGTCGACGCTTCCGCCGAAGCGGTTTTGGCCAGCGATCCCGTGCCGCCTGGATCCTGCCCGCCAGGAACGTCGACGGCGGTGCCGCCCGACTGGTTCTTGAGGAAGGCCGCGGCTATTTCCTTTGCCTTCGCAATCGTCGGTGGATCCTTCGCAACCAGAGAAGAGGCCGCCGCAAGCGCTGCGGCATCCGCTGCATCCTGCATTTGGTTCTTGGCCGTCATCATGCCGGCCATATCTATGGCGACGCCGCCGGCTGCCAATATCAATGGCGCTGCGAGTGCGGCCATAATGCCGAAATTGCCACCCCGGTCCTTGAGCATCGCTACGAAGGACCGGCCTACAGTGTATCGTCTTCCCATCTTTGCACACCCCAAAGGAACACGTTGCAAGCTTGCGGGCATCAATAGCGTCGATGGCTTACGATTTCGTTCCGGCGATCGCTGCAATTTTAACGGAATGCAGGAAAACCAGTGCTTACAGCGGGTTCCGCGGCATATGCCGTGTATGAAAATGAGAATTGTGGTGTGTCAATTCGGGTCAGGGCACGGGAATGACGTCGACGGCCTGTTTCGTCGTCTGGCTGCCATAGCTCTTCAGGACCCCGATGACGGGCGCAACGTCGCCATAGTCGCGCCCGTGACCGACGACGATATGGTCGGTTCCTGCCGGAATATTGTTGGTCGGGTCGAGTTCGAGCCAGCCGCCTGTGGTACCGCACCAGATCCGCACCCAGGCGTGCATGGCGTCGGCACCCTCGAGGCGTTCCTTGCCGGGTGGAGGGATTGTCCGCAGGAAGCCGCTGACATAGCCGGCGGGGATGCCGAGGCTTCGCAGCGCCACGATCATTACATGGGCGAAATCCTGGCAGACGCCGCGCTTCAGTTTGAACGCCTCGCCCGGCGTCGTGTTCACCGTCGTGGCCTCGCCGTCATAGGTGAAATCGTGGTGGATGCGCTCGCAAACTGCCGCGGCGATCTGTCGGACCGTCATGGTGTCCGTGACGATTGCCCGCGCATAGGCGGCAATGTCAGGTGCTTCCGGCAGGAGCGGGCTTGGTCCCGTGAAGTGATGCGGTGCGTCGGCGTCGACGGACCAGCAAGCGGAGAGCTCGGCCGGCAGGCCGGCGAGGTCAGGCGAAAAATCCGCGGTCAAAAGCTGCGACTCTACTTGTACCCGCGCTTGCATGCGGATCGTCAGGTCGTCGTGAGAGGACCGAAACAGGATCGAGGTGAACGGGTTGGCGAAGAAGTCGATGCTTTCGGCGCGCTCGGCCGGCATTGGCTGGCAGCTCAGCGAACCGACGATGAGCCGTTGGCGACCGGGGAGCGTCGCCGGCATCACGCGCACGAGATGGCGCCCGCCGGAAACCGGTACTTCATAGTCATAGGTGATCTTCAGGCTGATATCGTAGAGCATGTCCGTCCCTTCGCCCGCTAGCCGAGATAGGTTCGCGCGAGCAGATCGGACAGGCTTTCGAGATCCCGCTCCAGGCGATTGTAGACACCCAGGTTCATCGCTTCCGGCGTCATCACCGCGAGGCCCGAATGCAGGCGCATCGCCTCGCGGTAGAAGGGTGACATCTGCCCGTTGACGAAGGCGTTCGGCAGCAGTTCCACCTCGGTCTTGATCTCGTTCAACTGGTAGAGCACCGAGCGCGGGTTGAGCGGGTCGAGCGCCAAAAGATCGGTCACGGTCAAGGCGGCGGTGCTGACATTGTAGCGCCGGCGGTGGGTCATGACGCTGTCGCCGATCTCGAGCAGCATGTCATAGGCGCCGTCGGGCGCATCCGGGCCCGACATATGGCCGAGCAGCCGCGTCATGTGAAGGCCGCGCTCCAGGTATCGGCCGATCGACAGAAAGCGCCACCCGGTGAAACGGTACATGTTTTCATGCACGAGACCGGCAAAGCCGGCGAGCTTGCGGAGCAGCACCGTCATCGCGCGGGTCGCATCGTCGCCGGCCTGCACCGTCGCGTGAAACTTGCGCGCCGTCTGCGACAGGTCGTTGAGCGCCAACCATCCGTCCGGGGAGAACCGGTCGCGGATGTTGCCGGCGCTGAAAAGGGCGCTGGAGATGTTGGCAAGCAGACTGTCGGGCACCGCCTGGCGCGTGTCGATGTCCAGCGCGCCGAGATAGTCGCTGACATCCCTCAGGAGCGGCAGGTCCGGATCGGCGGTTTCGGCGAAGCGGCCGTGCCAGGCGCGCAGGATGCGCAGCGCCCCTTCCGAACGCTCGATGTAGCGGCCGAGCCAGAAGAGATTGTCGGCTGCGCGGCTCGGCAGGCTTCCCGGCATGTTGCGGGTAAAGCTTTCCTCAGCCGGAAGCAGTGTCGTGCGTTCCACCGGCCGGTCGCTGACGATCCAGACGTCGGCGGCAGTGCCGCCTGCCTGCATGGCGATTGCCGCGACATCGTCGCCGGAGCCGATGCGGGCGAAACCGCCGGGCATGATCTGCCAGCCGTCACGGGTGCGTGCTGCAAAGACGCGCAGGCTCATGGGCCGTGGCGTCAGCCGGCCGCGAACCCAGGCGGGGGTGGTCGAGAGCGTGACGACCTCCTGGCCGACGAGATTGCCGCCCTCGGCGCCGAGCCAATCGGCGATCGAGGCGCGGGCTTTCTCGTCGAGCGTGGCGCCGAGCACCGACTGGCCGTTGTCATCGAAAAAGGGGCGCGTCGCATAGGCCGGGCCGATGACCATGCGATCGAGGTTGGCAGCGACCTGTTCGCGCTCGGCCGGCTGTCCGCACCACCAGGTGGCGATCGAGGGCAGCTTCTGCTCCTCGCCGAGCAAATGGTGGCAGATCGCCGGCAGGAAGGCGAGGAAGGCGCGTGTCTCGACGATGCCGGTGCCGAGCGCGTTGACGATCGAGACGGAGCCGGCGCGAAGCGCCTCGACGATGCCGGGTGTGCCGATATGCGAGGACTGGTTGAGCTCGAGGGGATCTGCAAAGGCCGCGTCAAGGCGGCGCCAGAGCACGCCCACCGGCTTGAGGCCGGCGACGGTTCGCACCATCACCCGGCCGCCCAGGACCGTCAGGTCTTCACCTTCAAGCAGCATGAAGCCCAGGTAGCGGGCGATATAGGCGTGTTCGAAATAGGTCTCGTTGGCGATGCCGGGCGAAAGCACGGCGATGCGGTCATCCGGATGCAGCTTGCGGCTCTGAAGCGCGTCTCGGAACTCACCGAAGAAGCCCGCCAGTCGGTGGACATGAGATTCCGCGTAGAGATTGGAAAAGGCGCGCGTGGTCGCGACCCGGTTCTCCAATGCGAAGCCGGCGCCGGAGGGCGCTTCCGTGCGGTCCGAAAGCACCCACCAATTGCCGTCGGGGCCGCGGCCGATCTCGAAGGATACGAAATGCAGGAAATGACCATCGGCCGGCTTCACGCCGACGAGCGGCCGCAGGAACTCCGGGTTTGAGGCGACCAGTGCCGGCGGCAGGAGACCCTCGCGCACCAGCCGGTTCTCGCCGTAGACATCGGCGACCACCTTCTCCAGGAGTTCGGCACGCTGCACGAGCCCTTGTGAAACCGTTGCCCATTCCTTCTCGTCTATCAGGACGGGGATATGCGACAGCGGCCAGTTCCGGTCAGAGGCCTCCTTGGCACCGTAGACACGGTAGAAGACGCCAGCATCGCGCAGGTAGCGGTCGGCGCGGGCGAAGCGGTTGGCAAGTTCCGTTTCGTCGAGCCGCCCCAGGGTCGCGAGTAGCCGCTGCCAGACGGGGCGGACATTGCCCTCCCGGTCGAGCATCTCGTCGGCGATATCAGGAAGGGCGCGGTAACCGAACACCGGATCGTCCTCGGTGCCCCGATGGCTCTCGGCGGCTGTTTGCTTTTTCGCCATTTACGCTCCTGGCGGACGCCTGAGATCAAGCGTCATCGGGAATTCCATCGACGGGCTTTCCGGGTGAAGCGGATATCCTCCTGGCGTATGACCCCAGGGCTCGAACCGCGACAGGCGCCGAGCCTCCGCCTCGTTGCCGTTGACCGGAAACGTGTCGTAGCTGCGCCCACCCGGATGGGCGACGTGGTAGATGCATCCGCCAATCGCCCGATTCGACCATGTATCATAGATATCGAATGTAAGGGGAGTGTTGACCGGCAGGACCGGGTGCAGGCCCGAGGCCGGCTGCCAGGCCTTGTAGCGGACGCCGGCAACAGCCGAGCCGTTGGAGCCGGTGCGCGTCAGCGGCACGGGCCGGCCGTTGCAGGCGACCGCGTAGCGCTCGGGGTTGGCGGTATCGAGCTTGACCTGGAGGCGCTCGACCGAGCTATCGACATAGCGCACTGTGCCGCCGATCGCGCCCTGTTCGCCCATCACGTGCCAGGGTTCGAGCGCCTGACGGATTTCGAGCCTGGCGTCCTGGTATTCGACCTCGCCGCAGAAGGGGAAACGGAACTCGAGCTGGGCCTCGAACCATTCGGGCTTCAAGTCGAAGCCGTGGGCGCGAAGATCGGCGAGCACTTCGAGAAAATCCTGCCAGACATGGTGCGGCAGCATGAAGCGATCATGCAGCGTCGTCCCCCAGCGCACGAAGCGGCCATCAACAGGGTGTTTCCAGAAGCGGGCGATGAGCGCGCGCACCAGCAGTTGCTGAGCAAGCGACATGCGGGCGTTCGGCGGCATCTCGAAGCCGCGGAACTCGACGAGGCCGAGACGCCCGGTCGGACCATCCGGCGAGAACAGCTTGTCGATGCAGATCTCGGCACGGTGGGTGTTGCCGGTGACATCGACGAGCAGATTGCGGAACAGCCGATCGATCAGCCAGGGCAGGGGTGGTGGGGTCGCCGAACCCGGCATCGGCACCTGGGCAAGCGCGATTTCAAGCTCATAGAGCTGATCGTGCCGGGCCTCGTCGATGCGCGGCGCCTGCGACGTCGGGCCGATGAACAGGCCGGAGAACAGATAGGAAAGCGACGGGTGGCGCTGCCAGTGCAGGACGACGCTCTTCAGAAGATCCGGACGACGCAGGAACGGGCTGTCATTGGGATTGGCGCCGCCCACGACCACATGGTTGCCGCCGCCGGTACCGGTGTGGCGCCCGTCGATCATGAACTTGTCGGCGCCAAGCCGGCTCCGCCGCGCCTCTTCGTAGACCGCCGTGGTGATGTCGACGCAATCCTGCCAGCTGGCAGCCGGATGGATGTTGACCTCGATCACGCCCGGATCCGGCGCAACGCGGATGACGTTGATGCGCTCGTCCTGAGGCGGCGCATAGCCCTCGATGTGCACGGGCAGTCCGATCGCGGCTGCAGCGCGTTCCGCGGACGCGATGAGGTCGAGATATTCCTCGACGCTGGCCATCGGCGGCATGAAGACGCAGAGCCTGCCGTCGCGCGGCTCGACGCTGATGGCGGTGCGCACCAGCCCGGCTATTTCGTCGCGTGGCTGTGCCTGCGGGCTTTCCGGTACTTCCGCGGCTTGAAAGCGGGAATGCTGCGGGCGGGCGCTGCTTTCGGCGAAATCAGGCAGATCGTTCCGGGGAACGGTCGGGTCGACCGGATGGATATAGGGATAGGCGGAGGGCGCGACATAGGGCAAGGCGCCGAGCGGCAGGCGATAACCGACGGGGCTGTCGCCGGGAACGAGGAAGATGCGGCCGCGGCGCGTCTGCCATTTCTCGCTCATCCACCGCACGCCAGTGGCACGCGCATTCCAGGCCTGCACAGGCAGCACGTAGCCGGTCGGTGCCGTCAGGCCGCGTTCGAAGACGCGGGCCATGCGGCTGCGCTCTTCGGGGTCCTTCAGCTTGGAATTGGAGGGATCGACGTTCTCGGGGAGGTTTGCCTCCTTCAGCAGCCAGTCGGCGGGATCTTCGAAGGCCGGTTGGACCATCTCGGTCGGCACGCTCAATTCGCCTGCCATCAGATGCAACAGACGTTCGGCGTCCTTCGCGGTGACGTCGTGGTGGCCTGCCTCCTCGGCGATGAGGTCGGGGCGGCGCCAGATCGGCACGCCGTCCTTGCGCCAGTAGAGCGAGAAGGTCCAGCGCGGCAGGCTTTCGCCGGGATACCACTTGCCCTGGCCATAGTGCAGGAAACCGCCGGGCGCGAAGCGTTCGCGCAGGCGGCGGATCAACGCGTCCGCCTTCTCGCGCTTGGTCGGGCCGACCGCGTCAGTGTTCCACTCCTCGGACTCGAAGTCGTCGATCGAAACGAAGGTCGGCTCGCCGCCCATCGTCAGCCGTATGTCGTTTTCCTGGAGCACGCGATCGACCTGTTCACCGAGCGCGTTCAAGGCTTCCCAGCTTTCGTCGGAGAACGGCTTGGTGATGCGCGGATGTTCCGCGACACGTGTCACCTTCATGTCGAAGGCGAAATCGGTTCGGGTGTCGGGATCGCCGAAGAAGCCGCCGGAGATCGGCGCGGCGTTGCGATAATGGGGCGTTGCGGCAAGCGGAATGTGGCTTTCGCCGGTCAAGAGGCCCGAGGTGGGGTCGAGCCCGACCCAGCCGGCGCCGGGCAGGTAGACCTCGGCCCAGGCATGCAGGTCGGTAAAGTCGTGGTCGGTGCCCGAGGGGCCGTCGAGCGCCTTGAGATCGGGCGTGAGCTGGATGAGATAGCCAGAGACGAAACGGGCGGCGAAGCCGAGATTGCGCAGGATCTGGACCAGCAGCCAGCTCGAATCGCGACAGGAACCGCGGGCCGACGTCAAGGTGTCCTCCGGCGTCTGGACCCCGGGCTCCATGCGGATGACGTAGCCGATCTCCTGCTGCAGGCGCGCATTGAGCCCGACCACCATATCGATCGTGCGTTGCCGCGCGCGGTCGACTGTCGCGAGGAAAGCGCCAAGCGCCGGCCCGACCGGTTCCGGCGTCATATAGATCTCAAGATCATCGCTGAGATCTGCAGGATAGGGGAAGGGCCAGTGTTCCGCCTCTTCTTCGACGAAAAAGTCGAAAGGATTGTAGACGGTCATGTCGGCGACGAGATCGACCTCGATCTTCAACTCGCTGACCGGATCGGGAAAGACGAAGCGGGCAAGGTAGTTGCCGTAGGGATCCTGCTGCAGGTTGACGAAATGATTGGCGGGCGAAACCTTCAGCGAGTGGCTGATGACCTTCGTCTTGGAATGAGCCGCAGGCTTCAGCCGGATGATCTGCGGCGACAGCCTTACGGGACGGTCATAGGTGTAGTGGGTCAGGTGATAGATACTGGCCTTGATCGACATGCCGAATTTGATCCCCTTCGTGGTAGGTCTTGCGCCCCCATCTCCGGGAAGTTTGTGCAATGCAAAGTAAGAAAGCAAGCGCGAAAGTGGCTGAGGAAAATCAAGGCGCTGCAGCGCTTTCGCACGCCCGTTCAGGCGTGCGAAAGACTGGCTCCATTGCGGTTAGACGAGCGGCGGGTTGATGCGTGCAAACCCTTCCTGGCGGTAATAGGGGAAGTAGGGATAGGCCGGCGTCGTCTTGCTCGCTTCATCGAGTCGGGCGATCTGTTCCGGCGACAGCGACCAGCCGACGGCACCAAGGTTCTGGCGGAGCTGCTCCTCGTTGCGGGCGCCGATGATGACGCTCGAAACGGTCGGGCGCCGCAGGAGCCAGTTGATGGCGATCTGCGGAACCGTCTTGCCGGTCTCCTCGGTCAACTGGTCGAGCACGTCGATGACATCGTAGAGCTTGTCGTCGTCGACGGGCGGGCCGTAAGCGGCCGTATCGTGCAAACGGCTTCCTTCCGGCCAGGGCTGGCCGCGGCGGATCTTGCCGGTGAGGCGGCCCCAGCCGAGCGGGCTCCAGACGAGCGCGCCGACGCCCTGGTCGGCGCCGAGCGGCATCAGTTCCCATTCGTAGTCGCGGCCGACGAGCGAATAGTAGACCTGGTGGGCGACATGGCGCACGAGGCCGTGCTTCTCCGAGACGGCCAGAGATTTCATCAACTGCCAGCCGGCGAAGTTGGAGGCGCCGATGTAGCGTAGCTTGCCGGCGGTAACGACGTTATCGAGAGTCGATAGCACCTCATCGACCGGCGTGCCGGCGTCGAAGGCGTGCAGTTGCAGGAGGTCGATGTAATCGGTGCCGAGCCGCTTGAGGGCGTCGTCGACGCCTTTGATCAGGCGCGCTCGCGACGTGCCGGCATCATTCGGCCCGTCGCCCATCGGCAGCGCGATCTTGGTCGAAATCAGCACGGCATCGCGCCGTCCCTTGATCGCGGCGCCGAGCACGCTCTCGGAGGCGCCGTCCGAGTAGACGTCGGCCGTGTCGAAGAGGTTGACGCCGGCTTCGAGCGAAATGTCGATCAGTCGTCGCGCTTCGGCTGCGTCGCTGTTGCCCCAGGCGCTGAAAAGCGGCCCCTTGCCGCCGAAGGTCCCAGCGCCGAAGCTCAGGGCCGGCACCTTCAGTCCCGATGATCCAAGCCGTCTGTATTCCATGTCTTCAATCTCCTCGTTGGCTTTGTTCGCGCGAGACACCGGCCGTCGATGCTCGCTTCAAGGAGAAGGTGGTGTTGGGGTCATTTGCGATGTAGACCTCATGAAGGAACATCATTTGTGAGTTGAAGTCACATGTCGCGCTTGACGATCAATCGTTCTGGGGAGATGGCGGTTTTTGCCAAGGTGGTGGAGCTTGGCGGCTTCTCGGCTGCGGCAAAAGTCTGCTGCATGACGCCCTCGGCTGTCAGCAAACTCGTCCAGCGACTGGAGGAAAGGCTTGGTGTCCGGCTCGTCAACCGGTCGACGCGGCGGCTGCAACTGACGGCGGAAGGCTGCGTCTTCTATGAGCGGGTCGTACGCATCCTCGCCGACATTGATGAAGCGGAGCGCTCGGCGGGCGCCGGCGAAACGCCGGAGGGCCGGGTGCGCCTCAATGTCAGCGCGTCCTATGCGACGCATGCGTTGATGCCGGTGCTGCCCGAATTCCTGGCGGCGTTTCCGTCGGTCTCCCTCGATATCCTGCAGACGGATGCCGTGGTCGACCTGATGGCGGAGCGGGTCGATATCGCCGTGCGCGCCGGACCGCTCAAGACATCGAGCCTGATCGCACGCAAGCTCGGCACCACATCGATGACGATCGTCGGTGCCCCATCCTATCTCGATCGTTTTGGCGTGCCTCAGACCATCGAGGATATCGAGGTGCACAACCGGCTGAGCCATAGCTACACACGGGCGTTCGATGGCTGGCCGTTGCTGTCGAATGAAGAGCAGATCGTTCTGCCGCCGACGGAACGGGTGCGGGTCAGCGATGGCGAGGGCTTGCGCCAGCTTGCGCTTGCGGGTGTGGGCCTTGCCCGGCTTCCGACCTTCACGGTCAGGGAAGATATCCAGGCCGGCCGGCTGCTGCCGCTGGTCGAGCATCTCAATCCCGGTGATATCGAGACTTTTCATGCCGTGTTTCTCGGCCAAGGCGGAGCCTTGCCGTCGCGTGTGCGGGTCGTGCTCGATTTTCTGGCTACGCGCGCGCGGATTTCGTCTTTGTGAAGTGGGAAAGGGTCGCCTCTGCCGGGTGGCCGCAGACGCGGTTGCGGCCTTCGGATTTGGCGCGATAGAGCTCCGTGTCGGCGCACTCGATCAGGTGCTTCCAGCCGCCGTTTGCGGTTCGGCCCTCCGCCACGCCGAAGCTGGCGGTGACCTTCAGTTGCTGTCCATCCGCAACGACGATCGGCTCGCGCGCAAGGTTGGCCCGGATCCGCTCCGCCAGCGCAAGGGCCGACTCGATGTTGTCGCCGGGCGTGATGACCGCGAACTCCTCGCCGCCGAAACGGGCGACGAGATCGGAGTTGCGCACGGAGTTGCGGATGACGCGGGCGATTTCCTTGATCACGATGTCGCCGACCAGATGGCCGTGGGTATCGTTGATCTGCTTGAAATGGTCGATGTCCATCAGGATCAGGCAGGCGTCCTGGCTGCTGTCGGCCGTGTCTTCCGCGCCGCCGATGAGCTCCAGCGCCCGGCGGTTGAGCAGGCCGGTCAGCTCATCGGTTTCAGCCTGATGTTCAAGGTGCTGCATCAACAGCGCGCGTTCGTCGAGGCGTTTGCGCAGCACGTCGATCGCGTCGAACAGGCGCCCCATCTCGCCTTCACCGCCCTTGCCCTGAAGGCGGGCGATCGGCCGGTCGTTGGCGAGCTCGATGATGCTGTGGCGTGCGATGAGCAGCGGTTCGAAGACCAGCGAGCGGGCGCGGCGCATCAAAACCAGCAAGACCAGGAACAGGGCGAAGGTCGCAAGGCTGGCGACCGCCAGCTTGACCGAGGCCCTCGTCTTGTTTGCCGCAAGCCGCGCGATGGTCGCATCCATGAAGGCACGGCGAAGATCCTCGAGCGGCTTCATCTTCGGGACGAAGCGGTCGGTCAATTGCTCGGCGGTCATTGGATAGGCGCCCGATTGTCTGCCGATGGCGACGATGCTGTCGATGATCGCAAATCCTTCGCCGAAGAATTCGCGGTCGATCCTGGCGAGATCTGCGATATTGGCCGGTTTCAGACCGGGAAGGGCGCCGGGCTTGCCGACGATGGACCAGATTTCCTGCAGCCTGCCGCGTGTGCGCTCGCTATCGGCGATGTTCTTTGCTTCGAGCGGCTGGCCGACAGCAACCGGGGCCATGACCTGCGAGCCGAGGCGACCGCCGTCCTCGCGCAGATTGGCGAGCATCTGTGCCGCAAGTGCGATGCCGGCAAGGTTCGCGTCGGTGTTGGTCAGGCGTTGGATGTTCCAGTCGATCGCCGGGCGAAGCGCGTCGATGACGCCGAACATTGCCTCGATCGTCGCCTGGATCTCCGTCAGGTCCCGCTGTTCGGGCGGAAGCGCGGCAATGCGGTCGATCTCGGCGCGCGCCAGCATCAGGCGGCGGCGAACTTCGACCAGAATGGGCGAGAGGGCGCCGGCAGGTTCGGTGCGGCTGGCACCGTCGATGTCCTCGGTGAGCTTGGCGAGCGCCGCGTCGCTGCGGGTACGAAACTCGGCAAGCCGGGCCTGGACCGGCGAACCGGGTGCCACGCCGATGCCGAGCACGCCATTGGACGGGCCGCGCTCGGCCGAGAGGTAGTTTGCAGCGTCGAGCACGCGGCAGAAGGCCATGACTTCGGTCAGGTTGCGGCGAGCGATGACGAAATCGCTATAGGAGGCAGCGATGATCTCGGTGGCGAGCACGCCGGTGCAGGCAACGACGATGGCGAGCAGCCATTGGAGCTTGCGGCGCAGCGCCTTCGCCGTGCGCGCTTCTGCAACGCCCGTTTCCGGGGGCGTATAGCTGCCGCCTTTGTTCTTCATTTACGCGAAGTTGCTCCACTCATGTCGCCGCTCATCGCTTGGGCTGTCGCGACAATTCTTGTCGTGTGACAAGAAACCCATCCGAAATCAGTGTGCTCGTTGCCCCTGTTATCGTATAAGGTGTTAAATAACCTTGAAATACCCTGAAATACTAGGGGTCGCGCCGCAACCGAGGGATGCGCGTGGTGCAGGGCAGCGGCTTGCATTCCGTCACCGCACAGCGCCCATCGGATAGAAAAGAGGCCCGCCTCCTGATGGGAGGCGGGCCCTGTCTCATGCGCGTGCTTGTCGGTTGACGCGACCGTTCAGCGCTTCGGCGCGACCAGCGCGAAAAGGGCACCTTGCGGGTCGAGCGCCTGGACGATCCAGGCGCCGCCGGGCACCTCCATCGGCTCGAGCACGACCTTGCCGCCACCGGCCTTGATACGCTCGATCGATGCGTCGAGCGCAGGCACGTTGATGTAGTAGAGCCAGTAGGGCGCGGGCACTTCCTTCGGCTTGGTCATCATCCCGCCGATCGGAGCGCCGCCATGGGCAAAGATCTGGTAGGTGCCCATCTCGCCCATGTCCATGCCCTGGTCCTTCGTCCAGCCGAAGAGCTCGGCGTAGAAGGGGAAGGCGGTGTCGAGGTCGCCGGACGCGAGTTCGTGCCAGCCGACGAGACCGGGCGACATCGGATCGGTGACCGGCGGCGGATCGCCCGTACCCTTGAAGATCGCGAACACGGCGCCGTGCGGGTCGGTGACGACGGCAAAGCGCCCAATGCCCGGGATATCATCCGGCGCCCGATGAACCTTGCCGCCCTTGGCGGCGATCTTGGCGGCGGTCGCATCGACATCGTCGACGCCGACATAACCGAGCCAGGCCGGGGGTACCTTCATTTCGAGCGCACCTTCCGGCATCGTCATCAATCCGGCAACCGGCAGCTCGCCGATATTGAACAGCGTGTAGCTCATGCCGGGCATGCCGGAATCGCGGGCATTCCAGCCGACGACGTCCTTATAGAAGGTCTCCGCCGCGGCCATGTCCGTCGTCATCAGTTCATACCAAACAAATTTGCCGTGATCTGCCATTGCCTTCCTCCAGTTTGCTTGGCGCGGCGCATTTCGTGCCGCTTGGTTGCATGTTCGAATGGGCCGACGTCGGAGCGGGTTGAAGCGGGACGCGGCCGGGAACCGGGCATCATCGCCGATCCCGCGGTCAATCCCGGCGCCGGTATTCCGCCGTCATCATGTCTTTCCAGCTTCCGTCCGGCGCCTGCACTTGCGCCGTCAGCAAGCGCCGGGAGTGATCGAGGAGCGTTATGACGTCCCGGTACCGCGCGGTTCTGCCGGGGTTTTCGAAATCCGGTCCATCGCAGTAGAGAGATAGGGATCTGCCTTCCGCATCCAGTTCGCCGTCATAGACCCACATATGGGTCAGCATGGAGCCGACCCAGGTACCGATGTAGCGTTTCGTCTCGGGATTGTAGCCGAGCGTCATGAGCGTTTCGCCGAAGCTGCCGCCCGGCATCGTTCCCTGACCTTCGCAGACGATCCAAAGGCCCTGGAGCGAGCGAACGTGTTCGGTCCAGGGGCCGCTCCCGTCGGCCTCGCCATCGGATCCGGTCGTGCGAACGTGCCAGTCGCCCAGCATTTGTTCGAGCCAGCGGTGCGCTTCTTCCGGTTCTGCTTTCACGGGATTTCCTTCTTGGTCCGGGCGCAGGTTATCGACCCGGCACGCGAGCGTTCTGGAAACGATTTCGCAGGCGAAAGGTTCCGCCCGCGAAGGACGAGGAGGTCAGCCTGCCTTGCGCCCGCGCTCCTTTTCGTACTCGTCGTGGCGGCGGACGAAGCTCATGGTGTGGTCTTCGTTGCGGCCCTTCGGCGCGCGGTCGAGCAGCATCAGCGTGCCGACCAGTTCCTCAAGACCGCGGGCATAGGACGAATAGGTGTGATAGATCGCGCCGTCCTCGCCTTTCTGGAAGGCGCTCAGTCCTGGCAGTTCCTCATGCGCGTTGGCGCTTTCGATCTCGGTGAAATTGTAGGCGACCTTGCCGCTTGCCAGTTCGTCAGGAGAAAAGGCGACGTGGTAATCATGGTTGAAGCCGTTGCCCTCCGCAGAGACCCAGGGGAAGTGCCAATCCATGCGCTTCCTGTAGGCTTCGATCTTCGCCAGCGGCGCATTCGATGCGGCGATCAGCGTCACGTCGTGGTGGTTGAGGTGTGGCAGCATGCCGGCGAAGTGGTCGACCAGGAAGGAGCAGCCGGGGCAGCCGGCCTCCCAGGTGGGGCCGAACATGAAATGGTAGACAATGAGCTGACTGCGACCGTCGAACAGTTCGGACAGCGACTTGCGCCCGATCACCGTGTTGAAAACGTAGGTCTTTTCCATTTTCACCCAGGGCAGAGCCAGCCGGGCGGCATTGACCTTGTCGCGTGCGTGGGTGTGTTCCTTTTCCAGCGCGAGCAGTGCTTTGCGCGCTTCCAACCACTCCTGAGGCGATACGACTGCGTGGTCCTGTCTCATGCCCGTTCCTCCTTCCAACGTTGCACTTGACTAATTACGTTGATATCAACATTAATCAGCCATGTCAAAGATGCCTTTAATTCCATTCGAGACCACCCTGCATGTGAAGGATACCTGCCTCTGCCTGCATGTGCAGCGTGCCGCGCGTGCCATAGCCCGCCGGTTCGATGAGGCGCTGCGGTCCCTCGATATCACCAACGGGCAGTTCTCCCTGCTGATGTCGCTCAATCGTCCGGCGCCTCCGAACATGGGATCGGTTGCGTCGCTGCTCGCCATGGACCGAACGACGCTGACTGCGGCGCTGAAGCCCTTGGAACGGCGGGGCCTGATCGAGATCTTTCCAGATCCGGAGGACCGAAGGTCGCGGCGGCTGCGACTGACGCAGGAGGGCGCAGCGCTGTTGGCGCGTGCCATACCCATCTGGAAGGCATTGCATGAGGCGCTCGATCCGGTGCTTGGCGAAGGTGGACCGGACCGCCTGCGCGCGGATCTCCTGACACTGGCTTGAACGGCGGTTGCTTAGAGCGCCGTGCGTTCAAGTGAACGCACAAAGGACGCTCTAGCACTTTGAATCTAGAGCATCTTTCCGCCTCCAGTGATTCCACTTGAGAGCGGGATGCTCTAGGGCGCGGGATCTTCCGGTGAGAATCGTTCCTTGAGGACTTCGATGATCTCCGCCATCAAGGCCGAGGCCTGTCGCAGGCGTCTTTCACCCAATTCGGCACCGAGCCTGTCGGCCCAGGCCGCCTGCCGCACTTTGATTTCGCGCAGCGCCGTTTCGCCGGCCGCCGTCAGGACCATGAGTTTTGCCCTTTGGTGGGTCGGATTGTCTCTGTAGGCGATCAGGCCTTCGGCTTCCAACAGGTCGGCGATGCGCTGCACGCCCTGGCGCGCGAGGCCGAGGGCGCGCGCGGCATCGGCGACCGACATGGGGGCGTGGTTTGCTGCTGCCAGTACCTGCCAGCGGGCGCTCGTCTGTCCGGAAGGTTTGGCAAGTGCGTCGCCGGCCTGCGTCAGCGGACCGGCAAGCCGCAACGCGGTTATCGCAAATTCCGCAAAGGCGTCGCCGGCGTGCGTGCGTTCAGGGTCTTTCATGTTGACAGTGCCACCCGTTGTGTGAAATTTTTTTGCATGACATTATGTTGTCATGCTGAGTTGGTTTCAGCAAGTCCTTTCAGCAAGGGAGAAGAGAGCATGGCGAAGAGGACTTACAAGGGCAACTACCATTGCGGCAAGGTGCGATAGGAGGCGGCTTTCGATCTCGATGCCGGGACGACCAAGTGCAATTGCTCCTTCTGTATCAATGTCGCCACCCTGGATGATGTCGATCGTGTCGGTGGATTATCTGGATGGCCGAAACGACCGATGGGATGAAAGACCTCTCTGACGGGCGCACCGAACAATTGCTTTCAGTTGACAACATATTGTCAATGTGGCAAACGAATTGCATAAGCTGTCATCTGACAGCGTGTTGTCAAATTGGTGGGCGGCAAAGTGGGGTCTGCCTGGGCCCGGAAAGCAGGAGTGACGGTTATGAAACTGACCTATAAGGGAAGCTGCCATTGCGGAAATATCCGCTATGAGGCCGATGTCGACCTCGATGCCGGCACCGGCAAGTGCAATTGCTCGATCTGCTGGAAGCGGCGCTATTGGGGGGCAATCGTAAAGCCCGACGGTTTCCGCTTGCAGTGTGACGAAGCCAACATCGCCGACTACCAGTTTAGCAGCAACAGCGTGCATCACCGTTTCTGCAAGATCTGTGGCGTCGCGGCCTTCGGCCACGGCTACATCGAGGAGATCGGCGGTGCCTATTATTCGGTCAACGTCGCCTGCCTCGACGATCTCGATCCGGCGGTGCTCGCCGACGCGCCGGTGCAATATATGGACGGACGCAACAACAACTGGTTCCACGCGCCGGCCGAGACGCGTCATCTCTGACGTCTGGAAATGGCGGCTGGTCACATCCGACGAAACTCGAGATTGTATGTGACCTCTTCTCCAGTCCGGGGGTCGATGGCTGGTGCGCCGTAGATCACCAGCCTGTCGCCTTCCACGTAGAACGGGCGGATCAGATCGGACATGCCCCAGGCCGGGTTCCAGCTCGCATCCAGCTGGTGGATTACCCGGCCATCCTCAAGCCTGTAGGATCCGGCATAGGCGAGCATCGAATCGAAGAGCGCCGCCTTTTCGTCGCTCGTCGGTACGGCGCCTTTCAATGCGGGGCGATCACGCCTCACCACGACGGCGCTGACGCGGCCATCGGGATAGTAGGAGAGGTAGCCGATAGGATCGGCCCCCATGGCATCGCTGGTTTCGCCGGTGGCGACAACCTTGCGTTTCCAGGAGAGCATCTTCCAGGTGCCGAGCAGTTCGGAAGCGTTCGCCATGACCCACCTGTTTTAATCTTAGGGTAGCCTAAAATAACAGATGCACGCGGCCGGGCAAAGAAGGCAGCGGTGCGGAACGGGCCAGAGCCTGACATCCGGCCAAAGAAAAAAAGGCCCCCGAACATCGGGAGCCTTCGGACTATCTCTGTTTTTTTTCGTCTCAGCGGTCGCCGAGGTCGCGCACTGCTCCGCGGTCGGCCGAGGTGGCGAATGCGGCATAGGCCTTGAGCGCCGTCGTCACCTTGCGCTTGCGCTGCTCGGCCGGCTTCCAGCCCTTGGCGTCCTGCTCGGCGCGGCGGCTCGCAAGCTCCGCCTCGTCGACGCGCAGGCTGATCGTGCGGTTCGGGATGTCGATGTCGATCATGTCGCCTTCGCGCACGAGACCGATCGTGCCGCCATTGGCCGCTTCTGGAGAAACGTGGCCGATCGAGAGGCCGGAGGTGCCGCCGGAGAAGCGGCCGTCGGTGATCAGCGCGCAAGCTTTGCCGAGTCCCTTCGACTTCAGGTAGCTCGTCGGATAGAGCATTTCCTGCATGCCCGGGCCGCCCTTCGGGCCTTCATAGCGGATGACGACCACGTCGCCGGCCTTGATCTCGTTGCCGAGGATCGCCTTGACCGATGCATCCTGGCTTTCGAACACGCGGGCCGGGCCGGAGAACTTCAGGATGCTCTCGTCGACGCCGGCGGTCTTCACGATGCAGCCGTCGATGGCGATGTTGCCCTTAAGCACAGCGAGGCCGCCGTCCTTGGAGAAGGGGTGTTCGACCGAGCGGATGACGCCCTTTTCGCGGTCGGTGTCGAGCTCGTCCCAGCGCGACTCCTGGCTGAAGGCAACTTGCGTCGGGATGCCGCCCGGCGCCGCGCGGAAGAAGTTGCGCACCGTTTCGCTCGATGTGCGAGTGATGTCCCATCGGTCGATGGCGTCGCCGATCGTGGCGCTGTGGACGGTCGGGCAATCGCGGTTGATGAGGCCGCCTTTCTCGAGTTCGCCGAGGATCGACATGATACCGCCGGCGCGGTGCACGTCTTCCATGTGCACGTCGCTTTTCGCAGGCGCCACCTTTGACAGGCACGGAACCTTGCGCGACAGCCGGTCGATGTCGGCCATGGTGAAATCGACTTCACCCTCATGGGCGGCGGCGAGAATGTGCAGCACGGTGTTGGTCGAACCGCCCATGGCGATGTCGAGCGCCATGGCGTTTTCGAAAGCCTGCTTGGAGGCGACGTTGCGCGGCAGGACGCTTTCGTCCTCCTGCTCGTAGTAGCGGCGGGCAATATCGACGACCAGATGGCCGGCCTCGACGAACAGGCGCTTGCGGTCGGCGTGGGTCGCGAGCGTCGAGCCGTTGCCGGGCAGCGACAGGCCGAGGGCCTCGGTCAGACAGTTCATCGAATTGGCGGTGAACATGCCGGAGCAGGAACCGCAGGTCGGGCAGGCGGAGCGCTCGATGACCTTGACGTCCTCGTCGGAAACATTGTCGTCGGCGGCGGCGACCATGGCGTCGACCAGATCGAGCGCATGCGTCTTGCCGTGCAGCACGACCTTGCCGGCTTCCATCGGGCCGCCGGAGACGAAGACGGCGGGGATATTGAGGCGGAGCGCCGCCATCAGCATGCCGGGCGTGATCTTGTCGCAGTTCGAGATGCAGACCATGGCGTCGGCGCAGTGGGCATTGACCATGTACTCGACCGAGTCGGCGATGATCTCGCGCGACGGCAGCGAATAGAGCATGCCGTCATGGCCCATGGCGATGCCGTCGTCGACGGCGATGGTGTTGAATTCCTTGGCGACGCCGCCGGCCGCCTCGATCTCGCGGGCGACGAGCTGGCCGAGATCCTTGAGATGCACGTGGCCCGGCACGAACTGGGTGAACGAATTCACCACTGCAATAATCGGCTTGCCAAAATCGCTGTCCTTCATGCCCGTCGCGCGCCAGAGGCCGCGGGCACCGGCCATGTTACGGCCATGGGTGGTGGTACGTGAGCGATAGGCAGGCATGGGCATGTTCCTTCACGGACAGGGCATTGCGCGAAATATGGCGATCCTTATCGCCACAGAAGGGGCTACCTAGCGCAAAATTGCGTGCTCGTCATCTTTTACGTCAGATTATTTCGACGCCGCGCGCCTGCATTTCGCGGTGTTTTCAGTCCCTTCGAACGTCAATCTAGCCGCGCGTGAATGCCTTGGACAGCACCAATCGGAAGGCTTTACGGAAATCTTATGCCGGGTGCCCGAAGTCGGAATCGAATCCGGGCGCCTGATGGAGCTAGGTTCCCCTCATCGAATACGGATGAGTTCCATGTCTCTTCACGATTTCAGCTTGCGTCATCATGTCCGGAGCCTTCTGCCCGATACGGGGTTGCGCCAGCGGCCCGTTACTGTCGAGGCGAATGCAGATCCCCTGGATGTGCTGCTGCTGCGGCTGAGCGCGGTTCGCCGCCTGCGTGAGCACCATGTCTGGGAGGCTGTCCGCGTCATCCGGGAACTGCCCGGTCTCGCCGTGGACGAGTGGCCGTCGCGTCGGTTCCGCGATCTGATGGCGGCCGATGCCCTGGTCGATGCGGTCATCCACCTGTCGTCTACGACTGAGGCAAAGCTCTGTCTCAGAACACTCAGCAACGAACTCGGGCTTTGGACCTGTGCGCTGCGTTATCAGCCGCCAGGCGCGGGCCGGCTCACGTTCAAGGCGCGGCATGCCGATCTGGCCGCCGCGATCCTCGGCGCCTTCCTGCGTTCCTGCCGCGGCTATCAGCTTGCCATCGCGGCTACCGACCGCGGCCAGTTTCCCACCTGAAGGATATTTCCATGAACATGCACTCGTTGCGCCTCGACGGGGCGATCACGGCGCTCGTCACACCGTTTCGCGACGGCAAGGTCGATGTCGCCGGTCTGATGTCGCTGGTCGAATGGCAGATACGCCACGGCATCTCCGGCATCGTCGCTTGCGGTACCACCGGCGAGGCGCCGACGCTGTCGCGTACCGAGCGGACAATGGTGATCGAGCGCTGCGTCGAGGTCGCCGAGCGGAAGATCCCCGTTATCGCCGGAACCGGCACCAACAGTACCGAGACGACGATCGACCTGACGGCGGAAGCCAAGGCGCTCGGCGCCGATGCGGTGCTCATTGTCGCGCCCTATTACAGCAAGCCGTCGCAGGAGGGGCTCTATCGGCACTTCGAGGCGGTCACCAGGGCGGTCGATTTGCCGGTCATCCTCTACAACGTGCCCGCCCGCACCGGCGTCGATCTGACACCGCGAACGCTCGAGCGGCTGGCGGAGCTTCCCGGCATCGTCGGCATCAAGGATGCGACCGGCGACATCGGCTGGCTTCTTTCGATGTCGGCTGAGCTGAAAAACTGCCTTCGTCCGCTTTCCGGCCATGACCAGACGGCGCTGCCGTTCAATCTTTGCGGCGGACACGGCACCATATCGGTGGCGTCCAATGTCGTTCCGCGGCTGGTGGTGGCGATGCATCAGGCAATCACGACCGGCAATACAGGGGCGGCGCTTGCCATCCATGAACGGATAAGGCCGTTGCTGGTGGCGCTCGAGCGCGAGACCAATCCGGGACCGATCAAATATGCGCTGCACCTGGCGCGGGCCCTCAGCCCCGAACTGCGCTTGCCATTGACGCCGGTTGCGGCGGAAACGGCGGCCGAGATTCGTGCGGCACTCGAGCCGCTCACCGAACTTCCGTCCTCCACCCATATCGGCCGCGGCGTCCGCATCGCGCTCGCGAGCTGAGTTCCCTCAACAATTCCCGTCCTGCCAGCATCCCCTCATTCGTTGAGCTCGGTGCGCGGGACCTTATGTCAAAAAGGAGACAGATCATGTCACGCTTGCCGCATCTTGCCGCTCAGGCCGAACAGCGCCGACGCGCCCAGGGCAACGAAAACATCGAGAACCGCCAGGATAACGACAGCGCGGTTCGCGACGCCTTTCTCGGCATCGGCGTCCGCCTCGGTATCGTTCTCGGCCTTGCCTATGGCATCCAGGCCGCCATTCCGTGGATTGCCGGTTAAGCCTTTTTCCGATCAACGAGGATCATTCCATCATGGACAGTACGCAGCAGATTCGGCGTGGTTTTCGCGCGCGCGCACGTTTCGTCGTTGGCCGCGATAGGCACGGCTGGTGGGTCGTTTCCGACCGCAAGGGCGTCGTTGGCGGCCTCTTCACCAACGAGACGGCGGCGATCCACTTCGCCGTCGAGGCCAGCGATCGGCATCCGGAGGAGGTGTGCCGCGCGCCGGAAGGTGCAGCCATCGATCTCGATACGTTTTCCCGTCCACCGAAGCCGCGCCGTGCCCACTCCTGACAGCGCTTGAGGCCGACATTGCCGACGAACCATTGCCGGACTGTTCGATCGGGAAACCGTCGGGAGGCCCTGGAGAAGGCCGCATTCGCGGTCTCCCATCGAGATTGTTGCTGTTGCTTGCAAAGCAGGTGACGCGGGTCCATTCTTTCGAAGCCATCATGTCCCGGCTGGCTCCGCATTCGCCGTGCCAGCCTGGTTCGTTCGAAGGTTCGTCGTCGATGAACTGCCACGAGTGCGGTTGCGAGATCCAAGGCGGGTTTGCGTTTTGCCCGAATTGCGGTGCCAAGCAGCATAGCCCGTGTCCCGGTTGCGGCGCACTCTGCCCGCCACACTTCTCCTTTTGTCCCACCTGCGGCACCCGGCTTGGAAGCCCGGCACCAATAAAGCCGACGGTTTCGCCACCTGCGACGGCACAGACGCCTCGGGCGCGACCTTCTGGCGGAGAGGAGGCGGGCGCCGACCGCCGCACAGCCACCATTCTCTTTGCCGACCTCTGCGGCTTTACTGGTCTCAGCGAGCAGGTGGATCCGGAAGTCCTCAGGGCTTTCCAGAACGAACTCTTCGAAGAACTGACCGAGGCGGTCGAGGCTTACGGTGGCTTCGTCGACAAATTCATCGGCGACGCGTTGCTGGCCCTCTTCGGCGCGCCGGTGGCGCACGAAGACGACTCCGAGAGAGCGCTTCGTGCTGCGCTCGACATGACCGTTCGGGCAAGGCGGGTCGGCGAACGCTGGCAGCGGCGGATCGGCGAGCCACTGAACCTCCATATCGGGCTCAACACCGGAACCGTCGTGGCGGGGCGTTTGGGCGCTGGCGACGGCAAGGCCTATTCGGTGACCGGCGACGCAGTCAACACGGCGCAGCGGCTGCAAACGCTGGCAGGGCCTGGGGAGATCCTCGTCGGGCCTGTGACCTATCGGTTGACCTGCCACGCCTTTGCCTACGAGGCGCTTGGCGCGATGACGCTGCGCGGCAAAGCGGAAAGCGTCGAGGTCTACAGGCTGACGCAGTCTCTGGAGGCACCGCGCACGGCACGCGGTCTCGAAGCGCTGGGGCTCGGTGCGCCGCTGATCGGACGTGAGGCGGAGATGAAGCGCCTCATTGATTGCCTCGAGCTTGCCTGCGGCGGGACGGCGCAACTGGTGCGTCTGACGGGAGAGGCAGGGCTCGGAAAATCGCGGCTGATCAAAGAATTCCTCGAACGGGTGGCCGCGGATCCGCGCTTTTCGAACGTCGTCGTTCGCCGCGCCGGCAGTTCGTCGCTCGGAGAACCGTCCTATGGCGTTCTCGCGGCGGTGCTGCGCGGTGCCTACGGGATTTCGATGAGCGACAGCCTGCAGCGGACGACAGAGCTACTCGCCGCGGGACTGGCCGAGATCGGATTTGCGCAAGACAA
This sequence comes from Ensifer sp. GW101-20A05, assembly GCF_059424735.1. Taxonomy (NCBI): domain Bacteria; kingdom Pseudomonadati; phylum Pseudomonadota; class Alphaproteobacteria; order Hyphomicrobiales; family Rhizobiaceae; genus Ensifer; species Ensifer sp. GW101-20A05. Next base: position 223,633 of record NZ_JBWKZT010000006.1, on the reverse strand, counting down.
GCTCGAACAGCTCGTACCACTGTTTCTGCGGATCCTGGGCTTGGGTTCCCAGGATGAGCTGTTGCGCCATGTGGAGCCGGAACAGATGCGCCGGCAGCTTTTCGCAGGGGTGAGGGCGATTTTTGAACGACGCCTGTCACGAACGCCCTTACTGCTCGTGATCGAGGATTTGCACTGGGCCGACGCTGCCTCGCTCGAGGCCATATCCTTCGTCCTCGAGCGGACGGAAGGCAGCCCGTTGATGCTGCTGACCACCCAGCGGCCCGACGCCGATGCCGATCAGCTGAAGCCCGGCCATACAAACTTGACGGCGTTGCGCCTCGCACCGCTTTCGGAAGCCGACAGGCGTCGGCTGCTTGCGGCATTCTTCGGTAGGGATGGGCTGCCTCAGGCGCTCGCCGAGCGCATCTTGGCACGGGCCGGGGGCAATCCCCTGTTCATCGAGGAAATCGTGCGCGGCCTGATCGATGTATCCGCCGTGCAGCGGGTCGGCTCGACCTGGCGGGTGTTGGAGCGCGAAGCGGCCGCCGACATTCCGGTGACCATCGAGGCGATACTGCTCGGCCGCGTCGATCGGCTACCGCCGGACGCCCGCCGAATGCTGCACCACGCTGCGATGATCGGGCCGCGATTCGATGCGGATCTGCTGCAAGCGGTTTCGGGGCGGACACCGGTGGATACGATTCTTGATCTGCTCTGCGATGCGGAGATCATCGAAGAAGCCAGGGACGGCGGCGGGTTCCTGGGCACACAGACCTATCGGTTTACCCAGACGTTGCTGCAGGAGGTGGTCTACAACAATCTGCTGCTCAGTCGGCGCACGGACGGGCATGCATTAATCGGCAAGGTGCTGGAGCGCCGGTTCGGCGAGGATACCGACCGGCCCGAGGAAATGGCGCTGCTCGGCCACCATTTCGGCCTCTCCGAACAGAAGGCCAAGGGCGCACATTACCTGGTCGCGGCCGGAGACCGGGCGCGGGCGCTCTATGCCAATGATGATGCCATCCGGCTTTATGAACAGGCGATGGCGGCACTGGCGGCCACCGGCGAACAGGGCCCCGAATGGCTTGCCGCACGCGAACGCGTCGCTGATCTCCTGGGCCCGACCGGCCAGCGTGAGGCGGCGGTTCAGCACTACGGCGCACTGTTGGAGATTTACAGCGCCATGGACGACCGGATTGCCGCGGCACGAATCCGGCGCAAGTTCGGCCATCATCTCTGGGAAACCGGGCGGCGTGACGAGGCGTTGGCTTCCTTCGCGGCAGCCGCCGAGCTGCTCGAAGGCGTGAGCGCGCCGATTGAAGGTGCGCATCTTTCACAGGAATGCGGCCACCTCGCCTTCCGCATGGGAGACTATGCCGGCGCCCTCAAGGCGGCGGACGACGCCCTGGATCGCATTGCGGCATATACGCCGGAGACCCCAGAGACTGAGCGGGAGGCGATGCGGGTCATGGCCGAAGCGCTGAACACCAAGGCCGTGACGCTTGCCCGCCTTGGCCGCAGCGCCGAAGCGATCGGTATCGTCGAGCGAAGCGTCGCGGCAGCGGAAGGCGCGAACCTGTTGAATGCCGCCTGCCGCGGCTATACCAATCTGGCGGTGTTCTACGCGGTCACCGATCCGAGACGTGCGATTGAGGTTTGCCGCTGCGGTTTCGACATGGCAAGGCGTATCGGCGACCTCGGTTTTCAGGCGCGCCTGCTCGCCAACCTTGCCGTCGCCTATTGCACCTTCACCGATCGCTGTGCGCCGGACGGCGTGCCGGCAGCCGAGCGCGCGATTGCGATTGACCGGGAACTCGACCAGCGCGACCACTTGCCGGTGTCGCTGCTGGTGCTCGGCCAGATCCATCAGTGTCATGGCCGGGCAGATGTCGCCCGCGGCCTTTATCAGGAGGCGCTCGACCTTTGCGGAGAAACGCAAGAGGCGCAGCTCCTGTTTCCGTGTTATGATGGCTTGGCGACGCTTTGCCTGGACGCCGGCGATCTCGATGCAGCGGAAAGGTACTTCGCCTTGGCGAGAGACATATGTGCGCAACATGGTCTCGATCCCGAGGCGTTGATGATTTTGCCGTTTCTCGACTGATATTTCCGATCGTCGCCTGGGGCGCGGCGTCCACGTTTTGATTGCTGCGCACAGCTTGCCGGAGAAAAAGCGCCTGCCTTGCCACAAGGCGTACCAGGAGCGTTCCGGCCGGGATGAGGAGATGAAACATGGTTGAGCCGCTGAGTGGACGGCCGTTGCAGCCGGGGGATCGGGCGCCGAATGTGGTGCTCGACGCAATCACGCAGGAAGGTCAGATCGCCCTTGATGATTTTCGCGGCCGCAAACCGGTCCTGGTCGGCCTGTTCCGCGGCCTGCATTGTCCGTTCTGCAGACGGCAGATCGCCGCCATGGCGCAACTCGACGGCGCCTTGCGGGAGCGGGGCATCGAGAGCCTGACGGTGGTCAATACGCCGATCGATCGAGCGCGCCTCTATTTCCGTTATCATCCTGTGCCGAATTTGCTGGCCGCCGCCGATCCCGAACGGGTCTCGCATCGGGCGTTCGGGCTGCCCAACCTCGAATTCACCGAGGACGAGGACGCCTGGCCGTACAAGATCGCCCAGAAGACGATCATGGCGATGAAGGTGAATATGCCGGGCGAATTGCCGGAACCGATGGACCCGATCGCAGCTATGGCCTATCTCGACAAGGCGGAAGGCTACCAGATCACCGAGGCCGACGAACGGATGATGGCGACCGGGGCCGGGCAACTCGTCGGCGAGTTCCTGCTCGATCGTGATGGCGTTGTGCGCTGGAGTTTCACGGAAGTACCGGACGGCGGCCAGAACATGTTCGGAGCCCCGCGTCGCGACGAATTGATGTCCGCCGCCTCCGCCATGGTGCATTAAGGCGTCGACTTTGGCCGTCGACGGCGGTTGGCGGTGATCCTGGAACAAGGCCCCGTCGGTCCGGTGATCGACGGGGTTTTTCGTCGCGATGTTATCGCAAAACCGCTGCGCACTTTTGCGCGACATACTTTAGCCGAGTGAAGCGATCGCCTCGTCGATCAGCGCGACGATCTCCTTTGGATGCGATGCAAGCGAGGCGTGGCTGGCGTCGAGGGTGATGATCTTCTTTGCCTTGATGCGTTCAGCCATCCACTGTTCGGTTTCCGGCGGGATCATGTTGTCGTGGCGCGATACCTGGTACCAGCTCGGCTTTTCCTTCCAGGCCGGGGGGCCGGCCTCGTCTTCAAAGCAACGCCCGGCAATCGGCTTCTGCGTCACCGCCATGACCAGCGCGTCGGTCTCGTTCAAATCCTGGCCGAAGCTCTGGCGGAAGGTGTCTTGCGCCAACCAGAGGAAGCCATCCTTGTCGGGGCGGATACTGGCAGCACCGGAGGGTGGATTACGCCGCGCAAAAATGCTGCCGAGGCTGTCGCCCTCATCCGGCGCGAAGGCCGCGACATAGACGAGGCCAACGACATTGGCTGCATGGCCGGCGCCGCTGATCACCGCGCCGCCATAGGAGTGGCCGACAAGCAGGGTCGGGCCATCAAGCGATTCCGCCAGTTTGCGCGTGCGCTCGATGTCGTCGGCAAGCGAGGTCAGTGGGTTCTGCACTGCAGCGATCCTGTAGCCCTTGGCGTGGAGTGGCGGGATCACGTGACGCCAATGGGAAGCATCGCCCCAGGCGCCGTGTACGAGCAGGATGTTCTTGACGGCAGGCATTGTCCGTTCCTTTCTCATTCAGAGAAGATGTGGTCGGCACGACGTCGCGTTCGCGTATCGAGACGCGAGATGGGTGGCCGGCCGTTGGTCACGGATGCGATTAAAGGTCTGCGGGTGCGATCGGATTGCGAATGCAAACTAGGGCGCGGAACGGGGCGCTTCCATGGCGCAAGACATTAAACTTCGTACAGAATTGGGATGGGTGGAGGGTGTCGCCAACCGGCGCGTCCCGGGACAAACGAAAAGGGCCTCTCGATTTCTCGAAAGGCCCTTGGAATTCGAATGGTGGGCGTGACAAGGATCGAACTTGTGACCCCTACGATGTCAACGTAGTGCTCTCCCGCTGAGCTACACGCCCATCCGATGTCGGCGCATAGACCACAAAACCCGTTGTCGCGTCAATAGGGTTTTCGAAGGTTTTTTGACAGAAATTTCGAAGGCATGTTTTTTCCCATCCGGGGGTCGGTCGCGGCGGCGTGGCGAGGGCCCGGATTTGCGGGATTCCTGCTAAGGCCTTGAAACGAAAAGACCGCCGGAGATCCTTGTGGATCGCGGCGGTCGATCGGAAATCGTCTTGGCTTGTCGCCACAGTGTGCCGCAAGCGGCAGCGACTGTGGAAAACTAGTCGCTTAAGCCGCGGCCAGCATCTTGTTGACCTCGTCGACGAGGTCGCGGAGGTGGAAGGGCTTCGAAAGCACCTTGGCATCTTTCGGCGCCTTGGAGTCGGGATTGAGCGCAACGGCGGCAAAGCCGGTGATGAACATGACCTTGAGGTCCGGATCGAGTTCGGTCGCGCGGCGCGCCAGCTCGATGCCGTCCATCTCGGGCATGACGATGTCGGTGAGGAGAAGCGAGAATGGCTCCTCGCGAAGCCGGTCATAGGCGCTGGCGCCGTTGTCGTAGGACATGACCTTGTAGCCGGCCTTTTCGAGCGCCTTGACCAGGAACCGGCGCATATCGTTGTCGTCTTCGGCAAGAAGGATTTTCGCAGTCATGAATTCGGCCGTGCTTCTCTTTTTTCAGTTTATTGCGCGTAGATTGCGGCGTTTTATCCAAACCCCAACGCGGTAAATATCTCGTGAACGCGGGACGTCAATTCCCCGGGAGCTGTGATTGGTCACTATGGACACAGAGCGGACCAACTGGCAACATGATGACAATTGTAAGAACCGCATATGGTAAAAAAGGGTTCAGATGGGGGAAATTGCGGAGAGGGAACTGTTTGAGGTCCTGGAACCTCCGATCCAGCGCATTCCCTTTGTGTTCAATTCACCGCATAGCGGCCGGTCCTATCCCCAGCGCTTTCTCGATCAGTCGCGGCTCGACGCTGTTTCGATTCGCCGGTCGGAAGACCACTATGTCGATGAGCTGTTCCAGAACGCGACTTTTCTCGGAGCGCCGATGCTGCTGGCGCATTTCCCGCGCGCCTTCCTCGACGTCAACCGTGAGCCCTATGAGCTTGACCCGCGCATGTTCGACGGCCCGCTGCCGCCGCACGCCAATATCAGCTCGATGCGTGTCGCCGGCGGCCTCGGCACGATACCGCGGCTGGTCGCCGAGAACATGGAGATCTACCGCGGACGTTTCCCGGTGGAAGACGCGCTGACGCGGATCGAGACGATCTACAAGCCCTACCATGCCACCCTGCGCAAACTGATCGCGCGCACCCACGTGCAGTTCGGCCTGTCGGTGCTGATCGATTGTCACTCGATGCCCGGGAACGTGCATCTGCCCGGCAGCGCCCAGCGTCCCGACTTCATCATCGGCGACCGCTACGGCACCAGTGCCGCGGGTGAACTGTCGCGCGCCGCCGTCGATCTGTTGCAGCAGCTCGGCTATAGCGTCGTGCGCAACAAGCCCTATGCCGGCGGTTTCATCACCGAGCATTACGGTCGCCCGACACGCGGGCTGCATGCGCTGCAGATCGAAATCAACCGGGCGCTCTATGTGGATGAGACGACGCTGGTGCGCAAGCCCGGCTTCGGCGCGCTGGTCGCAGATCTCACGACCTTCGTCGCGTCGCTTGCCCGCCATGTCGAAGACTACGGCGCCTACCTCCCGCTCGCAGCGGAGTGACTTCAAGATTTTCTGTCGGGGAGCTTCAAAAAAAACCGCGCCAACGGCGCGGTCAAGTCTAGGGAGGAAACACCCAAGGAGGGTATTTACAGTCACAGGTGACTGTACCCAAACCTTAATATTGCACTGCACAAATGTCAAGTTGAAGCAGTGAAGACTTTTGCAGTGCATCAAACGTTTTTCAGTCCAAAGCGGTATCTGAACCGATTGAAACGCTAGAAATCTGAAAACACAGGCGATTTGGTCGCTGCTGCCATCGCATCAGCGCGTTTGCCTTTCGGTAAATTTCGTCTATGCAGGACGAACCTTCCTTCGTCATGCTTCCCTGAGAGAGAGCCATGCTGCCTGACCGCGCCTTCTTCGATCGCCTTGCTGAAGCTGCCAAGGCAGAGACCCTGCCGCGATTCCGGATCGGCACCAGCGTGGTCAACAAGATCGAAGGCGGCTTCGATCCGGTAACGGAAGCGGACCAGTCGGCGGAAGCTGCGATCCGTGCGCTGATCGAGAAGCATTTTCCGGAGCATGGCATCCTTGGCGAAGAGCATGGCAATGTCGGGCTCGACCGCGAATATGTGTGGGTCATCGACCCGATCGACGGCACGCGCGCCTTCATTTCCGGCCTGCCGGTCTGGGGCACGCTGATCGGCCTCTATCGCAATGGCGAAGCGGTCATGGGCCTGATGGATCAGCCGTTCACCGGGGAGCGCTATTTCGCCGATGGTGAGAAGGCGACCTACCGGGGTCCCGGTGGCGAAAAGGTGCTTTCGACCCGTGCATGCAATTCGCTTTCGGATGCGGTGCTGTTCACCACATCGCCGCACCTCTACACCGGCGCGTTCAAGACTCGCTACGAGGCGCTGCAGAGCAAGGTCCGGCTCTTCCGATACGGCTGCGATTGCTACGCCTTCGCGCTGCTCGCCGCCGGCCACATCGACCTGGTGGTCGAATGTGGACTGAAGCCTTACGATGTCGGCGGCCTCATTCCGCTGATCGAGCAGGCTGGCGGCATCATCACCAATTGGCAGGGTGGACCGGCGGAAATGGGTGGTGAAGTCATCGCTGCCGGCAGCGCCGAACTGCATGCTCAGGCGCTGGAAATCCTCAAAGGCTGAGGCCGCCACGCTCCGGCGCTGATTCCGAAGCGAGATGCAAAATCAAACGATTGGCGAGTGTGCCCGCCTGTATCAGGCGGCGCTGTTTTCGCGTTCGTCACCCTCTTCGGGGATGACAAAGGCAAGGATCGCGGCCATCGCCTGGGCGCGATAGCGATCCGCTTCATGCAGCAGTTCGTGGCGGGCGCCATCGATCGGGATCATCTGGGCGGCGCGGAAGTTGCGCGCCAACCACTCGACGGCGAGATGCGGCACCAGACGGTCAGCCGTCGGCGCCAGGATGATCGTCGGCAGGGTGATGCGCGTCAGATGCTCGCGACGGATGACGCGGCGCATGGCGCGGAAGGCCTCGCTCAGCCAGCGCGCGGTGGGCGGGCCAAGCCTCAGTTCCGGATGCGTGTCGGTCAGTGCGATGTTGCGCAGGTAGCGGCGCCGGTCCGCCGTCAGCACGTTGCTTTCGAACGGGCGGTTGCCCTTGTCGGGATGGGCCGGCAGGGTGCCGAGGCCGATGCAGCGCATGAGGGTCGCAATCGCCGCAATGCTGGGCTCGCCGAGCGCCTGTCCGCCAAGGCCGACGAAGGGTGCCAGCACCACCAGCCGGTCGATCCGGCTTGCTAGCATCGGTGCCAGCGACAGGGCAACGAGCGCACCCATGGAATGGGCGACGATCGAGAAGGGCAGGCGCGTATCCGGCAGCACGATCTGTTCGAGGAAGGTGCTGAGGTCGCGTTCATAGTCGGAGAAGTGGTCGACGTAGCCGCGGCCCGGGTGTGGCAGCAGCCGCTCGGAGCCCGCCTGGCCGCGCCAGTCGAAGGTTGCGACCCAAAGACCTGCAGCCGTGAGATCAGCGATCGTCTCGAAATATTTCTCGATCGATTCGTTGCGGCCCTGCAGCAGGACGACCGTGCCGCGCGCAACAGGCTGTTTCGTCCTGAAGATCGCGTAGCGAATCTTGCGACCGCCGACGCCATCGAAGAACCCAGCCACGTAGTTTTCCGGGGTCGGATTGTCCGGTGTCGAGTGGAGGATCGAGGTCATGACGTGGTGACGGCCAAGAGCGGGTTGATCGGTATCATCAAGGGATAGGCGGCAGGGTCTCCGTCGTCAAAGAAAAAAGCCGGAAACGGTGGGTGAAATCCGGACGATCACCGTTTCCGGCTGCTGAAGAGGAAGGGACGTATCACTTCAGCCTGGGAGTTGCCGCCCAGAGTTTTCTTCTAGCCCACCGGGGCTGAACGGAAGCCGAAGCGGCCGTTCATGTCGGGTTCACGGGAAAATCGTAAGCGCTCGCGTCTTGAAGTCGCGAATTTGCCTCCCCAAATCAGGGTCACGGGCGCCGAAGACGGGTCCGTTCACCGGTCTTGCCGCTGCCAGAATGGGGTGGCCGACCAGACATCGCAAACCGTTGCTCCAAGGAGGACACAATGCGTCACTTTGATTTCTCTCCCCTTTACCGTTCCACCGTTGGCTTTGATCGCCTGTTCACGATGCTCGACAGCCTCGGCCAGCCGGGTGAAGCTCAGACCTATCCGCCCTACAACATCGAACGCACCGGCGAAAACGCCTACCGCATCACCATGGCCGTTGCCGGCTTTGACGAGAGCGAGCTTTCGATCGAGGCCCGTGAGCACACGCTGACGGTCAAGGGCGAAAAAGCCGAGGAAAAGGGCGACGAAAGCCAGTTTCTCCATCGCGGCATTGCCAAGCGTGCCTTCGAGCGTCGCTTCCAGCTCGCCGATCACGTGGAGATCAAGTCCGCTTCGCTGAAGAACGGCTTGCTGCACATCGACCTCACCCGCGAGATTCCGGAAGCAGCCAAGCCCCGCCGGATCGAGATTTCGTCCGTTGCCTCGCAGCCGAAGCAGATCGAGGCCCAGACCCTCTAACCGCGAAGACAATCTCCCAAGACAGGCGGCGTCCCCCAGGGGCGCCGCTTTTTTATTGGTTCATTGAAATCACGTAGTTCCGAACGGAGACCGCTTCGGACTTTTCCTGACTTTCTAAAGCGCGTCGCGATCTTTCAGATTCGCTCCTTGCGCTTTAAGTTTTTGATGTTTCGCATGTCGTTGTCGCAAAACCGCTGCGCACTTTTGCGCGACAGGCTTTAGGATCTGGCCGGCGCGGGCACGGCAGACGTCTGCTTCTTGGCGGCATAGCGCTGTGCGATGACGGCGCAGGCCATCAGCTGGATCTGGTGGAACAGCATCACCGGCAGAACGATCGCGCCGATGTTCTGCCCGGCGAAGATGGCGCTCGCCATCGGAACGCCGCTCGCAAGGCTCTTCTTCGAGCCGCAGAAGGTGATGGCGATCTCATCCGCCTTGTCGAAGCCGAGCAGGCGGCTGCCGAACATGGTGACGGCAAGCACGAGCGACAGCATGACGATTTCGATGACGACGAGAACGCCGAGATCTGCCAGCGAATAGGTCTGCCAAAGGCCCGATGTCACCGCCTGGCTGAAGGCGAGATAGACGACCATCAGGATCGAACCGCGATCGACGGGCGCCAAGAGGCCCTTGCGCGCCCGGATCCAGTTGCCGATCAAGGGCTGCAACAGCTGGCCGATGACGAAGGGTGCAAGCAATTGCAGCAGGATCTGCTTCAGCGCGTCGAGCGTGACGCTGCCGTGGCCGCCGGCGGTAAACAGCAGCCCGACCAAAAGCGGCGTCAGAAACATGCCGAAGATGTTGGACGCAGACGCCGAGCAGATCGCGGCCGGCACGTTGCCGCCGGCCATCGAGGTGAAGGCGATCGACGACTGCACCGTCGAGGGCAGCACGCAGAGGAAGAGGATGCCGGTGTAGAGCGACTGCGGAAGGATCGAGGTCGGGACGAAGTCGATTGCAAGACCGATCAGCGGGAAGAGCACGAAGGTGGAGGCGAGGATCGTCAGGTGCAGCCGCCAGTGCAGGATGCCGGCGATCACCACGTCGCGCGAGAGGCGGGCGCCGTGCAGGAAGAAGACCATGCCGACCGCCACCTTGGTCGCCAATCCGAACCAGGCGGTCGCCTCACCATGGATCGGCAGGACGGATGCCAATAGCAGCGTCGCCAGAAGCAGGATGGTGAAGGTATCGGGAAGGTAGCGGCGCATATCCGGTCACTTGCTGGTGATGAAACGTCTTGCCGGGATCACTCATTATGAAGCAGGATGCAAGGAATAACAGTTATCGCGATTTGGGATGAGCCATGCTGGATCTCGTGCAGTTGCGCAGCTTCGTCGCGCTCGAACAGATGGGCAGTTTCACGCAGGCGGCGGAGAAACTGTCGCTTGGGCAATCGACCGTCAGCCAGCATATTCAACGGCTTGAGGCCTCGCTCGGGCGAACCCTGGTCGCCCGCGATACCCACCGCGTGTCGCTGACGGCGGATGGGCTGGCACTGCTTGCCCATGCGCGTTCGATGCTGGCGATCGACGGCGAGGTTCGGGCGCTTTTTGCCGAAAGCAGTCTGCGTGGTCGCCTGCGGCTTGGTGTTTCCGAGGATTTCGTCATGAGCCGGTTGCCGGCGGTTCTCGAAGATTTCGTCCGGGCGCATCCGTCGGTCGATCTCGAACTCACCGTGGCGCTCAGCGGCGTGCTTTACCAGATGCAGGACAACGGCGAGATCGACCTCGTGCTCGCCAAGCGCAGGCTCGGCGACGTGAGAGGCGAGCTCGTCTATCGCGAGCCGCTCGTCTGGCTCGCCCGCGACCCTGAAAGGATCAGGCGTGACAAGGTACTGCCGCTGATCGCCTTCCCGCCGCCGAGCATCACCCGCAGCGTCGCGCTCGAAGTGCTCGACCGGCATCGCCTACCATGGCGCATCGTCTGTACCTGCGGCAGCCTCAGCGGGCTGACGGCGGCCGCGCGCGCCGGAATGGGCGTGCTCGTGCAGCCGCGCAGCATGGTGCCGCAGGGGTTGAAGGAGATACCCGCCGGCGCCCTGCCGCCGCTTGAAGACGTCGAGTTCGTGCTGGTGCCGAGCAAGGGCGTCGACCGCAAGCTGAGTGCAGCACTTTCGGCCGAGATCCTCTCCAATGTGAGGACGCTGCAGGGACAGGCTTGATACGGGGGATCACCCCGCTCAGGTGGCGGGATGGTCGTCCGGACGGAAAAGCGTTCGCCGTTTTCCTGGTACTGCTTCAGCAGGCGGCGACGAACCGGTCGACATCGTCGGCCTTCGTCGCGAAGCTGGTCACGAGGCGGTAGAGACCCTGATCCGGCGCAAGACTTCCATCGAGGTCGTGGGGCACGGGCCAGTCGTAGAAGACGGCGCCATCCTGCCTGAGCTTCGTGGCCACGTCTTTCCTGATGATGGGGAAAACCTCGTTGGCGTCCGCCTGCCAGGCGAGGCGGCTCGTCTTCGAGGCGGCAATGCCCTCGGCGAGGCGTGCGGCCATCGCGTTGGCATGGCGCGCGAGGTTCAGCCAGAGATCGCCGGCGAAGTAGGCGTCGAACTGTGCGGAGACGAAACGCGACTTGGAGAAGAGTTGGGCCGAGCGCTTGCGCAGGAAGTGCATTTCGTGCGCCTTCGAGAGATCAAAGAGCACCAGCGCTTCGGCGCACCAGCAGCCGTTCTTGGTGCCGCCGAAGGAGACGAGATCGACACCGCGCTTCCAGGTCATTTCAGCGGGCGTTGCGCCAAGGCCGACGAGCGCATTGGCGAAGCGGGCACCGTCCATATGCAGTGGCAACTTATGCGCCTTGGCAACGGCAGCGATCGCCTCGATCTCCGCAAGCGAATAGACCGTGCCGCTTTCCGTTGCCTGCGTCAGCGAGACCGCCGTCGGCTGGCCGCCGTGGACATTGTCGAGCGGAAAGCGCCGAATCTCGGCTTCGAGGCGCGCGGCCTCCATCTTGCCGCGGGGGCCGTCGACAGGCTTCAGCCTGGCGCCGTGCGAGAAGAATTCCGGCGCGCCGCATTCATCGGCGATGACATGCGCTTCGCGATGGCAGAAGGCGATGCCGCCTGCGCGGTTGGCTGTCGCAAGTGCCAGCGAATTGGCGGCCGTTCCGGTGCCGACGAAGAAGACTGCGACATCCTTTTCGAAGATTTCCGCGAACTTCTTCTCCACCTTCCGGTCGAGGTCGCTGGTGCCATAGGCGGACGCATATCCGCCTGCATGCGCCATCAGGCTTTCGGCAATCGCGGGATGGGCGCCAGCCCAGTTGTCAGACGAAAAAATCATCACATTCCACCCTGTATTACAGTCTTTTCGACGGATTTGGCCGACCTTAGCCGAGTTCTCGGCCGGATCAATCACGGTCAGCGGCCGAAAGGCCAACTGGAGACCAGTTTGAAACCAAAAGGAAGAAAACGCCGGAAAGCCGTAATTAAATTATAAAAGCCGGAAACTTCCGGCAACGTTCGGCAAAATCTTCTCTATTATTTGCTCATATGCCTCTTGCGGAGGGGGGTAGTTTCTGGCATAGAGCACATGAAATAGGACAGGTTTGCTGTCCTATTTCGGTCTAGGGACCGGAACAATCGCCGCGAGTGCCTAAAAAAATGGCACCCGGCGTGCGAAGCGGGGGGATTTGCCGGATTTCATCCGGTTGTTATCGCCTGCCGTCAGGATGGTCGCAGACATCAGTGCCTGATGATGCCGTGCTTATTTGCGACCTGATCAGGATCATGAGACGATAGTGCCCCGGCTTTTTGGCGTGCCTTTGCGCGCAACGAAGAGCCATGCGCGGGCGGTGCCATGCCCGGCAGTGCCGGGTTTAACAGGAGGGAAAACGATGACGGATCATTCGCCATCACAGCAATCTGGGCTCAACCTCGCACACAGCGTTGCGACGGCTGAAAAAACGCCCGCATTCCCGACTGGCCTGCCGCGAAAACAGGGTCTCTACGATCCGCGCAACGAACATGACGCCTGCGGCGTCGGTTTCGTCGCGCATATGAAGGGTCAGAAGTCGCACAAGATCGTCCGCGACGGCCTGTTCATGCTCGAAAACCTGACGCACCGCGGTGCCGTCGGCGCCGATCCGCTGATGGGCGACGGCGCGGGCATTCTCGTGCAGATTCCCGACCGCTTCTTCCGCGAGGAGATGGCCAAGCAGGGCATCACTTTGCCGAAGGCGGGCGAATATGCCGTCGGTCACATCTTCATGCCGCAGGACGATGCGCTCGTCGAACACTTCAAGCAGGTGATCAAAGACGTCGTCGTCGAAGAGGGCCAGGTGCTCATCGGCTACCGCGACGTGCCGGTCGACAATTCCTCGCTCTCGAAGGCGCCCGAGATTGCCGCGACCGAGCCGCGCCATGTCCAGATCTTCATCGGTGCCGGCCGCGACGCCGCCACGAACCCCGAGTTCGAGCGTCGTCTCTTCACTCTGCGCAAGGTGATCTCCAACCGCATCTATGACGAATACAAGGGCGAGGAGAGCAATTTCTACCCGGTATCGCTGTCGTCCTCGACGATCGTCTACAAGGGCATGTTCCTCGCCTATCAGGTCGGCGCCTATTACAAGGACCTGTCCGATCCGCGGTTTGAGAGCGCGGTGGCGCTCGTGCACCAGCGCTTCTCGACCAACACCTTCCCGTCGTGGAAGCTCGCGCATCCCTACCGCATGGTCGCGCATAACGGCGAAATCAACACGCTGCGCGGCAACGTCAACTGGATGGCGGCGCGCCAGGCGTCGGTTTCTTCGCCGCTCTTCGGCGAGGATATCTCCAAGCTCTGGCCGATCTCCTATGAAGGCCAGTCGGACACCGCCTGTTTCGACAACGCGCTCGAGTTCCTGGTGCAGGGCGGCTACTCGCTGTCGCATGCTGTCATGATGCTGATCCCGGAAGCCTGGGCCGGCAACCAGCTGATGTCGCCCGAGCGCAAGGCTTTCTACGAATACCATGCGGCGCTGATGGAGCCGTGGGACGGACCGGCGGCAGTCGCCTTCACCGATGGCCGCCAGATCGGCGCGACGCTCGACCGCAACGGCCTGCGTCCGGCCCGCTACATCGTCACCTCTGATGATCGCGTCATCCTTGCTTCGGAATCCGGCGTGCTGCCGGTCGACGAGGACAAGATCGTCAAGAAGTGGCGCCTGCAGCCGGGCAAGATGCTGCTGATCGATATGGAGCAGGGCCGCATCATCTCCGACGAGGAGGTGAAGTCCTCGCTCGCCCAGAAGCACCCCTATAGCAAGTGGCTTGAAGACACCCAGCTCATCCTCGAAGAGCTGAAGCCGGTGGAGCCGCGCGCGCTGCGTCGCGACGTCTCGCTCATCGACCGCCAGCAGGCCTTCGGCTACACGCTCGAAGACACCAAGATCCTGATGTCGCCGATGGCGACGACCGGCCAGGAGGCGATCGGCTCGATGGGCACCGATACGCCGATCTCGGCGATGTCGGACAAGCGCAAGCTGCTCTATACCTATTTCAAGCAGAACTTCGCGCAGGTTACCAACCCGCCGATCGACCCGATCCGCGAAGAGCTGGTGATGAGCCTCGTCTCCTTCATCGGACCGCGCCCGAACATCCTCGATCACGAGGGCATGGCCCATGCCAAGCGGCTCGAGGTGCGCCAGCCGATCCTGACCAATGGCGATCTCGAAAAGATCCGCTCGATCGGTCACACCGAGGATCGCTTCGACACCAAGACGCTCGACTTCACCTATGACATTTCGCGCGGTGCCGAAGGCATGCCCGATATGCTCGACCGTCTCTGCGAACGCGCGGAAGCGGCGGTGAAGGGCGGCTACAACATCATCGTGCTGTCGGACCGCCAGGTCGGTCCGGACCGCGTGGCGATCCCGGCATTGCTTGCGACCGCCGCCGTGCACCACCACCTGATCCGCAAGGGCCTGCGCACCTCGGTCGGCATCGTGCTCGAATCCGGCGAACCACGCGAAGTGCACCACTTCTGCCTGCTCGCCGGCTACGGCGCCGAGGCGATCAACCCCTATCTCGCCTTCGATACGCTGATCGACATGCACAAGCGCGGCGAGTTCCCGAAGGAGGTCGATGCGAGCGAGGTCGTCTATCGCTACATCAAGGCCGTCGGCAAGGGCATCCTCAAGGTCATGTCCAAGATGGGCATTTCGACCTACCAGTCCTATTGCGGCGCGCAGATCTTCGACGCCGTCGGTCTGTCGTCGAAGCTGGTCAACCAGTTCTTCTTCGGCACGGCGACGACGATCGAAGGCATCGGCCTCGAAGAGATCGCGGCCGAGACCGTCGCCCGCCACAAGGCGGCGTTCGGTGCCGACCCGGTTCTTGCCAACACGCTCGACATCGGCGGCGAATATGCCTTCCGCATGCGCGGTGAAAGCCACGCCTGGACCCCGGACGCGATCGCATCTCTGCAGCATGCCGTGCGCGGCAATGCGCAGGACCGCTATCGCGAATTCTCCGAGATGGTGAACAACTCGGCGCTGCGCATGAACACCATTCGCGGCCTGTTCACGGTGAAGAGCGCCGAGGCTCTCGGCCGCAAGCCGATCTCGGTCGACGAGGTCGAGCCGGCTACCGACATCGTCAAGCGCTTCTCGACCGGTGCCATGTCCTTCGGCTCGATCAGCCGCGAGGCGCACACGACGCTGGCAATCGCCATGAACCGGATCGGCGGCAAGTCGAATACCGGCGAGGGCGGTGAGGAAAGCGACCGTTACCTGCCGCTGCCGGACGGTTCGATGAACCCCGAGCGTTCGGCGATCAAGCAGATCGCCTCCGGGCGCTTCGGCGTGACCACGGAGTACCTGGTCAATGCCGACATGCTGCAGATCAAGGTGGCGCAAGGCGCCAAGCCCGGCGAAGGCGGCCAGCTGCCCGGCCACAAGGTCGATGCGACAGTTGCCAAGACCCGTCACTCGACGCCTGGCGTCGGCCTGATCTCGCCGCCGCCGCACCACGACATCTATTCGATCGAAGATCTGGCGCAGCTGATCTACGATCTGAAGAACGTCAATCCGGAAGCGGACGTCTCGGTCAAGCTCGTCTCGGAAGTCGGCGTCGGCACGGTTGCCGCTGGTGTCGCCAAGGCGCGCGCCGACCACATCACCGTCGCCGGCTTCGATGGCGGCACCGGCGCCTCGCCGCTGACCTCGCTGAAGCACGCCGGCAGCCCCTGGGAAATCGGCCTTGCCGAGACCCAGCAGACGCTGGTGCTGAACGGCCTGCGCTCGCGCGTCGCCCTTCAGGTCGACGGCGGTCTCAAGACCGGCCGTGACGTCATCATCGGGGCGCTGCTCGGTGCCGACGAGTTCGGCTTCGCCACCGCGCCGCTGATTGCCGCCGGCTGCATCATGATGCGCAAGTGCCATCTCAACACCTGTCCCGTCGGTGTCGCCACCCAGGACCCGGTTCTGCGCAAGCGCTTCAAGGGCACGGCCGAGCACGTCATCAACTACTTCTTCTTCGTCGCCGAGGAAGTGCGCGAGATCCTGGCTTCGCTTGGTGTGCGCAAGCTTGACGAGATCATCGGTGCCTCCGAGCTGCTCGAAAAGGACGGTGCGCTTGCCCACTGGAAGGCGAACGGCCTCGACTTCTCGAAGATCTTCCACAAGGTGGAAGCCGCCAAGGAAGAGACCTACTGGACCACACGCCAGAAGCACCCGATCGACGACATTCTCGACCGCAAGCTGATCGAGGAAGCCAAGGTCGCGCTCGAAACCAAGGCGCCGGTCAAGATCGAAGCTGCGATCAAGAACGTCGACCGCTCGGCCGGTGCGATGCTCGCCGGTGCGCTTGCCAAGCGCTGGGGCCACAAGGGCCTGAAGGACGACACCATCCACGTGACCCTGAGGGGCACGGCCGGCCAGTCCTTCGCCGCGTTCCTGGCACGCGGCATCACCTTCGACCTGGTGGGCGACGGCAACGACTATGTCGGCAAGGGTCTTTCGGGCGGACGCATCATCGTCCGGCCGCCGGAAAACGCGACGATCGTTCCGCAGGAATCGATCATCGTCGGCAACACCGTGCTTTATGGCGCGATCTCGGGCGAGTGCTACTTCAACGGCGTTGCCGGCGAGCGCTTCGCCGTGCGCAACTCCGGTGCGGTCGCGGTCGTCGAGGGCGTGGGTGACCATGGCTGCGAATACATGACCGGCGGCGTCGTCGTCGTTCTCGGCACGACGGGCCGCAACTTCGCGGCCGGCATGTCCGGCGGCGTTGCCTATGTGCTGGACGAGGAAGGCGATTTCGCCCGTCGTTGCAACATGGCGATGGTCGAGTTGCAGCCGGTTCCGGAAGAGGACGACATGCTCGAGAAGCTGCATCACCACGGCGGCGACATCATGCACAAGGGCATGGTCGACGTCTCCGGCGACATGACGCGTCACGATGAAGAGCGGCTCTATCAGCTGATATCCAACCACCTTCACCACACGGGTTCGCCCCGGGCGAAGGAGATTCTCGATCACTGGACGGATTACCGGCCGAAATTCCGCAAGGTCATGCCGGTCGAATACCGCCGTGCGCTCGAGGATATGGAACGCATGAAAATGGCAGAGGCGGCTGAATAGGAGGCCCCGGTGACCAAGGCTCCCGGTTCATCACAGACTGGTTCGGGGGTCCCTCACGCGCGCTTGTCAAAAGCGCCTGTTCAGACGCAAAGCTTTCAGGATAGTACGATGGGTAAGGTAACTGGATTTCTCGAGATCGACCGGCAAGTGGCAAAGTACCAGCCGGCATCCGACCGCATTCGCCATTTCCGTGAATTCACCATTCCGATGTCAGAACCGGAAGTGCAGAAGCAGGCTGCTCGCTGCATGGACTGTGGCATCCCCTATTGCCATGGGCCGACCGGCTGCCCGGTGCACAACCAGATCCCGGACTGGAACGACCTCGTCTACAACGGCAACTGGGATGAGGCGATCCGCAACCTGCATTCGACCAACAACTTCCCGGAATTCACCGGCCGCGTCTGCCCGGCGCCGTGCGAGGAAGCCTGCACGCTGAACCTCGAAGACACGCCGGTGGCGATCAAGACGATCGAACAGGCGATCGCCGACAAGGCCTATGAGATGGGCTACATCGTGCCGCAGCCGGCCGTCACCAAGACCGGCAAGAAGGTCGCGGTCATCGGCTCAGGCCCAGCCGGCATGGCGGCAGGCCAGCAGCTTGCCCGCGCGGGCCACGAAGTTCACGTCTACGAGCGCGAGACCAAGGCCGGCGGCCTGCTGCGCTACGGCATTCCGGACTTCAAGATGGAGAAGAACTTCATCGACCGCCGCGTCGAACAGATGAAGGGCGAAGGCGTCACCTTCCACTGCGGCATCAATGTCGGCGTTGACGTGCCGATGCAGCGCCTGCTCGACGACCACGATGCCGTGCTTTATTGCGGCGGTTCGGAGACGCCGCGTGACGCGGGCATCCCCGGTGTCGAATTCGCCGGCGTGCATGATGCGATGCCCTATCTCGTGCAGCAGAACCGCCGCGTCGGCCGCGAGAACATCGACAGCGTCGGCTGGCCGTCGCAGCCGATCCTTGCCGGCGGCAAGCACATCGTGGTCGTCGGCGGTGGCGATACCGCGTCGGACTGCGTCGGCACTGCCTTCCGCCAGGGCGCAGTCAAGGTGACCCAGCTCGACATCCGACCGCAGCCACCGGAGAAGGAAGACAAGCTTGCCGTCTGGCCGTTCTGGGCAACGAAGATGCGCACCTCGTCCAGCCAGGCCGAAGGGGCTATCCGCGAGTTCCAGGTGGCGACGCTCGAATTCATCGGCGACGAGGATGGCAACCTCACCGGCGTGAAGTGCTGCCAGGTGGACGATCGCCGCAAGCCGGTCGCCGGCACGGAGTTCATCATCAAGGCGGATCTTGCCTTCATCGCCATCGGCTTCCGCGGTCCGTTTACCAGCAGCGTGCTCAAGGATCTCGGCGACAAGCTGACGCTCAACACCGACCGCCGCGGCTCGACCAACGTGGTTGCCAACGAGCGCGACTACAAGACCTCGGTCGAGAAGCTCTGGACCGCGGGCGACGTGCGTCGCGGCCAGTCTCTGGTCGTCTGGGCGATCCGCGAAGGCCGCCAGGCGGCGCGTGCGATCGACGAGGCGCTGATGGGCTCAACCACCCTGCCGCGATAAACGGTTTACTCCCAAGCATGAAAAAAGCCCCGCAGAGATGCGGGGCTTTTTTGTGGGCTGTTGCCGGAGGCCCGACAGCCTTGGGCCGCGGCTGGTTCTAGATCATTTCATTGTTTCGTCGAAACGGTGAAATGATCTAAGTCTCTGAAATAGCGCAATTCCGGACGGAAAACCGCTTCACACTTTTCCTGGAATTGCTCTTAAGCGCGTCGCGATCTTTCAGATTCGCTCCTTGCGCTTTAAGTTTTTGATATATCGCATACCGCAAAACCGCTGCGCACTTTTGCGCAACAGGCTTTAGTTGCGGATCACCGGATTGCTGATGACAGTGCTTGGCTTCGACAGGCGGAAGTCGTCGACGCGGCCGGTCGGTGCGGCGGCGATATCGCCCTTGTCGACCAAAAGGTCGCGCGGGCTCTTGCCATTGCCCTTGTCCGGGGCGGCGTTGCCAAGCAGGGACCCCGCGCCATCCAGCGCCGGATCGGTCAAGCCGATCGGCTGGGTCTTGACGATATCCTCGTTGCCGAGCGGCGCCGTCACCACCAGGTCCTTGAGTTCGCCCGCCCCGGGCACGTTCTTGTCCGTCGCGGCGGCATCGCCGAGCAACCGGCGAATGTCCTTCTCGACGTAGAAAGCCAGCTTGCGCTTGCCGGCCTTGGTGAGGTTGATGCCATCGGCGCCGCGCAGACGAACCTGCTGGCCGTTGATGTCGGAGCCGGTCAGGACGAATTTGCCGCCCTCGTCGACGAAGCCATCCCAGATGTCGACGAACTGGCCACCGACCTTCTCGATCTCCTCGCGATAAATGCCGTTGAAGGTCACCATGTCGGCGGTCATTGCGGCGGACTGGAACGGCGGCATGCCGACCCACAGAACCGGCAGCTTCTCCTTGCGGGCAAGGGCCGCCAGCGCATTGACGCGCTTGCGATACTCCTCGGTCCAGAGATCGCTGCGGAACTTCTCCTTGACGTCGCCCATCTGCATCTGCTGCCGATCGTTGGCGCCGAGGCTGATGATGATCACGGATGGCTTTAACTCGCCGACGTAGCCGGGAAGCGTGCCCGGCCAGTTGAAGTAGTCTTCGCGCACCAGGCCGGACGAGCCATTCGCCCGTGTCTCGACGGCGATGCCGGGCGTCATCTCGAAGGCGGTCTTCAGGCCGTCGCCGAGGCTGCCGGCCATGAAGTCGCCGACGACCAGAACCTTCTTGGCGTCGGGCGCTTTCTCCACCACCACCGGCGCGACTGCCGGTGCATCGGCGATCTTCGGCTTCTGCTTCTGTTGCCCCTGGCCCTTCTGGCGCTGCTGTTGCTGCTGGCGTTGGCGTTTCGGGCGCGGCTGCTCAGGGAAATAGGTGCGGTCTTCGTAGACCGGCCGCTCGCGCGACAAGCCGCCGAAGAGCATCTGGAACAGGGTGCGCCGCTGGGCGCGCTCCTGCGCCTCGGCAAAGCTTGCAAAGAGGCTGACGGCGACCATCGCCATTGCGGCGATGCAGATCGTCGCAATCCCGAAGGGCGTTCGGCGCGGTTGGTTGCGGCGCTTGCTCGTCATCTGCTCTTCTGCCCCGTTGATCGCGTGTTCGCCGGTTTTCAACCGCCCTCACGTTTCAGTGCGCCGCACGGGGTGCAGCGCGCTACTCGTCATTTATCTCACGGATGTGGCGATCGTGAAACCGTTTCGAGCCGCTAGTTGCGAAGGGCGCGCAGCAGCATCTGGGTCGGCTCTCCGTCCGGCGCCAGGCCGTTCTTCGACTGGAACGCCTGGATCGCGGCCTTCGAGCCGGAACCGAAATTGCCGTCGACTTCGCCGCTGTAGTAGCCGAGCTCCTTCAGGCGGTTCTGCAGTTCGAACTTTTCGCTGATGTCGAGCGATCCGTCCGGACGCGGCCAGCGCTGCTGCATGCCCTGATAGCCGGCGATCTGGTCGGCAAGAAGGCCGACGCCGAGAGCGTAGCTGTCGGAGGCGTTGTAGCGCTTGATGACGAAGAAGTTCTTGGTCATCAGGAAGCCGGGACCCTCGCCACCGCTCGGCAGCTTGAGTTCGGCGCGTATGCTGCCGTTGCGGAAGCCCTTGCCGTTGGGTCGGCCGAAGCCGAGCGACGCCCATTCGGCGAGCGTCTTCGTCTGGCCGGAATATTTCGCGGCATTTGCCGGCGGCGCGACTTCGTAGCCCCAGGTTTCGCCCGGCTGCCAGCCGTTCTTCTTCAAAAGGTTGGCGGCGGTCGCCAGCGCATCGGGCACCGAGTTCCAGATGTCGCGGTGACCGTTGCCGTCGGCGTCAACCGCATAGAGCAGGTAGCTCGTCGGGATGAACTGGGTGTGGCCCATGGCGCCCGCCCAGGACCCGGTCAGCTCGCGCGGCGTGATGTCGCCGCTCTGGAGGATCTTCAGCGCGGCGATCAGCTGCTTCTTGGCGTAGTTCGAGCGCTTCGGATCGGCATAGGCAAGGGTGGCGAGCGCGCGCGGCACATAGTGCAGGCGGTCATCCTTCTCGAGCACGGCGCCGTAGTTGGATTCCATCGACCAGATCGCCAGCAGGATGGTCTTGTCGACGCCGAAGTGCTTTTCCAGCGCGTTCAGCGTGCGGGCGTGCTTCGTCGCCATCTCCTGGCCGACGCGCTTGGTGTACGGGTTCACGCGGGAATCGATGTATTCCCAGATCTTGTGCTTGAACTCCGGCTGGTAGTTCGCCTTCTCGATCACCGTCTGGTCAGGCGACTTCACGCCGGCGAAGGCCTGGCGATAGGTCGACTTGCTGATGCCGGCCTTGGCGGCCGTCGTGTAGAATTCGTTGATCCAGTTCTGGAATCCGGCATCGGCGCGCGCGGGCGCGGTGCCGAGTGTTGCGGCGGATAGGACGAGGGCGGCTGCGATATGACGGAAAAACGTCCTGCGGTTTCTGATCATCAGCTGTCGGTTCCGTTTCTCTGCGGGGGCTTCGGCCGTCATGGCCCGAATCACTCCGCAAGGTGGCAGTCTGGGGCCAGCCTCGACGGTGGGGGCAGTCGTCGGCGGCTCCTGTTTCGGATCCGGCCGCGATTGTTGCATTGCCGGATTGCAACGAATCTACAGAAACGTGGTCAACAAACCCTTTACCATGAAATTGTGGTGGCGTCTTCCGCTGTAGAAAATGTCAAGCCATGGTCGTGGAGTTCGCATATGCATTTGTTCCGTCGGTTCAGGCTGTGTTCAGCTGACGGCATAGAGATTGCGGCTCCATTACGGAGCGCTGTATGGTTTCAGACGGATTGTAGTCCGGGACCATCCGGTAAGACTTATGAGTGAGTTCCTATCAAGGAGGTATCGATGACCGACAAGCGTAAAGTCCGCAAAGCCGTGTTCCCAGTCGCAGGGCTGGGCACACGTTTCCTGCCGGCTACCAAGGCCGTGCCGAAGGAAATGCTGACGGTGGTGGACAAGCCGGTCATTCAATATGTGGTCGATGAGGCGCTGGAAGCCGGCATCGAGCATCTGATCTTCGTCACGGGCCGCAGCAAGGCGGTGATCGAGGATTATTTCGACATTCAGGTCGAGCTCGATCAGACGCTGCGCGAGCGCAACAAGAAGGCCGAGATCGCCCTGCTCGACAGCATTCTGCCGAAGGCCGGCACGACCAGCTTTACCCGCCAGCAGGCCCCGCTCGGCCTCGGCCACGCGGTCTGGTGCGCCCGTGACCTCGTCGGCAACGAGCCGTTTGCGCTGCTCTTGCCGGACATGATCATGAAGGGCGAAAAGGGCTGCCTCAAGGGCATGGTCGAGCTCTATGAGCAGAGCGGCGGCAACGTCATCGCCGTCGAGGAATGCGCACCCGACCAGGCCCACAAATACGGCATCGTCGGCGTCGGCGACAAGGTGGGCGATGGTTTCAAGATCACCAAGATGGTCGAGAAGCCGGCACCGGGCACAGCCCCGTCCAACTTCTTCATCAACGGCCGCTACATCCTGCAGCCGGAGATCTTCCCGATCCTCGAAAAGCAGGAGCGCGGCGCCGGCAACGAAATCCAGCTGACCGATGGCATGCTCAAGCTCTCCGACAGCCAGCAGTTCGCCGCCTATCACTTCCGTGGCGACACCTATGACTGTGGCGCCAAGGACGGCTTCATCCTGGCAAACGTTGCCTTTGCTCTGGAACGCGGCGACATCCGCCCGAGCGTCGAGGGGCCGCTGAAGAGCCTGCTCCGCAGCCTGAGGTAATTTCGGTTCCACCGAAACGAGAAGGCCGCGTTCCCCGAGGAATGCGGCCTTTTTCATTGGCTGCTGGCAATGAGTGTTGTTACCGCTCTAGCTTTGCCGGCGGCTGACCTTTGGCTCAACGCCGCAGGAGGAGGCCGACGCCGACACGGGTGATGTCGGTCGGATCGCCGACGTCGGGCGTGGTGCGCTCGTAGCTGACGTCGCCGGTCAGCGCCAAGTAGCGGTTGATGTCGTAGGTCAGGCCTGCGCCCGTGCGCCAGGTCGTCTCGTCGGAGGAGCGGGAGTCCGACGGATATTTGCGGATGATCAGAGTGTTGGACAATCGTGCGACCAGATCGGAGCGCATCTGGTGGGTGATGATGTTGGTCAAGGTATAGTCGATCGATCCGGAAACGCCCGCCGTCGTCGACGGATCGAGATCCGTCAAAACCGCGAAGAGCACATCGGTGCCGCGCTGCGGCGACCAGTTGAGGCGGCCGTCGACGGACAGGCCGCTGACGTCTTCGAGCCTGTCATCATCGAAGCGATAGGTCTCGTAGCCGAGGCCGAGCTCACCATAGAGTTTCTCGCCGAGATCGACCTCGATACCGCCGCGTCCGGCATAGGTCTGGTAGGAACGCTCGAAGCCGGACGTGTCCTCGCGCAGGTCGTAAAGCGACTTGCCGACGGAGGCTTCGAGGAACGGAATCAGCGCCGGCGACAGTTCGTAGCCGACGCGGGCAATCAAGTTTCCGGTGTTGCGGTTGCGGTCCTTCTCGGACAGTGTCGTGCCGTTTTCGAGTTCGACATCGCCATAGGTTTGGCGGTCGAAATCGATTCCGACCGAACCGCGGATCAGACCGAAATCGCGCTCGATGGCGGCACCGAGGCGGTAGGTGTTGACCGCCGACTGGGTCTTGGCGTTCGAAATCGCGTTCGGGTCGTCGGCGTCTTCTCGGTAGAAACTGTATCCGGCCCGGAGTCGTGCGATCGTTTCGTCCCAGAGATCGAGGCGCAGTTCCGCGTCTACATCGGCGCGCGGCTCTTCCTCCCCTTCGCCTGAGATGTTGTTTTGCAGGATGCCTTCGCCGGTGACGGTCAACTGGTGACGCGACCAGTCGGAGGTCAGGGTGCCGCGGATGCCGGTTTCGAGATAGCCGCGGTTCGTCTTGGTGTCACCGTCGTTGCGCCATTCATGGTTGATGGTCTCGCTGACGCTGGGGCGCAGCGTGAAGGTCCCGATGCGAACGCCCGGCGTGGTACGATACCCCTCCGTATCGGTTCGAAGCCTCAGGCCATCGATCGTCGGCTCCCGCTGGTTGAGGCGGAGGAAATCCTCGTTCTGCGCCGGCGGAAGATCGTCGCCGCTGACGGCGCCGGTGGTTTGCGGATCGGCGATTGCGGGCGTGGTGGCCGGGACTGTTGCCGGGGTGGTGGCGACGCCATAGGAGGTCGTCGGGGCCGTGGCCGTTTGCGCGCGCAATGACGATGGTGCGAACAGGGCAGTGCCGGCCAATAGCAACGCCAGCGAGGTCGAACGCCGCGCGTCTCCTTTGGTCGAGCGAGATGAGCCTGGCACCATATGCCGTTTGTCCACGAAGCCTGATTGCAATCCTTTCGCAATCGTAAAGCGACGTGGTTAAGCAATCGTTTCCAAATGGGAAAAACGTCGTGGCATCAGCCGCTTGCCGATCAGGCGCTTTCGACGGTCAGGTTTCGGCCATGGCTGGAAACGACGCGGACCCGGGTGCCGGCCGGCAGGTCCGGCCCCTCGATGATCCAGAACGTATCGTCGAGCCGGATGCGGCCGCGGCCCTCAGCGATCGGTTTCTCCAGCACCGCGGTACGACCGACGAGACTTTCCGCTCTCTGGTTCAGCAAGGGTTCGTCGCTGGTTTCGGCTGAGGACAGAACGAAGCGGCGGCCGAGCAGCACAGCGACCACCGAGAGGACGGCGAAGAGGACGAACTGAACCTGCCACATCCAGAAGCCGGTCTCCCAGAGCATAAGGGAGAGCATTCCGATAATGAGCGCGGCGATGCCGATCCAGATCAGGAACACGCCGGGTGCCACGAGTTCGGCTGCCAGCAGCACGAAGCCGAGAACCCACCAGCTCCAGGGACCGAGTTCTTGAATGGCGCGTTCGATCATCGCCTATTTCCCTTGCGAGGGATCTGCCGGGAAGGCGGGCGTGGTCCGAGGAGTCGATGGGCGCGGGCGTGTCGCCGGTGCCGTCTGTCCATCGCCAAAAACCTCCTTGGCGATGGCGCCGATACCGCCGAGTGAGCCGATCAGTGCGGAGGCTTCCATCGGCATCAGCACGATCTTCTGGTTGTTGGCGGTGCCGATCGAGGCGAGCGCCTCGGTGTATTTCTGCGCGACGAAGTAGTTGATCGCCTGGATGTCGCCGGCGGCAATCGCGGCAGAGACCATCTGCGTCGCCTTGGCTTCGGCCTCGGCCAGACGTTCGCGGGCCTCCGCATCGCGGAAGGCCGCTTCGCGCTGGCCCTCGGCCTGGAGGATCGCCGACTGCTTGGCGCCCTCGGCGCGCAGGATCTGCGCGTTTCTCGAGCCTTCCGCTTCCAATACCTGGGCGCGCTTTTCGCGTTCGGCCTTCATCTGTCTTGCCATGGCGTCGACAAGGTCCTTCGGCGGTGCGATATCCTTGATCTCGATGCGGGTGATCTTGATGCCCCAGGGGTTGGCGGCCTCGTCGACGACATGCAGCAATCGGTCGTTGATCGTATCGCGATTGGAAAGCAGTTCGTCGAGATCCATCGAGCCCATGACCGAGCGGATATTGGTCATCGTCAGGTTGAGGATGGCGTTTTCCAGGTTGGCGACCTGATAGGCGGCCTGCGCTGCGTTCAGCACCTGGTAGAAGGCGACGGCGTCGGCCGAGACGCTGGCATTGTCCTTGGTGATGACCTCCTGAGTCGGAACGTCGAGCACCTGCTCCATCACGTTCATCTTGGCGCCGATCCGGTCGATGAAGGGCACGATCAGGTTCAGACCTGGCTCCAGCGTCTTCGTGTAACGACCGAAGCGCTCGATGGTGTAGCGGTAGCCCTGCGGCACCGTCTTGATCCCCATGAAGAGGACCAGGATGATGAGAACCACGAAACCGACGACGACGATATCCAACCCGCCCAAGAGATGCCCCCTAAATTTGCAATCCCGACCCGAGACAGCACTTTAGCGCAATAGTTGTCGGTCCGGAATCGGTTTCCGCGGATTGCGCATAGATTCAAAATGTTAGGGACGCGCACTCGCCGGTGAGCGCGTGCGTGTTCCATTCATCCAGAAGTGGTGATCGGGGCACCGTTTTCAAGCGGCGCGGCAAGGAATGGGAGCTAGAGCCAGCCGGCGAGTTCGCGGCGCACGACGTGTTCGAGGACCGCCATGCCTTCGGCGCTGTCGTTGAGACAGGGAATGTGGGTGAACTTGTCGCCGCCATTGTGGTGGAAGCTCTCGGCCGCCTGCTCGGCGATCTCCTCCAGCGTTTCCAGACAGTCGGACACGAAACCGGGATTGATGACGGCAATACGCTTGACGCCTTCCTGTGCGAGTTTCTCGACCGTCTTGTCGGTGTAGGGCTGCAGCCATTCCTCGGGCCCGAAGCGCGACTGGAAGGTGACCTGCAGCTTCTCCTTGGACCAGCCGAGCTTTTCGCGCAGCAGCCGCGCGGTCTTCTGGCATTGGCAATAATAGGGGTCGCCCTTGTCGAAATAGCTCTTCGGAATCCCGTGGAAGGAGGTCAGAACCACTTCCGGTTCCCAGTCGAGCGTCGCCAGATGGCGCTCGATCGAGGTCGCGAGCGCGTCGATATAGACCGGATCGTCGTGGTAGGGCGGAACCGTGCGCAGCGCCGGTTGCCAGCGCATCTTCAAAAGCGCCTCGAAGGCCTTGTCGTTGACGGTGGCGGTCGTGGCTGCCGCATATTGCGGATAGAGCGGGAAGACGAGGATGCGTTCGCAACCGGCCCTCTGCAGCGCTTCCATGCGCGAGGCGATCGAGGGCTGGCCGTAGCGCATGCCCCAGTCGACGATCACATCAGGGCGATCGGCGAACGTTTTGGCCATCAGTTGCGCCTGGTTGCGGGTGTAGGTCCTGAGGTAGCTTTCGTTCAGCTCCTTGTTCCAGATCGTCTCATAGGCCTTGCCCACCTTGCCGGGACGGGTGTTGAGCACGATGCCGAACAGGATCGGGTACCAGAACAGCCGCGACCATTCGATCACCCGGCGGTCCGTCAGGAACTCCTTCAGGTAGCGGCGCATCGAGGTATAGTCGGTGCCGTCGGGCGTGCCGAGATTGACCAGCAGAATGCCGACCTTTCCGGATTTGACGGAAGGGTGGTCGGCAGGGGCGGTCACGTCAAGCTGTTCGGTCATCTCGGTCCTCGTCGGTCCCGTTCAATCGGGACACTGCTTTCGGTTTCAAATCCTTCTAAAAAGAAAAGCCGGCGCGGGGAAGCCCGCGCCGGCTCTGAAAGTAGAGGCAAATTGTCTTACTTTGCCGGAATTTCCAGTTCCGTGCCGACATGCAGCGCGCGCGGCGCCGGCTTGCCGTTGGCTTCGGAGATCTTCTTCCACAGCGAGCCTTCGCCGTAGAACGACTTGGCGAGGTCCCAGAGCGTATCGCCCTTGGCGATCACGTGCTTCTGCGGGCCGCTTGCCGCGGGCGCTGATGCATCGCCGGAGGTTGCTGCCGGCTGGGTTGCCGTGGTGTCGGTGCCCGTCGCCGGCTTCGTTTCCGTCGCCGGTTCTGCCGGTGCAGCACCTGCAGCCGAAGCGACCTCGGTGATGCGGCCATCGGTATAGGGCTTGAACGGCTGGTGGGCAGCGAGATAGTCGGCGAGCACGGTTTCGAGGCCCGGACCGTAGTCGTAGGCGTTTTCACCCTTCTCCTTGAAGACGTCGTAGCCGTCGCCGCCATTGCGCATGTAGTTGTTGGTGACCAGCGAATAGGTCTTGGCCGGATCGAGGGCGACGTAGCCTTCGCCTTCCTTTACCTCGACCGAGACGACACGGCTGCCGACCGGCTTCGTCTTGTCGAAGGAGAACTTCATGCCCGCCACCTGCGGGAAGCGACCGCCGCCTTCCTCGAGCTTGCTGAGGCCGTTTTCCAGCGCTTCACGGATGCCGTCGCCCTTGATCTGGAAGGTCGCGACGGTGTTCTGGAACGGCAGAACGGTGATCGCTTCGCCCATCGAAACGTCGCCGGCGTCGATCGAGGCGCGCAGGCCGCCGCCGTTGGTGATGGCGATGGTGACACCCTGGCCCTTGACGCGGTCGAGCATGGCGTCGGTGAGCAGGCTGCCCATTTCGCATTCCTTGGTGCGGCAATTCTCACGAGAGCCGTCGATCGGCGCTTCGGTCTTGGCGATGATCTTCGAGCGCAATTCCTCGATCGGTTTGCCGAGTTCGGCGACGCGCGCCAGCACGGCCTCATCCGGCTTGACGGACGAGTCGACCAGGATCGGATCGCCCTTGGCGGCTTTGACGACGCCCTTGTCGTCGAAGGTGACGACGAGATCGCCGAGATACTTGGTGTAGGATGCGGCCTGGACGACCGGAACCTTGTAGCCACCGGGATTGTCGACCATCGTCGGGTAAGGACCCTCGGCTTTCGGGTCGGTGTTGGACAAGAGGCTGTGCGAGTGGCCGCCGACGACGATATCGACGTCCGGGATCTTGGCAATCGCTGCGAGATCGCGCGGATAGCCGACATGGGTCAGCGCAATAATCTTGTCGACGCCCTGCTTCTTCAGTTCTTCGACGGCGGCCGTGGTGGTGGCAACGTCATCGCCGATCAGGATGTCTGGGCCGGGCGAGGACAGTTCCGGCGTGTCGTTGGCGACGGCGCCGACGATGCCAACCTTCTGGCCGCCGACGTCGAGCACGATCGACGGCTTGATGCGGTCGCCGATCTTCGACTTGTGGCTCGGCAGGACGTTGGCGGTGACGACAGGGAAGGTAATCTTATCGAGGAAGCCGGCCAGGCCGTCTTCGCTCTCGTCGAATTCGTGGTTGCCCACGGTCATCGCGTCGAACTTCATCAGGTTGAGGAACTCGGCTTCGGCCAGGCCCTTATAGGTGGTGAAGAACAGCGAGCCCTGGAAATTGTCGCCGGCATTGAGCAGCAGCACGTTCTTGCCGGAGAGTTCCTGGCGCTTCGTGTCGATCAGGGCCTTCAGACGGGCGACGCCGCCGAAGCACTCGTTCTTGCCTTCCTCTTCCGCCGAGCAGGTCGAGTCGAACTTGTTGATCGACTCGATGCGGGAATGGAGGTCGTTGATGTGCAGGATGTTCAGCTCATAATCGGCGAAGGCTGCGCCCGAGGAGAGGGCAAGAATGGACGCGGTCATCAGGCCGGTCCGCATGTGTCTGATCATGATGTTCTCCTGTTTGCCGGTTGTCAGCCGACCGTTTCCGGAGCCGTCAAGACGGAACCGTTCCCCACGGTCGGAGTGGCTTTGCCGGGCCGGATGTTTTCATCACTTGAAGGTGACTTCAAGCGCTAAAACCAAGCTCGCTTTGTCAATTTATAACGAGGTTAAGCTGCGATCCTGCAACAAAAAAAGCCCCCGATCGGGGGCTTCGATACTTGCGTATGCGCTGTTTTAGCCGCGCCGCGTCAGCGAGAACTGCGCGCCGGCATCGGTGGTGCAATTGAGCTGGTTCTGCGTGACCAGGGCGCAAGCGACCTTGGACTGGGTATTGCGCACGAGCGAGGTCATGTTGATCTCGACGAGCGTCGGGCTCGTCTTGACGTAGTTGCCCGAAGCAAGCAGCTGGTTGGTGTCGGTCGTGCGGGTCGAGAAGGTGCCGCCCGCAAAAGTCGAGACGATGCCGTTCGGGTCCACCCAGGAGCCTTCGACGCCGGTCGCCTGGCGCGACGGCCCGCCCTCATCGATGATCCGGGGCGACGACTGGCAGGACGCCAAGGCCGCAGCGGTTGCGATTAGGGTCAGAACTGCGAATGGCTTCATAGGCGATTTCCCCCGCATTGGGCCGAGCGGACTGTTTCATTCCGGCATGACCATGCCGCGATCATGAGTTGAAAGCAAGAGCGGCAGGGGGCGGCCGGCGCCCGCACAGATGAAAAGGCCCGGGACACGGTCGTGCCCCGGGCCGGATGACGTTTTACGTCAAAAGCTTAGCGAACGAGGATGTTCTTGAACTGCCAGGGATCCTTGGTGTCGATGTCTTCCGGGAACAGGCCCGGACGACCGTCGAGCGGGGTCCAGTCGGTGTAGTGGCCTTCAACCGGACCGAGATAGGGAAGCTGTACTTCCAGGCAGCGCTTGTAGTCCATCTCGTCGGCTTCGACGATGCCGGCCTTCGGGTTTTCAATCGCCCAGACCATGCCGGCGAGAACCGCAGAGGTTACCTGCATGCCGGTGGCGTTCTGGTAGGGAGCGATGCGGCGGGTCTCTTCCAGAGACAGGCGCGAGCCGAACCAATAGGCATTCTTGTCGTGGCCGTAGAGCAGGACGCCCAGTTCGTCGAGGCCCTCAACCAGTTCCTTCTCGTCGAGAACGTGATGGACCGGCTGGGCGTTGCCGCCGTTGCCGAACATCTCGTGCAGCGACAGGACCGCGTCGTTGGCCGGATGGTAGGCGTAGTGGCAGGTCGGACGGTACGTCACTTCGCCGTCCTTATCGCGAACGGTGAAGAAGTCCGAGATCGAGATCGCCTCGTTGTGGGTGACAAGGAAGCCGTACTGCGGGCCAGGCGTCGGGCACCAGGTGCGTACGCGGGTGTTGGCGCCCGGCTGCTCCAGGTAGATCGCAGCCTTGCAGCCCTTCTTGTGCTTCTTGGCGTTCTTCGGCATCCAGTTTTCATGGGTGCCCCAGCCGAGTTCGGCCGGCTGCAGACCTTCGGAGATGAAGCCCTCGACCGACCACGTGTTCCAGAACACGTCGAGCGGCTTCGGCTTCTTCGTCAGCTGCGTGTCGCGCTCGGCAATGTGCACGCCCTTGACGCCGACCTTCTTCATCAGCTTCGCCCAGCCTTCGCGGTCGTCCTGATGCGGCTCTTCAAACTTCACGCCGAGGTCGTTGGCGAGGTTCAAGAGGCCCTGCTTGACGAACCAGGAGACCATGCCGGGGTTGGCGCCGCAGGTGGAAACGGCCGTGGTGCCGCCCGGGTTCTTTTCCTTTTCCTTGCGAACGGTTTCGCGCAGCGCATAGTTGGTGCGCTCGGAATTGTCCATTTCGGCGTCGAAATAGAAACCGAGCCACGGCTCAACGACCGTGTCGATGTAGAGAACGTCGAGCTTGCGGCACATCTTGATCAGGTCGAGCGAGCCGGTATCGACCGACAGGTTGACGCAGAAGCCCTGGCCTTCGCCTTCGGTGAGCAGCGGCTTCAGCAGTTCCTTGTAGTTGTCCTTCGTCACATGAGCGCGAACGTGACGTACGCCATGCCGTTCGAAAATCTCGTTGTCGGCGGCGTCCTCACGGGGTTCGACCACGATCAACCGGTTCTTGTCGTATTTGAAGTGGCGCTCGATCAGCGGCAGGGTGCCGCGACCGATCGAACCGAAACCGATCATGACGATCGGACCGGTGATCTCGCCGTAAACCGGGTAGGTGGTATCTGCCATTTTTGTCTTACTCCTGAGGAAACTTTCCTGTGACGGTGGGTGACTAAGCATGAGGAAGCGGCTGGTGCCGCTGTTCCAGCTTGACGGGTGTGCCGCAGCGGCTTCGGTGCCGAATGCGGCACGCGGGCGCTGTAGAGCATAGATCGCTGTCACAATAAAGAGCCGGCGGGTCAACCGCTATCTGAGATAGTGCTTAACCGGCGATCGAAAGCAGGGCCGCGACTGCCTCACGCTTCCGCAAGAAGGCACTTCTTTTCTGAGAGATAGTGCTGTAGCTGTTCGTCAGGCTCGATCCAGCGATCGGGATCGAGCTGGGCAAGGCCGATGGTGAGGGGCTTGGAGGAACCGTCGTAGGGCGTATGCTTCATGCACTTCGGCCGGTCCAAGACGGTGATTTAACCATATCCCCATCGTTTCACACGCGTAAACGCTTGTCACAAGCACTTCGTGCTATAGCTTCGTCTGAAGCATCCGCTTCGCGCCATGATTGATATTGTCCGACCCGGAGGCGTGACAGACCGTGACCGGTAGTCATCTCAAGGCTCTTGCGGCCTTACAGAGCAAAACACCCGTACTGATCGCGCTCTACGATCAGCACGATCGATTGCGGTTTGCCAACACGGCATTTCGCGCGGCCTATCACGTCGGTCCAGACGAGAGCCCGACCTGGGCGGAGATCATGCGCCGCAACTACGCGGCCGGTCAGGGGACCGTCCTGAAAACCGACGACGTCAACGCCTGGATTGCCTCGACGGCTCACCGGCGCGGCAAAGTGCCTTTTCGTGCCATGGAAACCGACTTGCATGACGGCCGCTGGCTGTGGATGACGGAGACGGTGGATTCCGACGGCTATATGCTTTGCATTGCCGTCGATGTCACCACTATCCATGCGGGCGAGCGCGAGCTCCGGCAGGACCGCGATTTCGCGCTTCGGGCGGCCCAGGTCGACGAGCTGACCAGTGTGCCCAACCGTCGCTACACGATGGGGCGGTTGACTGAATTCATCGCCAATTGTGCCGAAAATCCGCATATGTGGGGTTGCGTCGCGATCATCGACATCGATTATTTCAAGGCGATCAACGACCGCCACGGGCACCAGCGCGGCGACGAGGTTCTGCTCGACTTCGCGCGTCAAATGCAGGAATTCGTGCGTCGCTCGGATTGCTTCGGCCGGATCGGCGGTGAGGAATTCATGCTCATCCTGCCTGATACCACCATCAGCGAAGGCAATCGCATTCTCGACCGTCTGCTCGAAAGGGTCAGAAGCTCCCGGCCGCTCGAGAATATTCCGGAGTTCTTCTACACCTGTTCGGTCGGGCTCGCGGAATATCGCGATGGCGATTCCGTCAGCGATCTCTATGCGCGCGCCGACCAGGCGCTCTACCTCGCCAAGCGCGATGGGCGGGATCGTGTCAGACGCTACACGCTTCCCGGTTCAGACCAGGAGTCTCACCCGGATCATACCGCGTAGCGAATTGCCGACATAGAGCGTTCCGTTTGTGAGATCCGCCGGCGAAAGGCGCGCTACCCGCGCGCGTCGTTGGCAGATGAGTTCGGTACGAAGCACACCGGCGAGCAGGCCGCAGGCGATCGGCGGTGTCTTCAGGACACCGCTACCGTCGTCGAGGAAAACCGAGGTGATCGTGCCTTCGCAGACCTCGCCCTTCTCGTTGAGCAGAAGAACCTCGTCAGCCTCGCTCGCTGCATATTCGCTGCGGGCCGTTTCATAGGCCGCCCGGCGGCTGGTCTTGTAGCGCAGCAGCGGATCGCGCGAGTTGAGCCGGGTGGCGGCGATCCGCACCCGCCAGATCGTATCGTCCGACAACGGTACGAACGGTGCGGTCTTTACCTCGATGCGTCCGTCCGGGAAAAGCTCGAGCCGTACACGGTGTGCGAGCTTGTCGTCGCCGCTCTTCACCGCGGCCAGCAAGGCCGCTTCTGCCCCTTCCGCTCCGGAAAAACCGAGACGTCGCGCCGATCGCTTCAGCCGCGCCAGATGCAGGCGCGATCGGACGAAGCCGTTTTCGGGCTCGTAGCGCAGCGTTTCGATCAGCGAAAAGCCCGTCATCGCGCGATCTCGTCATCGCCCAGCGCGACCCTGTCGTCGCCCAGCGCAATCTTGTCGCCGAGCGCGATCTTTTCGTCGCCAATGGCGAAGCGGGCCTTCAGCAGGCATTCGTCATATTCGGATTGGGCGTTGCTGTCGAAGACGATGCCGCCGCCGACATTGAAGATAGCCTCGCCGTTGGGGAAAAGCGAAATCGTGCGGATGGCGACGCTGAAGCGCATGATCCCGCTCGGGGCGATGAAGCCGATGGCGCCGCAATAGGCGTCGCGCGGTCCGTCTTCCAGATCGTGCAGGATTTCCATGGCCCGCATCTTCGGCGCGCCGGTGATCGAGCCGCAGGGGAACAGGGCGGCGAAGATGTCCTCGATACTGATCTCGGGCAAGAGCTTTGCCCGAACATGGCTCACCATCTGGTGCACGGTCGGGTAGGTCTCGATTTCGAAGAGCTTGGGGACGCTGAGTGTGCCGACTTCGGTGATACGCGAGATGTCGTTGCGCAGGAGATCGACGATCATCCGGTTTTCTGCCTGGGTCTTTTCGTCGGCGCGCATGGTCGCGATGATCTCGGCGTCTTCGGTCGCAGAGGCGCCGCGCTTGGCCGTACCCTTCATCGGGTGCGTCTCGATCCAGCCGTCCGCATCAACGCGGAAGAAGAGCTCCGGCGAACGCGACAGGAGGACCGGCCCGTCAAGCGCAACCAGCGCCCCATATTTCACCGGCTGGCGGTCGATCAGCGACCAGAAGGCGGCGCGCGGATCGCCAGACCAGCGGGCACGGATCGGCATCGTCAGGTTGGCCTGGTAGCAATCACCCTGGCGCAGATGCTGGTGCAGACGATCGAAGCGCTCGCGGTAGGTGCCGAAGTCCCAGCCGGCGCGCGGCTCAGCGAGGAAAGGCTCGTTCTCGATCCGGCGCTGCGGCTCGGCGAGAGGGTGGTCTTCAGCGGGCGCATCGAAGATGCCGAAGGACATCAGCGGCGTTTCGCGGCCCTCCTCGGCAAACCTTGTGAGTTTCTGCTCGAAGAGGTGGCCGGCCTCGTAGGCCATGAAGCCGGCGAGCCACTTGCCCGCCTTGTGGGCGCGCTCGAGCTCGGCAAGGCCGCGGGTGAATTCGGCTTTCGTGCGCGCGGTGACGATGCGCGAAGGCTCAGCGAAAACCGTGGTGCGGTTTTCGCTGTCGTCCCGGAACAGCACATAGGGTGCGGTGTCGCTCATAGAGTCGTCTTGTCGATCGCGCCGTGATCCGGACCTGTGCCCGGATCAGGCCTTATCAAGCGCCTCGAGTTCGTCGATGAGCCCTTCGATCATCGACAGTCCCTGTGCCCAGAACGACGGATCGGTGGCATCGAGGCCAAAGGGCGCGAGCAACTCGGAATGGTGCTTGGTGCCGCCGGCCTTCAACAGTTCGAAGTACTTCTCCTGGAAGCCTTTTTCGGCGTTCTGGTAGACGGCGTAGAGCGAGTTCACCAGGCAGTCGCCGAAGGCATAGGCGTAGACGTAGAACGGCGAGTGAATGAAGTGGGGGATATAGGCCCAATAGGTCTCGTAGCCTTCGGAGATGCGGATCGCCGGCCCGAGGCTCTCGTTCTGCACCGACAGCCACAGCTTGCCGATGTCGTCAGCCGTCAGTTCGCCTTCCTTGCGGGCGGTGTGGACCTTGCGCTCAAACTCATAGAAGGCGATCTGGCGCACCACCGTGTTGATCATGTCCTCGACCTTCTGGGAAAGCATGGCCTTGCGCTCGCGCTTGTCCTTCGTCCGGTCGAGCAGCGCGCGGAAGGTCAGCATCTCGCCGAACACGGACGCGGTTTCAGCCAGGGTCAGCGGAGTAGACGCCATCAGCGCGCCCTGTCCCCCGGCCAGCACCTGGTGCACGCCGTGGCCGAGTTCGTGTGCAAGCGTCATGACGTCGCGCGGCTTGCCCATGTAATTGACGAGCACGTAGGGGTGCGCGGATGGTACCGTCGGATGGGCGAAGGCGCCGGGTGCCTTGCCCGGCCGCACCGGCGCGTCGATCCAGCTCTCGTCGAAGAAGCGGCGGGCGATCGCGGCCATTTCCGGATCGAAGGCATTGTAGGCGGAGAGAACCGTGTCCTTGGCTTCGTTCCAGGAAATCAGCGCGTTCGGCGTTTCCGGCAACGGCGCATTGCGATCCCAGAAATCCATCTCCTGCATGCCGAGCCATTTTGCCTTCATCGTGTAGTAGCGATGCGACAGGCGCGGATAGGCGGATTTGACGGCTTCGGCCAGCGCATCGACAACTTCGCGCTCGACGCGGTTCGCCAGATGGCGGCTGTCGGCGATGTCCTGAAAACCGCGCCAGCGGTCGGAGATTTCCTTGTCCTTGGCCAACGTGTTGGTGATCAGCGTGAAGGTGCGGATATTGGCCTTGAAGGTTTCGGCAAGCGCCATCGCCGCCTTCTTGCGGACCTCTGTCGCCGGATCCTGCAACAGGTTCAGGGCGACTTCCAGCGGCAGGGCTTCGCCATCGACGCTGAAGGTGAGGCTCGTCATCGTCTCGTCGAACAGCCGGTTGAAGGCGGCAGCACCCGTCATCGATTTTTCCAGGAAAAGCTGCTCCAGCTTGTCGTCGAGCTGATAGGGCTTGTCCATGCGCAGGTCGGTCAGCCAGGGCCTGTAGTGCGCGGCAAGCGCATCGTTTTCCAGCGCCTTGTCGAGGATCGCGTCATCGATCCGATTGAGCTCCAGCGAGAAGAACAGCAAATGCGCCGACATGTCGGTGAGCTTCGACTGTACGTCGCCATAAAGCTTGCCGTTCTCGGGCTTGGACGTGTCCGAGAAATAGGTGAGGCCGGCAAAGGAAGCGATGCGGCCCATGACATCTTCGAGCGCTTCGAACTCCCGGACGGCGGCGCCGATGCCGTCGTCACCACGCTTCGTCGCGGCCTCGGCCAGCTTGCCCTTCCACTTGGTTTCGAAGGCGGTCGCTTCGGTCTCGGCCTTTTTCAGGTCGTTGCGAAAGGCATCCGATGCGGCCGACGGATAGAGATCTTCGAGCCGCCAGGAGGGCAGGTCGCCGAGATCCGCGGTAGCGCCATGGGATTGCCCGGCGGCGGCGCGGACAGCGGATTGCTCGGGAGCGAAGGGGCGGAAGGTCATCGTCGGATTTCTCTCGTTCGTGACAGGAAGAAGGCAAGCGATATGGGTTCCATTGCTATCGCCGGCAATGGATAAAATGCAAGCATTTCTCAAAACATGATGTTCAGCCCTTTATGGCACAGATGCCTGACGTCATTTGGCACATGAGGTTGGCCAAATAGTACTGCGTGTCCAAAGCAGGAGGCTTCCGTGACATCACATATTCTGGTCATTGATGACGATCCGGTGCAGCGCCGGTTGTTGACGAACATGATCGAGCGTCTCGGCCATGTAGCGCATCTCGCCGACAATGGCCGCAGCGGTCTGGAGCTCCTGGAGCGCAAGGGCGGCATGATCAATGTCATTCTGCTCGACCTGTTGATGCCGGAAATGAACGGGCACGGCTTCCTTGAAGCGCTGGCCGAGCGCGGCGTCGATATGCCTGTCATCGTACAGACCGGCCAGGGCGGCATCGAAACCGTGGTTCACGCGATGCAGGCGGGTGCCTTCGACTTCCTGGTGAAGCCCGTCTCTCCGGAGCGGCTGTCGGTCGCGATCAGCAATGCGCTGAAGATGGCGAGCCGCGACGGCAAGGTCAAAACCTCGCGCCGTCCGCGCGGCGGCGCCGTCGGCTTCGAGGACATCGTTTCGGCAAGCCCGGCGATGATCCGGGTGATCGACCTGGCGCGCCGTGCCGCCCAGTCCAACATTCCGATCGTGCTCGAAGGCGAGTCCGGCGTCGGCAAGGAAATGGTGGCCCGCGCCATCCAGTCGGCGAGCGACCGGGTCGGCAAGCCCTTCGTCACCGTCAATTGTGGCGCGATCCCGCATAACCTGGTCGAGAGCATTCTCTTCGGCCACGAAAAGGGCGCCTTTACCGGCGCGACGGAAAAACACACCGGCAAGTTCGTCGATGCCGACGGCGGCACCCTGTTCCTCGACGAGATCGGCGACCTGCCGCTCGAAGTCCAGGTGAAGCTGTTGCGTGCCGTGCAGCAGGGCGAGATCGAGACGATCGGCGCGCGCCATCCGCACCGGGTCAATGTGCGGCTGATCTCGGCCACCAACAAGGACCTGATCAACGAGGTGCGCGAGGGCCGGTTCCGCGAGGACCTCTATTACCGCCTCAACGTCTTCCCGATCACCATCCCGGCGCTGCGTCGGCGCAAGGAAGACATCCCGGTTCTGGTGCGTTCCTTCGTCGAGCGTTTTGCCGCCGAGCAGCGCCTGCACACACCGCTCGCCATTTCGAGCGGCGCCTTGGCGCTGCTGACTGCCTATGACTGGCCGGGCAACATCCGGCAGCTCGAAAACGCGATCTTCCGGGCTGTTGTGCTTGCCGAAGGCAACGAGCTGACGGTGAAGGATTTTCCGCAGATTGCCACCCAGATTCCGGGCTACGTCGTTTCCGACCGCTCCGGCTTCTCCTGGGGCGAAGCCGGTCCGGAACGGGAAAGCGGGCCGGCGGAACAGGTGCCGAATGTCTATCCGGACTTCGCGAGTGCGGCGAAATCGATGGAAGGCGATGCCGGGCACGACCCGCGGATGGACAACGCGATCGCCAGCGTCGACGAGGGTGGTGACGTCCGTAAGCTCGCCGAAGTGGAAGAGGAACTGATTCGTTTTGCGCTGAAATTCTACCGCGGACAGATGAGCCAGGTGGCTCGCAAGCTCGGCATCGGCCGGTCTACTCTCTACCGCAAGCTGAAGGATTATGGCATCGATCCCGAGAACCCATTGAGGGAGGCGGCATAAAATCGACGCATTCACAATTCATTAGCCCTGCTATTCAGTCACCGCCGTTTAGACCTTGTTAGTGAAGTGTTCACTATATTATAAGGGGCGGTGACGACTGTGGCATATTTGCCATGCTGTCACCTTATTTGACAGTCATCTGAGACAGCGAAGCACGGTTGTCCGTCGGACGGGGATTGAATGCCAAATTTGTTCGGTTTTAAGAAGCCGCTCGGCTCCTTAGCGAGAGTCTGCGCGGCCTTTACCCGTAAGGTGCCGCAGGTTCTTACATCCGTTGCTATTGCGGCTTCCCTCGTGACGCCAGGTTTCGCGCCTCCCGTAGAGGCCGCGGGCCAGACCCGGACACTGAAACTCTATTTCATTCATACCCAGGAAAAGGCGCAGATCACCTTCAAGCGCAATGGCCGTTACGACACCAAGGGCCTGCAGGAGATCAACCGATTCCTTCGCGACTGGCGTCGCAACGAACCGACCAAGATGGACCCGCGCCTGCTCGACCTCGTCTGGGAAGTCTACCAGAAGAGCGGTTCGCGCGATTATATCCACGTCGTCTCGGCCTATCGTTCGCCGGCAACCAACGGCATGCTGCGTTCGCGCTCGAAGGGCGTCGCCAAGAAGAGCCAGCACATGCTCGGCAAGGCGATGGACTTCTACCTTCCCGACGTGAAGCTGAAGACGCTGCGCGAAATCGGCGTGAAGTTCCAGGTGGGTGGTGTCGGCTATTACCCGACCTCCGGCTCGCCTTTCGTTCACATGGATGTTGGCGGCGTTCGCGCCTGGCCGCGCATGAGCCGCGCCGAACTCGCACGCCTCTTCCCTGATGGCAAGACCATGCATCTGCCGTCCGACGGCAAGCCGCTTCCGGGCTATGACCAGGCGGTCGCCGACTACAAACGTCGCGTCGGTGCCTCGGCGATCGAAGTCGCCGGTGGCGGCGCAACCGGTCCTGGCGATAGCGCAAGCGGCAAGCGTCGCGGCAACTTGTTCGCCATGCTCTTTGGCGGTGGCGGCGACGAGGATGAAGAACCCTCGGCGATTGCGGCCGGTCCGGGCGCTGACGATGAAGGCGGCGCTGCGCCCGCCAAGGTACAGACAGCTTCCGCTCCCGCAGCCCAAGAAGCGCTGCCAGGTGTCGCCGGCTCGGTTGCTGCCGAACCGACAGCTGCTGCCACTGCAACAGCCGAACAGAACATCAATGCACCGGTTCCGGCCGTTCGTCCTGCCTTCAAGGATGCGCCGGCCGATGGCGGCGTAGCTGTTGCGCTGGTGGCGCCGCAGAAGAACGCGGCCCAGGATGCGCTTGCTGCTGCCCTGCCGCAGACCACGGAAATGCCGAGCGAATTCGCCGATCTCGGCTCGATGAAGGTGCCGGTGCCGCAGATGCTTGACCGTCGCGACATGAATACGCTTGTCGCTTCGGCCGATCCTTCCGCGGATGTGCAGGCGCTTGGTTTCGTTCCGGTTCCGGCGATGCGACCTGCGGGTGACGCGGCCCTTGCCGCCGTTGCCGATGCGCAGGTCGTGGTTCCATCCTTCGCGGAGCGCCCGGTGGTTGCGTCCACAGAGCCGCCGCGTGACGTTGCCGCCGAGGCTGCGACCCGTGTGGCGCTTGCTGCTCCGACGCCGGCCCAGCGCGAGCCGGTATCGCAACAGCCGATCGAAATGGCGGCCTATGCGCCACAATCGAACACGAACGCCCGTGCGGCTGTCTTCGACGATGCCTTCGATACGCAGGCCGAAGCGCCGGCAAAGGGCGGCCGACCGAAGAAGAACGACGCCGACGCAGCGACCCGCTCGTCGGTCCGCACCGAACCGAAGCTGACCCAGAAGATCATTTCCGAATGGGCGCTGACGACGGGTCGTGTGGCGACGCTTTCCAAGCCGGTCAAGGCGCCGCGCTTCGTCAGCAAGTCGCTCCGCACCGCACCGACCACGGTCTATGCCGCCGGCTTCTCGAACGGCGCTGGCACGGTGGACACGGCCCGCTTCAGCGGCAATGCGGTCAACTTCATGGAAGTGAAGAAGTTCAGCACGAACTGAGCTTCGGCCGAACAGCAGACACGAAAAAGCCCGCCGAACCGGCGGGCTTTTTGATTCTGTATCGTGCTTTCGGGTGCTGTCGTCTCTGGTCGGGTCGGGGGCAGCCTGCTCCCTATCGCTGTCCGGACGAGGCCGCCTGTCGGCGGCCCTGCAAGCCTGCTTATTCTTCGGCGGCTGCCGGCACCATGCCGAGCGCCTGGAGGTAGGTGTCGAGGATCGCTTCCTGTTCCATGCGCTCGTCGTGGTCCTGCTTGCGGATCGAGATGACCTTGCGCAGGATCTTGGTGTCGAAGCCCATGGACTTGGCTTCGCCGTAGACGTCCTTGATGTCGTCCGCGATGGTCTTCTTTTCTTCTTCCAGGCGTTCGATCCGCTCGATGAAAGCGCGAAGCTGATCGCGTG
Organism: Ensifer sp. GW101-20A05; assembly: GCF_059424735.1. Lineage (NCBI taxonomy): Bacteria > Pseudomonadati > Pseudomonadota > Alphaproteobacteria > Hyphomicrobiales > Rhizobiaceae > Ensifer > Ensifer sp. GW101-20A05. The sequence continues at coordinate 182,572 of NZ_JBWKZT010000006.1, read as the reverse complement.
CGACGCCGTGAGCATCCGACATGGTCTTCTCCTTGATACGGGGAATTGATTTTCGTGGGTGCCGTGACGTGCCGAAAACGGCCGCCAAGGTCAAGGGTCAATGCGCAACAACGCGGTCAATTCCGTGGCAAGCGCCGCCGAAACGCCCTTATTCCTTCGGCCTGTTGATCTCGAAGGCTGCCTTCTGCTCGGCGGTCGCTTCCCTTTGATGGAGCTCGCGCCATTCCTCATAGGGCATGCCGTAGATGATCTCGCGCGATTCCTCCTTGGCGAGAGCAACGCCTGCCTCTTCGGCGGCTTCTCGGTACCAGTTGGAAAGACAATTGCGGCAGAAGCCGGCGAGGTTCATCAGGTCGATGTTCTGGACATCGGCGCGTTCGCGCAGATGGGTGACGAGACGGCGAAAGGCGGCTGCCTCGAATGCCGTCTGCTGCTCCGGGGTCAGTTCGGTCATGGACGTTGATCCTCTTCGGTTACTGCGTACTTCCGGACCCAAGCTCTAATAGGCGCCGGTGCGGGAGGCGTGGCGCTCGTAGCGATGCAATTCGGTCATGGCGTTGAGACCCGCAAGGATTGGCGCCAGCCGCTCGGCCCAGCCAGCAACGCCCGTCTCGTCGGCGATCAGGTCCTGGCGCACCTCGATCAGGGCGTGGGGAATGCCCGGCATCATGCAGTGCCGGAACATGGTATCCCCGCGCAGCGCACCGTCATAGGGTTCGTTGTTGCCGACGACGATATCGCCCGACGCCTCTAGTTTCGCGATCAGCGGCAGGACGGCGCGCGGATCGTTGTCCCAGAGGACGGCAGCGTGCCAGGGGCGGGCCACACCCTTCCAGGCCGGTGTGTAGGAGTGGATCGAAATGACCAGCGGTGCCGCGCCATGCGCCTCGGCGCTTCGGCCGATCGTCTCGGAAACGGCGCGATGATAGGGGCGGTGGAACCGGTTCAGCCGGTTCTCCCATTCCTCTGCGCTGATTGGGTGGTTGCCGGGCACGATCGCGCCGTCGGAGATCTTCATGACCAGCGTCGGGTCGTCCTCGCCGCGATTGGGATCGATCAGCAGGCGGGAGAAGCAACCGAGCACGGCCGGCGCATCGAGCATTCGCGAGAGCTGCCGCACCAGTGCCTCGACGCCGATGTCATAGGCGATATGTCGCTCGAACGCCGAGGCCGGCAGGCCGAGGCTGCCGTACTCGGCCGGTAACCGGTTCATCGCGTGGTCGGCAAGCAAAACGAGCCCGGTTGCAGGCTTGGCTTCGATAATCTCATAGGGAGAATAGTGTTGCATGCCGGTCCAGTCTCTTGTCTAGCCTCGTCCTCGCTGATCGCACGCACGCGCGTCAATCGCAAGAAACGCGCAACTGTTTAGCGCAATTTGAACGCAATTTGCCGATTGTAATCGATTAGAGTTACGTTGACTTTCGGGGCTGGCCGTCGCAAGAAAGTGCCACGCAAATCAAAACGGAGTTCCATCGGAAACCGTGTCCAGAAATCCTTTTTCCAAAGCGAAGCCGGGGCTGACGACACTGGGAGGCATCCTCCTGTTTTTCCTGGCAACCTCAAGCTCATTTCTCTTTGCCGATGAAGCGCGCGCCGATTTTCGCGTCTGCAACGGCACGCAAAATCTCGTCGGAGTGGCGATCGGTTACCGGGCCAAGGAAGGCTGGGTAACGGAGGGCTGGTGGCAGGTTCCGGCCACCACCTGCGCGACCCTGATCGAGGGCGAGCTTGAGTCACGATACTATTATCTCTACGCGGAAGATGCGGCCCGCGGCGGCCGCTGGACCGGTGACGTCAACATGTGCGTCGCCGAGAACGAGTTCAAGATCGCGGGCGTTCAGGACTGCTTCGCCCGCGGCTTCCAGCGCATGGGATTCAAGGAATACGACACGGGGCGGCAAGGGAGCTGGATGGTTCAGCTCTCCGAAACGCCCGGCACGCAGGAAAGCCAGAATTGATGAAGCGGAACAGAAAAGTCAAAATCCTCGCCACGCTCGGACCGGCGTCTTCCGATGAGCAGATGATCCAGAAGCTGCACGAGGCCGGGGCTGATCTGTTCCGTATCAACATGAGCCATGCGAGCCACGACGTGATGCGCACGCTGGTTCAGCGCATCCGCACGGTGGAAAGCCACTGTGGTCGGCCGATCGGCATTCTCGCCGATCTTCAGGGCCCGAAGCTGCGCGTCGGCAAGTTCGCAGAAGGCAAGGTGGATCTCAAGGTCGGTCAGACCTTCACGCTCGACAACAAGGACGTGCCCGGCGACAACACACGCGTCTACCTGCCGCACCCGGAAATCCTCGAAGCGGTCAAGCCCGGCCATCGCCTGTTGATCGACGACGGCAAGCTGCATCTGCGCGCTGAGAAGACCGACGGCAAGAGCATCGTGGCCACGGTCGTCGCGGGAACGAAGATTTCGGACCGCAAGGGCGTCAGCCTGCCGGACACGCTGCTCGCGGTCGGTGTTCTGACCGACAAGGACCGGGCTGACCTCGACGCCGTTCTCGCCACCGGCGAGATCGACTGGGTGGCGCTCTCCTTCGTGCAGCGGCCGGAAGACCTGGCCGAAGTCCGCAAGATCGCCCGCGGCCGCGTCGGCCTGATGTCGAAGATCGAGAAGCCGCAGGCACTCGACCGCATTGATGAGATCATCGAGCTTTCGGACGCGCTGATGGTCGCGCGCGGCGACCTCGGCGTCGAAATGCCGCTGGAATCGGTGCCGGGCCTGCAGAAGCAGCTGACGCGCGCATGTCGCCGCGCTGGCAAGCCGGTGGTTGTTGCCACGCAGATGCTGGAATCGATGATCTCCGCACCCGTTCCGACGCGCGCCGAAGTTTCCGACGTTGCGACGGCCGTCTTCGAAGGCGCCGATGCCGTCATGCTGTCGGCAGAATCGGCCTCGGGCGAGTATCCGGTGGAGGCCGTGTCGACCATGGCGTCGATCGCCAGCAACGTCGAGCGCGACCCGCACTATTCCAGCATCATCTACGCGCAGCGCACGCCGCCGGAGGCAACCGGTGCCGACGCGATTTCGCTCGCTGCCCACCAGATCGCCGAGACGCTCCGTCTTGCCGCGATCGTCTGCTACACCTCGTCCGGCACCACCGGTCTTCGCGCCGCCCGCGAACGGCCACAGGTTCCGATCATCGCTCTCTCGCCGATCGTCCAGACGGCACGCCGTCTCTCGGTCGTCTGGGGCCTGCATTGCGTCGTCACCGAGGACGCGACGGACCTCGACGATATGGTCAACCGTGCCTGCCGCATCGTTGCGGCCGAAGGCTTCGGCAAGCCCGGCGAACGCGTCATCATCTCTGCCGGCGTGCCCTTGGGTACGCCTGGCGCCACCAACATGCTGCGCATCGCCTATATCGGTTCGGACGGCATGAGCGGCATCTGATGCAGCCTTGGCAAAGTGCGAATCGGGTCAGACTTGGCCGATGGCTTCGGACGACATGATCAGGCGGGCTTCGGCCCGCCTTTTTATTTGCTCGAGATCCGTCGGCTGGCCCGCCATCTTTTCGAGCGCAGCCACGACCACGTCCGTGACCACATAGTCGGGCTTGTGGCCGAGATTGCCGATCCACAGCAGTTCCGCGCCGGGGATATCGCGCGCCAGCCCGCGGGAATGGATGTCGGCCAGCACGATGCCGTCGCTATCGCCGGTGATGATCACGGTCTGTGCCGTGATCTCGCGGTAGCGGGGTGCCGTCGCGGTCAGATAGGCATGGAGATTGGCTATGTCGCGCGCATTGTTGCGGAAGGTCGCCGGACGCAGCACCAGATGCGGGCCGGTCTTGTCGATGTAGTCGTCGGGCCGCGGATTGGGTGAAAAAATCGAGTGTGTGCCGCCTTCGATGCGGCGCTGCCCCAGGGGCGTCACCAGCGTATGGGCGAAGAGCCAGCCGACGAGGGGGAGCGCCGTGAGGCGATAGTACCATTCGATGCCGCCTGGCCAGGGGTGCGTCGCGGGCGCCAGCAGGATGAGGCCGGCCGTCTTTTCCGGGTGATGCAGGGCGAAGCTCGCAGCGATGGCGCCGCCGAAGGAATGGCCGACGATGACCGCGCGACGGATGCCGCGCTTTTCCATCAGCTTTGCGATCGCCGTCGCCTGGCCGTCCGGAAGGTCGTTTTCCGCTCCGCCCCGCTCGGAGTAGCCGTGACCCGGACGATCGACGAACAGCATCTCGGCGCGGCCATCAAGGGCTGGGGCGAAGGCATGCAACTGATCGAGCAGATTGCCACTGGCGCCATGGATGAAGATGACGGGCAGGAGATCGGCCTGCTCGCCTGCCGGCAGGTGCACGCTGTTCATGCGATAACCGCCGATGTCGATCAGTTCGCCGGCATTCGGAAACCGCCGGGTGAAGGCTCGCGCGTGCCAGAGGCTGTAGGCAATGCCGACGAGCGCTAGTCCAATGAGCAGGAATGTGGCTGGTACCATTGTCTCAATCTGTCTTCCGGCGTCCGTAGGCCCGTCAAGGCGTCTGCGTTGGCGAGGCTTCAGGGGCAGGGGAGCCCATCGACTGCCATCGTGGCCAGATGGCGTCAACGGCGCGCTGGCGGGCAAGCACGAACTCAGGCAGCGCGGTATCCCGGTCGCCCTTGTTGTAGCGGGTGTCCGTGCTGTCGACAACGAGCACCGGAGGGGCGCCGAACTGATCGGCGGTGATGTCGACGATGTTATCGCCGCATTCGACCCAGGCATGGCTTTGCCAGCGTTCCCCGCAGAAGAAGCTGTAGGGGCCGATGTCAGGCCCGGAAGGCGCACTCCGCGGCGCTCCAGAGGCCCAATGGGCATCGAGGCCTTGGGCAATCAAGACACGTGCCAGGAACAGGCTCGAGCGGCCGCAGGTCCATTGTGAAGCGATCGCGGGGAGATCGCCACCCCAAGCCCGGTGCCATTCCAGCCAGATCGGCTCAATGAAACGCCGAGCGGCTGTCGCTACTTCGAGAAGAGTGCTTTCATTGGTGCAGAGGGGCATTGAAGGCTAGGGTCGAGTGTGTCGCGTTCAGTCAGGTCTTGCTGCCGGCGAGCTTCTCGGCGAGCTCGCCCAGCTGCTCCTGCGCCTTGCGATCGGCGGGATAGATGTCCAGGAACTGCTCCCATGCCCGCATGGCGAGCTCGTCCTTGCCGGAGGCGCCGAGGATCGCTGCCATGCCGGCAAGCGCGCCGAAATGACGAGGCTCGATCGTCAGCACGCGGTTAATGTCCGACATCGATTTCCGATAGTTGCCCATCGTGTAATGCAGGGTCGCGCGACGGTTCCAGCCTTCGACATAGTTGGGCGCAAGCGTGATCACCTGATCGAGGATGTCGAGCGCCGCCGCCTGCTTGTTGTCGGTGATGGCCTTGTCGGCCCACTGCATCAGGAGATTGACGGTGGCGCTGCCGGAATCCTGCCATTCCACACGGATCTGGTTGGCGAGTTCACGCGCCTTGTCGGCATCGCGTTCCTTCTTGAGGTCCGTGAACAGGCCGTCCAGTCGTTGCTTGGGTGTGGTGAGGCTGGCCGATTCCGTTTGGGTCGATGCTTCCGCCGCGAAGGAGAAACTGCCAGCTCCGATGGAGGTGGCGAGCAGGGCGGAACACGCCAGAATCAGGGGTACAAAAACTCGCATGGCGAGCATGTTAGCCCGCCATGGATCAACTTCATAATCAATTTTGGGACAACGCCGAAGCGATGTCTGCCACCCGGCTTAGATCAGCCCTGACGAGCCTTGAAGCGCGGGTTCGACTTGTTGATGATGTAGATGCGGCCCTTGCGACGAACCAGACGGTTTTCGCGGTGACGGGTCTTCAGCGACTTGAGCGAATTCTTGATCTTCATTTTCCTGATCCGCAGGTTTCGGGGAACGAAAATTCGCCCGGTATCTTCTAACAATCAAAAGCGCGCCGTTCAGCGCGCTCCTTTAAGGTGGGATGGCACATACCGTGTCCCCCCTAAGGTGTCAACCACAAGACGCCCCATTTTGGCGTCTTGCCCCGCATTTCTGCGGTCTTCAGCCGCGGACGAGCCGTGTGACGTGGCCCATTTTGCGGCCGGCGCGCGCTTCGGTCTTGCCATAGAGGTGCACCAGAACATCGTCCTTGGCAAGCCATGCCGGGACATCGTTGAGGTCGTCGCCGATCAGGTTCTGCATGACGCAGTCGGAATGGCGGCGGGGATTGCCGAGCGGCAATCCCGAGACGGCACGAATATGCTGCTCGAACTGCGAGACGACGCAGGCCGCCTCCGTCCAATGGCCGGAGTTGTGCACGCGCGGCGCCATCTCGTTGGCGATCAGGCTGCCGTCGGCAAGTACGAAGAATTCGACGCCGATGACGCCGACATAACCAAGTGCATCGAGGATCGCCTTGGCGGCCTTGCGGGCCGCGTCCGCCGTGCCGTCGCCGACTGCTGCCGGTACCGTCGAGGTGTGGAGGATGCCGTTGCGATGCACGTTCTCGGCCGGATCGAAGCAGGCGACCGTGCCATCGGTGGAGCGGGCGGCGATGATCGAGATCTCCCGTTCGAAGGGTACGAAGCTCTCCAGGATCAGGGGCACGCCGCCCAGCTCCGCGAAGGCGCCGGCAGGACTGTCGGCTGCGGAGCGGAACACGCGCTGTCCCTTGCCGTCATAGCCAAGGCGACGGGTCTTGAGCACGCCCGATCCGCCGAAATCGGCGAGTGCTGCTTCGAGATCGGCCTGGCTGTCGACGGCGTGAAAACGCGCCGTCGCAATGCCGCAGTCATTGATGAAGCGTTTTTCGACGAGGCGGTCCTGCGCGACTTCCAGCGCCTTCGGCGGCGGGAAGACAGGTCGTTTCGCGGCGAGCCGTTCGGCGGCCGCGACCGGCACATTCTCGAATTCGTAGGTGATGATGTCGCTCACGGTCGCGAGCTGGCTGAGCGCGGCTTCGTCGTCATAGGCAGCAATGATCTGCTCATTCGCCACCTGTGCCGCCGGACAGTCGACCTGCGGCTCGAGGATCACGGTGCGGAAGTTCAATCGGGCAGCTGCCATCGCCAGCATGCGGCCGAGCTGGCCGCCGCCGATAATGCCGATGGTGGTCATGCCTGGTCCACCGGGTATTCGGCGACCGAAATCGTCTGCTGTTCGCGCCAGTCGTCGAGCCTGTCGGCGAGATCGTCGTCGCTGAGCGCGAGCACGGCTGCAGCAAGCAACGCGGCATTGACGGCGCCGGCGCGGCCGATCGCCAGCGTCCCGACGGGGATGCCGGCGGGCATCTGCACGATCGAGAGCAGGCTGTCCTGGCCGGAAAGCGCCTTCGACTGCACCGGCACGCCGAAGACCGGCAGCGGCGTCATTGAGGCGCACATGCCCGGCAGATGGGCAGCGCCGCCGGCGCCGGCGATGATCACCTTGAAGCCCTCGTCGCGAGCGCCCTTGGCGAAATTGACCAGCCGATCGGGCGTGCGATGGGCGGAAACGATGCGAGCCTCATAGGCAATGTCGAGCGCGTCGAGCGTGTCGGCGGCGTTCTTCATCGTCTCCCAGTCCGACTGGCTTCCCATGATGATGGCGACGGGTGGGGTCGTGGTGTCGATCACGTCTGTCCTGTTCCGCGTTCAGGCGATGATGTCGGGGATGATCTGGTCTTCGATCTTGCTGATCTTGTCCTTGATCGCCAGCTTCTTCTTCTTCATGCGCTGGATTCTCAGCGCGTCGCAGCCGGTCTCGATCATAGCGTTGATGGCAGCGTCGTAGTCTTCATGTTCCTGCCTCAGCCGCGCGGCGGTCAGTCTGAGTTCGGCCTGGTCCTGGTCCGGCATGCAAAGCGATCCCCATCAGCCCGGTTGCGAAGTCCTCCTCGAACCGGAATTCCATGCGTCGCTCTATCACATCTTGGGCGGTAACGGGAAGTTATCCGACGTCATCATTTCGCCTTCGACAAATGAAAAATGGCATGGCACAGTAGTAAGGTTACAAACCATGGAACATCCGGCATTCGCATGCCGGATGCAAGCAAAAGGAAGGGACTGCCAAATGACTGTTGAGGCTCATCTTGCAACGCTTGAGAAAAAACATGGCGTCCTGGAGCAGGAGCTCCATGCGGCATTGAATCAGCCGTCGGTGGAAGACGAACTGATCAACGACATCAAGCGGAGGAAGCTGCGCATCAAGGACGAAATCGAAAGGCTTCGTTCCTCGACTCACTGATTATCAACGGTATTTCCCAGGACTATCGGGAGGCGCCATCTCCCCTCTGAGTAGGCGCAACAAGGTTTAGAACCAATCCCCCCACAGTGGAATATACGGAATTTTGGACCGGGCTTGACGCCCGGTCTGTTTCTTTCGGGCGCAGCGTTCGCGCCGCCGGGCTCAGGACCAGAACTGGTCGAGCCACAGATTGAGACGGTCGAAACCCGGCCGGTTGATCGCATAGATCCGCCGGGTGCCGCTCGCCGAAACCGAGACCAGATTGCAATCCAGCAAGGCCTTCAGGTGCTGCGATACGGCCGGGCGGCTGATCGGCAGGCCCTCCGCCAGTTCGTTCACGGTTCTCGGCGCGCGCCGCAGTTCCTCCAGCAGGTGGCGCCGGTTCGGGTCCGCAATGGCATCGAAAGGGTCCGCGATCGTCATGCGCGGACGTTAGGCGAAATTTTGCGAAGCAGCAAGAAATTTGTGCGATGCGAAATGCTAATTTTGCTTTGCAATATTTCCGTAATACTTGGGTCCGCGGCTCACCCGCCTGCGACCAGGCTGTTGATACCGTCCCAAAGCAGTTTCGAGCCCGCGATGAAGGCCATGGTATACATGAAGGGGTAGAAGATCTGCGGCTTCATGCGGCGAACGATCCAGGCGCCGCACATGGTTGCGACAATGGCGAGCGGAAATAGCGTCGCCGAGATTTTCAGGTTGCTCAGATCCAGTTGCCCGAGCGCGAAATAGGGGATGAGCTTCACCGCATTCAGGATCGCGAAGAAGCGCACGATGGTGCCGGTGTATTCGCGCGGGTCGAGCTGCAGCGGCAGCGCGTAGATCTGGAAAGGCGGGCCCCCGGCATGGGCGACGAAGCTGCCATAACCGGCAAAGGAACCCCAGAGTGCTGCGGGACCGGCCCGCTGCTTCTTCGGCGCGATGGTGATGCCAAGGCGCGTGCGCCAGACATTGTAGACGTATCGCAGCACGAAGAGCACGGTGATCAGGCCGATGATCAGGCGAAGGAGGTCCCGCGAGACGTAGGCCGAGGTCGCCCAGCCGATGAAGATGCCGGCGATGGCGCCGGGCAACAGCATGAAGAGGGTGGTGCGATCGCCGTGCTTGCGCCACATCCAAAGCGAGACGAGATCCATCGCGATCAGGATCGGGAGGAGGAGGGCGGCCGCCTGGACGGGTGACACCGCCATCGACAGGATCGGAACGCCCATCAGCGAAAGCGCTTCCCCCATGCCACCCTTGCTGAGGCCAACGAGCAGAACTGCCGGAATGGCGATAAGATAGAAGTCGAGATCAGGAAGCATGGGGGGCGGTTGATCCTTTTGCAGTCTCCGTCTATCGGTTTTCCCAAATGAAATCGAGCGCTGGTTTCGCCATCCTGGCGGATGCAGCCGGAAATGGATGTCTTGATATGACAACAGAACGTTGCCGCCTGGTGCTGATCGCGCCCGACATGCCCGATGCGGCGGAACGCGCAAACGTGCTCGCCGATGCCCTGAAGGGCGGCGACGTCGCCTCGGTGATCGTGCCGCAATACGCACTTGATGACTCCGAGTTCCAGAAGCACGCCGAGCGTCTGGTGCCGGTGATCCAGGAGGCCGGCGCCGCCGCGCTCATCGAGGGTGACTCCCGCGTGGCCGGACGTGCCAAGGCCGACGGCCTGCACGTTGCCGGCAATGCGGAAGTGCTGGGTGAGGCGGTCGAGAAGCACACGCCGAAGCTGATCGTCGGCGGGGGCAATGCGGCCGACCGTCACCACGCGCTGGAAATCGGCGAAGTGCGCCCGGACTACGTGTTCTTCGGCAAGACGGATGGCGACATCAAGCCGGAGGCGCATCCGAAGAACCTGGCGCTGGCCGAATGGTGGGCGTCGATGATCGAGATTCCATGCATCGTCATGGGCGGCACGGACCCGCAATCGGCACTTGCGGTGGCGGAGACCGGTGCTGAGTTCGTGGCGCTTCGTCTTGCCGTCTTCGGCGAACCCGGCCAGGCGCCTTCCGTCGTTGCTGCGGTCAACGCACTTCTTGACGAAAAAGCGCCACGGTTTGAAGATTAAGACGTTTCGATGTTGAGCCGTCTGCCTTCCAGATTGAGTCGAGGTTTTTCCCTTGTTGCCATGGCCGTCGCCCTGGCTATGCCTGCGCATGCGCAGGAGCAGAAGAGTGGCGAGGACGCCGGCGTCGAAAAGCGCGGCCGCATCACGCCCTTCAACGGGGCGGCGATGCCGGAGGGCGCGACGCCGACCGACCAGAAAGACGACAAGTCCGCTGTCGGACCCAATAAGAAGCCGGCCGACGGCTCTGTCCCATCGTCCGGCGTCACTGTTTTCGATCGCATGGGTGCCGAATTGCCGGCACTGCCAGCGGAAAAGCCCTTTACCGGCAAGGTCGACGATGCCTATGGCGCGTTCCAGCGCGGCTACTACCTGACCGCGATGGATCTGGCGCTGCCGCGCGCGCAGCTTGGCGACCCGGCGGCGCAGACCCTGATCGCCGAGATCCTGCAGCAGGGACTGGGCGTCGTGCGCAATCCCCAGCAGGCTGCCTTCTGGTACGGTCAGGCCGCGGAAAAAGGCGATCCGGCCGCGATGTTCAAATACGCGCTGATCCTGATGGAGGGCCGTTACGTCAAGCGCGACCGGAAGAAATCCGAAGAGCTGATGAAGAAGGCGGCCGATCTCGGCAATGGCTCGGCGCAATTCAACTACGGCCAGACGCTCGTCGCCGACAATCCCGGACCCAAGGGTTTGAAACTGGCGATGCCCTATTACGAAAAGTCGGCCGAACAGGGCATCGCGGATGCGCAATATGCGCTGTCGCAGATCCTGGTCAATGTCGATGGCATCGAGGAAAGCAAGCGGACGCGGGCGCGCGAATGGCTGATCCGCGCGGCGCGGGCGGGGTACGACACCGCTCAACTCGACATCGCGATCTGGATGATCGAGGGCATTGCCGGCGAGCGTAATCTCGAAGAGGGTTTCGGCTGGATGCGGCGGGCGGCCGAGGGCGGCAACGTGGTTGCACAGAACCGGCTTTCGCATCTCTACGTCAACGCCATCGGCACCCGGCCCAATCCGGTCGAGGCGGCGAAATGGTATGTGCTTTCGCGTCGCGCCGGTCTGAAAGACGACGCGCTCGAAGACTTCTATCTCGGTCTCAACGAAGAGCAGCAGAAGCAGGCACTCAGTGCCGCCAACAAATATCGCCGGAGCTGAACGGCGCCGCTCGCGGTCGAATCTTTGGCGGTCGTTCGGCGGAAATGCTATTTCGCTTGAACTTGCGGGCCATTTGTGGTTCTGAGGCCGCGGTTTTGCTCGTGGTGCCGCGACAGTTGGCGGCGACGGCGAGCGGAGTGAGAATTCACTCGGTTTTTTGACGACGGAGCTCAATCTGCGGCTTGCCCTGCGTCCTTGGATCGGTTCCGATCAAGGGAATTTGCAAGTAGGGCCGGCAATGCGGCCGCGTTCCGTCAAGCAGGTTCAACGTCCGATCGATTGTTTTCGATCGGCCTTCGTTATCAAGGGATCGCCAGATGGCCCGTTCAGCACTTCTCAATGTCATGGTTCAGGCCGCCTTCAAGGCCGGCAAGTCGTTGGCCCGCGATTTCGGCGAAGTCCAGAACCTGCAGGTCTCGCTCAAGGGACCGGGCGACTATGTTTCGCAGGCCGACCGCAAGGCCGAAAAGCTCATCCGCGAGGAACTCCTCAAGGCCCGTCCGACCTACGGCTTCCTTGGCGAGGAAGGTGAAGAGATCGTCGGCACCGACGGCGCGCATCGCTGGATTGTCGACCCGCTCGATGGCACCACCAATTTCCTGCACGGTATCCCGCACTTCGCCGTTTCGATCGCACTCGAGCGCCAGGGCGAGATCGTCGGCGCCGTCATCTTCAACCCGGCGACCGATGAACTCTACACCGCCGAGCGTGGCGGTGGCGCCTTCCTCAACGACCGTCGCCTGCGTGTCGCCTCGCGCAAGCATCTTTCCGATGCCGTGATCGCCACCGGCACGCCGCATCTCGGCCGCGGCAACCACGGCAAGTACCTGATCGAACTGCGCCACGTGATGGGCGAAGTGGCCGGTATCCGCCGCATGGGTGCCGCCTCGCTTGACCTCGCCTATGTGGCCGCCGGCCGCTACGACGGTTACTGGGAACGCGACCTCGCCGCCTGGGACATCGCGGCTGGCGTGCTTCTCATCCGGGAAGCCGGCGGCTGGGCGCACGATATCAACGGCGGCGCCAAGCCGGTCGACGACGGTTCGGTCGTCTGCGGCAACGAATATATCGTCAAGGCGCTGAACGACGTCGTGCACCGCCCGGTGCCGACGAAGTAATCAGCGACCCTATTCCTATGCTCGGCCTCCGGCGCTCACCCGCCGGAGGCTTTGTTTTTCCGCTTGATCCGGAATGGGGCAACACGACAGTGCCACATGCCTGTGCCTATCTACGCGCGTCGCGGCCGTCGCCCCACTTTGGGAACGGCTGAATTTCGTCCTTGAATCGATTTCGGTTTCGGGAATTATGCAGTAGTCTCCGGGCCGGCGCCGCGCCGTTCCGACAAGTAAAAACCGGGAGATACTTACACCCATGACGAAACTGCATCTGTCCGGATGGAACGGTCGGGAAGGCATGGAAGAAGGCTATAATCCGCACAAGCTTTCGAGCCCCATGCACTATTTCTGGACCATGGTGGTCTTCCTGATCATCGTCGGTTTCGTGGGCGCAATCCTCTTTCGGCAGGCACACAACGCCTTTCTGGCCAACCCCGGCCTCAACGGCTTGATCCTTGGGGTGCTGCTGATCGGCATCCTGCTCGTATTCACCCATGTGCTGGGCTTGCGTCCCGAAGTGCGCTGGTTCAACTCCTTTCGCGCCGCCGGCAGTGCCGACAAGGTGGGCCGCGATCCGGTGCTGCTGGCGCCGATGCGGGCACTGATCGGTGCCCGTCAGACGGCGATCTCGACGACGGCGCTGCGCTCCATTCTGGATTCGATTGCGACCCGCCTCGATGAATCCCGCGACATCTCGCGCTATCTGACCGGCCTTCTCGTGTTTCTCGGTCTGCTCGGCACCTTCTGGGGTCTTTTGGGCACCATCGGCTCGATCAACACGGTCATCCAATCGCTGGATGCCGGTTCGGGAACCACCGAAGACATTCTGGCGGCCTTGAAGAGCGGCCTGTCGGCGCCGCTGACCGGCATGGGTACGGCGTTCTCGACATCGCTGTTCGGTCTTTCCGGTTCGCTGATCCTCGGCTTCCTCGATCTGCAGGCCGGCCGCGCCCAGAACCGTTTCTATACCGAGCTTGAAAACTGGCTTTCTTCCGTGACCGATGTCGGCTCCGAGCTGACTTCTGCGCTCGATGCGCCGTCGGGTGCGCCGGTCGAGGAGTTGAAAAAGCTTACGGATCAGCTGGTCCGCCTCAACCAGGAGGGCGGTTCGAGCCAGCGCACGACCGCCGCCATGGCAAGCCTTGCCGAGGGTATCCAGGGCCTGGTGAAAAATATGCGCGGCGAGCAGCAGATGCTCCGGGACTGGATCGAAGCCCAGCAGGAAGAGGCCAAGGCGATGCGCAGGACGCTCGACAAATTGTCGTCGCGCATCGGAGGCGAGCGGATCGCCGTGACAAGCGAGAGGTCGTCATTGCCGGCCAAGCTCGGACAGTTGGACGAGACCGGAGGAGAGTAATCCATGGCGCTCGCCCGCAAAGGCCGCACGCAGCGCACGATCGATTATTGGCCGGGCTTCGTCGACGCGCTGTCGACGCTCCTGCTTTCGATCATGTTCCTGCTCACCGTCTTCGTTCTCGGGCAGTTTCTGCTGAGCCGCGAAATCAGCGGCAAGGACGAAGTGCTGACCCGGCTGAACAGCCAGATCAACGAGCTCACGCAGCTCCTGGCGCTCGAAAAGAGCGGCAAGCAGGATCTCGAGGATTCGCTCGCCAATCTCCAGGCTTCCCTGTCCCAGTCTGAAGGCGAGCGCTCGCGGCTGCAGGCGCTGCTCGATCAGGGCGCCGGCAGTACCGATGTCGCCAACCAGAAGATCGGGCGCCTCGGCTCGGAGCTTGAGAACGAGCGTGAGATCAGCGCCCGGGCGATGAGCCAGATCGAGCTCCTGAACCAGCAGATCGCCGCGCTGCGCAACCAGATCGCCGCCATCGAGGTCGCGCTTCAGGCATCGGAGGCGAAGGACCAGGCGTCGCAGACGAAGATCGCCGACCTCGGCCGCCGCCTGAACGTGGCGCTTGCCCAGCGCGTGCAGGAGCTCAACCGCTACCGCTCCGATTTCTTCGGACGCTTGAGGGAAATCCTCTCCGACCGCGAAAACATCCGCATCGTCGGCGACCGCTTCGTGTTCCAGTCGGAAGTGCTGTTCCCATCCGGCGGCAGCGAACTCAATCCCGAGGGGCAGGCGGAGATGGGCAAGCTCGCCTCGGCGCTGCTTGATCTCGCCAAGGAGATTCCGGCGGAGATCAACTGGGTGCTGCGCGTCGACGGCCATACCGATAATGTCCAGCTTTCCGGAACAGGCCGCTATGCGGACAACTGGGAACTTTCCTCGGCGCGTGCCACCTCGGTGGTCAAATTTCTGATCTCGAAGGGGGTGCCTGCCGATCGCCTGGTCGCGGCCGGCTTCGGTGAGTATCAGCCGATTGCGCCGGGCGAGACCCCGGAGGCCCGGGCCCAGAACCGCCGCATCGAACTCAAGCTGACCGAAAAATAGGCCGCGGCCGCGAAACATACCGCGGCCAACGCCCGACCCTTGAATTGACCTTGACGTACGCGTAACAGTTGCTGCAGCCATTCGTATGGCGGCGCTGTATGGGGTGCAGGGGAGGGCATTTCGTGGATTGCGATGTATTGGTCATCGGTGCGGGCCTTGCCGGCCTGGTTGCCGCCTCGCAAGCGGCCGCCCTTGGCCGCAAGGTCATCGTTCTCGATCAGGAAGGCGAACAAAACCTTGGCGGTCAGGCTTTCTGGTCGCTGGGCGGTCTGTTCTTCGTCGATAGCCCCGAGCAGCGGCGCATGGGCATTCGTGACACGCGTGAGCTTGCCTGGCAGGACTGGCTGGGGTCTTCGCAGTTCGACCGTCCGGAGGACCACTGGCCGCGGCTTTGGGCGGAAGCCTATCTCGACTTTGCCGCGGGCGAAAAGCGCCGCTGGCTGCATTCCCTCGGCATGCGCTGGTTTCCGGTCGTCGGCTGGGCCGAGCGCGGCGGCGGCCTTGCCCATGGCCACGGCAATTCGGTGCCGCGCTTCCACGTCACCTGGGGCACGGGGCCAGCGGTACTCGATCCGTTCGTGCGGCTGACGCGGGAGGCGGAAAGCCGCGGTCTGGTGCGCTTCCGATTCCGCCATCGGGTCGATGAGCTCATCATCACGGATGGAACGGTGACGGGCGCCCGCGGTGCCTTGCTGAAGGAGGATCCGGTCGGGCGGGGCGAGCGCAGTTCACGCGACGTCTCCGGCGATTTCGAGATATCGGCGGGTGCGATCGTCGTCACCTCGGGCGGTATCGGCGGCAACCATGATCTCGTTCGCCGCAATTGGCCGCGCAAGCGCCTTGGCCAACCGCCGGCAACCATGGTCTCGGGCGTGCCGCATCACGTCGACGGACGCATGCTGGAGATCAGCAGCCGGGCGCGCGGCTCGGTCATCAACTCAGACCGCATGTGGCACTACACCGAGGGGCTCAGGAACTTCGACCCGATCTGGCCGGATCATGGCATCCGCATCCTGCCCGGCCCATCATCCTTCTGGTGCGACGCCGACGGCAACCGTTTTTCCGCGCCAGCGATGCCGGGCTTCGATACGCTCGGCACATTGCAGGCGATCCGCGACAGTGGTCACGACTACAGCTGGTTCATCCTGACGCGGGCGATCATCAAGAAGGAGTTTGCGCTTTCCGGTTCGGAACAGAACCCGGATCTGACCGGCAAGAGCATCTCTCTGCTCCTGAAGCGGCTCGGCAAGAACCCGCCAGCGCCGGTCCAGGCCTTCATGGACAAGGGTGAGGATTTCATCGTCCGGGACCGGCTCGAGGACCTTGTGCCGGCGATGAATGCACTGACGGGCGAGAACCGGCTGTCGCTCGACCATCTACGCCGACAGATCGAGGCGCGCGATCGCGAGATCACCAACCCGTTCTCCAAGGATGCGCAGGTCACCGCGATCCGCGGCGCCCGCGCCTATCGCGGCGATCGGCTGCTGCGTACTGCCAAGCCGCACCGGCTGCTCGATCCGAAAGCCGGGCCGCTGATTGCCGTTCGCCTGCATATCCTGACCCGCAAGACGCTGGGCGGCCTGCAGACCAACCTCTCGGGCCAGGTGCTCGAACAATCGGGTGAGCCGGTGCCGGGCCTCTATGCCGCCGGCGAAGTCGCCGGTTTCGGCGGCGGCGGCATGCATGGCTACAATGCGCTCGAAGGCACCTTCCTCGGCGGTTGCATCTTTTCCGGCCGCGTGGCGGGGCGGGGTGCTGCTGGGGTGTGATCGCTTCCCGCCGCTCGCTTTTGGGCTGCCCCTCACCCTAGCCCTCTCCCCGCACGCGGGGAGAGGGGACGGCCGAGCGTGCAGCTAAACTTGGCAAATGCTTCGAATGTCTGGACAAGTCGGCTGACGATCAATCCATCTGCACGTTGGCGTCGCGGACGACCGGCGTCCACTTCGCCAGTTCTGCCGTCACATGCGCACTGAGCTCTTCCGGCGTCGAGCCGACGATCTTGGCGCTGAATTCCTTCATGCGCTCGATGACGGCGGGATCCTTCAGGGCCTTGTTTGCTGCCTCGTTGAGGCGGGCGACCACAGGCTGCGGCGTGTTCGCCGGGGCGAAGAGCGCGTTCCAGGTATAGGTCTCATAGCCTGGGATGCCGGATTCAGCGACCGTCGGAACATCGGGGAAGGAGGGCGCGCGTTCCGCCGTGGTGACGGCAAGTGCCCTCAGCGTGCCTGCCTTGATGTGCCCGGAGGACGAGGGCAGGTTGTCGAACATGATCGGCACCTGGTTGCCGATGACGTCGTTCAGCGCCGGACCGGCGCCCTTGTAGGGGATATGCTGCATGCTGACGCCGGCCATTTTCTTGAAAAGCTCGCCGGAGAGGTGCAGCGGCGTGCCGTTGCCGGAGGAGGCATAGCTGTATTCGTCGGGCTTGGCCTTCAAGAGCGCCAGCAGTTCCTCGACGTTCTTGGCTGGGAGCTCCGGATTGACGACGAGCACGTTGGGCACGATGACCAGCAGCGAGATCGGAGCGAAGTCCTTCTCCGGATCATAGGGCTTGGTCTTGAGGATCAGTGGGTTGAGCGCGTGGGTGGCGACGGTTCCCATCAGGATCGTGTAGCCGTCCGCATCGGCGCGCGCGACATTGGCCGCGCCGAGATTGCCGCCGGCGCCGGCGACGTTCTGGACGATCACCTGCTCGCCGAGGTCTTCAGACATTTTCTGCGCGACGATGCGGGCGACCACGTCGGTCGACCCGCCGGCGGCGAAGGGAACGACCAGTGTTATCGGTCGGTCTGGGAAGCCCTGGGCGAGGGCCGGGGTGCTAAAGGGCAGCGCCGATAGCGCCATCAGGCCCAGCATCAGCGTTGCGCGCCGGGTCAGTTGCGAAAATGCCATGCGAATTTCCTCCCGATCATGTCTGCGAACCGCAGAGAACGGCCTTTGGCAGGCCGGCCCCATAACAATAGGGCTCGCTTCTCAGCCGGCAACTGCCAGGTGTGAAATCGGGAGGGTCGTCGTCGCAACGCCTCAGTTTTTCGTGGCGACGAACAGGGCCTCGGCGCCGTGGTCGAACTGCAGCCGCGCAAGCTTGGCGTAGAGGCCACCCTGGCGGATGAGGGAGACGTGCGTTCCCTCCTCGACGATCCGGCCATGATCCATAACCAGGATGCGGTCCGCCTTCAGAACCGTTGCGAGCCGGTGGGCGATGATGATCGTCGTGCGCTCGCGCAACAGGCCATCGAGGGCTTTCTGCACCAGCGTCTCGCTTTCGGCATCGAGCGCCGAGGTGGCCTCGTCGAGGAGCAGGATCGATGCGTTCCTGAGGATCGCGCGGGCAATGGCGATGCGTTGCCGCTGGCCGCCGGATAGCGTGATGCCGCGTTCGCCGACGAGCGTGTCGTAGCCGTTGTCGAGGCGGTTGATGAACTCGTCTGCCTGGGCGGCGACGGCCGCAGCGCGCACCGCCTCACGGGTCGCGCCAGGCACGCCGAAGGCGATGTTGTCATGAACCGAGGAGGCGAAGATGGTGACATCCTGCGGCACGATCGCCAGCCGGTCGCGCAGTTCCTTCGGATCGACCGTGCGGACATCGAGCCCGTCGACGGTTACAGCACCCTTGGCGGGATCGTAGAAGCGGAGGAGCAGGGAGAAGACCGTGCTCTTGCCGGCGCCGGAAGGGCCGACGATGGCGACAGTCTCGCCTGGCTTGATCGCAAAGCTGAGGCCGTTCAGGCTCTTGTAGTCGGGTCGCGCCGGATAGGCGAAATAAACGTCGTCGAAGGCGATGGCGCCGGCGGCCGGTGCGGGCATGGCGACGGGGTTTGCCGGCGCCTGGATCTCTGGGATCTCCGTCAGCAGTTCGTTGAGCCGTTCGGCGGCACCGGCGGCCTGAGAGAGCTCGCCCCAGACTTCGGAGAGCGAGCCGAGGCTGCCTGCGGCAAAGACCGAGTAGAGCAGGAACTGGCTGAGGGTGCCGGCGGAAAGATTGCCCGACAGCACATCATGCGCGCCGAACCACAACACCGCAACGACGCTGCCGAAAACCATGGTGATGGCGAAGGCAGTGAGCACCGAGCGCGCCTTGATCGCGGCGCGCGCAGCGCCATAGGCATCTTCTACAGCGGATCCGAAATGGTTGTTGGCGAGTGCCTCGCCATTGAAGGCCTGCACGGTGCGGGATGCGGCGATTGCCTCGCCGGCATAGGCGGACGCCTTGGCGAGTGTGTCCTGAGCCTCGCGCGATCGGCGGCGGACGGAGCGGCCGAAGCCGACAAGCGGGAAGACGATGATCGGGATCGCGATCAGCACCAGGCTCGAGAGCTTAGGGCTGGTATAGACCATCATGCCGATGGCGCCGAGACACAGGATCAGGTTGCGCAGCGCCACCGAGGCGGTGGCGCCGACCGCCGACTTGACCTGGGTCGTATCGGCCGTCAGCCGCGAGACGATCTCGCCGGACTGGTTGACGTCGAAGAAGGAGGCGGAAAGCCGGGTGACGCGATCGAAGACGTTGCGCCTGAGGTCGGCGACGATGCGCTCGCCGAGTGTGATGACGAAGTAGTAGCGCGCCGCACTTGCCAGAGCGAGCACGATGGCGAGCATCATCAACATCGAGAAGTAGGTGTTGATGAAACCGGAATCGGGACTGGAGAAGCCGTTGTCGACCATGCGCCTGATGGCGAGCGGCAGCGCCAGCGTCGTGACCGCGGCGAGGATCAGCGAGATACTTGCGCCGACGACCAGATGGCGGTAGCGGGCGAGATAAGGTAGGAGCGTGGCCAGCGGGCGGATGGATTTACGCGCTGGCGCCTGGATTTCTCGTTCGGACACTTGACCCCTTTCGCCAACCACGGAGGAAAGGCTTTGCCCATGAGTCTTCCGCGCGGCACTTGTTATCCCGCAGACCTTGATGTATAGGCACGGCATCGAATTGGGAAGCCGTGGCCCTTCAGCCGGTCCGCGGCTTCATTTACGTGTTCGGTCTCGAAGTCGCAATGCCTTGCGACAATTGGACCCTGGAACTCTAGGAAGATCGTTATGAAGGCAGACATCCATCCCGATTACCACGTCATCAAAGTAGTCATGACCGACGGCACCGAATACGAAACCCGCTCGACCTGGGGTTCTGAAGGCGCCACCATGAACCTGGAAATCGACCCCAAGTCGCACCCGGCCTGGACGGGCGGCAACCAGCAGCTCATGGACCGCGGCGGTCGCGTCTCCAAGTTCAAGAAGCGCTTCGAAGGCCTCGGCCTCTAATCGAACGCCTCTCGGCATTCTTAAAGCCCGGCCATCGCGCCGGGCTTTTTGTTGGCCGATCAGGATGCCGCCGGCTCGCCCGTCACTCGGGAAGGCCGGCCTTGCGAAAGCCGTCGACGAAATGCGCAAGCATGGCGTCGTTACGGAACGGCTCGGTCGCCGCCCAGTGGCGGATCGTGAAGCCGGGGTTGGCGACGAGAAACAGGTCCGCTTCCGTATGCGCCTCGTCGAGGCGGCACAGCTGGGCGAGGCTTGCCGCCAGGAACCGGCGTGAGCTCGTGCGATAGGTCTCGTCCCTGCGCAGCGTCTCGACAGCGGCCTCGTAATCGCCGGCCGCATATTGCGCCTGGCCGAGCGTCAGATAGTACCAGCTTGCCGGAAACGGGTTCAGCCGGAACGCCTTGCGGATATGCGCGAGGCCCTCTTCGACCCGCCCGGCGAGAACGTCGATGTCGGACAACGCCGCCCAGGTGTCGGCCTCGTTCGGGTCGAGTTCGATCGCCTTGGCGAATTCCGCCTCCGCCTCGGTAAAGCTGCGCTCATATGCGAGCAGGTAGGCCAGGATCCAGCGGCTGCCGGCATCGTTTGGGTCGATCGTGACGGCTTTGCGCGCGAGCTGCAGGGCAAGGCTGCGGGCGGCCTCCGTCGGTCCGCCGGAGTGCACCCGTCCCATCCAGTGGTTCATCGCCAGCCAGCGGTAGGCTTCGGCATAATCGGGGTCGAGCGAAACCGCACGCGTCAGCATCAGGTGCGCTTCCTGGGCGGCCTGCGGCGTATCATCCATCAACCTGCGGGCGCGCACGCAGAGATCGTAGGCCTCGATGTTGCCGGGTCGGTTGCGTGGCAGCGGCGGAGGGCGCAATTGTCCGAGCAACGCTTCCACGATCTTGGCCGTAACCTCGTCCTGAACGGCGAAGATGTCTTCCAGGCTGCGATCGAAGCGCTCCGCCCAGAGATGGTCGCCGCTCAGTGCGTCGACCAGTTGGGCATTGATGCGCACGCGTCCCGCTGCGCGCCTGGCGCTGCCTTCCAGCAGGTAACGCACGCCAAGGTCTTCCGCGATCGCGCGTACATCCACCGCCTTGCCCTTGTAGACGAAGGATGAGTTGCGGGCGATGACGAACAGGCCGGCGATCCTGGACAGGTCGGTGATCAGGTCCTCGGTCAGCCCGTCTGCGAAGGGCTCCTGCTCGGGATCGTTGCTGACGTTGACGAAGGGCAGCACGGCGACCGACGGCTTGTCCGGCAGGGACAGGCGCCGCCGCGCCGCACCGAGCGTCCTCGTGCTTCCTGTGAAGCGATAGCCGACGCGTGGGATCGTCGAGATCCACTCGCCGCCGTCGGCGGCGGGGCCAAGCAGCTTTCTGAGCTGCGCGATCTGGACGGTGAGATTGCCTTCCTCGACGGCCGTTTTCGGCCACGCCGCATCCATCAGTTCGGCTTTACCCAGGATTTCGCCGGGCCGCGCGACGAGCGCCGCAAGCAGCCTCAGTCCGCGGTAGCCGATCGCGACAGGATCATCGTCCCGGAGAAGCGTTCCCGCACCCGGATCAAGTACGAAGGGACCAAAGGCGAAGCGCGTTTCCTGCATGGGCGCATCTATAGTTCGTTTGGACGTTTTTGAGAACTTTTTGGACGCGCTTAATTACGCTCCGGTTCGTGTCCTGCAGAATTCGTCGGTCTTTCGGGCCGATATGGAGGTTGCCATGAACCACATTCCCATTCCTGCATCCCGACACCAGGCGGCACGCGTGCACGAAGAAAAGCCGCTGCGTTTGCGCGCCGGCCTAGCAACGCTCAGAGGCGTTATCGCGACCTGGGACAGGAGGGCGCGCTTTCGCCGGGATCTCGAGCAGCTCTCAAGTAGCGACCCGCATTTGATCGACGATATCGGCCTCGCAAGGCGACAGGTCGAGATCGAAATCGCCAAATGGTTCTGGCAGGCATGAGGCGCGTGTCGAAATGATATCGGACCAAGAGTCTCTGCGTGCGACGGAACGTCGTCATTCACGCGACCTGATCCTGCCGCGCGAACAACCAATCCTTTGGGCGGCGATCGCCGGCACCATCGCAACGGTCACGGTGTTCGCGGTCGCCCAGGGGCTGACCTATCCGCTGCTCAGCTTCATTCTGGAGCGGCAGGGAACGACACCGGGACTGATCGGCCTGTCGGCGGCGATGACGCCGCTGGGTTTCATCGTTTCCGCTCCCCTCATTCCGGCGCTGGTTCGGCGCTTCGGTGCGGCGTGGCTTGCTATTCTTTGCTCGTTGTTTGCCGCGTTAACACTGTTCGCGATCGCCTGGACCCAGGAGCTCTGGGCCTGGATGCCGCTGCGTTTCCTGCTCGGCTTCTTTGCCAATCCGCTTTCCGTGATCAGCGAAACCTGGCTGATCACGATCACGCCTCCGTCGCGCCGGGGCCGCATCATGGGCCTCTATTCTTCGATTGTTTCGGGCGGTTTCGCTATTGGTCCGCTGTCGCTCGGCCTCGTCGGCACGGAGGGCTGGTCGCCCTTCCTGATCGGCATCGTGGCCTTCCTTCTCTGCGGCATGATCTTGCTCGCAGTCGTGCCGCGCCTGCCTGACATGCCGCAGGATGGCGAGGCAACTTCCGTCGGCGCTTTCCTGGCGCTGGCGCCTCTTCTTCTGTTTGCGGTTTTCACCGCTGCCGCTTTCGAGCAGATCCTGCTTTCGATGTTTGCCACCTATGGCGCCACGCTCGGAAGTGCCGAGGAGCGGATCGCCTCTCTCATTACCTGTTTCATCGCCGGCAATGCGCTGCTTCAGGTATTTCTCGGGCGCATGGCCGAGCAGATGGGCTCGATGCGGACGATGTTGTTCTGTGTGCTGGTCTCGCTGATCGGGTGCCTGCTGCTGCCATGGGCCTTCAACTCCTGGCTCGTCTGGCCGCTCGTCTTCCTCTGGGGCGGGGTCTCGTTCGGCATCTACACGATGTCGCTGATCCAGCTCGGCGAGCGTTTCACCGGCCAGGCCCTGATCGCCGGCAATGCGGCGTTCGCGGTTGCGTGGGGTCTCGGCGGCATCGTGGGGTCGCCCGCGACAGGACTAGCCATGCAGTGGCTTGGCCATCGGGGACTGCCGCTGGCTCTTGGTTTCCTTAGTTGCGTGCTGGTGCTGCTTCTGCTGGCGAAGATGCGGCGCGCGCGATAGTGACACCAGCGACGCGAGAAACAAAAAACCCGGCGATGGCCGGGTTCTGTTTTCCGCACGCTGAAGCGAAGAGCTATCAGTTGGTGCCGAAGGCCGTCTGCAGCAGCTTGATCTGCGCCTTGACGCCGTTCTGGTTGTCCGGAACGATGGCGGCGGCTTCGTGCGGGCGGTAGATTTCGCGGTCGAGCAGGGCGACGCGGTTCTGCAGGCGCAGCGAGCGCTCGATGAGGTCGCGGAAGGATTCCGGCAGTTCGGCCCAGCCGGGAGCGGACTTGTCGACGTTGAAGCTGTCGAGGCGCACCTTGCTCTTTTCCGACATCACCTGGTCACGGCTCATCTCACCGTTGTTGACGGCGCGCTGCAGGAGCAGCCACGAGGCCATCTGCATCAGGCGGGTGGTAAGCCGCATGGACTCGGCTGCATAGAGCACCGACGCCATGCGCGGCAGAACCTTCGAGGCGGCGCGGCCGGGACCATCGAGGTATGTCGCCGTTTCCTCGACCAGACCCATGCCTTCCGAATAGAGCGTCTTGAATTGTGCCGAGGACGCTGCGTGTCCTGCGAAACTGACCGTATTCAATCCTCTCTCGGACATGACCTGTTTTCCCTGGTTCAAACGCATCACGACAGTCAGGTAGTGGACAGTTATAGGAAATAAATCCTTGCCCGTCTCTATGCTCGAAGAATGATCCGATAGCGCATTTCGCGCAAGGGTATTCTTAAGAAAGGGTTAATCTCCACAGTTCTTTAGCGAAAGCTATGCCAAAACAAAAAAAGAGCCGCGAAAAGCGGCTCTCAAGGTAAAACAGGGAGAAAAATCAGACCCATTCGCCAGTCGGAGAAATTGTCTGAAACCGGAAAGCTCCGGATACCCCGACAATCGCAGATAATGCTTAATTTGCCGTTAAACGCGCCTCGTTTTGCTGCGCTGCGGCCGCTCCCGCAAGGTCTCAGCGAAACAGGCCTTCGGCGGCTGAGCGGCTCGCGGATTTGCGCGTCCGCTCGGCTTCGAGCCGGGCGATTTCCTCCGTCAACAGGGCGATACGCTGGGTGAGTTCATCGACTGAAAGCAGTGAAAGATCGCTGCCGATTTCGTGCACCAGCTTCTTTTGTGGTCGGTCGTCGTCAAACAGGCTCATCCGTCTGATCCTCCCATTTCTGGTTGTTGTCCGGTTCGCTATGCGCTTCCTCGAACGGGGCAGCGCGCGGCGAAAGCTGCAGGCTTTCCGGTGTCGTCGGCGCACCGGCATTGACCGGCGAGAAGGCGTCGCGGTCGGCGACCGGCACGGGCGCGCGCATCCGGCTGCGGATGATGGCATAGGCTGTGATCAAAATGTGGGCGCAGGCGGTAATCATGAACAAACCGTACGGACCGGTTGCCGTCATGACCGGACCGCCGATCGTCGGGCCGATGATCGTGCCGATGCCATAGAGCAGCAGCAGGCCACCGGAGACCTTCACGAAGTCTTCGGCGGTTGCGAAGTCGTTGGCGTGGGAAACGGCGATCGGATAGAGCGCGTTGGCGGCGGCGCCATAGATTGCGATCAGCGTCAGCACGATCCAGACCTGGCTCGGCTCGATCAGGAAGATGAGCAGGCCGGCGACGGCGCCGACACCGGCAAGGGCGGCCAGGACATAGCGACGGTCGATGCGGTCGGAGAGGCGGCCTGCCGGAAGCTGCATCACCGCGCCCGCGAAGATCGCCACGCTCATCATGGCCGCGACGGTACTGTCGGAAAGGCCGGCCTGTCGCCCGAAGACGGCGCCAAGCGTGCCGAAGGCGCCATTGGCGATGCCGACGAGCAGGATGCCGAGGAACGAAACCGGCGAGTTCCGGTAGAGGCCGCGCAGGTCGAGGCTGACCTTCTTCAGCGGTTGCGGCGAGGCGGCCTTGGACATCAAGGTCGGCAGCATGGCGACACAATAGAGGATGCCGCAGATCATGAAGAAGATGCTGGTCGAGGTGTCGCCAAAGGGGATCATCATCTGGCCGCCGACGACGCCGAAAAGCGTGATGGCGATATAGAGCGAGAAGATGACGCCGCGGCTCTCATTGGTGGCGCGCTCGTTCAGCCAGCTTTCGATGATCATCGACGTGCCGGCGGTGGCAAAGCCGGTGAGCGCGCGCAGGATCAGCCACCAGGTCGGATCGATCATGATGCCGGTCAACAGCGCGACGATGGCGATGAGAGAAGCAAAGACGCTGAAGGCGCGCACATGGCCGATGCGCTTGACGACATTCGGGGCGAAGAAGCACCCGAGGACGAAGCCGGCCGCCCAGGACGTACCGATCAGACCGAGGATGGTGGTCGGGTATCCCTCAGCAGTACCGCGAACGGGAAGAAGCAGTCCCTGAAGACCATTGCCCAGAAAGAGAAACAAGGTGCCGAGCAGGAGGGCAGCGACCGGGAGCAGGTTCTTTCTCATCATCCATCCGAAATTCGTTCTGCCGTCAGCAAGTTAGGGCGGTGCCTGGTGAATTGCCAGCCGGTTTCTCTCTACAGCGCTTTGATTACAGTGCCTTGATTTGCCGCCTGTTTCCTTCGACCGGAGACGATTGAAGGAAACAAGCGATTGCCGGTCATTGCAAATCGTCCGCGAAAACACTAGCCCTTTTTGCCAAGCGCAGCGTATCGCTAGCCTTTGGGGGAAGCGGTGCTCCGTGCGACGAAGAGTGCCGGCGTTGCGAACGCTTTGCCGGTTGAGGCAGCCTCCCGGAAGACGAGGGCAATATGCAGAAGGCGCTCGCCCTAATCCTGCTCCTGGCAATGGTGATCCAGCTTCTGTGGCCGCTCGGCATCCCTGGTCTGCGCCGCCGCCGCGACTTCTGGAAGATCGCGGTCTTCGCCATCGTCATGATGATGGTGACCGTGCTGATCCGGCCTTAACCAGGCCATCTTGCCTCTAAGTACCCGTTTCTTTGGAAACTCCGGAGCCGATTGCGCGATGCTATTGGGTTGTACGTATATTCGCTACAACTACAAAAGGGCGCAGGACAGATGGGGAATAACGCGCTAGATTACCTCTTTCACTCCGGAAGTGAATTCGAGGGTTTCTTGGAACGCCGTCTCGCTGCCATTCTCGCCGCCGATGTCGTGGGATACAGCCGCCTGATCGGCGCTGACGAGACCGGCACACTCGCCGCGATGAAGCGACACAAGAATGAACTCGTCGATCCCAAGATCCACCGCCACAAGGGCCGCATCGTCAAACTGACCGGCGACGGCATTCTCGTCGAATTTGCGAGCGTGGTGAATGCGGTCGCCTGCGCCGTCGATATTCAGCGCGGCATGCTGATCCGCAATGAAAGCGTGCCGCAGCTAAAGCGCATCGAGCTGCGCATCGGCGTGCATCTCGGCGATATCATCGTCGAGGACGGAGATATCTTCGGCGACGGCGTCAATGTCGCCGCCCGTCTCGAAGGGCTGGCGGAGCCATCCGGCGTTGCCGTTTCCGCCACGGTGCGCGATCACGTCGGCACCCGCCTTGATATCGGCTTCATCGACAAGGGTGAGCACACGCTGAAGAACATTGCCGCGTGCGTGCATGTCTATTCGGTGGCGCTCGGTGCGCCGACGAAAGTTGCGGCGGCGCCAAGCGGGGTCGGCCCCATCGTGCTTGATGACGGCTACGGGCTCTCGGTCGGCGTGCTTCCGTTCACCAACATGAGCCATGATCCCGAGCAGGAATACTTCTCCGACGGCATCACTGAAGACATCATCACCGATCTCTCGAAGATCTCGAAGCTGCATGTCGTCGCCCGCAACACGGTATTCACTTACAAGGGGCGGTCGGTGAAGGTGAAGCAGGTGGCCCTGGAACTGGGCGTCCGCTACATCCTCGAGGGCAGCGTGCGCAAGGCGGGTTCGCGGGTGCGCATCACCGGCCAGCTCATTGATGCCTTGACCGGTACACATCTCTGGGCCGACCGCTACGACCGCGACCTGACCGATATCTTCGCCATTCAGGACGAGATCACCCACGCTATCGTCGATCAGCTCAAGATCAAGCTTTTGCCGGCGGAGAGACAAGCGATCGAGAACGACCCGACCACGAGCGTCGAAGCTTATACCTACTACCTGCGCGGCCGGCAGTTTTCGCATGCCTGGACCCGGTCCTATCTGCTCTTGGCCCGGCGCATGTTCCTGAAGGCGGTGGAACTCGACCCAAACTTTGCCCGCGCCTATGCCGGCATCGCCGATTGCGAGTCGGCGCTGCGCGACTGGCACGAGGACGAGTTCCCGCTGCAAAGCATTCTTTCCACAACCGCGAAAGCGCTGGAGATCGATCCGAACCTTGCGGAGGCTCATGCCTCACGCGGCCTGGTGCTGCACCAGGACGGCCAGGACGATGAGGCGGTCGCCGAATTCGAGCGGGCGTTGACGCTCGATGCCGGCCTCTATGAGGCGAATTTCCATTACGCCCGTTTCCTGTTTATGCAGGGTGCCTTCGAAACGGCGATCCAGTTCTTCAAGCGCGCTGCTGACATTCGGCCGGACGACTATCTTTCGCCGATCCATCTCATGAGCGCCTATAAATCGCTCGGCCGTGACGTCGAACGTGCGCAATGGGCAAGGATCGGGATATCTCGGGCGGAGCGGGCGCTGGAGCTCAATCCGGAAAACTCCGGCCCCGCGCATCGCGGCGCGTTGGCCCTCGCTCATATGGGCGAAGCCCAGCGCGCCCGGGAATGGGCGGCGCGCGCGCTGGCAATCGATCCCGACGACGTCGTCGCGCGATACAATACAGCCTGCGTCTATTCCATCCTCGGCGATACCGACGCGGCGCTCGACCTGCTCGAAACCTTGCTGCCACAGAGTTCGTGCTACCAGCTGCTCTGGTTCAAGCAGGATTCCGACCTTGACGCGGTTCGCCACCATGTCCGCTTCCAGGCGATGGTCGAGGCGATCGCGAAATGCGAGGCGGGGTTGCGCTAACCGCCGGAGGGTGCCGGCGGTTGCTTTCAGTGGTGACTTGCCTGACGGGATTGCGCCGGCGCAGTGTTGCGGCCACCCGTCAACCACCAGATGGCCGCGCCGGTGACAAAGAGCATGGCCGTCGCCACGATCACGACTGCGGTAAAGGCCTGCTCGAACGCGAGCCTAGCGCGGGTTACCAGTTCGCCAGCCACATCCGCCGGCAGTTTCTCGGCAAGAAGCAAGGCTTCGTCGAGGCTGTCGCGGGCCATCGGCGAAATGGCTGCACCCTCCGGCAGCACGAGGAAGGCGGTGTAGACGAGCGACATGACGGTGCCGAGAACGGCAATGCCGATTGCGCCGCCGAGCTCGAAGGAGACCTCTTCGATCGATGCCGCCATGCCTGCCCGCTCCGGCGGAGCGTTGAACATGATGGCGCTGGAGGCGGCGGTCATCGAGGCGCCGATGCCGAGGCCGAGGACGACGAGGGTGACGATCTGGGTCAGCGCGCCGGCCTCATGGGCCAGCAGGTATCCGCCGAGACCGAGGGCCGCGAGAATGAGGCCGGAGCGCAGCACCACTTCCGCGCCGAGACGCGGCAGCAGGGTGCCGGTCAGCGGACCGGCGACGAACGCCGCGAGTGGGATTGGCAGAATGAAGAGGCCGGCCTGAAGCGGCGAAAGACCATCCACGAGCTGCAACTGCTGGCTCAGGACCAGCTCGATGCCGACGATCGAGGCGGATGCGACCAGCGCGGCAGCGACGCCGGAGGAAAACGCCGCATTGCGGAAGAGGCTGAAATCGATCAACGGATGCGGGCTCCGGCGCTGGCGGCGCACGAAAAGAATGAGCGCGATGGCGCCGATCACGACGGCGGCGAGGCCAGCTTCCAGCGATGGTTCGCGCTTGCTCGTTTCCTTGACGGCATAGGCGAGACCGACGAGACCGACCATGATCTGGAACGATCCGAGTGCATCCCACGGATGTTTCGGATTGCCTGATGTGTTCGGCAGCACGACGAGGCCGAGCAGGAGGGCAATGGCGACGATCGGCACGTTGATGAGGAAGACCGAGCCCCACCAGAAATATTCGAGCAGGAAGCCGCCAAGCACCGGTCCGATGGCGGCACCACCGGAGGCGATCGCGGCCCAGACTCCGATCGCCAGCGCCCGCTCGCGCTCGTCGGTGAAGGTGAGGCGGATGATCGACAGCGTGGCCGGCATCATCAGCGCGGCGCCGACTGCAAGCAGCACACGCCCGCCGATCAGGATCGCAGGGGTGGGCGCGTAGGCGGCAATCAGCGACGCGACGCCGAAGACCGCGAGACCGACGATGAAGGGCGTCTTGTGCCCGAGCCGATCGCCGAGCGTGCCGAGGCCAGGCAGAAGGCCGGCGACGACGAGGGCGTAGGCGTTGACGATCCAGAGCTTCTCGGATGCGCTCGCGCCGAGGTCATGGGTCAGGCGGGGAAGGGCAGTATAGAGCACCGTCATATCGACGACGATCAAAAGGAGTGCGCTCGATACGATGGCCAGAATGAGCCAGCGATTTTGCGGATGCATAGTACACCTCAATTGGCCACCCACAGGGAATTGGGGGCTAGGTCTTGTTAACGTCAGGGTCATTATTTAAATACGTACGTATGGATTTGAAATAGGAAGTCAAGATGGGACGACGTCGAACAATCGATCGTAACAAGGTTCTGGATGCGGCGGAGGCGATCGTGAACGCCGTCGGCGCTGCCGGCCTGACGATCGATGCCGTCGCCAAGGCGGCCGGCATCACCAAGGGCGGCGTGCAATATTGCTTTGGCAACAAGGACGGTCTGATCGACGCGATGATGGAGCGTTGGTTCAACGAGTTCGACACCGCGGTTGCGGCCGAGGGCGGCGACGATCCTGATCCGGTCAAGGCGATGCGCGCCCATGCGTCGGTGACTGCGCGAATGAACACGGCCGACAATGCCCGCACATCCGGCATGATGGCAGCCCTTTTGCAGCGGGAAGAGCACATGGCCAAGAACCGCGCCTGGTACCGCGCGCGTCTCGATGGCATCGACCTGTCGACGGAGGCGGGGCGCCGGGCACGGCTTGCCTTCCTCGCCACCGAGGGCGTCTTCCTGCTGCGCGGTTTCGGCTTCGTCGAGATGGACGACGCCGAATGGCAGGACATGTTCGCCGATATTCTGAAGCTGCCGGAGCCCGGCGACGCCGCCTAGAGCAGTTCCAGGAAAAGTTGAAACGGTTTTCCGTCCGGAATTGCGCAATTTCAAACAGTTGGAGCAATTCGCTGTTTCAATGAAACAGTGAAATGCTCTAACGGTCGCCGAGGAAAGTGCTAGAGGTCGATCAGACCGCGCATCGCACTGATGCAATTGCCGGAAAGGCTGACTTGGCGAACGATGCCGCCTTGTTTGCGGACAGAAGCGCCGATGAGGCTCCGCCGGCCCATCTCCACGCCCTGCTCGATCGCGATCTCGACATCGATATCCTGATCCGGCAGCAGCGAGACGAGATAGGCCGAAAGGGCCGCCGAGGCGCTGCCGGTGGCGGGATCTTCGTTGACATTGTCGAGGGGCGCGAACATGCGCGCCCGGATCTGCCACGGCGTTTGCGGCGATCGTGCATAGAGGAACAGGCTGAAGCTGTCTTCCTCGGGCTTGTAGCGCGCATTCGCTGCATGGAAGGCCGTCACATTCGGCCGTGCCGTCGAAAGTGACGCGATATCACTGATTTCCGCGACCGCGAAGGGCAGGCCGACGGAAAGCCGGATAGGCGTATGGATGCGCGTGCTGATGGCTTCCGATGTGAGCGATGCGCAGGCAGCGATCGTCCCGGCGTCGATTTCCGGGCCGGCCGTCAGACCGCGCGGAACGACGATGCGGGCACCGATGACCTCGCCCTTCTCCCGCGACAATGTTGCCTCGACGAGCCCCGCCTTTTCCTCGAAGCGCAGGATGCCGCCGGGCACACGGCCGAAGATTTCCTTCTGTCGGCCGAGCACGAAGGCGGTGCCGACATTCGGGTGGCCGGCAAAGGGAATCTCCATCGTCGGCGTGAAGATCCGGACCTCCGCCGTGTTGGCGGGGTCGCGCGGCGGCAGCACGAAGGTGACTTCGGAGTAGCCGAACTCGGTCGCGATCGCCTGCATCTGCTGGTCGCTCAGGCCCCGGGCATCCGGGATGACCGCGAGCTGGTTGCCGGCGAAACGCTCAGTGGTAAAGACGTCGACAGTGACGTAGGCGATGGATTGCGGCGAGGCGGCTGAGGTCATGACACCGGCTTTCACTGGAGTTGGCTGCGAGGCCAAGACTTAAGCCAGCGTTCGCACGCGTCAAAGGCGCCAACTTGTTCCGGTGACAAGTTCCATCCGGCACGGGCAGCCAGCTCTTGGCTGGCCCTGCTGTCCAGGCGCTCCGCGATGTTGACGACGCATTCCTGCTGCGGATGAAGCCGAAGCAAAGAGGGGCCGACTTGCGGCCCCTCGGATCTCATCTCTCGACCATGCCTTATGCGGCCTTCTCGAGATCCTTCTTCCAGGTGCCCTTGGCCGCAAGGCTGCACATCTCAGCGCGATGCGAGAAGGCACGCTGGCCGGCACCGATGTTGTCGGCCTTGCCGTGCCAGGCGTTGAGCGCCTCCTGCTGCAGCGCGCGGCCATAGGAGAAGGTGAGCTTCCACGGCAGGTCGTGGGTGGCGTTCATCGCCGAAAGATGGGCCGTCGCCTCTTCGGTCGACTGACCGCCGGAAAGGAAAGCGATGCCAGGCACGGCCGAAGGCACCGTCCGTTTCAGCACCCTTATCGTGCGCTCGGCCACCTCGGCGACGGAAGCCTTGCGGGCCTTCTTGCCGTCGATGACCATGCTCGGTTTCAGGATCATGCCTTCGAGTCTGACGCGCATGGCGGCCAGTTCCTCGAAGGTGGTGCGCAGCGCCCACTCCGTCACTTCCTCCGCGCGGTCGATCGAATGGTCGCCTGGCGCTCCATCCATCAGCACCTCCGGCTCGACGATCGGCACGATGCCGGCTTCCTGGCAAAGGGCGGCATAACGGGCGAGCGCATGAGCGTTGGCACGAACGGCGCCCGGGCTCGGCAGGGTATCGGAGACGGCGATCACGCCACGCCATTTGGCAAAGCGCGCGCCGGCTTCGTAATATTTCGCCAGCCGCTGCGCGAGGCCATCGAGGCCTTCGGTGATCGTCTCTGCCGGGAAATTGGTCATCGGCTTGGCGCCGGCGTCGACCTTGATGCCGGGGATCGCGCCGGCGGCACGGATGATTTCGACCAGCGGCGTGCCGTCGACGGCATGCTGAAACAGGGTTTCCTCATAGAGAATGACACCGGAGATGTACTTGCGCATCGCCTTGTCGGCGCGCAGCAGCATCTCGCGGTAATCGCGCCTGGAGGTCTCGGTGGATTCGAGGCCGATCGTATCGAAACGCTTCTTGATCGTGGCCGTAGACTCGTCGGCGGCGAGCAGCCCCCGGCCGTTGGCGACCATGGCAATTGCGATGTCTTCCAGTCTTTCGCTCATGTTTTTCTCCCTAGACAGCGCTGATCACCAGGGACCAGGCAGGTACTGAAACAAACAGTTTCGGACCGACGGCGCACAGGGCAGCCGCCACGCTCCAAACGAGGGCGCGAGTAACAGGCGAAATTGTCCAGGAAAATGGCGAGAAAAGCGACTAAAACGATTTAAAATTTTTTAATCGATTGAACAATCAAGATTTTTTCTTGGTTGACCGGCGCGCGGCGGTTGTGTCCGCGCGCCGATTGGATGCGTTACTTCTGCTTGAGGATGTCGACGCCCGGGAGCGGCTTACCTTCCATCCACTCGAGGAATGCGCCGCCGGCGGTCGAGACATAGCTGAAATCGTCGGCGACTTCGGCATGGTTCAGTGCTGCGACGGTATCACCACCGCCGGCAACCGAGACCAGCGATCCCTGGCGGGTGCGGGCGGCCGCGTGCTTGGCAACGGCAACCGTCGCCCTGTCAAAGGGGGCGATCTCGAAGGCGCCGAGCGGACCGTTCCAGACGAGCGTTTCGGCCTTGGAAATCCAGTCGTTGACGGCGGCGATCGACTTCGGACCGACGTCGAGAACCATGGCATCGGCGGGAATGGCGTTGATATCGACCACTTCGTTGTCGGCGCCGGCCTTGAACTCGCGGGCGATGACGCCGTCGTCCGGCAGAACGATGGCGCAGCCGGCCTTGTCGGCGGCAGCAATGATCGCCTTGGCGGTGTCGGCGAGGTCATGCTCGCAGAGCGACTTGCCGACATTGATGCCCTTGGCGGCGATGAAGGTGTTGGCCATGCCGCCGCCGATGACGAGCGCGTCGACCTTGGTCACGAGGTTCTGGAGGAGGTCGATCTTGGTCGAGACCTTGGCGCCGCCGACGATCGCGACGACCGGCCGTTTCGGCTGGCCGAGGCCCTGTTCGAGTGCTTCGAGTTCGGCCTGCATGGTGCGGCCGGCATAGGCGGGCAGGTGATGGGCAAGGCCCTCGGTCGAGGCATGGGCGCGGTGGGCGGCGGAGAAGGCATCGTTGACGTAGATGTCGCCGTTGGCGGCAAGCGCTTCGACGAAGGCCGGCTCGTTCTTTTCCTCGCCCTTGTGGAAGCGGGTGTTTTCAAGCAGCAGCACATCGCCGTCGCTCATTTCGGCAATGGCGTTCTTCGCCTTGTCGCCGATGCAGTCGGCGGCGAAGTGGACGCGCTGGTCGAGCACGTCCTCGACCGCCGGCGCGATCGTCTTCAGCGACATGTCGGCGACCGGTTCACCCTTCGGGCGGCCGAAATGGGCGAGCAGGATGACCTTGGCGCCCTTCTCGGACAGTTCGCGGATGGTCGGCGCCACACGCTCGATGCGGGTCGCGTCCGTCACCACGCCGTCCTTGACCGGCACGTTGAGATCGACGCGCACCAGCACGCGCTTGCCGGCGATGGCGGTCAGATCGTCGAGGGTCTTGAAAGTCATCAGATAGTCTCCGGTGATAGTCTTTGGAAAAGGGTGGGATAGTCGATGACGAGGCCGTCCTCGTCCACGGGCAGGTCCGCGGCAAAGCTGCGATCCTCGGCCTCGTAGCGGTAGAGCCTGAAATCATCGAGGCAGGTGTAGTGCTGGCCGTCCACGACGGGCTCGAACGTGTCGAACGGCACGTAGAGCATCTTGAGCTTTACAGTGCCGGACTGGCGACCGAGGTCGAGCCGGCGGATCGGCAGCGTGTTGGTGAAGGGTGTACCGGCGAGGTCGATATCGATGCAACCATCGAAGTCGGAGAGGGGAGCGCCTCGCGCCGTCATCCATTGGCCTGGGACGTCCGAGCGCAGATGCAGGCTCCGGCCGTCCGTCGTGTCGACCATGAGCTTGCGAACGTGCCAAGTGTCGTCGCAATCGATCCGGTAGCGCACGCCATAGGGCGTGCCGCCGCGGTTGCCGATGAGAACGCCGACGGCGCGGATGACCGCGCCGTCGGTTGTTTCGGTTTGCGTCAGCGTCAGGTGTTCGAGCCCTTCCCCTTCCAGCGGACGCCAGCGGACCGTCTTTGGAGAAAGGGCGCGAAACATCTGACTTAGATGAGCTTGGCGAAGGCGACCGCCGTGTCGGCCATGCGGTTCGAGAAGCCCCACTCGTTGTCGTACCAGGTGAGGATACGCACGAAGTTGCCTTCGACGACCTTGGTCTGGTCGATCGCGAAGATCGAGGAGTGGCTGTCGTGGTTGAAGTCGCGCGAAACGAGCGGCTCTTCCGTGTAGCCGAGAACGCCCTTCAGCGCGCCGTTCGACGCAGCCTTGATGGCGTTGGTGATTTCCTCGACCGAGGTGTTGCGCTTGGCGACGAACTTGAAGTCGACGACCGAGACGTTCGGGGTCGGAACGCGGATCGACGTGCCGTCGAGCTTGCCCTTCAGTTCCGGCAGAACCAGGCCAACGGCCTTGGCAGCACCGGTCGAGGTCGGGATCATCGACAGAGCGGCAGCGCGGGCGCGGTAGAGGTCCTTGTGCATCTGGTCGAGCGACGGCTGGTCGTTCGTGTAGGAGTGGATCGTGGTCATGAAGCCGTGGCTGATGCCGATGGTATCGTTCAGGACCTTGACGACCGGAACCAGGCAGTTCGTGGTGCACGATGCGTTGGAGATGACCAGGTGGTCCTTGGTCAGCTGGTCGTGGTTGACGCCGTAGACGACCGTCAGGTCAGCGCCGTCGGCCGGAGCCGAAACGATGACGCGTTTGGCGCCAGCGGTCAGGTGCGCTGCAGCCTTGTCGCGGGCGGTGAAGATGCCGGTGCACTCCATGGCGATGTCGACGCCGAGTTCCTTGTGCGGAAGCGTTGCCGGATCCTTGATCGCCGTGACCTTGATCGGCTTGCGGCCGCCGACGGTGATCGTGTCGCCTTCGACCTTCACCTCGGCCGGGAAACGACCGTGGATGGAGTCATAGCGCAGCAGGTGGGCGTTGGTTTCAACGGGGCCGAGATCGTTGATGGCAACGACTTCGATGTCGGTGCGGCCGGATTCGACGATCGCGCGGAGCACGTTGCGGCCGATGCGGCCAAAACCGTTGATTGCGACTTTTACTGTCATATCGGGTCTCTCCCTGTCTGGATGACGTAGTACGAAAAAATCGGGGCGCGCCTTTCGGCGCGCCCCGCAACTTGATCAGGAAAGCTTGGCTTCCGCAGCGGCGACCACCGCCTCGGGCGTGATGCCGAAGTGCTTGTAAAGGTCCTTGTAGGGACCGGAGGCACCGAAGGACGACATGCCGATGAAGGCGCCGTCGCTGCCGATGAAGTGGTCCCAGCCCTGGCGGATGCCGGCTTCGACGGCGATCTTGACCGGCGAGTTGCCGATGATCGCCTGCTGGTAGTCTTCGCTCTGTTCGGCAAAGAGCTCGAAGCAGGGAACGGAGACGACGCGCGTCGAGATGCCCTTGGCGGTCAGTGCCTGGCAGGCCTTGACGGCGATTTCGATTTCCGAGCCGGTGGCGAAGATCGTCACCTTGGCGTCGGCGGCCGAGATCAGGTCATAGGCGCCGCGAGCGCAGAGGTTTTCTTCCTCATACTCGGTGCGAACGGCCATCAGGTTCTGGCGGGTGAGCGCAATGCCGGACGGGCGGTTGTGGCTTTCGAGCGCCAGCTGCCAGCATTCGGCCGTTTCCGTGGCGTCGGCCGGGCGGAACATCAGGAGGTTCGGAATGGCGCGAAGTGCTGCCATGTGCTCGACCGGCTGGTGGGTCGGGCCGTCTTCGCCGAGGCCGATGGAATCGTGCGTCAGCACGTGGATGACGCGGATGCCCATCAGCGCGGCGAGCCGGATCGACGGGCGGCAATAGTCCGAGAAGATCAGGAAGCCGCCGGAATAGGGGATGACGCCGCCATGCAGCGCCATGCCGTTCATGGCAGCGGCCATGCCGTGCTCGCGCACACCCCAGTGGATGTAGCGGCCGGAGAAATCGTCAGGCGTGATCGACTTGGTCTGGCTCGTCTTGGTGTTGTTCGAGCCGGTCAGGTCGGCCGAGCCGCCAATGGTTTCGGCGAGAACGCCGTTGATGACTTCGAGCGCGTCTTCGGAAGCCTTGCGGGTTGCCGGCGAAGGCTTGGTTTCAGCAAGCTTCTTCTTGTAGTCGTCGATGGCGGAGGACAGACGGCCTTCGAGCTCGCCGGAGAAGCGGCGAACGAACTGGGCCTTCTTCTCGGCATCGCTCTTTTCGAGGCGCTCTTCCCATTCCTTGCGCGTCTTGGTCGAGCGCAGGCCGGCCAGACGCCAGGCGTCGAGCACGTCGGAGGGAACGACGAAGGCTTCGGCTTCCCAGCCGAGTGCCTTGCGGGTGGCGGCGATTTCCTCGGCGCCGAGCGGCGAGCCGTGGACCTTGTGGGTGCCGGCCTTGTTCGGCGCACCGAAGCCGATCGTCGTCTTGCAGGCGATCATCGTCGGCTTGTCGGACTTCTGGGCCTCATCGATCGCGGCGGCGATCGCTTCCGGGTCATGGCCGTCGACGGCGATGGTGTTCCAGTGGCAGGCGCGGAAGCGGGCGTGCTGGTCGGTCGAGTCGGCGATCGAGATCGGGCCGTCGATCGAGATGTTGTTGTCGTCCCAGAAGACGATCAGCTTGTTGAGCTTCAGGTGGCCGGCGAGCGAAATCGCTTCCTGGCTGATGCCTTCCATCAGGCAGCCGTCACCGGCGAGCACATAGGTATAGTGCTCCATCAGGTCGGAACCGAATTCGTCGCGAAGCTTGCGTTCGGCGATCGCCATGCCGACGGAATTGGCAAGGCCCTGGCCGAGCGGACCGGTGGTCGTCTCGATGCCGGCGGCGTGGCCGTATTCCGGGTGGCCGGCGGTGCGGGCGCCGAGCTGGCGGAAGTTCTTGATCTCGTCGATGGTGATGTCTTCGTAGCCGGTCAAATAGAGCAGCGAATAGAGCAGCATCGAGCCATGGCCGGCCGACAGCACGAAGCGGTCGCGGTTCGGCCAGGAGGGGTTCTTGGGGTCAAAGCTCAGATAGCGCGTGAAGAGGACTGTCGCTATGTCGGCTGCACCCATGGGCAGGCCTGGGTGGCCGGAATTTGCCTTCTCGACGGCATCCATGGAAAGGAAACGGATCGCATTTGCCATCCGGTCGTGTTTTTCGCGAGAGATCATGACTGTTCCGTTTTGCGTTCGGTGGTCAGGGAACGGTCTCTATCCTCCAAAGACCGCGCAAGAAGCGGCTGACACATAGCAGGTGCGCCGTGCGAGTCAATAAATACGGGCCTTCCGCGGCCATTTGACGGCAGGTCGTTCAGGTCCTTGTCTCGCAATGCAACAGAGCTTTCGCACTGCCGTTGAAGAAAGCCGGCTACGCAATCCATCCACAGCTTCCGTAGTTGTTTGCGGAGCTTGGCATTGTTGAGACTTACGTAATAGGTTTAAAAAAGATCGAGCCGAAGCGGCGGACGGGATTCGGGCGATTCGGCCTCACGGGCGAGGTATTCGGAACACATGCCGGCAAAGACTGTCAAAGCGGCGATCGATGAACTGCGGAACGCAGTGCAATCCCTGGAGAATGCGATCGACGGTCGGTTTGACAGGGAACGGGATTTCGGCGAGTTCGAAGGCGAGGTTCGGCGTGTCAACACCGACCGGTCGCGACTGGCACAGGAACTCGACCAGTCGCAGTTCCGGGCGAACCGGCTCGAGGAGGTTAACCGCGAGGTTTCCCGCCGCCTCGTGACGGCGATGGAAACCATTCGGGCGGTGCTCGACCGCTAGGATAAAGCGACATGGCGCAGGTCACAGTATCGATTGACGGCAAGGCCTACCGGATGGCCTGCGAGGAAGGGCAGGAAGGTCACCTGACCGAGCTTGCCACGAAATTCGATCAGTATGTCGGACATCTCAAGAGCCAGTTTGGCGAGATCGGCGATCTGCGCCTCACCGTCATGGCCGGCATCATGGTCATGGACGAGCTCAGCGAGGTCAACCGCCGGCTGAAGAGCCTCGAGGCCGAGCTCGGCAATCTGACTGATGGTCGCGATGCCGCACTTTCCGACCAGATGAAGAGCGAGGAGGCGCTGGCCTCTGCGCTCAGCGAAGTCACCGCGCAGATCCACAGCATTGCCGCCAAGCTGAACGGCCGCACCACGACACCGGCAAGCTAAAGGTTTCGGTGGCGAGCCTCTGGCGCGAAGCACCGAGACACTTTATATATCGACTGCGGTCTGCGCTTCCCGACAGGAACCACAATCCCCGGGGCCATACTCGATCTCAAGGGAGCCGTCCCTGTCCGGGCTCGTGGGTCTGGACACATGGCGCCCACCTACTTTGTAGGTACCCGGGATCGTAAACTATCCATCGGTTGTGTGGATCGCACCTTCTCCCCCCTTCAGGCAGCCGTTCAATCTCCGGCAAAGGCCCGGCGAATGGCGTCGGCCATGGCCTCGACGATCCGGTCCTTGCCGTTCCCCGCTTTCGATACCCGCAACACGACGTTGGAGTGGTCGATCACTTCATAGCCGTCATCGGCCGTCAGTTCGCGGCACCCGGCCGGAATGCTGCTGCGGGCGAGCGGCGCAATGGCAAGGCCCGACACCACGGCAGCCATCAAGCCGCCGCTGGTGCGGCTGACATAGGCCACGCGGCTTTCCAGGCGGCATTTCCTGAGATTGCGCTGGGCGAGGTCGTCGCACCAGCCGCCTTCCAGATAGGTGTAGGTGGCGATCGGCAGCGGTCGCCGCTCGTCGGTGCGGTGCTGCTCGGAGGTCACCCAGACGGTCGGGTCCATCATCAGCACTTCGTTCTTCGTTCGCCCGCCGGGTTCAAAGACGACAGCGAGGTCGAGCTCGCCGGCTTCCAGTGCCGCGATGTTGGTCATCGAAGCGCCCTGCTGAACGGTCACTTCGACACCGGGGTGGATGGCGGCGAAGGTTCCGAGCGCTTTCGGCAGGGTAGAGTTGATGTATTCCTCGGGTATACCGATCCGGACCGCGCCGTCGAGAGCGGGCTGGCGCATCGCGGTGGCCGTGTCGTCGAGCAGCGTGACGATGCGTCTGGCATTGTCGAGCAGCCGCAGGCCCTGCGGCGTCAGCACGACGCCACGCGAATGGCGCTCGAACAGCGCGTCGCCGAGCATGTCCTCGAGCTTCTTGATCTGCATGCTGACGGCGGATTGCGTGCGCCCGACAATATTGGCGGCGCGTGTGACATTGCCGGTGTCGACGACCGCAAGAAAGGTTCTGAGCAATTCGCTGTCGAGGGGGAGGGACATGGTTGTATCCATCAGAAATTCTGATAGCAGCCATGCTCGCAATTCGTTTGTCAGATGTCAACGCGAGGACGAAGATTGCCTGGTCCGATCATCTTGCGCAGGGTCATTCCCCATGAGCGTGCTTGCCCTCTTCGCGTTTTCCGAAGCCTCCACCGCGCTCCGGCGTCGAGCGATGCAGTGGTCTTGCGACGTCCTGTTTCCCGAGGTCCCGGTGGACGTGCCATCAGGCAAGCCGGCGCTCCTGCGCGATGCGGGGATCTATCATGAGGCAGCCGACATGATGCAGCGGGAAAAGCTGGCGATCGCCTACCGGTCGCACTGGCTGTTGTGAGCGTATCTGCCGGCAGATACGGGACTAGAGCGCCGTGCGTTCAGATGAACGCACAAAGATGCTCTAGCACTTTGATTCTAGAGCATCTTTCCTCCTCCAGTGATTCCACTTGAGAGCGGGATGCTCTAGGAGATGAGGTCCAGCCTGGCGGCGCGAAACACCGCTTCGGCGAGATTGCCCGCCTGCAACTTACGCATGGCATCCGTGAGTGCCCGATCGATCCGATCGAGCGGAATGTCGGTCTCGCGCATCATGTCCTCGCGCGTGCGGCCGCGTGCGGCGAGCGTCAGGCAACGCAGTTCCAACGGGTCGAGTTCGTTCATCTGGTCCTTCATGGACGTCGGCTTTTTCCACTGCTGCCTGCAGGAGCGCGTCCATACATCGAACACGGGCATTAGTTCCTGCTAATTGTTTGAAATCGTGTCCTTATTTGCACG
This sequence comes from Ensifer sp. GW101-20A05, assembly GCF_059424735.1. Classification (NCBI taxonomy): domain Bacteria; kingdom Pseudomonadati; phylum Pseudomonadota; class Alphaproteobacteria; order Hyphomicrobiales; family Rhizobiaceae; genus Ensifer; species Ensifer sp. GW101-20A05. The sequence continues at coordinate 141,827 of NZ_JBWKZT010000006.1, read as the reverse complement.
CGGCTCATGTTTCGCGAAAGCGGAACCCTTGCCCATGATGAATGGAAAGCTAATGCTGTGCCGAACCGGGAAGGGGGGTGACATGATTGTCGCAAACTGCTGCAAATGCGGCGATGCCGGTGGGTGGGTGAAAGATGCCATTGCGTAAACAGGCTGGTGGCCGGCCCGGGAATCGGCGAGAGATGGGGAACTTGTGCCATTTCGGGAAGTGATTTTCTCCGGCGACGATGGCGGGCGGCGGGTTGGCAGGAGAGGATGCGATGTCACCGAGGGATTTGAAGGCAGCACTGCGCAAGGAGAGGCTGGCATTGCGCGATGCAATGTCGGCGGAGATGCGGATCGAAGCGAGCCTGACCATGGCCGATCACGCTGGCGACGTCATCGCGCTCGATCCCGGACACATCGTCTCCGGCTTCTGGCCGATCCGCTCCGAGGTCGACATCCGGCCGCTGATGGCGCGGCTGAAGCAGCGTGGTGCCAGGCTCTGCCTTCCCGTGATCATGGACAAGCAGACGATCATCTTCCGCGAATTGCTCGATGGCATTGACGTCATCGCCACCGGATTCGGCACGACAGGTCCGGGACCGGACGCACCGGAACTCGATCCGGATATCATGCTCGTACCGCTTTCCGCGTTCGATTCGACCGGCCACCGGATCGGCTATGGCGCCGGCTATTACGACCGCGCCATCGACCGGCTGCGCAACAAGGGCCACCTGCCAAAGCTGATCGGAATCGCCTTCGACTGCCAGGAAGTGACATCCGTGCCGGCCGAACTGCACGATGTCGCGCTGGACGCCGTGCTCACCGAGAGCGGGTTTCGGCATTTCTGAGTTCATTTCGCCGAGACCGTGGAGTGGGCTAAAGCCTTGAGATCGCAAAGGTCGTAGCGGCAGGTCGTTGCACGGTTTTCGCTGATTTCATCTAAGGCGTTTCCTGCGCGGTCGGGATCGTGTAGACGCTCTATCTCTTTGTTTTACGCAGTTCCGGACGCAACAACCGCTGACGCGCTTCCGCCGGGCTGCCCTGGTGGGATTTGAGCGAGCATGAGGCTTCTGTTTCTGGGAGATATGGTGGGCAAGACGGGCCGTACGGCGGTCTGGGAGCGGCTTCCAGGACTGGTTGGTGATCTCAAGCTCGATTTCGTCATCGTCAACGGCGAGAATGCCGCCGGCGGTTTCGGCATCACCGAAGACATCTTTCTCGAGACGATCAATGCCGGCGCCGATGTGGTGACGACCGGCAATCACGTCTGGGACCAGAAGGAAGCGGTCGTCTTTTGCGAGCGGCACGACCAGTTCCTGCGCCCCGCCAACTATCCGGCCGGCACACCTGGCCGCGGCTCCAACCTGTTTTTCGCCCGCAACGGCGCCCGTGTGCTGGTCGCCAACGTCATGGGCCGCGTCTTCATGCACCCGGAGCTCGACGATCCCTTCAAGACGGCGGAAGCCATTCTCGACGCCTGCCCGCTCGGCGAGCAGGCGGATGCAATCGTCTTCGATTTCCATGCGGAAGCCACCAGCGAGAAGCAGTGCTTCGGCCATTTCGTCGATGGCCGCGCCAGCCTCGTCGTCGGCACCCATACGCACGTGCCGACCGCCGACCACCAGATCCTCAATGGCGGCACGGCCTATATGAGCGACGCCGGCATGTGCGGCGACTATGATTCCTCGCTCGGCATGGACAAGGAAGAGCCGCTCAACCGGTTCATTTCGAAGATGCCGAAGGGACGTTTCGAGGCGGCCTCCGGCCCCGCGACCATCTGCGGGCTTGGCGTCGAGATCTCCGACCGCACCGGGCTTGCCGAAAAGATCGCACCGCTGCGTCTCGGCCCAAGGCTGGCCGAGACGATCCCGGATTTCTGGTCCTAAAGCCAAGCCAGCAGCACATCCGGCTTGTCGAACGCGCTTCTGGTTGAGGCGCGCGCCGCCAGTTATCGCCTTCCGGGAATTGATTTTTTTCAAGGTGACAACCCCATCAAATGATGGCAGGTTATCGCGAAATCACGCCGGGCCGGGGCGTGATGTATTCGAGTGTTTTCCAGTAATGAATACCGTCCGCAGTCCTGAATTGCGGGCTTGTGCTGCCGTCACCGGACAATCGGGAGTAGGCGCTCTCTGCCCGGCGATCTCGATCCAACAGCGTTCGCCGGCCCAGAGCGGGGACCGCTGTATCATTTAATTGCTTGTGTGACTTTGCCTCTTGGGTCGCTGCCGATCCGAGTATTTGTGCGGAGCGGGAGAGTGATGCGGCGATTTTCCGCTCATGTCCTGTTCTGAAGTATTCAAAGCGATTGCGGTGGTTGGTCGGTCGGGCTGCTCATCGTCATCCAAAGTGCATTCGGAGGGCATGCATGTTGTCTAAATGGCATTTGCCGATGATCGTCGGCGCTTCTCTTTCCCTTCTTTCCGCTGTTGGTGCCCAAGCACAGGACGCGCAATTGCCTGTCGTGACCGTCGCCAAGCCGGTCGTGCGTGACGTGATCGACAGCGACGAGTTCATCGGCCGCTTCGAGCCGGTCGACGAGGTGCAGGTTCGCGCCCGCATCGGCGGCTATCTCGACGAGGTCAATTTCACGGATGGCGCGCTGGTGAAGAAGGGCGACAAGCTTTTCGTCATCGACCAGCGTCCCTACCGCACGGCCCTCTCCCAGGCCGAGTCGACCCTGGAATCGGCGCGCTCAACGCTGGAATTCGCCGAGTCCCAGTTCAAGCGCACGCAATCGCTGACGGGCACCGGCACGCTGTCGGTTTCGACGCTTGACGATCATCGTCGTGCGCTGCTTTCGGCGCAGGCGCTGGTGCGCGGTTCGGAAGCGGCGGTCGAGCGCGCCAAGCTCGACCTCGACTACACGACCATAACCGCGCCGCTCAGCGGCCGCGTCGACCGGCGCTTGCTGTCGACGGGCAACCTGGTGCAGGCGGACCAGACCGTCCTGACGACGATCGTCTCGCTCGATCCGATCGACTTCTACTTCGACGTCGACGAACGGCGGCTCTTGTCCTATGCGCGGGTCGCGCGCGAACGCGGCAGTGCGTTGCAGGAAGGCGGCGGTGCGCTCGAGGTACTCGTCACAATCGCCGACTCGCAGGAGGAACCGTTCAAGGGCAAGCTCGACTTCGCCGAAAACCGTGTGGACCCGCAGAGCGGCACCATGCGCGTGCGCGCCCGTCTCGACAACCCGAAGCTGGTGCTGCAGCCTGGTCTCTTCGGCCGTGTGCAGATCGAAGGCTCGAACACCTACAAGGCCGTGCTCATTCCGGATGAGGCGATCGGCGCCGACCAGAACGAGCGGATCGTCTATGAGGTGACAGCCGATGGATCGGTGGTGACCAAGCCCGTGCGGCTCGGACCGAAACTGCATGGCTATCGGGTCATCCGCAGCGGCATGACGGGCGACGAGACCATTGTCGTCAACGGCCTGATGCGGGCGCGCCCCGGCACCAAGGTAAAGCCCGAGATGATTCAGCTTCCCCCTGAGGCGCAAGCGGCGGGGACGACGCAATGAGGTTCGCTCACTTCTTCGTCGATCGACCGATCTTCGCTTCGGTGCTTTCGATCGTCCTTTTGATCGTCGGCAGCATTGCCTATTTCCAGCTTCCGGTGGCGCAGTACCCGGAAATCGCGCCGCCGACCATTGTCGTGCGGGCGGCCTATCCCGGCGCCGACGCCAATACGGTCGCCAACACCGTGGCGACGCCGCTCGAACAGGAAATCAACGGCGTCGAGAACATGCTCTACATGTCCTCCTATTCGACCGCTGACGGCTCGATGGCGCTGACGATTACCTTCAAGCTCGGCACCGATCTCGACCAGGCACAGGTGCTGGTGCAGAACCGCGTGTCGATCGCCGAACCGCGCCTGCCGGAAGAGGTCCGACGCATCGGCATCACCACGGCCAAGAGCTCGCCCGACCTGATGATGGTCGTGCATCTGCTCTCGCCGACCGAACGTTATGACCAGCTCTACGTCTCGAACTATGCCCGCACGCGCATCCGCGATCTGTTGGTGCGGCTCGACGGCGTCGGCGACGTCATCCTGTTCGGCGAGCGCGAATATGCGCTGCGCGTCTGGCTCGATCCCGAGAAGCTCTCGGCCTACGGCATGACGGCGGGCGACGTGGTGCAGGCGTTGCGCGAGCAGAACGTGCAGGTCTCCGGCGGTTCGATCGGCGGTCCGCCGGCGCCGGGCGACAGCGCCTTCCAGTATACCGTCACCACCGACGGCCGCTTCAGCGATGCGCGGCAGTTTCGCTACGTCATCGTCAAGGCGACGGAAACCGGTCGCCTCGTGCAGTTGCAGGATGTCGCCCGCGTCGAGCTCGGTGCCCGCGAATACGTCAACAACAGCTATCTCGACGGCAGCCCGGCGGTGGCGCTCGGTATCTTCTCGCGGCCGGGCACCAATGCGCTCGACGCTGCCGAGCAGATCCAGAAGGTGATGACCGACGTCGCGCGTGATTTCCCGGAAGGGCTCGAATACCGGATCGTCTACAATCCGACCGAGTTCATTTCGGAATCGATCAACGAAGTCTACAAGACGATCGGCGAAGCGGCGTTGCTCGTTGCCATCGTCGTTCTCGTCTTCCTGCAGTCCTGGCGCACGGCGATCATCCCGATCGTCGCGATCCCCGTGTCGCTGGTCGGCACCTTCGCCTTCCTCTACGCCTTCGGCTTCTCGCTGAACATGCTGACGCTGTTCGGCCTGGTGCTGGCGATCGGTATCGTCGTCGACGATGCGATCGTGGTGGTGGAGAACGTCGAGCGTAACCTCGCGCGCGGCATGACCCCGCGCGAAGCCTCGCATGTGACCATGGACGAAGTGGGTGCCGCTGTTATCGCGATCTCGCTGGTGTTGACCGCCGTCTTCGTGCCCACGGCCTTCATCCCCGGCATCGCCGGCCAGTTCTATCTGCAGTTCGCCGTGACGATCTCGGTGGCGACAGTGATCTCTGCCTTCAATTCGCTGACGCTGTCGCCGGCACTGGCGGCGATCCTCTTGAAGCCGCACGAAAACGGCCATCACGAGAGCCGCAACCCGCTGACGCGCTTCGGCCGGGCACTGGCCAACGGCTTCAACAACGGTTTCGACCGCATGGCCGAAGGCTATGCCTGGATCGTGCGCAAGCTGGTGTCGACGAAGACGGCAGTGGCCGCGGCGCTCCTCGTCTTTGTGGGCCTGCTCGGGGCCACATGGTACATGGCGCAGATCGTGCCGAGCGGCTTCGTGCCGACCATGGACCAGGGTTACGCAATCGTCGTCATCCAGCTTCCAGACGGTGCCTCGCTCGACCGCACCGACGCGGTGGTCAAGCGGGCGTCGAAGATCATCCAGGACGTCCCTGGAGTGAAGAGCGCCGTCGCCTTTGCCGGCTTCAACGGTGCGACGTTCACCAACGCGTCCAATTCGGGCGTGGTCTTCGCCCCCTTCGAGAGTTTCGAAGAGCGGTTGAAGCACGGCCAGAGTGCCAACCAGATCATCGGACAGCTCTATGGCAGCCTGCAGAGCATCCAGGAGGCCTTCATCATTGCCGTACCGCCACCGTCGGTGCGCGGCATCGGCAACTCCGGCGGCTTCAAGATGCAGATCATGGACCGGCAGGGCGCCGACATGCGGCGCGCGCTGGGGCTTGCCTATCAGATGATGGGTACCGCCAACCAGACGGAAGGGCTGACCGGGGTCTTCACCACCTTCTCAGCCTCCAGCCCGCAATACTTCCTGGCGATCGACCGCGACAAGGCGCGCACGCTCAACGTGCCGATCCCCAACATCTTCGAGGCGCTGTCGATCAACCTCGGCACCTCCTACGTCAACGACTTCAACGCCTTCGGCCGTGTCTACCAGGTGCGGGCGCAGGCCGATCAGCAGTACCGTATCGAGCGCGACGATATTCTGGCGCTGAAGGTTCGCTCCGCGACCGGTGCGCTGGTGCCGATGGGCACGCTTGTGGAGATCCGCGACACCGCCGGTCCGACGCTCGTGCAGCGTTACAACATGTACGTATCGGTTCCGGTGCAGGGCAACCCTGCGCCGGGCGTCTCGACCGGCACAGCCCTCGACAAGATGGAGGCGCTCGCCGCCCAGCTTCTGCCGCAGGGCACGACCTTTGAGTGGACGGAACTCGCTTTCCAGGAACGCCAGACGGGCAACACCGCGGTGTTCATCTTCGCACTGTCGGTGGTCTTCGTGTTCCTGGCGCTGGCGGCCCAGTACGAAAGCTGGGTGCTGCCGCTGGCGATTATCCTGATCGTGCCGCTTGGCGTGCTCTCGGCGCTGGTCGGCGTGTCCATCCGCGGTCTCGACAACAACGTGCTGACGCAGATCGGGTTGATCGTTCTGATCGGCCTTGCGGCCAAGAACGCGATCCTGATCGTCGAGTTCGCACGCCAAGGTGAGGACGAGGGCAAGACCCCGATCGAGGCGGCGGTGGAGGCGAGCCAACTCCGCCTCAGGCCCATCCTGATGACCGCCTTCGCCTTCATCCTCGGCGTGGTGCCGTTGATGATCGCCACCGGTCCAGGCGCGGAAATGCGCCAGTCGCTCGGCACCGCGGTGTTCTCGGGAATGCTCGGCGTGACCTTCCTCGGCCTGTTCCTGACGCCGGTCTTTTACGTGGCGCTCAGGTCCTTCCGGCGGCGCAAGCCGGCGACGATGACCGAACCGGCGCCCCATCCCGCAGAGTAGCGGGACGCAATCGCAAGGTTGCAACGCCCCGGCAGCAATGCCGGGGCGTTGTCGTTGGACGAGTCAGGTTTCCTTGTTCCTGCCGAGGGCGGTGACGCAAATGTGAGCACGGGCAGCCGTTTGTAACTGGACGCAGACAGGCCCTTGAACAATTCTCTCCCTGCCCGTGACGCCATCATCAGGCCGAGCGAAGGCAAAGGCTTCCATTCGCTGTGCAACGGCTATCTGCCACGTGCCCTTCGGGCCCGAGGTCAGAAAAGCAAGTGAGAGAGGTGAAGGCTGATGCTCCGGTACCTTGTCTACACGTTCGCCGCCATCTGGCTCATTCACGCGTTCTGGCCGTCGGTCGCGCATGCGCAGCAACCGCCCCGCCATGTCAGTCAGTGCCAGGCGATTGCAGAGGCCATACCGCAGGCGACCTTCGCCAGCTTCACGCCCGTTGCTGCCACCAAGGGAAAGGCCGTGGTCGGTGAGGTAACGATCACCTATCTCGGCCATTCCACCTTTCGGATCGAGACGCCCGGCGGCGTTTCGATCGCGACCGATTACAATGGCTGGTTCTCGCCCTCGACCCCGCCGACGGTCGCAACGATGAACAAGGCGCATTCGAGCCACTACACGCTGGCCCCCGACCCGGCGATCAAGAATGTCCTGCATGGCTGGGGAGAGAACGGCATGCCCGCCCGGCATGACCTCGTGGTCGGAGACACCTATATCCGCAACGTCACGACGGATATCCGTGCGGGTGGCGCGATGGAGCACGACGGCAACTCGATCTTCATCTTCGAGGTAGCGGATCTTTGCATTGGTCACCTCGGCCACCTTCATCACGAACTCGACGACAGCCATTACCGCCAGATCGGCCGGCTCGATGTACTCATGGTACCCGTCGATGGTGGCCTGACCATGGGAGCGGAGAGCATGAGCCGCGTCGTCAGCCGGCTGCGCGCCTCGCTGATCCTGCCGATGCACCGCCGCGGCCCGCCGATCGACGCCTTCCTCGACATGTTCGGCGACGACTACGACAAACGCTTCGCTGACAGCGCCAGCATCAAAGTATCGTTGCGTTCCTTGCCAAGCAAACCATTGATTTATATTCTCAAGGGCGTCTGAACACTCAGGATCGCCCAATGAAGTTGCTTGTGGTCGGCGTTTCGATTTTTCTCTCCCTTTCGACCCTTGCCGCGGCGGGCGGCGCACCGCCACCGCGCATGCCCTCTCCCGAAGGACAACAGCAGCAAAGCCTACCCGAGACGGCAGCACAGCCCGTGGGCGAACAGGAGATGTTCATGATGCCGTCGGGCAATATCGGCTGTGTCTACACGCCGGCCGGCGGCACCGCGGTGTACCAGCCTCAGGACGGTGGGCCTGAGCTTGCCTGCGATATCGTCGCGCCGCGCTATGTCCGCGCCACGCTCGGCCGTGCAGGGGCCGCCACACTCAATCACGCCGTTGGCGATCCGAGCTGCTGCTCGGCAGCTCAGGTGCTCGACTATGGGCAAAGCTGGTCACGGGGGCCGTTCGCGTGTGCTTCCGAACGCACCGGCCTTTCCTGTCGCCGCGACGACGGACACAGCTTTCTGCTCAGCCGTGTGCAGGTCTCTGCCGACTGAAAAGCCGCGCCCCGGCTGGACGGAAAGCGGCAATAAAACTATAAGGCGCCCCATTCCATTCAAATTCATGCATGCAGAGGGTGCCATGGCTGGCCATTCACAGTTCAAGAACATCATGCACCGCAAGGGCCGTCAGGATGCGGTGCGCTCGAAAATGTTTTCCAAGCTCGCGCGCGAAATCACGGTTGCCGCCAAGTCCGGCATGGCCGATCCGGCCATGAACGCGCGTCTGCGTCTGGCGATCCAGAACGCCAAGGCACAGTCGATGCCGAAGGACAACATCGAACGGGCGATCAAGAAGGCCTCCGGCGGCGACGCGGAAAACTACGAAGAAGTCCGCTACGAGGGCTACGGCCCGGGCGGCGTTGCCGTTATCGTCGAGGCGCTGACCGACAACCGCAACCGTACCGCCTCCAACGTGCGCTCGACCTTCACCAAGGCCGGCGGCGCGCTTGGCGAAACCGGTTCGGTTTCGTTCTCCTTCGATCGTGTCGGCGAAATCACCTACAAGCTCTCCGCCGGTGACGCCGACAAGGTGATGGAAGCGGCGATCGAGGCCGGTGCCGACGACGTGACCACCGACGAGGACGGCCACACCATCATCTGCGGTTTCGAAGCGATCGGCGACGTTTCCAAGGCGCTCGAAGACACGCTCGGCGAAGCCGAGACTGTCAATGCGATCTGGAAGGCGCAGAACACCGTGCCGGTCGATGAAGAAAAGGCGCAGTCGCTGATGAAGCTCATCGACACGCTCGAAGACGACGACGACGTCCAGAACGTCTATTCGAACTTCGAAGTGTCGGACGAGATCCTGGCGAAGCTGTCGGCCTGATCGGACGGCCTATCGTTACCGGAATATGCACCCGTGTCCGAAAGGGCACGGGTTTTTCTTTGGATGGCCCGATGACCTATGACTTCGCGATCTTCGATTTCGATGGCACGCTTGCCGACACGGCGGCGAGCTTCATGGCCGCGTGCAACAGTGCTGCACGGCGCTACGGCTTCCGCGAGCTTTCCGTCGAGGAATTCCAGTCACTGAGGACGATGGGCAATCGCGAGATCATCGCGCATCTCGGCGTGCCAATGTGGAAGCTGCCGCAGATTGCCGGCTTCATGCGCCGGGCCATGGCGTCCGAGGCCGCGTCCGTGCGGCTGTTTCCAGGTGCGGCCGATCTGCTTTTGCGATTGAAGGCGGCAGGCATCGGCATTGCGATTGTCAGTTCGAACGCGGAGGAGGGCATTCGCGCCGCGCTCGGCGACGTGGCGGCGACCGTCGATCTCTATGAGTGTGGCGCGGCGCTTTTCGGCAAGGCGCAGCACTTCAAGCGGGCGATCCGTCACTCCGGTCTTGATCCGGCGCGCGTGCTGGCGATCGGCGACGAGGCGCGCGACATCGAGGCTGCGCGCAAGGTTGGCGTGGCGGCTGGCGCCGTTTCTTGGGGCTATGCCGATCCGAACTTTCTGCAGGGGCTCGGACCGGATCGGTTCTTTTCACGCATGGATGAAATCGCACCGGCCTTCGGAGCGATCTGATTGCGGCTTCATGCGGCCTTGACGAGTTCCTTCTGCGCGTCGGCGAAGAGGCGAAGCGAATGCAGGCGCGCCTCCATGTCGAAGATCGGCATGGAAATGATCAGTTCATCGGCCTTCGTCTGATCGAGGAAGGTTCCGATTTTCCGGCGGATCGTCTCGGGCCCGCCGACGACGGCATACATCATCGAATGGTCGACGAAGATCTTTTCGTCATAGCTCCAGAGCCCATCCATCGATTGAACCGGCGGCGGGAACTGTCCGCGCGCATTGCGCCGCAGCGCCACGAAGGATTGCTGCATCGAGGTGAAGAGATAGTTGGCCTCTTCGTCCGTATCGGCGGCGACGCCCATGACACCGACCATGACATGCGGCTTGTCGAGCGTCTCGGACGGCGTGAAGCGCTCGCGATAGATCTCCAGCGCCGAAAGCAGCATGTCTGGCGCGAAATGCGATGCGAAGGCGAAGGGAAGGCCGAGCATGCCGGCGAGGTGAGCGCTGAAATGGCTTGAGCCCAACAGCCAGATCGGCACGTTGGTATCGGCGCCCGGAACGGCGATGATCTTCTGATCCTCTGCGACAGGGCCGAGCAGGGCCTGCAGTTCCACGACGTCGTTCGGGAAGTTGTTGCCGCTTGCTTCCATGTTGCGCCGCAGCGCCTGGGCGGTGCGCATGTCGGTGCCGGGTGCGCGGCCGAGGCCGAGGTCGATGCGGCCGGGATAGAGTGCGGCCAGCGTGCCGAACTGTTCTGCGATCACCAGCGGCGAATGGTTAGGCAGCATGATGCCGCCGGAGCCGACGCGGATCGTCTTCGTGGCTGCGGCCACATGCGAGATCACCAGCGAGGTCGCCGCACTGGCAATGCCTTTCATGCCGTGATGCTCAGCGAGCCAGAAGCGCTGGTAGCCGTTTTCCTCGGCAGCCTGGGCCAGACGGCGCGAGTTTTCGAGTGATTGGGCGATGCTGCCTCCTTGCGTGATCGGGGAAAGATCGAGGACGGAGAAAGTCGCCATGGCATGGAGCCCTTTATTGAGGGAAATTGATGAAAGGCTATGTAAGCTCAATTTTCCTCAATCCAAGGGCAGTGGCGAAGAAATCCTGAAGCCCGTCTCACCTGTGCGTATGTTTTTGTTTTGTTCACTTTTTGCTGGCAGCGTCCGGGCGAGCATCATAGGGTGAATTTCATGCAGAACACGATTCGCATCATCGGCATCGATCCGGGCCTCCGCCGTACCGGCTGGGGCATCATCGAGACGCTCGGCAACTCGCTGCGCTTCGTGGCCTCCGGCACGGTGACCTCCGATGGCGAGATGGATCTCGCCTCGCGACTCTGCCAGCTGCACGACGGGCTTGCCGAGGTGGTGCACAGCTACCAGCCGCACGAGGCGGCGGTCGAACAGACCTTCGTCAACAAGGATGCAACCGCGACGCTGAAACTCGGCCAGGCGCGTGGCATTGCGATGCTTGTGCCGGCGCGCGCGGGCCTCAGGGTCGCCGAATATGCACCGAACGCGGTCAAGAAGGCTGTGATCGGCGTCGGCCACGGCGAGAAGCAGCAGATCCACATGATGATCAAGGTTCTGATGCCGAAGGTCGAATTCAAGGGCAACGATGCGGCGGACGCATTGGCCATCGCCATTTGTCATGCTCACAACCGTCAATCGGTGACAAGCCGGCTCGCCGCATTGATGGCGTAGTTGCAGCAGATCTAAAGTGTTAAAGCGACCTTAGCGAGTCTTGTAGACGCGCGGCACTGTAGACAAGAAATTTTCCGATGGTCTGAGCGACCATCCCAGCCCACCGCGAGAGACGCCTTATGATCGGCAAATTGAAGGGTACCATCGACGAGATCGGCGAGGATCATGTCGTGCTCGATGTGCATGGCGTCGGCTATGTCGCCTTTTGTTCGGCGCGCACGCTGTCCAAGCTCGGATCGGCCGGCGAGGCGGCGATGCTCTTCATCGAGACCTATGTGCGCGAGGACCAGTTGAAGCTCTTCGGCTTTCTGACTGCGCTGGAGCGGGAATGGTTCCGCCTCCTGCAAAGCGTGCAGGGCGTCGGCTCGAAAGTGGCACTCGCGGTACTTTCGACCTTGACGCCGGGCGAACTGGCAAATGCAATTGCGTTGCAGGACAAGACCTCGGTCTCGCGTGCGCCGGGCGTCGGGCCCAAGGTGGCGGTTCGTATCGTCACCGAGCTCAAGAACAAGGCACCGTCCTTTGCCGGCGAGATGTCGGGCTCGATCGGCCTCAAGCAGGAACTCGGCGAAGGGGTCGCGTCCGCGCCGGTATCGGATGCGGTTTCGGCGCTCACCAATCTCGGCTATTCACGCGACCAGGCGGCCAATGCGGTGGCCGCCGCGTTGAAGAATGGCGGTGAGGGGGGCGACAGTGCCAAGCTCATTCGCCTCGGCCTCAAGGAACTGGCGCGATGATCGCTTGCCTTGGCGGGGCGCTCAAGGCAGAACGGAAGAGGGCCGGACGCAGGTGAGTACCTGCGCCATGACGACTGACCAATTGGAACGAATGCATGACTGACGCGGCACGTCTGATAACGCCGGAAAAGCGCGGTGAAGATCTCGATGCGACCATGCGCCCGCAGTCGCTGGACGAATTCACCGGCCAGGCGGAAGCGCGCGCCAACCTGAAGATTTTCATCGAAGCGGCCAAGAACCGCGGCGAGGCGCTGGACCATGTGCTCTTCGTTGGCCCGCCCGGCCTCGGCAAGACGACGCTTGCGCAGATCATGGCCAAGGAACTCGGCGTCAACTTTCGCTCGACCTCCGGTCCGGTTATCGCCAAGGCTGGCGACCTTGCGGCTTTGCTTACCAATCTCGAAGAACGCGACGTGCTCTTCATCGACGAGATCCACCGGCTCAATCCGGCGGTCGAGGAAATTCTTTATCCTGCGATGGAAGATTTCCAGCTCGACCTGATCATCGGCGAAGGCCCGGCGGCGCGTTCGGTAAAGATCGATCTGTCGAAGTTCACGCTGGTCGCGGCGACGACCCGCCTCGGCCTCTTGACCACGCCGCTGCGTGACCGTTTCGGCATTCCCGTGCGTCTCAACTTCTACACGGTCGAGGAACTGGAATCGATCGTGCGCCGAGGTTCCCGGCTGATGGGCCTCGGCATGACAGACGATGGCGCGCGCGAGATCGCCCGCCGCGCCCGCGGTACGCCGCGTATTGCCGGCCGGCTGTTGCGGCGGGTGCGCGATTTCGCCGAAGTGGCGCGCGCCGAAGCCGTGACCAGGAAGATCGCCGACGAGGCGCTGACGCGGCTGCTGGTCGACAATATGGGGCTCGACCAGCTCGACCGCCGCTATCTCTTCATGATCGCACAGAATTTCGCCGGCGGGCCTGTCGGCATCGAAACCATCGCCGCCGGTCTCTCGGAACCGCGTGATGCGATCGAAGACATCATCGAGCCCTACCTGATCCAGCAGGGCTTCATACAGCGTACGCCGCGCGGTCGTATCTTGACCGCAAATGCCTGGAAACATATCGGCCTCAACCCGCCGAAAGAGGTCGAGGCGACGCAGTTCCGGCTGACACTCGAGGACGAATAGATGATTACCCGCCGCGGATTATTGAAAGTGATCGGCGGCGGTATCGCCAGCATGGCGGCGCTCGGCGGTTACGCCTTCGCCGTCGAGCCGTTGGCCCGGCTGAACGTGACCCGCTACACCCTGACGCCGCCCGGCTGGACGCCCGGGTTGAAGCTGCGCGTCGTCGCGCTCGCCGATATCCATGCCTGCGAGCCCTGGATGCCGGCAGGTCGCATCGCTTCGATCTGCCGTCAGGCCAACGCGCTGGGCGGCGACGTGACGGTGCTGCTCGGCGATTATGCGGCCGGCATGAACTTCGTGACCCGCTACGTGCATTCCAGCGAATGGGCGAAGGCGCTTGCGACCCTCTCGGCGCCGCTCGGCGTGCATGCCGTCATGGGCAATCACGACTGGTGGGAGGACAAGACCGCGCAGAAAAATGGCGGCGGTCCGACCTTCGGGCACAAGGCGCTGCAGGATGTCGGCATCAACGTTTACAGCAACCGGGCAATCCGGCTGGAAAAGGACGGGCAGGGCTTCTGGATCGCCGGTCTCGAAGACCAGCTTGCATTGGTGCCGGGCAAGAAGTGGCAGCGCCAGCGCATGGCGGGTCTCGACGATCTCGACGGCACGCTCGCACAGGTGAATGACGGTGATCCGGTCGTTCTGCTGGCACATGAGCCGGACATCTTCCCGAGCGTTCCCCCACGGGTCGCATTGACACTGTCGGGTCATACCCATGGCGGGCAGGTGCGGCTTCTCGGCTTCGCGCCCGTGGTGCCTTCGCGTTTCGGCGATCGCTATGCCTATGGGCACATGGTCGAGGACGACCGCAACCTGATCGTCTCCGGCGGTCTCGGCTGCTCGCTTGCACCGGTCCGTTTCGGCGTGCCGCCGGAGATCGTCGTCATCGACCTCGGTTAGCCCGGTCAGGCGTCGGGGGTTTTACGCCGACTTGCTGTCTGTGACCAACTCCCTGATCGTCGTCGCCAACAGCTCGGATCCACCGGGTTGCCAGCCAAGCCGGCGCAACTTTTCGGTCGACATGACGAGATAGCCATCCGCTGAAGCGGCCTCCGGCAATGGGTGCCGAGACCCGGTCAGCGTCTGCACCACCGACAGGATTTGCCTGACATCGAGCAGCAGGTCCGAAACGTTGAAGACCTCACCGCGCACGGTGTCGCTATCCGCTTCCAGCATGAGCCGTACTGCGGCGCCGACGTCGTCGCCGTGAACTTCGGTGCCGATCCGAGGCTGGATCGGTTTTCCATCAAGATAGTTCGCAAACAGCTCGGCCCATTTGTGCTGCCTGCCAGGAGCGGCCGCGCCGTAAACGCCGGTGACGCGCAGGCTTGCCACGCTGAAATCCTCGGTCGCAAGCAGGCGTAGGTGATCTTCCACGGCGACCTTCACCGCGCCATAGAGCGTGTCCGGATCGGGTGCGAATGTCTCGTCGATGGGGCCTGGGCGCCTGCTGCCGTAGACGGCGCGGCTCGACAGGAAGACGCAGCGTTTGACGCCGGCAGCGCGAGCGGTCTCGAACAGGCGGATCGAGCCATCGATGTTCGCACGGCGAAAGCCCTCCGGATCATCGCCTTCACCGCCGCGATATTTGCCCTCGACATGGTCGAAGGCGGCATGAACAAAGCCGTCAATGCCATCGAACGCGGCGGACTGATCGCGATCCAGATCGAGGACGAGCGGAACGAAGGGGAGGTTGCGCGAGAAAAAGCTGTTATCGGGGGGATGGCGGCCGCTAACGATCACCTCGTAGCGATGGGCGATCAAATGCTCGACGATGAAGCGGCCGACGAAGCCGGTGCCGCCGGAGACCAGCACCCTGCTCATCGGTGCGCCGGATTGGGGAGGGAGGCGATCTCCGGAATGTCGTCCCCGGTCAGGTAGGCGAACCAGAGGTCGATCAGTGGCCGCAGGGCCCCGGCACGCGGATGGTCTTTTTCCCAGGGCTTTTCATACTGGTAGTGCAGCACGCCGATCGAGCGCCAGTCCCAGAGCGCGGGCATGTTGAACCAGACATATTGCAGCATGTTCATCGTCACCGGCAGGCCGTGCCAATCCGGGAAGAAGCTTTGTAGGAAGGTCTGGTCGGTGCGTGGCCAGAAGGCATCGGGTGCGTCGAGCCGGTCGAGCATCCTGTCGAATGTCGCCAACGACGGTTCGGCGACGAAGACGCCGGAGTTCAGCCGGTGAAAGTCGGCGAGGCTTTCATAGACATTCGGGGCCGCGGAGAATTCCGGATAGGCAAACAGCCGGTCGATGTTGCGGAGCACAACCGCGTCGGCATCAATGAAGACGCAGCGGCAGTATTCGGTTAATTGCCAGAGCCTGAGCTTGCAGAAGTTGTCGAGCGGCGAGTGGAAGGCCGGTTTGCGGCCCTTGGTGAAGGGTGCCTTCTCATGCACGTTCCGGCGCTGATGACGCTCGTTGAAGGCATCGGAAAGCGGCAAGAGATCGGTCTCGATCAGGCGACAGCCGAACTCGGCCAGCGGCGCCAGTGCTTCGAGCGCTACGCCGCCCGTATGGAGCACGACGATGTCCGCCTTGGTGCTCGTGAGCCGGATGGAGCGTGCGAGCGCGCGGGCACCGAGCGCATAGTCGGCATTAGTGACGAGCGTCACGAAGGCATGATCGGCCAAGGGTGGCGAGGAGGGGCGCAGCCCCTCCGAAGGGTCGTTTGATGTCATGAAACGGATTTCAGCCGCTTGCCCTCTGGGTCGTGGTTGATCAGCGGCGCGATGTCCTTGGTCCAGGCGGAGACGGCAGGCACGCGCGTTCTATCGACACGATAGGCGAATTTCTTCGCGACATCGACGATTTCCGACAGCAGCCCGTCCTGCAGCCGCGTCGGGTTGAGGCCGAGGCCTAAGAACTTCTCATTGTGCACGACGAGTTCGTTCTCGGCCGCTTCCTTGCGCGGGTTCGGCAGCCAGGCGATTTGCGATCCTGAAATCGCTGCGATCATCTCGGCGAGGTCGCGCACCCGGTGGGTCTCGGTCATCTGGTTGAATATCTCGACGCGGCTGCCGCGGGCGGGCGGGTTCTTCAGCGCCAGCTCGATGCAGCGGACAGAATCCTGGATGTGGATGAAGGCGCGCGTCTGGCCGCCGGTGCCATGTACCGTCAGCGGATATCCGATCGCCGCCTGAATGAGGAAACGGTTCAAGACGGTGCCATAGTCGCCGTCATAGTCGAAGCGGTTGATGAGCTGGGCGTGGCGGCGCGTCTGCTCGGTATGGGTGCCCCAGACGATGCCCTGGTGCAGGTCGGTAATCCTGAGGCCGTCGTTCTTGGCGTAGAACTGGAAGAGCAACTGATCCAGGCACTTGGTCATGTGGTAGATCGAGCCGGGATTGGACGGATAGAGAATTTCCTGGCTGACGGTCTCGCCGCCCATCGTTTCGATACCGACAGGCAGATAGCCTTCGGGGATCGCAGCACCAATGGTCGAATAGCCATAGACGCCCATGGTGCCGAGATGCACGAGATGGGCGTCGAGCCCGAGTTCGACCAGCGCGTTCAGGAGATTGTGCGTGGCGTTGACGTTGTTGTTGACCGTGTAGTTCTTGTGGCGGTCGCTCTTCATCGAATAGGGCGCGGCACGCTGCTCGGCGAAATGCACGATCGCATCAGGGCGATGCTCGGCGAGCCAGTTCTTGAGGAGTTCGTAATCGCGGGCAAGATCGATGAGATTGAAATGGATGCGCCGGCCGGTTTCTGCATGCCAGATGCGGGTGCGTTCCTGGATCGAATCCATCGGCGTCAGCGATTGCACGCCGAGTTCCGTATCGATCCAGCGGCGGGAGAGATTGTCGAGGATATGGACGTCGTGGCCCGTATCGGACAGGTGAAGAGCCGTAGGCCAGCCGACGAAACCGTCGCCACCGAGAATCGCAATCTTCATGCACGTTCTCCTGATCGAGGGAAGGAAGTCCGTCACGTGATAGGATAGGATTGTGACAACGCTGCAATGCTTGCAAATGGCTTTTTGTTCCTGCACAGGAAACGGGATGTACTTGCGGAGAAAAGCATGTCCCTGATTTCGCTTGCAGGCGAACTGACCGAAAACGGCCATCGGCTGATCCAGCGCGTCTATTACGAAGACACCGATTTTTCCGGCGTCGTCTATCACGCCCGCTACCTGCACTTCATGGAGCGCGCCCGCACCGATTTCCTGCGCCTGCTCGGCGTCGAACAGGCGACGCTCGCGATCGAAGGTGACAGCGAAGGTCTGGTCTTCGTCGTCCACCGCATGGAAATCGACTTCAAGCTGCCTGCGCGTATGGACGATATCCTGACGATCACCACGGTCACGGAGAAGGCCGGCGGCGCCAAGATGGTGCTGCTGCAGGAAATCCGTCGCGGCGAGCAACTGCTGACCGCCTCCAAGGTGATCATCGCCGTCATCAACGGCCAGGGCCGGCCGCGGCGGCTGCCGGAGGCGCTAGCCTACAAGTTCCATCACGCCAAGGAGAGCGCCGGCCAGCCCGGCACGTCCTCGACAAACACGGTTTAGTCGACGTCCTCGACTCCGAGCTTGTCCAGGATCTTCCTGGTCAGGGATTGCCTGACCTTCGCCAGGTCCCGCCAGGGATCTATGCCGCTTTCAATCCGTTCGAGAATGTCGGGGATCCGGAAGCCGTTGGCGGCTTCAAGCGCGGAAAGCTCGTCCCAGCTGATGGGTGTTGCCACCGGTCCGCCGGATCGTGCTCTCGTGGAATAGGGGGCGATCGCGGTCGCGCCGCGCTCGTTCCTCAGCCAGTCGATGAAGATGCGGCCCTTGCGCTTCTCCTTCGACATGGTGGCGACGAAATTGTCCGGTTCGCGCTCGGCAAAACCCTGGGCAAAGGTCTTGGCGAAGCCCTTGGCTTCTGGCCAGGTGGCCCGCGCTACCAATGGCACGATGACATGGACGCCCTTGCCGCCCGTGACCATCGGTATCGATTTCAGCCCGATCTCGTCGAGCGCGTCGTGCAGCGCCACGGCCGCCGTCTTGACCACCGCGAAGTCGAGGCCCTCGTCGGGGTCGAGGTCGAAGATCAGCCGGTCGGGGGTCTCAAGCTTGTCGAAGCGCGAGCCCCAGATGTGGAACTCCAGCGTGCCCATCTGCACGGCAGCGACCACTCCTTTGGCGTCGCGCACATACATGTAGTTCTCGGTCTCGCCGGAGCTCTCCGTGACGGGAACTTCCTTGATCTCGTCCGGGAAGCCTTCACTCGCATGCTTCTGGTAAAAACGTGGTCCCTTGACGCCTTGCGGGGCGCGGACAAGCGACAGCAGATGCTCGGCGGCGTATGGCAACATCCGATCCGCGACGACGGCATAGTAGCGGGCGAGATCGAGTTTGCTGATGCTCTGACCTTCGAACAGGATCCGCTCCGGATGGGTGATCCGCACGCCGAGGACCGTTTCCTCTGCTGCGCTCGAGCTATCTTTCGTGCTCGACGCCTTCGCGGCTTTCACCTGGGATTTGCCCCGGGACTTCGTTGCCGGTTTCGGCGTTTCGGGTGTCACGGCACTTGCCTCCTTGCGCTTCCGTTGCCCCTCGGAAATCGTCCTGGTCGAGAGTGTGGGCGATTTGCTCTGTTTCGTCGACGGCGGATCGACTGCGCCGGCCCTGAGGTTCTCTGATGTGCTCCTGTTGGAAGCCCAGACATGTTTCTTCCGTTCGCCTTCTCCCGCGGCGATCTCGTCCATGGTCCGGCCGGTGGTGACGCTCGTCTGATGATCCTCCAAGAGAATTTCGCCATCTTCGGTGGCGATGTCGTCACTTTCCTTGATGAGCAGCCAGTTTTCGCGCTTCTCGCCAGGGCGTGGCCGCATGCGGACCAGCGCCCAGCCACCTTGCAGGCGCTCACCGTGCAGATGAAACGTCAGCTTGCCTTCGCGCAATCCTTCATCCGGATCGTTTTCCGGCTCCCACCAGCCGGTGTCCCACAACATGACGGTGCCGCCGCCATATTGCTTCTCGGGGATTGTTCCTTCGAAATCGCCATAGGCAAGCGGGTGGTCTTCGGTGCGAACGGCGAGACGTTTGTCCTGCGGGTTGAGGCTCGGTCCCCGGGTCACGGCCCAGCTTTTCAGCACCCCGTCCCATTCCAGCCGGAAATCGTAATGCAGGCGCGTCGCGTCATGTTTCTGCACCAGGAAGCGCTTGCGCTTCCACCGGCTGTGGCTGCGGCTGCCTCTGGGCTCGCGGGTCTCCTTGAAATCGCGGCGCTTGTTGTATTCGGCGAGCGGATCACGGCGTGCAGCCATTACCCGCCTCCACTCAATCGTCGGAGGGTTGGCGTCCCATCAGGGGATTCAGTCGGTCGGGTCTCGTGGGCGAGGGCCCGTTCGATGTGGGCGATATCCTCGCTTGTGACAACCGGAACTGGATCGGAGATGATTGCCTGAAGGACATCGGACGACAGAACGCCGTGGGCAAGCGCGTCCTCCAACGCCGCGCGGGTTTCGCGCTCGGCCTTGAGTTGGGCGTAAAGCGCCAGGATCAGCCGGTCCCGTGGATCAAAATGCGGTGAGGAGGGCCGTTTGTCGCGCTGTCGTGTCGTCTGCTGAGCCATGGCGAAGAAACGTGCCCGGCGAACGTAAGTTCCGGCGGCCAGATGATACTGCAAAGACACAGTTCGGTAACGGTTGCTTAACCATAATGGTGTCTTAATCACTGCATCAGGATTTGTGCAGTGCACGTCATCCTTTGACCAAAATTGACGGCAAGAAGGCAACCTAAAGCTAATAAAGGTCGCGATGGTGCGATCTACGGCGGTGCCGGGCATTCTTGCAAACAGGACGTTTGGGCTACCCGGTCACGAGCATGAGCAGCTCTTGCCGGGTGTTTGGATTCGGGGACTGAAGACGATGGAACAGGTTGGATTGGCCGCTGCGACGCACGATGTGACCCTCTGGTCGCTGTTCATGCAGGCGGGCTTTGTCGTGAAGCTGGTCATGCTGGGGCTGATTGCCGCCTCGGTCTGGACCTGGGCGATCGTCGTCGACAAGACGCTGAACTACGGCCGTGTGCGCCGTCAGCTCGATAGCTTCGAGCAGGTGTTCTGGTCCGGACAGTCGCTGGAAGAGCTCTACCGCACGCTTGCCGACCGGCAGACCGCCGGCATGGGGGCGATCTTCGTTTCCGCCATGCGCGAATGGAAGAAGAGCTTCGAACGCGGCGCCCGCTCGCCGATCGGCCTGCAGATGCGTATCGACCGCGCCATGGACGTGACGCTTTCACGGGAATCGGAATCGCTCGAAGCCCGCCTCGGCTCGCTCGCGACGATCGGTTCGGCCGCACCCTTCATCGGCCTCTTCGGTACGGTCGTCGGTATCATGACCTCGTTCCAGGCGATCGCCGGTTCGAAGTCGACCAACCTTGCGGTCGTGGCGCCCGGTATTGCCGAAGCGCTGCTCGCCACGGCGATTGGCCTTCTCGCCGCTATCCCGGCAGTTATCGCCTACAACAAGTTTTCGGCCGACGCCGGCAAGCTCTCGGCGCGCATGGAAGCTTTCGCCGACGAGTTCTCGGCCATCCTGTCGCGGCAGATCGACGAGAAGCTGCAGAGCCCGCGTCAGGCCGCGCAATAATCGCCAGAGAATACGGAGACCACGCTGATGGGTATGTCGGTTGGCGGAGCCAAGGGTTCGGGCGGCGGTCGTCGTCGCCGCGGCGGCAGGAAAGCGATCATGAGCGAAATCAACGTCACGCCCTTCGTGGACGTGATGCTGGTGCTGCTCATCATCTTCATGGTGGCAGCACCGATGATGACGGTCGGCGTGCCGATCGACCTGCCGGAAACGCAGGCGAAGGCGCTCAACTCCGATACGCAGCCGATCACCGTTTCGGTCAATCCGGCCGGCGAGATCTTCCTGCAGGAAACGCCGATCGCGATCGAAGAGGTTGTGCCGAAGCTCGAGGCGATTGCCACCACCGGTTACAACGAACGCATCTATGTTCGTGGCGACACCAATGCCGACTACGGCACGGTGATGAAGGTCATGGCACGCATCTCGGCCGCCGGGTTCAAGAACCTCGGCCTCGTGACGCTGCAAGAACAGGAAAAGTGATCGTCCACGATGAAGGGCAGTCTCGCTACATCTGCTGTCCTCCACGCCATGGTCTTGACCTGGGCGCTGGTGTCGCTTGGCAGCCCGGCTGACTTTCAGGTCGCCGACGTCGAGGCTCTGCCTGTCGACATCGTTCCCTACTCGGAAATGACGCAGGTTCAGCAGGGCGACAAGAAGGCGCCGAAGAAGGAGACGTCGTCGCCGGTTCCGACCAAGCGTCCGGAAACGAACCAGCCTGCCGAGAATGTCGGCGACAACGACACGGACCTGAAGACGCCGCCGACCCCGAACGCCAAGCCGTCGAAGAGCGAAGCCACGGCCTCTCCGGAAAAGAACGAAAAGCCCGAGCCGACGCCCGATCCGGTCGAACAGGAAATCAAGAAGGTCGAGGAGACGAAGCCCGCCTCCGAGCCTGCGACCGAAGTTGCGGCATTGCCGGAACCGAAGCAGGAAGTGAAACCGGAAACCAAGCCGGAACCGGCGCCAGCCGAAGAAAAGCCGGCGGAGAACCCGGAAGCCGAAGCGTTGCCCGAAAAGGTGCCGACGCCGGCCGCAAAGCCCAAGGTCGAAAAGCCGGCCCAGAGCGCCAAAACGCCTGAGCGCAAGAACGAGGCAACGCCGAAGGAACAGAAGAAGGCAGCCTCCACCGAGGAAAGCAAGTTCAACGCCGACGAGATTGCAGCGCTGCTCAACCGGCAGGATCCGTCCGCCGGTGGCGCCAAGCGCTCGACGCAAGAGGCGGCGCTCGGCGGCAAGAAGACCGTCGGCGTGGGCCTCAGCGCCAACGAGATCGACGGCGTGAAGGGCCAGATCCAGAGCAATTGGGCGCTGACCGCCGGCTTGACTGGTGTCGCGGAGGTTCGCGTCACGATCCGCGTACAGCTGGATCCGGCCGGCAACATCGTCGGCGAGCCTGAGGTCACCGCAACCGGCGGGCCTGAGGGTACGCGCCGCGCTGTTGAAAGCAGCACCATGCGCGCGCTCCGCCGCTCAGCTCCGCTACAAAACCTGCCGCCCGAAAAATATGAAGGCGAAAAAGGATGGAATACCCTCGTGCTGAATTTCGACCCCTCGGAATTCGCGCTTTAACGCTGCCGGTATTGGAACCCATGCCGGATAGCAAACCAACCCTGCAAACCCTTCATACTAAGCTGAAAGGCTTGTCTCTATGATCAAGGTCTCTCTTTTCCGTGCCCTGATGGTGGCTGCGGGCATGTTGGTCGCCGTCGTGGCGGCAGCGCCCGCAAACGCGGAAGTTGTCATCGACATCAATAAAGGCAAGGTCGAGCCCTTGCCGATCGCGGTTACCGACTTCCTCCAGGGTGAACTCGGCCAGAAGATCTCCGACGTTGTCGCAGCCGACCTCAAGCGGTCCGGCCTATTCGCACCGATCAACAAGGGCGCCTTCATCGAGAAGATCAGCAATCCTGACGCCACGCCGCGCTTCGAGGACTGGAAGGTCATCAATGCGCAGGCGCTTGTCACCGGCCGCGTGACGCAGGAAGGCGACGGCAGGCTGAAGGCTGAGTTCCGCCTGTGGGATACGTTCGGTAGCAAGCAGATGACCGGCCAGCAGTTCTTCACCCAGCCGGAAAACTGGCGCCGCGTCGCCCACATCATCGCCGACGCCATCTATGAGAGCGTCACCGGTGAAAAGGGCTATTTCGACACGCGCATCGTCTATGTCGCCGAAAGCGGCCCGAAGACGGCGCGCAAGCGTCAGCTGGCCATCATGGACCAGGACGGGTTCAACGCCCGTGCGCTCACCAATTCCAACGACATCGTGCTCACGCCGCGCTTCTCGCCGAACCGCCAGGAAGTCACCTACATGTCGTTCGAAAACCAGCAGCCGCGCGTCTACCTGCTGCAGCTCGAGACCGGACAGCGCGAAGTCGTCGGCAACTTCCCCGGCATGACGTTTTCGCCGCGCTTCTCGCCTGATGGCCAGCGCGTGATCATGAGCCTGCAGCAGGACGGTAACGCCAACATCTATACGATGGACCTGCGCTCGCGCACGACGACACGCCTCACCAACACGGCCGCGATCGACACGGCACCGTCCTATTCGCCTGACGGCAGCCAGATCGCCTTTGAAAGCGACCGTGGCGGCGGCCAGCAGATTTACGTCATGGGTGCCGACGGCTCCGGCCAGCGTCGCATCTCCTTCGGAGACGGTCGCTATTCGACGCCGGTCTGGTCGCCGCGCGGGGACCTCATCGCCTTCACCAAGCAGTCGGGCGGCAAGTTCTCGATCGGCGTGATGAAGCCCGACGGTTCGGGCGAACGCATCCTGACCACCGGCTTCCACAACGAGGGGCCGACCTGGGCGCCGAACGGCCGCGTGCTGATGTTCTTCCGTCAGGGCGCCGGTGCCGGCGGACCGCAGCTCTATTCGATCGATATTTCCGGCTACAACGAGCAGCCGATCCAGACGCAGGGCTTCGCATCCGACCCGGCCTGGTCGCCGCTGCTCGAGTAGATCACGATGAGGAGCGGGATGCGGGCGGAAAACCGCACACAGTTTTCCTCATCCCGCTCTGGCCTGACCCGATTTGCGGCGGGAAAATGTGGCAGCGATGCCGCTTTCTCGCCGCAAAGTGCTGGTCTAGCAGGCCCCGAGCTAAAATTATCGATTTGTTAACCATAACTGTTGAAAAGCGATTAACCGCTTCCGGTTACAGTCTGGCAACCGTGAATTCAGACACTTCCCAAGGAGACCGGCGCATGAGCCGAATTGACACCCCGGCCGTAGGCCGCATGCAGACCATCGCTCGCAACCCGGTCATGATCGCCCTGGTCATGACGCTTGCTATCGCTGGCTGTGCATCGAAGAAGAACATGCCGAACAATGCCAACGAGCTCGGCCTCGGCGGCGCGGGCGCCGCAACGCCGGGTTCGCAGCAGGACTTCACCGTCAACGTCGGCGACCGCATCTTCTTCGACACCGACTCCACCTCGATCCGCGCCGACGCGCAGCAGACGCTCGCCCGCCAGGCCCAGTGGCTCGCCAAGTACCCGAACTACGCAATCACGATCGAAGGCCATGCCGACGAACGCGGCACGCGCGAATACAACCTTGCGCTCGGCGCCCGCCGTGCGGCCTCCACGCGCGACTACCTCGTCAGCCAGGGTGTTCCGGCAAACCGCATGAAGACGATCTCCTACGGCAAGGAAAAGCCGGTTGCCGTCTGCGACGATATCTCGTGCTGGTCGCAGAACCGCCGCGCGGTTACCGTCCTCGGTGGCGCTGGCATGTAATCTCACGGCCGAGCCTGGCTCGGTCGGGTAGCATGACGTGTTCGGGGGAATGCCCGTGTTCCAGGGAACACACCGTGTTCCTAAGATCACAGACTTCTAAATTAAAAGGGCGGCTCTCAGCCGCCCTTTGCTTTTTTACCACACTTTGGCCGAACTCCGTTGCTTTTTCAGGGCAATTGGAAAACTGTGCGGCAATCACCCAGTTGACTCGGCGAGATGTATTGCGGGCCCCTGGTCAAGGGTGGGACAACCGGTATTCGAACAGGACAAATGAAATGAAGAAATTTGTCGTGGCGGGGCTGATCGGTCTTGCGGCCCTTGCGGGCCTGGGCCAGACGGCGAACGCCATGCCGCTTTCAGGGCTGCTGGCCCGAACGACTGAAACTCAAGCCGGCGCGCAGAACCTGCCCGTGGTGAAGGTGCAGTCGGCCGAGACCGCACGGCTTGGCCAGCTTGAGGAACAGATCCGCTCGCTCAACGGGCGTATCGAGGAAATGAGCTTCCAGCTGCTGCAGATGCAGGAGCAGATCCGGAAGTTCCAGGAGGACAACGAGTTCCGCTTCCAGGACCTGGAAAGCGGCAAGGCCTCCCCGAAGAAGAGCGGCGCATTGCAGACGCCGAAGACCAGCGATCAGGCGTCCGTCACCCCCGGGGTGACGGATAGCCAGACGATGGCACCGGCAGGCGGCGGCAGCGACATGGCTGCCTCCGGTCTTCCTTCGGCTGGTAGCCAGGGTTCCAATGGCGCGGCTGCGCCGACCACGCTTGGCCAGATCGTCTTCGACCAGAGCGGCAATCCGGTCTCGGCGACAACCGATGCTCAACCTGGCGCGAACGCTACGCCTCCGGGTGTCGAAGCCGGCGCGGGTCTGCCCGCCGACGATGGTGGCCTGAACGCTAACCCGGGCAATCAGCAGACCGCCTCGCTCGACAATCCCGGCGATCTCTACCAGTCGGCCTACGGCCACGTTCTTTCCGGCGATTACAGCACGGCGGAACAGGAATTCGGCGACTATCTGGCCGCGTTCCCGCAGGGCGACAAGGCGGCCGATGCCAGCTTCTGGCTGGGCGAGGCGCAATATTCGCAGGGCAAATACAGTGACGCGGCCAAGACCTTCCTGAACGCGCACCAGGCCCACGGCAAGTCGCCGAAGGCGCCGGAGATGCTGCTGAAGCTCGGCATGTCGCTCGGTGCGCTCGACAACAAGGAAACGGCCTGCGCGACGCTGCGCGAGGTCAACAAGCGCTACCCGAAGGCTTCGCCGGCGGTAAAGGCAAAGGTGACGAGCGAGCAGAGCCGTTTTGGCTGCTGAGGCCCACCCGCCACTGGCCGTTGTCGAAACGGCAAAACGATTTTTTGCCTCCTTCGATAGACCAGCACGTATTCTCGTGGCCGTCTCCGGCGGCAGCGACTCGAAAGGACTGCTTCTCGCTCTCAACGAGGCGATCGAGGCAACCAAGCCCACACAGTTTTTCCTGGCCGCCTGCACGGTCGATCATGCGCTGCGGCCGGAATCGGCCGATGAGGCGCGCGGTGTCGCGGCCTTTTGCGAGAGCCTGGGCGTACCGCATATCATCACCCGATGGGACGGGCCGAAGCCCAGTACCGGCATTCAGGCGGCGGCGCGCGAGGCGCGCTATGCATTGCTGGCCGACGCTGCGCAGTGCTTCGAAACGTCCTCAATCGTCACCGGTCACACGCTCGACGACCAGCGAGAGACGATCCTGATGCGCGCACAGCGCGGGGAGGGACCCGGTGCCGCGGGCATGGCGGAGGCCACGCTCTATGACCGGCGCATCTGGGTGCTGCGACCGTTCCTCACGCTCGACCGCACAGCCATTCGCGCCTTTCTCACCGACCGCAAAGTCGGCTGGTTCGATGATCCGAGCAACCTGAACACGCGCTTCGAGCGGGTACGTGCGCGGACCGCGTTGGCATCTTCGCTGGAGACCGGTGCCGGCGCCTGGGACGCCCGGTCCCGGGCGCGATCGTCGGCAGCTGCCGCCGCCCTGCTCGAACGGCACGTGCGGGTGCATGCGGGGTTGGTCGCGGAAATCCCTTCTTCGATGGCCGGCCAATGCCGCGACATCGATTGGCAACGGGCGCTGCTTGCGCTGGCGACCGTCCTCGGCGGCCGTGCACATCTGCCTGCGGCCGAGACGGTGGAACGGCTGGTAAATTTCCTGGAGCAAGGGACACCGGGGCGGCTGACCGCGGGACGCGTCGTCTTCGACCGGCGCTCGACTGGGCTCTATCTCTATCGCGAGGCGCGCGGTATCGAGGATCTGACGGTGCAGGCTGGGCAAACCGGCGTCTGGGATGACCGCTTTCTGATCCGCAATGCTGGCGACGGTCCTCTTGCGCTGACCGTGGAAGGCGGTCGCGGACCACAACAGCAGAGACTTATTGCCGCAGGCCTGCCACCGGGCGTTGCCGGTCGTGTGTCGTTGTCGGCGCCCCGCATCGTGTCCGACGACGTCAAAAATGTCGCATCTGCCACAATCGAGCCGAGGATCGGCCTCTACGACACCTTTTTGCCGAGTTTCGACAGGATCATGGCGGACAGGATCGCGGGATTGTTCGGACGAGAGCGTTATCTTCCGCCACCGGTTCACGATCTATTGACAGAAATGGAACGGTAGAAGCCGGTTTGCCTTGGCAATGCGTCGCCAGAACCCTATGTTAGGGAGCAAGACAGCGGCCCGGCGAAATGCGCGGGCCGTGACAGGTTCCGGGGAGTTCGATGAACCCTAATTTTCGTAATCTTGCCCTTTGGGCAATCATAGCGCTTCTGCTGATCGCGTTGTTCAGCATGTTCCAGCAGCCGACGGAGCGCACCGGCTCGCGCGAGATTCCGTTCTCGCAATTCCTCAAGGACGTGGATGCGAGCCGCGTCAAAGAAGTCGTGATCACCGGCTCGAAAGTGATCGGCAGCTATTCCGAAAGCGGCGCAACGTTCCAGACCTACGCGCCTTCAGTCGATACGGCGCTGACCGAGCGCCTCGAAGCCAAGGACGTGACGGTCACGGTTCGCCCGGAAACCGACGGCTCGTCCGGCTTCCTGAGCTACATCGGCACGCTTCTTCCGATGCTTCTGATCCTCGGCGTCTGGCTGTTCTTCATGCGCCAGATGCAGGGCGGGTCGCGCGGCGCCATGGGCTTTGGCAAGTCCAAGGCCAAGCTTCTGACCGAAGCGCATGGCCGCGTCACCTTTGACGACGTTGCCGGCGTAGACGAAGCCAAGCAGGATCTGGAAGAAATCGTCGAATTCCTGCGCGATCCGCAGAAGTTCCAGCGCCTCGGCGGACGCATTCCGCGCGGCGTGCTGCTCGTCGGCCCTCCCGGTACCGGTAAGACGCTGCTTGCCCGCTCCGTCGCAGGCGAAGCCAACGTGCCGTTCTTCACGATCTCCGGTTCCGACTTCGTCGAAATGTTCGTCGGCGTCGGCGCCAGCCGTGTGCGCGACATGTTCGAGCAGGCAAAGAAGAATGCGCCCTGCATCATCTTCATCGACGAAATCGACGCTGTCGGTCGCCATCGTGGCGCCGGTCTCGGCGGCGGCAATGACGAGCGCGAACAGACGCTCAACCAGTTGCTGGTCGAAATGGACGGCTTCGAGGCAAACGAAGGCATCATCCTGATCGCGGCGACCAACCGTCCTGATGTTCTCGATCCGGCACTGCTGCGTCCGGGCCGTTTCGACCGCCAGGTCGTCGTGCCGAACCCGGATATCAACGGCCGCGAACGCATCCTCAAGGTGCATGTGCGCAACGTGCCGCTGGCGCCGAACGTCGACCTCAAGGTGCTTGCACGCGGTACGCCCGGCTTCTCCGGTGCTGACCTCATGAACCTCGTCAACGAGGCGGCGCTGATGGCCGCCCGCCGAAACAAGCGTCTTGTCACCATGCTCGAATTCGAGGATGCCAAGGACAAGATCATGATGGGTGCGGAGCGTCGCTCGTCGGCCATGACCGAAGCCGAGAAGAAGCTGACCGCCTATCACGAAGCCGGTCACGCGATCCTGGCGCTCAACGTTCCCTCGGCCGATCCGCTGCACAAGGCGACGATCATTCCGCGTGGACGGGCGCTTGGCATGGTCATGCAGCTGCCGGAAGGCGACCGCTATTCGATGAGCTACAAGTGGATGGTCTCGCGCCTTGCCATCATGATGGGCGGACGCGTTGCTGAGGAACTGACCTTCGGCAAGGAGAACATCACCTCGGGCGCATCGTCGGATATCGAGCAGGCAACCAAGCTTGCCCGTGCGATGGTGACGCAGTGGGGCTTCTCCGACCAGCTCGGCCAGGTTTCCTATGGTGAGAACCAGCAGGAAGTCTTCCTTGGCCACTCCGTTGCGCAGCAGAAGAACGTTTCTGAGGCGACCGCGCAGAAGATCGACAACGAAATCCGTCGTCTGATCGATGAGGCCTACGAGACCGCCCGCAAAATCCTCACCGACAAGAACCACGAATTCGTGGCGCTGGCGGAAGGGCTGCTGGAATACGAAACCTTGACGGGCGAAGAGATCAAGGCGCTGATCCGCGGCGAAAAGCCGGCGCGCGACCTTGGCGACGACACGCCGCCGCATCGCGGCTCGGCCGTTCCTTCGGCAGGTTCCAAGAAGGAAGGTCCGGCGGGCAAGGGCGAAGAATCCGAAGGTGGGTTCGAGCCGCAGCCGCAATAATTGCCACAGTTGGCAGTATATCCGAGCCGCCGCTCCTCAAGTGGAGTGGCGGCTTTTCGTTGCCACGCGGCCTCTGGCATTTGGTAACGGGATGTAACGATTTCTGATGTCAGGCTCGCTGCCGTTTGCTGCGCTTTTGTGTCAAAGAAGACATGACGTGTTTGCGATGGCTGTCCTTGAACGGAATGCTGATCGCCAAGCAGACGGCATCCAAGAAGTATGAATGAGGTCCGGTCAATGAAACCCAGTCGCGGAAAACGCAGACAGGCGGAGGTGGCCAAGCCAGCCCTGACCCGGCAGAACGATGGAGTTCTTATGAAGCGAAAGTATTTCGGCACCGACGGTATCCGCGGCCAGTCCAACTTGTTTCCGATGACACCGGATCTGGCGATGCGGGTCGGCATTGCGGTCGGTACGATCTTTCGCAACGGCGCTCATCGCCACCGTGTGGTGATCGGCAAGGATACGCGGCTTTCGGGCTATATGCTCGAGAACGCCATGGTGGCGGGCTTCACGGCCGCTGGTCTTGACGTTTTCCTGCTCGGGCCGATCCCGACGCCGGGCGTCGCCATGCTTACCCGCTCGCTGCGCGCCGATATCGGCGTGATGATCTCTGCCTCGCACAATCCCTTCCAGGACAACGGCATCAAGCTTTTCGGCCCAGACGGCTACAAGCTTTCCGACGATATCGAGGCGAAGATCGAGGCGTTGCTCGACCAGGATCTCTCGGGGCAGCTGGCGAAGTCGGAAGACATCGGTCGCGCGAAGCGCGTCGATGGCGACATCTATCGCTATCTGGAACACGCAAAGCGCACGCTGCCACGCGACGTCACGCTTCAAGGTCTCAGGATCGCCGTCGATTGCGCCAATGGTGCCGCCTACAAGGTAGCGCCGACGGCGCTTTGGGAGCTTGGCGCGGAAGTCGTCACCATCGGCACCGAACCGAACGGCCTCAACATCAACCTCGATTGCGGCTCCACCCATCCCGCCACGCTGTCGAAAAAGGTCCACGAAGTGCGCGCCGACATCGGCATCGCGCTTGATGGCGATGCCGACCGTGTGCTGATCGTCGATGAGAACGGCACTGTCATCGATGGCGACCAGCTGATGGCTGTGATCGCCGATAGCTGGGCCGAAGACGGCATGCTGCGCGGGGGTGCTGTTGCGGCCACCGTCATGTCGAACCTTGGCCTCGAGCGCTATCTTAAGGGACGCGGTATCGATCTGCGACGCACGAAGGTCGGCGACCGCTATGTCGTCGAGCAGATGCGCCAGGACGGACTGAACGTCGGCGGCGAACAGTCCGGCCATATCGTACTCTCCGATTTCGGCACGACGGGTGATGGTCTTGTTGCTGCTCTGCAGATCCTCGCGGTGATCAAGCGCCAGGGCAAGACGGTGAGCGAGGTGTGCCACCGCTTCGAGCCGGTGCCGCAGGTGCTGAAGAACGTTCGTGTTTCCGCCGGCAAGCCGCTCGAAGACGCCACTGTGCGCCAGGCGATCGCCGATGCCGAAGCGGAGCTCGCCAAGTCCGGCCGCCTGCTGATCCGGCCTTCCGGCACCGAGCCCCTCATTCGCGTGATGGCGGAAGGCGACGATCGTGGCCAGGTCGAGCGCATCGTCGACGAACTGGTCAACGTCATCGGCAGCGTTCGCAACGCCGCCTGAGACATTCAGCGACTGACTTCCCTCCAGGGCCGGTGCGACGCATCGGCCTCTTTTTTTATCCTCCCGTGGCTTGAAAGCGGTGCCCGGGGCGAGGTCGTTCCATCATTGGAATTCCGATCTGAAAGCGTTGCTGGCTTTGAGAGCGCGTTGTCCTGACGATTATTTAGCTGCACCTTAAGGGAACAGTATCGCCGGCAGTAAAGCGGCACAACAACCGCAAGAATAGGCTGCTTTCTTAACAATCTCGGTAAACGTTTGTAGTTAATCGGAACTTAACCTTTCCTCCCCATTATCCATAGCCAACATCGGGATTTGGGCACCGGTTTCATGGTGAACCAAGCAACGGAATGTATTGGAGTGGGCCATGAAGAGAATTTTGAGTGGCGTTGTTGCTATGTTGCTCAGCGGCACGGCAGCTTTTGCTGCGGATGTCTACCAACCGCCTATGGAGCCGGTGCCGGAGCAGCCCGTCGAGGTCATCCAGACCAGCGGCTGGTACCTGCGCGGCGACGTCGGTTACGCCTGGAACCATCTGCGGGGCGCGAATTTTTACCAGGGTGGGCCGAGCGGCTCGATCGCGGATTTCGATTCCGCTGATATCGATGATTCCTGGGTCATTGGCGGCGGTGTCGGTTACCAGTTCAACAATTACCTGCGCGCCGACATCACGGCCGACTACTGGGGCAACGGCGACTTTGCCGGCTCGACCAGCGGCGGTTGCGGGCTCTTCCCGGGCGAGCCTTGCGTTTCGCGTGACATAAGCTCGGTTTCCGCCTGGAGCCTCATGGCCAACGCCTATGTGGACATCGGCACGTACGGCGCTTTCACCCCTTACGTCGGCGCCGGTGTCGGTGCGACGCGTGTGAGCTGGGACGGACTGCGCAATACGAGCTGCGTAGATGGCGACCCCACCAGATGCGACCCGACGACCAATCATGGCGGCAAAGACAGCTGGCGCTTCACCTACGCCCTGATGGCCGGCACCGCGATCGACCTGACCTGCAACTTGAAGGCCGACATCGGCTATCGCTTCCGCCAGGTCGATGATGGCGACATGTTCGGCTACGCCAACGGTGGCGGACCGGGCTTCGACGATGGCTTCTACATCCATGAAGCGCGCGCCGGTCTTCGTTACTCCTTCGGCAATGTCTGCGAAGTTCCTTACGAACCGCCGCCGATCGTCTACAAGTAATCGGAAAGTATCCGACACGTACCAAGGCCACCTAGGGGTGGCCTTTTTTGTTGCCGCCAATCTTTGCCCGTTTGCTAACAGGCATGGTTAACCGTGGGTTAACCAGTCACTGCAATAGTTAACGCTGAACGAAGCGGCGACGGCATGGCTCCATCCCGCACGGATAGCAGCGGTGAAAGGGCATGGCATGGATTGGCGAAACGGGTTCTGCGGAGCCGCTTTTGGTGCCGGCCTGCTTCTCTCTGGCGCCGCGCTGGCGGCCGACGAGGATCTCCTGAATGCCCCGGAGATCACCATCGAGAAAGAAACTGTCGGCACAAGCGCGATCTATTTGCGCGGCGATATCGGTTATGCGCCTTGGCGCGGTGAGGGCGATCCCTATTACCGGACCTTTGATGCGGGAACGCTGACCTATGACAGCGTTCCCTTCGACAATGCCCGCTTTGACAAGCCCTTCTCCGGTTCGCTCGGCGTCGGTTATCAGTTTACCGATACATTCCGCGCCGATCTGACGGCCGACTACTTTGAGGGTCGGTTCAGCGGGTCGTCCTCGTCTGCTAGTCCTTGCGTCGGGCAAGGGGCGGGCACGTCCTGCGCCTTCTCGACCGGAGCCGATTACTCGGCCCTTGGACTGATGGCGAACGCCTATGTGGATTTCGGTACGCTTGCCGGCTTCACGCCCTATGTCGGCGGCGGCATCGGCGCGACGCGCCTCAACTGGGACACGGCAATCGAACGCGCCACTTGCGTGGCCGGCGGCGGTGCTTGTGGCGGTTCGCCCACCTCGACCTCCTATGAGGGGCGCGACAGCTGGCGTTTCACCTATGCGCTGATGGCGGGCATCTCCTATGACCTTAGCGAGCAGCTGAAGCTCGATGTCGGCTATCGCTATTCCCATATCGCCGATGGCGAGATGTTCGGCTTCGGCGCCGAGGCGCTGGTGGGGGCTGCCGGCGACAAGGGCTTCGACGACGGACTGTCCCGTCACGAGATCCGCGCAGGCCTGCGCTTCTCCTTCTAATGCCTTGAAGCGCCACAGTTTCGGCGACAACCGGGTCATATCGTTCCGCCGATCGCCTCAGCCTATTGCCAGGACGAAAGTGCCAGCCGGCAACAATCAGTCGGCAGGCATCGTTCTGCTTTTGCAGATATTGCCCGCGGCGCCATAAATTTTCTCGATTGCGACAAAGCGCTTGACTTCCGGTCCCGTCCACAATATCGACGACGGCGGGACACCCTTCCCCAACGAAGGGCTATCTATCTGGAAGGATAGCACATGGCAAAGCCTGCACAGCCGGACCTCCGTCCGAACAATACCCATTTCTCTTCTGGTCCTTGCTCGAAGCGCCCCGGTTGGACGCTCGACGCTCTCTCCGATGCTCCGCTCGGTCGTTCGCACCGCGCCAAGATCGGCAAGACGAAGCTGAAGCAGGCCATCGATCTTACCCGTGACATTCTTGAAGTGCCGGCCGATTATCGCATCGGTATCGTGCCCGCTTCCGATACCGGCGCCGTCGAAATGGCGCTGTGGTCGCTGCTCGGTCAGCGTGGCGTCGACATGGTCGCCTGGGAAAGCTTTGGCGCCGGCTGGGTGACCGATGTGGTCAAGCAGCTGAAGCTTGCCGACGTGCGCAAGTTCGAAGCCGGCTACGGCGAACTGCCTGATCTTGCCAAGGTCGATTTCGACCGTGACGTCGTCTTCACCTGGAACGGCACGACCTCCGGCGTACGGGTGCCGAACGCCGACTTCATCCCGGCCGACCGCAAGGGCCTGACCATCTGCGACGCGACCTCTGCCGCCTTTGCGCAGAACCTCGATTTCGCCAAGCTCGACGTCGTCACCTTCTCCTGGCAGAAGGTTCTTGGCGGCGAGGGCGCCCATGGCGTCATCATCCTGTCGCCGCGTGCGGTCGAGCGTCTCTTGACCTACGTTCCGGCCTGGCCGCTGCCGAAGATCTTCCGCATGACCTCGGGGGGCAAGCTGATCGAGGGCATCTTTACCGGCGAGACGATCAACACGCCGTCGATGCTCTGCGTCGAGGACTATATCGATGCGCTCCTCTGGGCGCAGCAGGTCGGCGGGCTCAAGGGCCTGATGGCCCGTGCCGACGCCAATGCGCAGGCGATCTTCGATTTCGTCGCCGCCAATGACTGGATTGCCAACCTGGCGGTCAAGGACGAGACCCGCTCCAACACCTCGGTCTGCCTGAAGATCGTCGACAGGGACGTCCTGGCGCTCGACGCCGACGGACAGGCGGCCTTCGCCAAGGGCGTGGTTGCGCTTCTCGAAAAGGAAGGCGTTGCCTTCGACATCGGCCACTACCGCGATGCACCATCGGGTCTTCGCATCTGGGCCGGCGCCACGATCGAGACCGCCGACATGAAGGCGCTGATGCCGTGGCTGACCTGGGCCTTCGAGACCCAGAAGGCAACGCTGACGCAGGCCGCGGCCTGATCAGACAAGGGGTGAGGAACAATGGACTTCGCCCGCATCTCACACCGATTTGAGTGATCCGCTTCGCTCCCCATGGGAGCGAGGCTTGGCTAACCGCATTCCCATTCAGACCTGATCTTTAAGGAGGCCTCTCATGGCACCTCGCGTTCTCGTATCCGACGAACTGTCGGAAACCGCCGTCCAGATCTTCCGCGACCGCGGCGTCGAAGTCGATTTCCAGCCGAAGCTCGGCAAGGACAAGGACAAGCTCGCCGAGATCATCGGCAACTATGACGGCCTTGCCATCCGCTCGGCCACCAAGGCGACGGAAAAGCTGATTGCAGCTGCGACCAATCTCAAGGTCATCGGCCGCGCCGGCATCGGCGTCGACAATGTCGATATCCCGGCTGCGTCGCGCCGCGGTATCATCGTGATGAACACGCCCTTCGGCAACTCGATCACGACCGCCGAACACGCGATCGCGCTGCTCTTCGCCGTTGCCCGCCAGCTTCCGGCCGCCGATAACTCGACGCAGGCCGGCAAGTGGGAGAAGTCGCGCTTCATGGGTGTCGAGATCACCGGCAAGACGCTCGGCGTCATCGGTGCCGGCAACATCGGCTCGATCGTCTGCTCGCGCGCCATCGGCCTGAAGATGCACGTTCTCGCCTACGACCCGTTCCTCTCCAAGGAGCGCGCCGAGGAAATGGGCGTCACCAAGGTCGAACTCGACGAACTGCTCGCGCAGGCCGACTTCATCACCCTGCACGTGCCGCTGACCGACAAGACCCGCAACATCCTGAGTGCCGAAGCGCTGGCCAAGACGAAGCCGGGCGTGCGCATCGTCAACTGCGCTCGTGGCGGCCTCGTCGACGAGAAAGCGCTCGCCGAAGCGATCAAGTCCGGCCATGTTGCCGGCGCCGGCTTCGACGTCTTCGAGGTCGAGCCCGCCACCGAAAGCCCGCTCTTCGGCCTGCCGAATGTCGTCTGCACGCCGCATCTCGGCGCGTCGACCACGGAAGCCCAGGAGAACGTCGCGCTGCAAGTGGCCGAGCAGATGTCGGACTACCTGGTCAAGGGTGCCGTCTCCAACGCCATCAACATGCCGTCGATCACTGCTGAGGAAGCGCCGATCCTGAAGCCGTTCATCCGGCTTGCCGACGTTCTCGGCGCCTTTGTCGGCCAGGTGACCGAAAGCGCGATCAAGGAAATCGAGATCCTCTATGACGGCTCGACCGCCGGCATGAACACCAAGGCGCTGACAAGCGCGGTTCTCGCCGGTCTGATCCGGCCGCAGGTCGCCGACGTCAACATGGTTTCGGCGCCGGTGATGATCAAGGAAAAGGGCATCATCCTCTCCGAGGTCAAGCGCGACAAGACCGGCGTCTTCGACGGCTACATCAAGCTGACGGTGAAAACCGCCAACCAGACGCGCTCGGTGGCCGGCACGGTGTTTTCGGACGGCAAGCCGCGCTTCATCCAGATCAAGGGCATCAACCTTGATGCGGATGTCGGCAGCCACATGGTCTACATCACCAACACCGACGTTCCCGGCATGATCGGCTTCATCGGCATGACGCTCGGTGACGCCGGCGTCAACATCGCCAACTTCCAGCTCGGCCGCGAGAAGGAAGGCGGCGACGCGATTGCGCTGCTTTACGTTGACGGCGCGGTTTCCGAGGCTGTTCTTGACAAGCTGCGGGCCAATCAGGCTATTCGCCAGGCAAAGCCGCTGGTCTTCAACATCGATTGACGCCGGCACTGCAAGCGGCGGTGTGATCCGCCGCTGTGCCGACCCAATCACGGGACATATCGAAGACGCACCGGTGGCCGCCGGTGCGTTTTCCTGTTTCGAACGCATGTGACGAGAAATGACCGAAATGACATTCCGCTGGCGCGAGGCAAGCCTGCCCGATCTCGCCTCCGTATCGGAGATCCAGCTTGTGGTTCACCAGGCCTTTCCCGAGGACGATGCCGTACTTGCTGACCGCATCGCCTTGAGCCCTGCCGGGTGCTTCATGCTGGACGCGGCCGGGCAGTCGCGTGGCTACGTGTTGAGCCATCCTTGGCTTCGTGGCGCGCCGCCGTCGCTGAACAGCATGCTTGGCGAAATTCCTGATGCCGCCGACACCTGGTACATCCACGATCTCGCCCTTCTGCCCGAGATGCGTGGTTCCGGAGCGGGCGGCGGAATTCTTCCTGTTCTGGAGGATGCCGCCAGAACGGAAGCGTTGCGGTCGATGTCGCTCGTCTCCGTCAACGGATCCCGCAGTTTCTGGGAGAGGCAGGGTTTTGAAGTCCGGATGGACGAGCGGCTGGCACTGAAGCTCTCAAGCTACGGCGAGGAAGCGCTCTATATGGAGCGGCTTCTTGCCTGATAAATGAAAATGGCGCCGGAAACGGCACCATTCAGGCTGCTGACAAACCCTAAAGATGGCTTTCTGCCGCGAGGGGTGTCCCGTTCCCCCTCATCCTCGCCCTTGTGGCGGGAATCCAGCAACCCGACGTCCGTCGGGTCCAAGGACTTGGGCTGATGCCGCAGGTCCAGCGGAACTGCTAGAGATTCCTGTGACGAGCACAGGAATGAGCGAGGTTTTGGGTGGCGCCAAGCCTCCCCAGCGAGCCTTCAATGAAAAGAGATATCATTGCGCGACGCCTTTTCGGCAGACGCGAGGGGTCGTCAGCGCGGACGGCCCCTTTCGGCGATCGCGATGCCGCCAAGCACCAGCAGGAGCGCGACGAGATGGAAGAGATGGAAGGTCTCGCCGATCAGGAGCACCGAAAGGAGCGTCCCGAAGACCGGAATGGCATTGATGAAAAGGCCGGCGCGGTTGGCGCCGATCATCTCGACGCCGCGGACATAGAGCACCTGCGACATCAGCGAGGGGAAGATCGCCGCATAGAGAACGATGATCCAGCCGGTGGGATCCGGCGCGATCGCCGTGCCGGTGCCGATTTCCCAGAAGAGCAGCGGCAGGGCGCTTAGAAGCGCGCCGAAGGCAGGCGCCGCGATGAAGCTTTGCCAGTGCATCGTCGGCTTGTAGCGCAGTGCGACGGTATAGCCGGCATAGACGACGCAGGCGATGATCATCAACGCGTCGCCGAAATTGAACTCGAGCGTCAACAGGCTCGAAATGTCGCCATGGGCTGCAGTCACCAATACGCCGATCAGGGTGACGGTAAAGCCGATCACCTGGGCGATCGACGCCCGCGTGCGAAACAGCACGAAGTTGAACAGGAAGATCAACATCGGAATGCCGGCCTGGAGAATAACGGCGTTGATGGCACTCGTATATTTCAGCGCCGAATAGAGCAGCGCGTTGAAGGTGGTGAAACCGATCGCGCCATAGGCGAGAAGCTGCAGCCAGTGCTTGCGGATCTTGTCCCAGTCGCGTCGGATCTGCGGCGTCATCAGCGCCAGGATGACGACCAGCGCGAAGACCCAGCGCAAGGTCGTCAGCATCATCGGGCTTACGTGTCCGACCGCCATCTTGCCGGCGACGGAATTGCCGCCCCAAAAGAGTGCGGTGACGCAGAGATAGAAGTAGGCCCTGGAATTCACGATGCTCAGACCTGTGCGGGGATGGGCGACCTGTTGCCGCGATGGCGGGAGAGACGAAGATATAGGCGCTAAATCCCGCCCTTGTCATGCAAAAAGGGCGGAACGCCGGATATAACGGGGTCGCTTTCCAGATGACAACACAGTATAGATGCGCGGGTTTGAGAACAGCGCAGCTTCGTTTGCGCGCCTGCACAGGAAGAGAATTATGACGAATGTCGTAGTGGTCGGCTCCCAATGGGGTGACGAAGGCAAAGGCAAGATTGTGGATTGGCTCTCCGAGCGCGCGGATATCGTCGTGCGCTTTCAGGGCGGTCACAATGCCGGCCATACGCTGGTAATCGACGGCGTCAGCTACAAGCTGTCGCTCCTGCCTTCCGGCGTCGTGCGTCCCGGCAAGCTTGCCGTCATCGGCAATGGCGTCGTCATCGACCCGCACGCGCTGATCGCCGAAATCGACAAGCTCGGCAAGCAGGGCATTGCGATCACGCCAGACAATCTGCGCATCGCCGACAATGCCACGCTGATCCTGTCGCTGCACCGCGAGCTCGATGGCATCCGCGAAGATGCGGCCTCCAATAGCGGCACGAAGATCGGCACCACGCGCCGCGGCATTGGCCCGGCCTACGAAGACAAGGTCGGCCGTCGCGCCATCCGTGTGATGGACCTCGCCGATCTCGATACGTTGCCGGCCAAGGTCGATCGCCTGCTGACCCACCACAACGCGCTGCGCCGTGGTCTCGGTGAAGCGGAGATCAGCCACGAGGCGATCATGCAGGAGCTTTCTTCTGTTGCCGCCAAGGTGCTGCCGTTCATGGACACCGTCTGGGTGCTGCTCGACAAGGCCCGCCGCAAGGGCGCGCGAATCCTGTTCGAAGGCGCGCAGGGCACGCTGCTCGACATCGACCACGGCACCTATCCGTTCGTCACCTCGTCGAACACGGTTGCCGGCCAGGCTGCTGCCGGCTCGGGCATGGGCCCGGGTTCTCTCGGCTATATCCTCGGCATCACCAAGGCCTATACGACGCGCGTCGGTGAGGGCCCGTTCCCGACCGAACTCACCGATGAAATCGGCCAGTTCCTCGGCGAAAAGGGCCATGAGTTCGGCACGGTCACGGGCCGCAAGCGCCGCTGCGGCTGGTTCGACGCGGCGCTGGTGCGCCAGTCCGTTGCCGCCAATGGCATCACCGGCATCGCGCTCACCAAGCTCGACGTGCTCGATGGTCTCGACGAACTGAAGATCTGCGTCGGTTATACTCTGGACGGACAGCAGATCGACCATCTGCCGGCAAGCCAAGCGCAGCAAGCTTCGGCAAAGCCAGTCTATATTACACTCGAAGGCTGGAAGGAATCGACGGTCGGCGCACGCAGCTGGGCGGAGCTTCCGGCGCAAGCGATCAAATACGTTCGCCAGGTGGAAGAACTGATCGGTGCGCCGGTTGCTCTTCTTTCGACCAGCCCCGAGCGGGACGACACAATACTTGTGACGGACCCCTTTGAGGACTAGTGTCGGCGAAATGACATTGCGTCGCGATCGCAAAGACATACCTGGGCGTATGAGAAAGTACTAATGGCGGATTTTGTTGCAGTTATTCGCAGGACCGTAGACGGCCTGTCGGAAAACACACCTGAAATGCGGGACAGGGTATACGAGAAGGCGCGCGCGGCCGTGCGCCGCCAACTCGAAAACATGAACCCGCGTCCGTCGGACGACATGATCAATCGCCAGTTGGCGAAACTCGAAAACGCCATCGTCGAGGTTGACAGCGAATACGCCGAAGCCTTGCCCGCGCTCGAAGAGACGGAGGTGGTGGAGGAAGCGACCGAAGCCGTAGCCGCCGAGCCGCCGATCGAGGACGTCGTTTCGGAGCCCGAAGCGCAGCCCGAGCCGGTTGGTGAAAGCCAGCCGGTTGCGGTTGCCGAGGAAGCGGCTCCGGAGGCCGAAAGCATTGCGGCACTCGACCACGACGCCGAGGTTTACGAGGAGCCGGCGCAGCCCGCCGAACACTACGTCGAAGCCGCAGAGGTAGCGCCGGCAGAGCCGGTTGCGGAAGAGCCGGTTGCCGAACATGTCGAAGCGACCGAGGCTCCGGTAGAGGAGCCGAGCGCCCCCGTCGTCGAAGAGCCGCAGGCGGATGCCCCGGTTTACGAGGCTGCGGAATATTCGGAGCCCGCTCCGGTCGAGACCTATGAAGAACCGGTCGTTCCTCCGTCGATAGACGAAGAACCCCGGTCTGTCGAAGAACCGACATGGGATGCTGCTCCGGCGGTGGCCGCCGAAGAAAAGTCGGCTGTCTCGGAGTGGGATCTGCCGGAATGGGAATCCGCCTCTCCAGTAGCAACGCACGCTGCTCCCACGGACCAGCAGGTCGGCGAAGAAGAGCCGGTCCATACCCCCGAGCTTCTTGGCATGCATCCGGTGGAAGAGCTGCAGCAGCATGCGCCGGCGGAGACCCCGAGGGCCGAAGCAGAGCTCCCCAAGACTGATTCCGCGCGCAACTGGTCGTTCGACGATAGTGACCCCTTTGCGCCTTTGGAGGAACGGCGAACCGAAAAGAGCGCGGAGCCGGAGATTGCCGATTGGTCCTGGCCGGTCGAGAAGACCGGACAGACGGCCTCGACCGATACCCCTCAGAGCCAGCAAGATCGTGCAGGCACAGCTTGGGATCACATCGACGACCTGCTCGGTTTCGAAGGTGCCACAGCTGCGGCGACGGCGGGTGCAGCAGCATCGACGGCTGCGCGTGAGCCGGAACGTGGCGCCGAGGCACTGGCGCCCGCGGCATCGCGGCCGGCATCTTACCGGGCCACTCCGAAGCCATCGCGCTTCAGCATCAAGCGCCTCGCCATCGCTGCAGTCACCTTGCTGGCGCTTGGCGGCGGCGGCTTCGCCTACTGGCAGAACCGGGAAGCCGGCAATGCCTGGCTTTCGGGCATCGTGGCATCGGTCACCTCGGCCGTTTCAAACATCGGTGGATCGCCGGCACAAGAGGGCGCTCCGCCGGCGGAAACCCAGGGAGAATCGACGCAGCAGGAACCGGCACAGCACGACGACACGGCGGTCCCGGACAACAGCTCGACCAAGTTCACCCAACGCCTTCTTGGTGATGGCTCGGAAGTCGACAATGGACCTGCCACCGCAAGCGGCGAGAGCGCCGCGCAGGAAGGCAAGTCCGTGGCACAGCAGACAGAGGCGAGCAAGCCCGTCGAAACGGCCACTGCCCAGGGTGGAACGGCCGGACAGGCTGCAGGCACGCCGCCTGCGGGCCAGCAGACCGGTGGTCAGCCGACGACGCCGGAGATTGCGATCGCCAATGGCGAGAAGATGTTCCTCTACGAAGAGCGTCTCGGCCAGTCTTCGCCGACGGCCATTCCAGGAACCGTTGCGTGGTCGGTAAAGGAAGAATCGCCTGGTGGCGACGCCAAGCCTGAACCGGCCATCCAGGCGCAAATCACCATTCCGGACCGGGGTCTGACCGCGTTGATGACGATCAAGCGCAACGCCGACGAGTCCTTGCCGGCCAGCCATGTCGTCGAATTCGTCTTCTCGCTGCCGCCGAATTTCGAAGGCGGCGCGATCGACAGCGTTCAGCGCGTTTCGATGAAGCGTACGGAGCAGGATCGCGGCGATGCGCTGATTGCGGTTCCGGCCAAGATCACCGACGATTTCCATATGATCGCGCTCAACGATTCGAAGGACGCGATCGGCAACAACACCGAACTGCTGCGCAGCCGGAGCTGGATCGACATTCCGCTGACCTACAGGAACGGGCGCCGCGCACTGCTGACGCTGGAGAAGGGGCCGAGCGGAACCG
This sequence comes from Ensifer sp. GW101-20A05, assembly GCF_059424735.1. Classification (NCBI taxonomy): domain Bacteria; kingdom Pseudomonadati; phylum Pseudomonadota; class Alphaproteobacteria; order Hyphomicrobiales; family Rhizobiaceae; genus Ensifer; species Ensifer sp. GW101-20A05. The sequence goes on along the minus strand of NZ_JBWKZT010000006.1, from coordinate 99,761 downwards.
ACGCCTTCAACCAGGCGATGCGCGCTTGGACGGCCGCACCGGCAACGGACGCGGCGACCAACAGCCAGTAAGCAAGCGCGATCGGACAGGACAAAGAAAAACCCGGCAGGAGCGATCCGCCGGGTTTTTCATTTGGCTTTTATCGATGACGGGCAGCCGTTAGCGCCCGAAAACCGTGAAGGGTGTTATGCGCCCTCGACGACCCGCAATGCATTGGCGCGCTCGAGAGCGGCCTTGCGCACGGCGTCCTGGACCTTCTCGAAGGCACGGACCTCGATCTGCCGCACGCGTTCGCGGCTGATGTCGAACTCGGCCGAAAGATCCTCGAGCGTCAGCGGCTCTTCGGTCAGGCGGCGCGCCTCGAAGATGCGGCGCTCGCGGTCGTTCAGCACCTTCATCGCATTGGCGAGCAACGCCCTGCGGTTTTCAAGCTCGTCCTGTTCGATCAGGATTTCTTCCTGGTTGTCGTGATCGTCGACAAGCCAATCCTGCCACTGGCCGGAGTCGCCTTCGCTCGCCTTGATGGGCGCGTTGAGGGAAGCGTCGCCGGAGAGGCGGCGGTTCATCGAAACCACTTCATCCTCGCTCACCTTGAGCGTGGTGGCGATTTCCTTGACTTGTTCGGGCTTCAGATCGCCCTCGTCGAGCGCCTGGATCTTGCCCTTGAGGCGACGCAGGTTGAAGAACAGCCGCTTCTGGTTGGCGGTCGTGCCCATTTTCACCAGCGACCACGAGCGCAGGATATATTCCTGGATCGCCGCCTTGATCCACCACATCGCGTAGGTGGCAAGGCGGAAGCCGCGATCGGGTTCGAACTTCTTGACGGCCTGCATCAAGCCGACATTGCCTTCGGATACGACTTCGCCGATCGGCAGGCCGTAGCCGCGATAGCCCATCGCGATCTTGGCGACGAGGCGAAGGTGGCTGGTGACCAGCTTGTGCGCTGCTTTGCGGTCGTCATGCTCCTGGTACCGCTTGGCGAGCATGTACTCTTCCTGCGGTTCCAGCATCGGAAACTTGCGGATTTCGTCGAGATAGCGATTGAGGCCGCCTTCTCCAGCGGCAATGGTCGGCAAATTGTTTCGGGCCATATGAAGCACCCCCCTTTGTCGTCTCCGGCCTCCGGTCGGCAAGCCGGGCATGTGGGTCTTCGTCAAGACCCCACGAGCCTAGAAAATAAGTACGGCGAAAGCATGATTCAAGGAGTCCGGTTTCACCAATCTGTGACGCCGGGCGACAGAAATGTCACGAACAAAGACTGAGCCTTAAATTGGAATCCCGACACCGGAATTCAAGGGCACGATCACTCTTCGCTCCGCAGGGCCTCGATCAGTTGCTCCATGTCGACAGGCACCGGTGATTCGAAATGCATGGTCTCGCCGGTCGCCGGATGTTCGAACTGCAGCATGAAGGCGTGCAGGGCCTGGCGGTGAAATTGATTGACGACGACCCTGGCCGCATCCGGCAACAAGTTCGCCTTGGTGCGGAAGGCGGCGCCGTATTCCGGATCGCCGATCAGCGGATGGCCGATATGGGCCATGTGCACGCGGATCTGGTGCGTGCGCCCCGTTTCGAGGTGGCATTCCACCGTCGACGCCAGGCAGGTGCCATCGGGCTTTTCGAGATAACGCTCGACGACCTCGTAGTGGGTGATGGCTTCGCGGGCGTCGTCGCTGTCTTCGCGCTTGACCGCGCGTTTCGTCCGGTCGACGGCACGCCCGAGTGGGGCGTCGATCGTTCCCTTCAGCTGCCGCGGACGGCCCCAGACGACGGCCCGATAGGCGCGTTCGAGCGGGCCGGTGCGGCCGTGGTCGGCAAACTGCTCCGAGAGGTGGCGGTGCGCGGCATCGTTCTTGGCGACAACCATGACGCCGCTCGTCTCCTTGTCGAGGCGATGGACGATGCCCGGGCGCTTGACGCCGCCGATGCCCGACAGGCTGCTGCCGCAATGATGGATGAGCGCATTGACCAGCGTACCGGTCCAGTTGCCGGCGCCGGGATGAACGACGAGGCCGGCTGGCTTGCAAAGCACGATCAGGTCGTCGTCTTCGTAGAGCACGTCGAGCGGGATGTCTTCGCCCTTCGGCTCCGGATCTTCCGGTTCGGGCAGGTCGATCTCGAAGACATCGCCGGGATGGACCTTCTTCTTCGCTTCGGTCACCGCCTTGCCGTTGATCGACACCGCTCCCTGTGCGATCAGGCCCTTGATCCGGTTGCGGGAGAATTCACCCGAAAGTGCGTCCGTCAGGAAGGAATCCAGGCGTCCCGCGGCATCCTCGCCCGCCGTCAGGACTTTCCTATTGGCCGTCGCTTGTTTAAAGGGGTCGTTCATTCCGTTCAAATCCGAAAAAAGGCCAACCATGACCGCAATCGAGCCCGATGACCAGGAAGACAAGCCGCTAGATCCGGCCATGGAAAATGTCCGCCGCAAGATGGTGAAGCTTCAGCTCGTCTCGGCCGGCGTCATGTTGGTCATGCTTATGGCCGTCCTTGGGACGATTGTCTACAAGCTGACGCGCACGGACGCGAAGGCGCCCGTTCAGGCCGCCACTGCCGTCGTTCCGAGCGAAGCGCCGGTCAATGCGGTCGCAGCACTGCCCGCCGGCTTCACCGTCACGAACGTGGCGCTCTCCGGCTCCCAGGTGCTCTTCTACGGCAACCTGCCGGGATCGGAGCCGCGCGCCATCGTGTTCGATATCGGCGCCGGCCGCATCGTCGCCGACATCACCGTCAGGACCAACTGACGGCATGGCGAGCGCCCTCCCGCCCGTCCAGCGCATCGACGACGCCGCCGATCCCAGGATTGCCGGCTTCGTTTCGATCAAGGAGCGCGACCTGACGGGACGGCAGGGCCGCTTCATCGCCGAAGGCACGGTCGTGCTGCGCATGCTGGCGGCTGCGCATCAAAGCGGGCGCGGCTTTGCCGCCGAGGCGATCCTGCTGCTCGAAAACCGTCTCGCCGGCGTTCAGGAAATCCTCGAACGATTTCCGTCGACGGTGCCCGTCTATGTGGCGAACGCGCAGGTGTTCGATGCGATCGCCGGCTTCAACATGCACCGGGGCGTGCTTGCGCTCGGTCGCCGCGAAGGCGCGCCCGGCCGCGACGCCTTGATCGCGTCGCTGCCGGCGTCGAGCCTCGTGCTGGCGGCCTGCGGCATCTCCAATCACGACAACATGGGGGCGCTTTTCCGCAACGCTGCGGCCTTCGGGGTCGATGCCGTGCTGATGGACGAGACGAGCTGCGACCCGATGTATCGCAAGGCGATCCGCGTCTCCGTCGGCTCGGTGCTGACGGTGCCCTTTGTGCGCGAAGGCTCGGTGGCCGCGATGCTGGAGCGGCTGCAGCAGACGGGCTTTGCGATCTGGGGGCTCTCTCCCGCCGGAGAAACCGATCTTGGCGCGATCCCCCCGGCGGCGCGTACGGCACTTCTCATGGGGACCGAAGGGGAGGGGTTGCCGCAATCCGTGCTGACCTCGATCCGCACGGCGCGAATCCGCCAGCGTCCGGGCCTCGATAGCCTCAACGTCTCGACGGCGGCCGGCATTGCCCTGCACCAGGTGGCGCTGATCAACGGCCGCATCTGACACTCAAGGTTCCCAGGCTTTCCGGTGACAGCAGGAAATGGCTCGATCCCGTGACCTGGTGACCGGCGCGTGCGCCAAAGGCGTCAATGGTCTGCCCGGCCAACGGCTCTATTCGCGCGGCAGAATGTCCTTCGCCCGCTTCGCCAAACTCTCCCGCTTGGCTGCGCCTTGCTCTTGCTCTTCACCTGCCAGCAGATTGAGGATGGGGGAGGAGGGGCCTTCGTTCGTCGCCGTCAACGCAACCATGCCGGCGGCAATTGCCGCAACCTCGTCGCGCAGAGCGTCGTCATGGGCGGCGGATTTCGAATTGGTCAGGCGTTCCGAAAGCGCGGTGGCGCGGTTGCGCAGATCATCGGCGGCTGCAGAACCAGCAATCTCGCTGGCCGGCTGATCGGGCGGGGATACGGAACCGTTGGCAGCCTGTTCGGTGGCCGGCCGGCGTTCCTTCCTCAGCGGGAAGGCGATGCCCGCGGCGCGCAGGGCCTTGGCTGCATCGCGCATTTCCTGATTGGTATCCTTCACCTTGGTCTTCAACCGTTCGATTTCTCCCGCGCGCCGCTCGAGTGCGCTTTCGCGGTCGGCGCTGGTTGCCATCTCGCGCGCCAGCTTGTCTTCCAGCCGGTGTAGCCGCGTTTCGTCGCGAGAGAGGCGAATCTCCATTTCCTTGGCATGGGTCGTCTCGGCCTTGAGATCGCCACGCAGGGCTTCGCGCTCGTCGCGCAGCGTGGCTATCCGGCTCTTCAGATGCTCGACCTCGGTCTCGCGCGCCACCAGGGTGATCCTGAGATTGTCGATTTCGGCGGCATGCTGGGCGAGGTGGACGCCGAGCTTCTGTATCTCGTCGGATTTTCCGGCATTGTCGCGCTCGACGCTGTCGAGCGTTGCCTTCATCCGTTCCAGGCGCTGCTCGAATTGCCGGATGGCAGAGCGCATGTCCGCCGCTTCGACGTTCATGTCGGCAAGCTGCGCATGCAGGTCGGCATTCTCGCCGCCAAGGCGCCGCGCCTCGTGCAAACTCTTCTCGTTGGCAAGCATCAGCGACACGCCCTTGTCGCGTTCGCGCTTCAGGGCTTGCTGCGTGCGGGCGTTTTCAGCGGCGTAAGCGGCCCGGGCAGCGTCCTTCTGTGCGCGCACCTCCTGCGGGCTGAGCGGCATGGTCGCCTTCAGTCGGTCTTCGGCAAAGCGCACGATGCGGCGGTGGATCGCCGGTGCGACCAGCAGACCGATGATGATCGCCGTCAGAAAGCCCAGGGCAAAGAGAAGCGCGAATTGGATCACGAGCTGGCCGTTTCAAAACTGTACCGGAACCGGAGTGGCTGCCGGACCTCGCGGTGCGGCAGGCACTCCTTAATTCCGCATTCTTGCACTAAACATGACGTTTCGTGCGCTGCAAGTCTCCGGCGCGGGATTTTGCCTGCGCCGACCCGACTACAGCGACCTTCGCGCGCTCTTTAGACGCGCGAAGGTCGCTGTAGCATTTTAGATCTGCTGCATAATTTTGCCCTTATATCGATGCCGATTTAAGGAATAATGCAGCTGACCTCAGAAGGGGTTCCAGGTGGGTGTTTGGGTCATCTTGAGGTAGCCGACATTGACGCCGAGCCGCGCGCCGATGCCGGTGCGGATCGGAACGACGACGATCTGTTCGTCGGTCAGCACCGTCATGCCGACGCCAGCGACGACGTAGGCCGAACCGGAGACGCCGCCGAAGCGCTTGTAGAGTGCCGGCACGCTCGGCAGATTGTAGACGAGCATCATGGCGCGGCTGCCCTGGCCGCCCCAGTCGATGCCGAGTGACGGACCCTGCCAGAAGACGCTGTGCTGGCCGGCGTTCTTGGTGTTGAGTTCGCCTTCGCCATAGGTGAGACCGGCGATGAATGCGCCGGAGCCTTCCTGGCCGAGAATGTAGCCGTTCGGCAGGCCGTAGCGCTCGAAGGCGCGTTCGACGACCTTCGCCAAGCCGCCCGAAGTTTCGCCGAAGAAACCGTGACCGGCATCGACGATTTCCTGCATCGTGTATTGGCTGTTGTTCGCAGACTGGGCATGCGCCGTCGTTTGGGCAGCAGCGACCAGGAACAGCGTGGCCAGGACAACACGGCAGGCCTGTGTGGCTGCCTTCATGATCTGATGCATCGTTTCCTCCGTCAGGCGCGAAAATTGCTCGCTTGCGGGTTTGCAGCGGCCGCCAGTCAGACCACTGTGCGACCAGTGAGGGGGCTGGACCATTTCCATGCAATTTGAACCGATGGTCTTAACAATCGGTTTACCAAATGTGGTGTCATTATGATCCACTGATGAACGCTGCGCCGGGCAGCCCATGACTTGCGTCTTTTCGCGTGAGGCTTTACCGGCGTCACGATGGCGCGTGCCCCCAAGCGGCGGGCCGGCGGAACCAACAAGGATACACGATGGCAACGAATCCGAACCTGACACTGACGGGACCCGATCTGGCCGCGCTTCTGTGCAGCCGGGTTTGCCACGACATCATCTCGCCGGTCGGTGCCATCAACAACGGCCTGGAACTGCTGGATGAGGGCGGCGCCGACGCCGATGCGATGGACCTGATCCGGACGAGCGCGCTCAACGCCTCGGTCCGCCTGAAATTCGCCCGCCTCGCATTCGGCGCATCCGGCTCGGTCGGTGCCTCGATCGACACCGGTGAAGCGGAGAAGGCGGCCAAGGATTTCGCGGCTGCCGAAAAGAAGACCGAGGTCAACTGGCACGGCCCGCGCGCGATCATCGCCAAGAACCGGGTCAAGCTGCTCCTGAACCTCTTCCTCATCGCCTATGGGGCGATCCCGCGCGGCGGTTCGATCGACGTCACGCTGGAGAACCCGGAATTCGACGCCGTCTTCACCCTGGTCGCGAAGGGCCGCATGATGCGCGTACCGCCGAGGCTGACGGAATTGCTGTCCGGTACGCCGGAGGAAGCGGTCGACGCGCATTCGATCCAGCCTTACTACACTGTGCTGCTCGGCGAGGAAGCCGGCATGACGATCGAGGTTGCATCGACCGGTGAAGAGATCATCTTCACCACCCGCGTTGCAGCCTGAGGTTTCATTTCCCGCCTGCAATCATTCTATTCAAAGTCCTTAAAACGTGCGGTCCCGCGCTTCGGCGTGGGGCCGCACATGTGCGTCATGTTTCTTTCTGCTTGCGTCCATTTCTGGAAAACTTAATGTTTTCAGATGGTTGATGCGGCGAAGAAAGGCGCTATTAAGCAAACTCCGTAACGAATTCTTTCCCAAATTTGTATAGAGTTGTTTCAAGCCTGCGAGTACGCGTATAGGTAAGTTGCGAAGGGAGTTGGACATGCGGCGCTTGATGATTGCCGACGGCTCGGATGTCGTCCGGAAAGTTGGGAAACGTATCCTGTCCGGCATGGGCTTCATGGTTTACGAGGCATCGAACAGCCTCGAGGCGCTTGTCCGCTGCGAAGCTGAACTCCCGAACATCCTGGTCATCGACGCCGGGCTGGAAGGCGCGCTCGAACTCATCGGCAACATCCGGCGGCTCCCGAACGGCCCTTCGGTGCGGATCTATTACTGCGTCGTCGAGGCGGATCTGAAGAAGATGATGGCCGGCAAGCGGGCCGGCGCCGACGACTTCCTGCTGAAGCCTTTCGACCGCAAGATCCTGACCAGTGTTTTCGCAAGCCAGTCGATGGCGGCCTGAGCACTCACGCGCACATATTCCGGATGAGATGAAAGCCGTGGCCACTGCCGCGGCTTTTGCGTGTTTGCCGCCGGCCGTTGGTTCTTCATGCGCGCGAAGGGGCTGCGCCTTTTGAGGGGGAGCGGCGTGAGATATGGCTACTTGCATCTTTCCTTTAATCGTAGCCGATTAAAGGAAAGATGCAGTGAATTAAATTGCTACAGCGACCTTTGCGCGCCTGATAAGACGCGCGGCGCTGTAGAAGCGACAAAACCCGCTCGTGGCGGGTTTTGTGAACACTCTGGGCCCGCATCATGCGGGGGCATGCAGGCCCTTGCGGGTATCAGGCGGTTTCGGCGTACTCGGCGCCATCCGGCTCGCGCAGCACGTAGCCGCGGCCCCAGACGGTCTCGATGTAGTTGGCGCCGCCGGCAGCGTTTGCAAGCTTCTTGCGCAGCTTGCAGATGAAGACGTCGATGATCTTCAGTTCCGGCTCGTCCATGCCGCCATAAAGGTGGTTCAGGAACATTTCCTTGGTCAGCGTCGTGCCCTTGCGCAGCGAAAGCAGCTCGAGCATCTGGTATTCCTTGCCGGTCAGGTGGACGCGCTGTCCGCCGACTTCGACCGTCTTGGCATCCAGGTTGACGATCAGCTCGCCGGTGGAGATGACCGACTGGGCATGACCCTTGGAACGACGGACGATGGCGTGAATACGGGCGACCAGCTCATCCTTGTGGAAGGGCTTGGTCATGTAGTCGTCGGCGCCGAAGCCCAGGCCGCGGACCTTGTCTTCGATGCCGGCCATGCCCGAGAGAATCAGGATCGGGGTCTTCACCTTGGAAAGGCGCAGCGTTCTCAAGACTTCATAGCCGGACATATCCGGCAGGTTGAGGTCGAGAAGGATGATGTCATAGTCATAAAGTTTGCCGAGATCGACGCCTTCTTCACCGAGGTCGGTGGTGTAGACATTGAAACTCTCGGACTTGAGCATCAGCTCAATGCTCTGAGCCGTTGCACTATCGTCTTCGATTAATAGAACCCGCATATTCTTCCCCTTTTCCGCCGCCCAAGGTCGTCGTGGCACCCTTACGCGATACGGATCCAGTCGTTGCCTGATTTGGAGGCTGCCACCAAATGGTTAACAAATTCTGATTCCCTCTGGCAAGGTGTATCGAGTTTGTTAAATATTTTTACCAGTCTCCTGATTTCAAACGTGAATCCAGAACGGCTAATCTCATGTGAAACATGAGGAAATGCCACTATCTGACTCTTCCGACTCGTTAATGCCAGGGCGGTCACATTTCGTGCCTCAGCATTTACGGAGCCTTAAATCATCACGCCTATGATTAACGATGCCCGTAAACGAAAGGTTACCAGCGGTAGGCTTTTGTTAATATCGCTGAAGATTTTTCGTTTCCGGCCCCGTTCGGGCCGGCTCGCGGGCAAATCAGTAACCGGGGTCTCGTTATCCACGGGAGTATTGCGTATGAAAGCACGTGAGAGCCTTGTCCGCCTGAAGGAATTTCAGGTCCGCGAGAAGCAGCGTCAACTGAACCAGCTTCAGATGATGATGGCTGAGTTCGAACGGATGACCAAGGATCTGGAAAATCAGATTATTTTCGAGGAAAAGAAGTCGGGCATCTCCGATCCCCAGCACTTCGCCTATCCCACCTTCGCCAAGGCCGCACGTCAGAGAGCCGACAATCTTCAGGTTTCCATTCGCGAACTGAAGGCGCAGCAGGATGCTGCCGAGCTCGCGCTCGAAGAAGTGCAGGCTGAATACGCGAAGGCGGCGGCCCTCGAAGAGCGGGACACATCGACCCGCCTGCGGGCATAAGCTGCGGCTCTTGCGCCCCGATCGGGCGCAGCCGAACCGCAAGCCTTTGATCTAGCGGACGATTTGATCTCCAGGTCGATTCCGGTCCGGGGAATTTGTGCGCTGGTCAGGCGGGTAGCCCGTTTCGGGGCAGATATTTCCAGCCTTGTCGGGGCATGCGTCTGGCATGACCCGATCCGGCACGATCGTGACAAGACGAAGAGACCCGCTCGATGCCTTGGCGTTCGGGCGGGTCTTCTCATTTTGAGATCAGCGCAAGTCTGTTGAGATCAGGAGAGGCTTGCCGGCGCGCAGCCGTGTCTCATGCCTGGATGACATCCTGCCATTCGGGGTGCCGCATCGTCTGCGCCTTCATGAAAGGGCAGAGCGGAATGATCTTCCAGCCGCCTTTGCGGGCTTCCTCGATAGCGTGTTTGGCGAGCGCCTGGCCGACGCCCTTGCCGCGCAAGGCATCCGGAACAAGGGTGTGATCGACGATGATCAATTGCGGCGACGTGCGCGAATAGGTCATTTCCCCGGTATGCCCCTCGACAACGGTCGAGTAGCGGCCGTGCGATCCAGTTTCCTCGTGTAAGATTTCCATGACAGCCTTCCTTGGCGAACCGGGTTTCCTTGTCCGAAAGCTAGCGCAGAAATCCGGAAATCGAAATCCACCAAACCCGTGCCGCCGGTACACAGACTGTTCCCGAAACAGCACCAATCCGCCTTTCACCGCGAGGCTGAAACGACGGCGGCGGCTCCGGGGAACCCGAAGCCGCCGCTCGACCTATGGCCCTGTAATGGGCGAACTAGTGGCGATACTGCTGGATGCGAGTGGTGCGCAGGCCGGCAAGACCATGATCGTTGATCGAGGACTGCCAGGACAGGAATTCTTCGACCGTGAGGGTATAGCGTTCGCACGCCTCCTCAAGGCTCAAAAGGCCACCGCGCACGGCGGCAACAACCTCTGCCTTGCGGCGTATCACCCAGCGCCGGGTATTCGCCGGCGGCAGATCCGCAATCGTCAGAGGGCTGCCATCGGGGCCGATGACATATTTTACACGTGGTCGCATCATTTCGGTCATGGGACTCTCTACACAAACTCAAGACCATATGACCGTGACCTTAGCCTGCCACATTTAACATTTGCCTAAGCAGGAAGTAACAATTTACTCATAATTTGAGACACTTCGGCGGGGCGCCATTTCGACCGCCCGCCCCACACAATTCATGGGGCTGCGCGCCCTATGCTTGTGAATTGCTTTGAGAAGAGCCTGGATTATCCCGGAATTGTCATGGGAGCCATGCAATTACCACATTTCACTTTAACTAAAATTCTTGGTAACGAGGCGCCGAAATAAGGATGAGCGTCGTATGCGCGCTCCCGCAATCATTCTTGGTGCATCGTCATAGTTTTCACAACCGGACGCGTTTCTTGCGCGGACAGGCCGGTAGCGGCGGCTGTATTTGTTCGCCGGGGTGAACTTCATGCCTCAGGTGATCTGAGGCGTTTTTTGTATTCTCTCGACCGGGCGCGGTGGCGCCTGGGGATGTGGTGATCGCAGATGAAGGAATCGAATGAACCGGCCTTGCTGCGCGAGGCTGAAGCGGCGGATATTTTTTCGGACGTCGATACGGCTGCCGTCCGCACCGAATACGAACTTCTGCATCTCATGCGGCGACTGATCGCCCGCTATGGTTTTGGCCATTTCATGATCGCGCGCATGCCGCTCGCCGAACAGCAGCGCTTCTCCGAGCGGCTGGTGCTCAGCAACTGGCCGTCGGAGCTCGTCCGCCAATACGACGCCTGCGAAAGCTTCCAGTCGAGCACATTGGTCGAGCGGCTGCGGTTTACGAAGCTGCCGGTAACCGGCGGACCCGAGCTCCTCGATATCGCCGCAAAGCCGGTGGACGAGGCCATGGTGCACCGGCTGCTCGCTCACCCGGAGATGGCCCGCCATTTCGCCGTGCTCCTTCACACGAGCAATGGTGATCCCTTCATCGCCATGCTGTCCGGCCGCCGCGAGGCACCGGTCGGCGTCGAATGCGCGACACTCTATCTGACGCTGGTCCAGCTTTTCGAATGCCTCGAGCGTACCTTCGACACCGGCAATTCGGCGCGCGAGAAGCTCTCGAGCCGCGAGGTGGAATGCCTGCGCTGGGCGGCTGCGGGCAAAAGCAGCGACGAGATCGCCATCATCTTGGGCATCTCGACCTACACCGTCAGCAGCTACTTCAAGAGCGCGACCCGCAAGCTCGACGCCGTCAACCGCATGCAGGCGATCGCCCGCGCCATGCGGCTGAAGCTGATCTGAGCTGGCATGACGCGTCCCAATGGACGCGCGGCGCTGTCGGGTATGGCGGCCGGCCTTGCCGCCGGACGGACAAGTTTCTATATGTCGCGGAAATGAAAGTGCTGCGGCGACCTTTGCGCGTCTCATTGGACGCGCGGCGCCTACCGCATGTTTCCTTTAATCGTAGCCGATTAAAGGACAAAAACATGCAGCAACAAAGTGCTACAGCGACCCTTGCGCGTCTGATCAGACGCGCAAGGGTCGCTGTAGAAGCCGAGCATACCGTGAGCCGAGAGTTCCTCGGCCAAGCATCGCATGAAGCGTGAAACAGGGCCGGCGCATGGATTGCCGCCCGAAGGCCGGATTGGATCCCGTGAACAGTCTCGATTTTGACCGCAAGCCCGAAGATACGCGTGTCGTCGTCGCCATGTCCGGCGGCGTCGACAGTTCCGTCGTTGCTGGCCTGCTCAAACGCGAGGGCTACGACGTTCTCGGCATCACGCTGCAGCTTTACGATCACGGCGCTGCCGTGCACCGCGCCGGCTCTTGCTGCGCCGGCCAGGACATCGACGATGCCCGCCGCGTCTGCGAAACCCTCGGCATTCCGCACTATGTGCTCGACTACGAAGCGCGCTTCCGTGAAACGGTGATCAATCCGTTTGCCGAAAGCTATATCGCCGGCGAGACGCCGATCCCCTGCGTTGCCTGCAACCAGACGGTCAAGTTCGCCGACCTGCTTGCGACCGCCAAGGAGCTCGGCGCCGATGCGCTGGCGACCGGCCACTATATCCGCTCGCGCCCGAGCCCAAGCCCGCGCTATGCCGGCCAGCGGGCGCTTTACCGGCCGACCGATGCCGAGCGCGACCAGAGCTACTTCCTGTTTGCCACGACCCAGGAACAGATCGACTATCTGCGCTTTCCGCTCGGCGGCTATTCCAAGGCCGAAACGCGCAAGTTCGCCGAGGAGATGGGCCTCGTCGTCGCCCAGAAGGCCGACAGCCAGGACATCTGTTTCGTGCCGCAGGGCAAATACAGCGACATCGTCTCCAAGCTGAAGCCGAATGCAGCCCTTTCCGGCGAGATCGTTCATCTCGACGGCCGCGTGCTCGGCACGCACGAAGGTATCCTGCACTTCACCATCGGCCAGCGCCGCGGCATCGGCATCGCCACCGGCGAGCCGCTTTACGTGGTCTATCTCGACGCGCGCTCGCGCCGCGTCATCGTCGGCCCCAAGGAGGCGCTCGAAACCCGCCGCGTCTATCTGCGCGACGTCAACTGGCTGGGCGACGAGGACGTCGAAGTGGCGGCTGCGCGCGGCTTTGACTGTTTCGCCAAGGTGCGCTCCACCCGCCAGCCGGCCCCTGCCGTGCTGGCGACGGACGAGGAGGGCATCTATGTGGAGCTCGCCGAAGGCGAAGCCGGCATCGCGCCCGGCCAGGCCTGCGCGCTCTATTCCGGCGTCGGCGAGGATGCACGCGTCTATGGCGGCGGTTTCATTCGCAAATCGGAGCGCGAAGCGAGTGCCGAAGCGGCGTTGAAGGTGCTTCTTTCGGCGCCTGCGGCCGCCTGAAGCCCTTGATTTCCGGGCTGTTGTGAAAACTTCACATTTTCCCGGAGACTTGGCTTGACACTGCCCGGAAGCGGGCCGTATAAGCCGCCCGTCCAGTCAAGACGGCTTCTCCTTCGAAGCCCTGACGCGGTACCCGGCGGAGTAGCTCAGTAGGTTAGAGCAGAGGAATCATAATCCTTGTGTCGGGGGTTCGAATCCCTCCTCCGCTACCATTTCTCCAATTGTCCATACCTGAGACATAGGTAATCCCAGCGCGGAAAACGCACCCCCTGTGGCGGAGTTTTCGGGCTAGATTGGCGCGGCCGCCGCTTGCCGCCTTTTCTATTCTCCTTGTTGAAGCAAGGCCACGGCATTCGCCACGTGGTGCGATATACAGTGGTTTTCGTATGTAACGGAGCCCTGTCAGGGAGGGAACGCCGCCCTCAATGACGCGTTGGATTCAATGGCAACGTCAGTGCCGGCCCGCTTCTGACACCGAACTGCCTTCTGAATTGCCTCGACGCGCTGCCGTCGAAAAGCGACTGCGGCAGCGGTGAACCGATAGCCCATTTGTACTTCGCGTCCGAATCGTTGCTCAGCTTCTGGTGCATGATCGCGCTCAAGGGCAGGACATATTCCGGCTTGCGCAGGCCCTTCTCGGAGTTGCCCAGCCATGTCAGGACGACGAGGATTTCGCCGCCGAGTTCGAGTGCGTCCAATGCCAGCTGCTTCCCGCCGACGGATGCGCGGACCGCCTGTTCGTGCAGCTTGAAGGTGCTGAGCTTCAGCTCGTTTTGCGGATCTGCCATATTTGCCTCGGCCCCTTTGGGAACATTGATAGACGTCTGTTTCGAGCGTTCGATTCGCTCGATCGGCGTTGCCTATCATAATCTCTCCGGCCGTTCATGGGGCGGCTGATCGATGCAAAAAGGCGCCGCCATCATCGATGGTAGCGCCTACAGATCGTTTTGCTCGAAGGAGGTGCAGACGGAGGAAAGCCAGTTCGACACGCTGCCTGACTTTCGCGGCCGGAACGAGGGCCTTAGTAGTGGATCGACGAAGTGATGGTCGAGTAGTCAGGCAGGTTGATATCGGCGATTTCGGCGGCCCGATATTGGGACAGGGCGAAGTGCATGATGGCGATCACGGTGATCGAGAAGACCAGTACGGTGACGTTGACGCCGAAAGCGGTTTTGATCATGTCCGTGTCCTCCAAGCCCTGCGTTTGTTGACGTGTGTCGGTAGAAACCGTGACATAGAGACTATCGTGTGGCGTCAGCTGCGCTGTTCCCCGGGGAACATGAGATATGGTTACTGGAAACTTAATCGTCGTTGCCTGAAAAGCGCACCTGGCCGAACGGCTTGCGATCGGGGCGCCCTCAACTAGAGTGCGCGCGTCGTGCCGGATCGGATTCGGGACCGGACATCTTCACCATCTGGCGTCCTGTGCGCTGCTTTGGCCCGGGCCTGAGCGCGGCAATCCCATCGGCGCCTCGTTTTTCAAAGTGATTGTTGCATGACCATTTCCATTCGCCCCTCCCGTCCTGACGATTATCCGCGCACCTTCGAGATCTGGCGCGGCGCCGTGGTCGCCACGCACGACTTCCTGACGCCGGAGGACTTCGCTGCCATTGAGAGGATGGTTCGCGACCAGTATCTGCCGGCAGCCGAGTTCTGGATTGCGGCTGACGAAAACGATCAGGCGCTCGCCTTCATGGGCATGAGCGGGGCGCAGATCGACTCGCTCTTCGTTCACGCGGAGGCGCGCAGCAGTGGCGTCGGCCGGCGGCTCGTCGAGCATGCGATGACGCTGCATCCGGTGTTGACGGTAGACGTCAACGAGCAGAATGCCTCTGGGGCCGGGTTCTATCAGCGCCTGGGGTTCGAAGTGATTGGGCGTTCGCCGGTCGACGATGCCGGCCGGCCCTATCCCTTGCTGCATTTGCGCCGGGGTTGATTGGCGCAAGCCGGCGCCCGATCAGGCGGCCGGCTTGTCGATAGTGATCACGAACACAACGGCTGAGGTCGTCGGCTCGATCGTGACAGTGGCTGAGCCTTTGAGGATCGCCGTGTCGCCTGCTGCGAGGTCGGCTTGTCCCTCTGCCGCTGCCAAGCGCACGGCACCGCCATGGCAAAGGACGATGGTCGTGTCGGTTGTGCCGTCCACTGTCTGCGGATGGCCGATCGACAGGCGCTGGACCGTATGCGTAAGCTTGCCGCGCCGGGTCATGACGTTGAGGTCGACGATCGGACCGTCCACGAGCGTTGCTGATGTTGCGACATCGGCCGGGAAAGGCAGTGGTGCCGTCTCGCCGGTCATCAAAGCGGGCTCGCGCCCTTCGATCGTCAGCCGCATGCCTTTGCCCTGAAGGATCGAAAGCGTGCGGTCGATGCCGGGGAAGCTGGAGAAGGGGCCGTCGCTGGCCACGGTCGCCATGCTTACGCGCCAGTCGAAATCGGCGAGCGAGGCGTTATCCGGGAAGACGGCGATCTCCACCGTCTCGCCGCCGCCGTTCTTCCACGGCATGCGCTTGTAGTTCTCCGCGCGCAGAATCTTCATGGCGTGCTCTCTTCCATGAGTGCGCGCATGCGCGCGAAATCGCCATTCAGTGGCCGGTCGTCGGCATAGGTCGGGATCGCCGCGCGGATACGGCGGTAGAGCCCGTCGGTGCGGGCGGCGCGGCCGCGCGGCTGAAGGTCGTAGGCCTGGGATGCGGCCAGCAGTTCGATCGCGAGGATCGTCTCGAGGTTGTCGGCAATCGACAGCGCCTTCCAGGCGGCCGGCGTCGCATGGGTGAGGATGTCTTCCTGCAGCGCCGAGGTGATGCCGCCATCGAGGCTGGCGGGGGCGGCGAGGCGTCGGTTTTCGGCGGCAAGAGCGGCAGCCGTATACTGCGCGATCATGAAGCCGGAGGAGACGCCGCTGTCGCCGGCGAGAAACGCCGGCAGACGGCTCACGAGCGGATTGACGAGCCGGTCGATGCGGCGCTCGGAAATGGCGGCGACTTCGGCGACCGCGACCGCCAGGCTGTCCATGGCAAGCCCGAGGGCAGCACCAACCGCATGGGCCTGCGAATGCACTTCCGGCGCCTCAGGGGTACCGGAAACGGCCGGGTTGTCGGTGAGGCTTGCAAGCTCCCGGTCGACGACTTCGGCAACCTGCTTCAGCACATCGCGGGCAGCGCCATGCACATGCGGCACGGCGCGAAGGCTCAAGGGGTCCTGCGTGCGGGTGCCTGCGGTTTCCGCAAGCATCGGGCTATCGGCAAGATAGGTGCGCAGCGACGCGCCGACCTCTTCGAGACCCTTGGAGCGGCGAAGCGCAAGCGGCACGGCGGCAAAGGCATTGGCCTGGCTGCCGAGGTTTTCATAGGTCATGGCGGCAGCCGCATCCGCCCAGTCGAACAGGCGGGCGGCACGGGAAAGCGTCAGCGCCGCGAGACCGGTGGCGCAGGGCGTGCCGTTGACGAGGCTCAGGCCCTCCTTGGCTTCCAATCGCAATGGCTTGAGGCCGACGCGGGCGAGGGCTTCTGCACCGCCGATCTTGCCCTTGCCGTCGTCGACGCTTCCGTGGCCGATCAGCGCGAGGCCGATTGCGGCTGCATGGGTGAGATAACCGACCGAACCGCGCGAGGGGATGGCGGGGATAAGGTTGGCGTTGAGCAGACCCAAAAGCGCCTCGACAGTTTCGACGCGCACGCCGGAATAGCCGTGGGCGAAGTTGGCGATCTGGGCCGCCATGACCGCGCGCGCTTCCGGGCGGGGAAGCGGGTCCCCGACGCCGCAGGCGTGGCTGAGGATGATGTTGCGCGAGAGCGCTTGCTGGTTTTCGCGGTCGATGATGACATCGCAGAGCGCGCCGACGCCGGTGTTGATGCCGTAACCGCGGATACCGCGCTCGACCAGCGCATCGACAATGCGGCGCCCATTGACGATGCGCCGCCGCGCGGCATCGGAAAGCGCGAGCGGTGCGCCATTGGCGACCGCCGCGATTTCCTGCCAGGTCAAAGGCGCGTCGAGGATTATGCTCTCACTCATGGGCTTCCGGCCGTCCCTGTCGGCGTTGCACGAACCGGGCAACATAGTCGTTGGCCGGCCGCTCCAGGATATCGTCCGGCGTGCCGACCTGCACCACCTGTCCGTCCTTGAGGATGGCGATTTCCGAACCGATGCGCAGCGCCTCGTCGAGATCGTGGGTGATGAAGACGATGGTTTTCGACAGGTTCTGCTGCAGTTGCAGCAGCTGGTCCTGCATGTCGGCGCGGATCAGCGGGTCGAGGGCCGAGAAGGCCTCGTCCATCAGGATCACGTCGGTGTCGGCGGCGAGCGCCCGGGCAAGACCAACGCGCTGTTTCATGCCGCCAGAGAGCTGATGCGGGAACTTGGCGTCGTAGCCGGCAAGGCCGACCGTCTCGATCCACTTCATGCCGATGTCGCGGGCCTCAGCCTTCGGCAGGCCGCGCACGCGCTGACCGTAGACGACGTTCTGCAGCACGGTGCGGTGCGGCATCAGCGCAAAACTCTGGAACACCATGCTGACGCGGTGCATGCGGAAGGTGCGCAGCGCCTTGGCGTCAAGCGTCAGGATATTGCTGCCGTCGAACATCACCTCGCCGCTGGTCGGTTCGATCAGCCGGTTGATGTGGCGCACCAGCGTCGACTTGCCGGAGCCCGAAAGCCCCATGATCACGAAGATCTTGCCGGCGCCGATCGTCAGGCTGACATTGTTGAGGCCGACGCTGCAGCCGGAGCGGGCGAGGATTTCGGACTTGTTGAGCCCTTCCTTGGCCATGGCGAGCGCGGCCTTGGAGTCCTGTCCGAAGATCTTGTAGACGTTGCGGATCTCGATATCAGCCATTGCGGGGATCCTCCGTCTGGCTCTTGCCGAAGCCTTGTGTGATGCGGTCGAGTACGATCGCGAGAATGACGATGCCGATGCCGGCTTCCAGGCCCTTGCCGACGTCGAGCGTCTGAATGCCGTTCAGCACCTGCTCGCCGAGGCCGCGGGCGCCGATCATCGAGGCGACGACCACCATCGACAGCGCCATCATGATTGTCTGGTTGAGGCCGGCCATGATCGTCGGGGTGGCGAGCGGCAGCTCGACGCCGAAGAGGATCTGGTTGGGGCTGCCGCCAAAGGCGGTCGCCGCTTCCACCACCTCATGGTCAACCTGGCGGATGCCGAGATCGGTAAGGCGAATGAGCGGCGGCACGGCATAGATGATGGTGGCGAGGATCGCCGGCACCTTGCCGAGGCCGAAGAGCATCAGCGCCGGGATCAGGTAGACGAAGCTCGGCATCGTCTGCATGACGTCGAGCACCGGCAGGGTGATGTTGCGCATCACCCGGCTCTTGGCGACGAGAATGCCCATGGGCACGCCGATGACGACCGAGACGATCGTTGCCATCAGCATCAGCGCCAGCGTCTGCATCGTCAGGTCCCAGAGGCCGAGCACGCCGACGAAGAAGAGCAGGATACCGACGGCCACCGTCAGGGTCCAGCGCTTGGAGCTCTGCCAGGCAAGCGCCATGAAAATCAGGATGACGACCCACCAGGGCAGGCCGCGCAGGATCCATTCGATGAACAGAACGGCTTTTAGAATGACGGCGCTGATCGCCTTGAAGACCCAGCCATAGCCGCTAACCAGCGCCTGGATGAAATCATTCACGGGTCCGCGAATGGAGAGATTGAGAGAATCCGGAAACATCGGACGCGTTCCTTGCTCGGGCTGCCAGCGGACACGGTGAGCCGCCGACGGCGCTTGCCTCGGGTATTGTGGCCAACCGCCAGCTCAAGCTCACGCGCGCATTGGATGCAGCGACAAGCCCGAGCTGGCGATGGGTCGCGATTACTTCAGGCTGGCTTCGATCTTGCCGCGGGCTTCGTCCGAAACCCACTTGCCCCAGACGTCGGCCTTGGTCTTCAGGAATTCGGCGGCGGCTGCCGTCGCGTCGACCTTGTTGTCGGCCATGTAGGCGAGGCTGCCGTTGACGGCTTCGAGCGGGAAGGTCGCCTTTTCGAGGATCGCGACGATCTCCGGCGCTTCCTGAGCGAAGGTGCTGTTGACGCCGTAGGAGACGTCGACCGACGGGAAGGCGCAGCCCTCATCGCGCTTGCCGTTGGCGCTCGAAAGCTCCTTCCAGCAGGCTTCGCTATAGGCCGGCTCTTCGAGCTGGACGAGCTTGAACTTGCCCATGATCGCGGTCGGCGACCAGTAGTAGAAGAGGATCGGCTCGCCCTGGAGATAGGCGGACGTGATGGCGGAATCGAGCGCAGTGCCGGTGCCCGGACGGAAGTTCACATAGGTCTCGCCGAGCTTGTAGGCTTCAAGCTTGGCGGAGCTCACGCCCTCGCAGGTCCAGCCCGATGGGCAATTCAGGAAGCGGCCCTTGGTCGGCTCTTCCGGATCGGCGAAGAGCTCGACGATCTTGGGGTCGGAAAGCTGCGACACGTTCTTCAGGTCCGGAGCCTTGGCTTCGAGATTGCGGGAGGCATCGCCCTTGACCACGTATTCCGGCACGAACCAGCCTTCGCTGGCGCCGACGAAGGTCTTGCCGACGGCGACGACCTTCTTTTCTTCCACGGCCTTGTTCCAGACGTCCGAACGGCCGAGCCATTCCTCGGCGAAGATCTGCACGTCGTTGTTGGCGGTCGCCTGTTCCAGCGTCACCGAGTTGCCGGGGATCGAATCCACCTGGCAGTCGTAGCCCTTGGCAAGAATGGTCTTCATCACTTCGGTGATGAAGGCGCCGCTTTCCCAGTCGATGCCGGCGAACATGACGGTCTTGCCGTCGCCGCAATAGGAGGCGCTGGCGCTGCCGGTGGAAGCCGCGAGCACGAGGCCGGTGGCGGCAAGGGTGAGTTTCAATTTGCTGATCGACATTAAGCTGTTCCCTGTTTTGATTTTGGCTTCTGTTACTATTTCAGTTTCATCAGCACCCGCGCGAAGGCGCGGTCGATATCGTCCTCCCGGTCGTGGCGTCCGTTCCGGATCTTCCACTCGCCCGCGACCATGACGTCGCGGACGCTCTCGCCGCCGAGCGCAAAGAGCCAGCGGTCGAGGATCTGGTTGTCGCTGGCGGCGGCGATGTAGGGATTGTCGCCGTCGAGCACGACGAAATCGGCGCGTGCGCCGACAGCGATGCCTGACGTCTTCTGGCCGGCCGCCTGGGCGCCGCCCTTGTGGGCAGCGTCGAAGATGGTCCGGCCGATCGAGGCGCCGGGGCCGGAGGCCAGCCGGTTGCGGCGGCGGTCGCGCAGGCGCTGGCCGTATTCGAGCAGGCGCAGTTCCTCGGCGACGCTGGTCGCCACATGGCTATCGGTGCCGACGCCGAAGATGCCGCCTTCGGCCATGAAGTCGACCGCCGGGAAGATGCCGTCGCCGAGATTGGCTTCGGTCGCGGGGCAGAGACCGGCGACCGCACCGGAGCGCGCCAGACGCTGCCGTTCGTCGTCGGTCAGATGCGTGGCGTGGATTGCGCACCAGCGCTCGTTGACGGGCATTTCGTCAAGCAGCCACTGAACCGGACGACGGCCACTCCAGGCGAGGCTGTCGTCGACTTCCTTGGTCTGCTCGGCAACATGGATATGGATCGGCCCTCTTACGGGCGCTGCATCGAGGATCGTGCGCATTTCTTCGGGCGTCGCCGCACGCAGCGAATGAATGGCGTAGCCGAGCGTATGGCCGGCCTCGCGGCAAAGAGGCTCAAGGCGCTGGAGCAGGGCCAGGAAACGATCCGGATCATGCAGGAACGGCCGCTGGCCGGGATTGGGGTCGACGCCGCCGAAATTGGCGTGCGCGTAAAAGACCGGCAGATGGGTGAGGCCGATGCCGGTCGTGCGGGCCGCGGCGAGAATACGCAGCGACATCTCGGCCGGATCGGCATAGGGCGTGCCGTCGGCCTGATGGTGCAGGTAGTGGAACTCGGCGACGTGGCCGAAGCCGCCCTTCAGCATCTCCATGTAGAGCTTGGCGGCGATCGCCTCGACATCATCAGGGTTCACCAGCCCGACGGTACGGTACATTTCTTCCCGCCAGGTCCAGAAGCTGTCGTCGCCGCTGCCGGCGACCTCGGCGAGGCCCGCCATGGCGCGCTGGAAGGCGTGGGAATGCAGGTTGGCGACGGCGGGAACCAGCGGACCAGCGACGCGTTCGTCGCCATCGGCGATCGACTGATCGATCTCGATGGAGACGATCCCGCCTGATGCGTCAAGCGCAATGGCGACATTCTGCGCCCAGCCTGTCGGCAGAAGCGCATGGTCGGCGAAGAGCCGGTTGACGGGAAAAGTTGCCATGGTGCGATTTTCCTGTACGTAGTTGTATATGGAACTATAGATATTTTACGGTGGCGCGCAAGCGCGAAATGAACGAAAAGAATCATTGTCGAATACGCATGATTTGTTCGGCATCCTGGAAAGGCGGGGTTTGAGTTGATGACAGCGCTTGGAAGAAGGAACGAAATGACCGCATTCGAAGACGGACCGGTGCCGCGCTACGAAGCGGTCAAGCAGTTCATCCGCAGCCGCATCGAGAGCGGCGAGTGGCCGGCTCACCATCGCATTCCCTCGGAAAACGAGATCGTCGCCGATCTCCGCGTCAGCCGCATGACCGCCAACCGGGCGCTTCGAGAGTTGGCAAGCGAGGGCGCGATCACCCGTGTTCAGGGCGTAGGGTCGTTCGTTGCGGCTCACAAGGGCAGTACCGCGCTGCTTGAAGTGCGCAATATCGCCGACGAAATCCGCGAGCGCGGCCACGCGCACACCTCGCGCATGACGCTGATGCAGGAAGAGGTCGCGCCGTCGGACATTGGCTATGCGCTCGGGCTCGTGACCGGTGCGCGCGTCTTCCATTCGATCATGGTGCATTCGGAAAACGGGCTGCCGATCCAGATCGAAGATCGTTTCGTCAATCCGGCGATCTGCCCACGTTATATGGAGCAGGATTTCCAGACGATGACGCCGAACGCCTATCTGACTGCGGTCGCGCCCATCACGCGCACCGAACAGATCGTCGAGGCGGTGTCGCCGCAGCCGTGGGAATGCAAGCTGCTCGGCATCGACCGCAACGAACCATGCCTGATGATCCGGCGCCGTACCTGGTCGGAGACAGCCAATGTGACGACGGCGCGCCTGCTTTATCCCGGCACGCGCTATCGCCTTGAGGGCATGTCGCAGTAGATCGGGATTGGGGCTTCCGCAGAAAACCGCACATCTTTTCCTCATCCCGCTCTAATCTCGACAATATTCCGGTCGATTCGGAGGATCGACCGCCGAGTGGGAGGATGACGAGACCATGGTTGAGGACGCGCTGAAGCTTCGCACCGAGTTGCCCAGGCCCGATGTCAGTGCCGAGGAGGCGCAGGCGTTGCTGGCGGAGCACTACGGTCTCTCAGGCACGATCAGCGAACTCGGCAGCCAGCAGGACCGCAACTATCGCATCGATACCGGCGAGCGACGCTATGTGCTGAAGATCTGCCGCGCGGAATATGGGGCGCTCGAACTGGAGGCCCAGAATGCGGCCTTGCGGCATCTTTCCGAGCGTCTGACTTTGGCGCGTGTTGCGGAAGTGGTGCCCTCGCTCAAGGGCGAGGCGATCGAGAGCGTTGCCGTCCGCGACCAGGACTACCGGATTCGCCTGCTGAATTTTCTCGATGGCGAGCCGCTGACCCGGCGCAAGCATCTCTCGCGTGAAGCCGTTTCCGCGCTCGGCGCGCTGGCCGGGCGGCTGGCCGCGGCGCTGCAGGACTTCGAACATCCCGGGCTGGAACGGGAACTGCAATGGGACCTGCGCCGCGCCGGTCCCGTCGTGCTTCATCTTCTCGCCGACATGCCGGACCAGCAGCGCAAGAAGCGGATCGCCGAGATCATGGTCGGAGCCATGCGGCGTCTGCAGCCCATCACGGCGGAACTGCGCATCCAGGCGATCCATCATGATGTCACAGACGACAATGTGGTGAGCCAGCCCGATGCATCCGGCCGGCCGATCCCTGACGGAGTCATCGATTTCGGCGATATCCTCAAGGGGTGGCTGGTCGCCGAGCTTGCCGTGACCTGCGCCTCTTTGCTGCATCATGCTGACGGCGACCCCTGGTTCATCCTGCCGGCGGTCATGGCGTTTCACGCCGCGTGCCCGCTGACCGAGGTGGAGCTGAAGGCGCTCTGGCCGCTGATCGTCGCCCGCGCCGCCGTGCTGGTCGCAAGCTCAGAGCACCAGCTTTCGCGCGAACCTGACAACACTTACGTCGAGGGCAATGCCGCGCATGAGCGGGAGATCTTCGACGTGGCGACTTCGGTCCCTTCGGCGCTGATGGAGCACGCCATCCTGGCGGCGGCGGGGCTTGCGCCGGCATCGCAGCCGGTGACCGGGGAGAGCCTGATCCAGGGGCTCGGGCCGACCGACGTGCGCCAGATCGACCTGTCGATCCTGAGCCCGCTGTTGCCGGAGGAGCGCTGGCAGCACCAGGGGCTGCCGATTTCGCTGTTGCAGCACGCGGCGCACGCGATCGGTGTCGCGACCACGCGCTACGGCGAGTACCGGATGACCGAGACGCAACTGCGTTCGCCGAAGCCCGACGCGACGCTGGCGCTGCATGTCGACATCTGCCTGGAAGCGGGCCGCGAGATCGTTGCCCCGTTTGCGGGGCGCGTCATCCGGCAGGACGGGCTGCTGGTTCTGGAGGGAGCCGAGGGGAGTCTTTTCCTTGAAGGGGTGGAAGTCAGCGGCGATCTTGAGGAGACGGCCGCCGCCGGCGCGGTGCTGGGCGTCGTCTCCGGCGAACAGCAGTCCTATGGCCTGATCCGCGTCCAGCTTTGCCGCGAGCATGGCCTCGTTCCGCCGCTCTTTGCCATGCCGCATCAGGCAGAGGCCTGGAAGCATCTGTGCCCGTCACCGGCCGGCGTCCTCGGCTTCGAATGCGATGCGCCGGAACTGCACAGCGAAGCGTTGCTAAGCCGACGACAGCAGCACTTCGCCAAGCCGCAGAAGAACTACTACAAGCACCCGCCGCAGATCGAGCGCGGCTGGAAGGAATATCTGTTCGATGTCGAGGGCCGCAGCTATCTCGACATGGTCAACAACGTGACCATCCTCGGCCACGGGCACCCCCGACTGGCGTCCGCCGTCGGGCGGCAATGGTCGCTGCTCAACACCAATTCGCGCTTCCACTATGCCTCCGTCGCCGAGTTCTCGACGCGGCTGGCGGCGCTTGCGCCTGACGGGCTCGACACGGTGTTCCTGGTCAATAGCGGCTCGGAGGCGAACGACCTGGCGCTCAGGCTCGCCTGGGCCTATTCCGGTGCGCGTAATGTCGTGACCCTGCTCGAAGCCTATCATGGCTGGACCGTCGCCAGTGACGCGATCTCCACCTCGATCGCCGACAATCCGCAGGCGCTGGAGACCCGCCCTGGCTGGGTGCATCCGGTGCCGGCGCCCAACACCTATCGCGGCGAGTTCCGTGGCGCCGATACGGCGGACAGCTATGTCCGCTCCGTCGTCAAGAAGCTTACCGAACTGGACGCCGCGGACGAGAAGCTTGCCGGATTCATTTGCGAACCAGTCTACGGCAATGCCGGCGGCATTCCCCTGCCGAAGGGCTATCTCGACGCAGTCTATGCCATGGTGCGGTCGCGCGGCGGTGTCTGCATCGCCGACGAGGTGCAGGTCGGTTATGGCCGTCTCGGCGACTATTTCTGGGGCTTCGAAGAGCAGGGTGTCGTGCCTGACATCATCACCGTCGCCAAGGGTATGGGCAACGGCCACCCGCTCGGCGCCGTCATCACGCGGCGCGAGATTGCCGACGCGCTGGAGAAGGAAGGGTATTTCTTCTCATCCGCCGGCGGCAGTCCCGTCAGCTCGGTCGTCGGCCAGACCGTGCTCGATATCCTGACGGAAGAACGATTGCCGGAGAATGCGCGTGTCGTCGGCGGTTATCTGAAGGCGCGGCTCGAAGCGCTGGGTGAACGCTTTCCGCTGATCGGCGCGGTGCACGGCATGGGGCTCTATCTCGGCGTCGAATTCGTGCGCGACCGGGAGAGCCTGTTGCCGGCGACGGAGGAGACGGTGGCGATCTGCGACCGCCTGCTCGATCTCGGCGTCATCATGCAGCCGACGGGCGATCACCTGAACGTGCTGAAGATCAAGCCGCCGCTCTGCCTGAGCCGGGAGAGCGCCGACTTTTTCGCTGACATGCTGGCGCGGGTGCTGGAGGAAGGCTGGTAGGCTGGCTGGCACCTTCTCAAAACGAAAACGCCGCGGGGAGGGCCGCGGCGTTTTCGTTGGCGCTTTTCCTTGGTCGAGCAATTCCGAACGGAGACCTTTGCCGGAATTGCTGGGGGGATCAGCGTGCCGGCGGGGCGTACATCAGGCCGCCCTGGCTCCAGAGTTTGTTGAGGCCGCGCTCGATCTTCAGCGGGCTGTCCTTGCCGAGGTGGCGCTCGAAGACCTCGCCATAGTTGCCGACGGCGGAGACCGCCTGATAGGCCCACTTCGGATCAAGGCCGAGCGACTTGCCGGCTTCGTTTTCGATGCCGAGGAAACGCTTCTGGCCGGTCGTGCCGCTTTCGAGAAGCTTGGCGGCATTGTCCTTGGTGATGCCGAGTTCTTCGGCCTCGGTCAGCGCAAACAGTGTCCAGCGCACGATCTTGAACCACTGATCGTCGCCCTGGCGGACGGCCGGGCCGAGCGGCTCCTTGGAGATCACTTCTGGCAGCACGACGAAACGATCCGGATCGTTGAGCGTCAGGCGCTGGGCGTAGAGCGCCGAGGCATCGGTCGAATAGACGTCGCAGCGTGCGGTGTTGAACGCCTGGATCGTCTGGTCGGCCTTTTCGAAGGCGACCACCTGGTACTGGATGTTGTTGGCGCCGAAATAGTCGGCCATGTTCTGCTCGGTCGTGGTGCCGGTCTCGGTGCAGACGGAGGCGCCCGAGAGTTCCTTGACGCTCTTCACGCCGAGATCGTTGCGCACCATGAAGGCCTGGCCGTCATAGTAGTTGACGCCGACGAAGCTCATGCCGAGATCGGTGTCACGCGACAGGGTCCAGGTGGTTTGGCGCGAGAGGAGATCGGCCTCGCCCGACTGCAGGGCGGTGAAGCGCTCCTTGGTCGAGAGCGGTACGTATTTCACCTTGTCGGGATTGCCGAGGGCAACGGCTGCGACTGCGCGGCAGAAATCGATGTCGAAGCCGGTCCATTCACCCTTGTCGTTGGGGGCGGAAAAGCCGAGCACGCCCTGGCTGACGCCGCAGCGAAGTTCGCCGCGCTCCTTGATAACATCGAGCATGCCGGCGTTGGCGGCGGTGCCGGCGAGAAACGCCGCGCTCGCCAGTGCTAGAACTTCAAGTTTCATTGTCCTGTTCTCCTCTTTTTCATGTTTTAGGGCATGCGTCTTCGCCGCCGGGATGCGCGTCGCATCCCGGCCGATTGGTTCTGGTTTCGGCGGTATTGCGCCCGGCCTTAGCCGAACGTTTTCGATACGTCTGCGAAAGTCTCTTCGAGCACGGCGATCAAATGATCGGCATCGCGTTTCGAGAAGATCATCGGCGGGCGCATTTTCAGGATGTTGTCATGCGGACCTTCGGTGCCCATCAGCACGCCCCGGCGGCGCGCACCGTTGGAAACGGCCCGGGCAAACTCGGTCGCCGGTGCCTTGGTCTTGCGATCGGTCACAAGCTCGATACCGAGGAACAGGCCCATGCCGCGCACGTCGCCGATCACCTCGTAGCGGGCCTGCATGGCGCGGAAGGCGTCGATCAGATAGTTGCCGATCGAAAGGGCGTTGCCGCGCAGATCCCGACCCTCGATCACGTCGAGCACCGCGAGACCGACGGCGCAGGAGACCGGGTTGCCGCCGAAGGTGTTGAAATACTCCATGCCGTTGTTGAAGCTGTCGGTGACTTCGCGGGTCGTCACGACCGCCGCCAGCGGATGACCGTCGCCGATCGGCTTGCCCATGGTGACGATATCGGGCACGACCCCTTGCATCTCGAAGGCCCACCAATGGCTGCCGACGCGGCCGAAACCGACCTGCACCTCGTCGGCAATGCAGACGCCGCCCGCCTCGCGCACGAGCCGATAGACTTCCTTCAGATAACCTTCAGGCAGGAACACCTGGCCGGCGACACTCGGGATCGATTCCGCAATGAAGAAGCCCGGGCCTTCGCCCTTGGCCTTCATCGTCGCGATGAGTTCGGCGACGCTTTCGGCAAAACGTTTGCCGTGTTCCTCGACCGGCCAGTCGGCGGGTGCATGGTAGCTGTCGGGAATGGTCGCCACATGGACATGCGGCTTCGGACCCTTGCCGCCCTTGCGGCGGAACTTGTAGGGGCTGATGTCGATCAGTTCCTGTGTCGTGCCGTGATAGGACCAGTCGAGCGTGATCGCGTTCTCGCGGCCGGTATGGGCGCGCATCAGCCGCAGGGCCAGGCTGTTCGCCTCCGAGCCGCTGTTTACGAAGCCGGCAACCGTCAACTCTTTCGGCAGCGTCGCGGTGAGCCGCTCGGCATAGGCGACGATGTTGTCGTGCAGGTAGCGCGTATTGGTGTTGAGGATCGCCGCCTGCTTCGCCATCGCCTCGACCACCGCCGGATGGGCGTGGCCGATGTGGCAGACATTGTTGAAGCAGTCGAGATAGGCGCGGCCGCTGTCGTCGATCAGCCAGACGCCTTCGCCGCGCACGAACTTGATCGGCTTGTCGTAGGAGATCGAGAGGTTCGGCAGCAGCAGTTCCTTGCGCCGCCTGACGATCTCTTCGTGCGAGCGGCCCTTCTTCTCGTAGAACTCTTCCGCGATGCCGGCAAAGGTGCGGGCATCCGGAAACAGTTCGGCCCAGACGTCGAGAAACTGCGGCTCGCCGACGCCGAGGATCTCGGTCGCGGTCAGGCTGGTGTCGGTCGAAAGCTGCAGATGCAGATGCGGCGCCCAGCCGCCGTTTTCCTTTGGAGCCCCCATTTCGCCGACGAGCGCCCCGGCCTCAAGCTGGTCGCCGGCCCTGATCCGTCCCACCGCTTCATGTGCCAGGTGACCCCAGAGTGTGACGAAGGGCGGGCAGCCGTCGGGCTCGTGGCGAAGCGCGATCAGGCAGCCATAGCCCAGCGGATCTTCTTCGATCTCGACGCTGACGACGGTGGCGGCAAGGGGGGTATAGAGTTTGGTGCCGGCGGCCATGAACAGGTCGAGGCCGAGATGGCGGGTGCGGCGGGTGTGGTCGATGAAGCGCGAGACGAAGATCTCGCCGGCATAGACGGTGCGCTCCTCGCCGAAGGGACCGATGCCGAGTTCAACGCCATGCTCGCGGCAATAGACTTCCCAGATCGCCTGGGCTTCGTCCGGCTGTTCACCGGCCGATTTCACGGTCATCGGATGTAAGGGGTCGCCATAGGGCACGAGCGCCGCCGGGTAGGTCGCAGCCGGGCGCGCGAGCAAGGGCTTCAACGTCTTGCGGTTGGCGTTGATCCAGGTGGTGACGCGGCTGGCGCCGGGGCTTGCTTCGAAGCCGCAGGCCTTGCGCAGGATGGCGGTGGCGAAACGCGGGTTCATCCGGTCGAGCTTGCGCAGCAGCGTCCAGGCCGGCCGCTCGCTGATCGCGAGATAGGGGTTGTCGTCGGTGTGAGCCCGGCGCGAGGCCGAGATGGTGACTGAAGTGACGAGGCGCATGGCGATGAGATCGAACAGAAGGTCGACCTCTTCTTCCGCCAGCGGATATTCCTGATGGAAGCCGCGGACGATTGCAGCGGCGGCGCCGATCGGATCGGGATGATCGAGCCCGGCATAGGCGGCGGCGATCGCCACTTCGGCAATGACGGGCGCGTGCAGTGCATCACCGAAATCGATCAGGCCGGAGATCTGGTCGTGGTCGGCCTTGGCGACCAGCACGTTCCAGTCGTTGGCGTCGTTGTGAATGACGGCGGCGCGAAGGGTCGCGAGCCGCGGCGCGACGGATTTTTCGAAGCGGGTGAGGAACCGCTCGAGCAAAGCGCGGTCTTCAGCGGAGGCGACGTGGTGCAGCCGGTCGGCCGAGCGGCCGGCGTGACGGATGTCCCAGTCGAGATCGCGCAGCGCCCCCGGATGCATGAAGCCTTTAAGCGATGCGTCGAAGCGGCCGAGCATCTGCCCGAGCGACTGAAGTGCTGCGTCGCTGCGCCCCGTCTCGGCAAGCGGCAGGCCCTCGACCCAGCTGACGAGGCGCAGGCTGTGGGTGACGCCGCGCGCACTCGTGGTCGAACCGAGGCTCGCGCCTTTAAGCGTCGGGCGGATATGCGGCACCGGCAGATCGACGGCATGGGCTCCGACGTGGCCGAGTAGCGCCGTCTGGAAATCGCTTTCGACTGCGGGTTCGGCACCGTTGATGATCTTGAGGATGTAGGTGTCGCCACCCTTTGTCTCGACCTTGAAGTTCTGGTCGCGTTCGCTGGCAAGCAGCGAGAGCAAGCCTTCGAGGCCATAGTGCTCCTTCAGCAGCGCCGCTGCCGCATCGGTCGAAAAGTCAGGCGTCGTCGTCAGCATATCGTTCATGGGGACCCTCATCTGTCGGCGAGAGTTACATGAGCCGTGCCGTGATGCATCCGGCAATATGCCGGTTGCACCGGCACTATGTTTATAATAACCGTCATCTTGTCGGCGGACCGCGGAGGAGCAGAGATGCAGGACATAGACGCGATCGACCGCACGATCCTCAGCATCCTGTCGCAAGAGGCGCGCATCCCGATGAAGTCGCTGGCGGGCCGCATCGGCCTCTCCAGAAGTGCGACCACCGAGCGGGTCAGCCGGCTTGAAAAGGCCGGTGTCATTCGCGGCTATCGCGCCGATATCGGGCAATTGGAGGAGGGCACGATCCAGGCTTTCCTGCTGGTGACTTTGAAGCGCACGCCGTCGATCGGCGTGCTCGACCGGCTCGCCGGCTTTTCCTCGGTGCGCAAGGTGTCATCCGTCAGCGGCCAGCTCGATCTCGTCGTCGAGGTCGAGGTCGGCTCGATCAATGCGCTCAACGAGTTGCGCAACGAGGTGGCGACGATGGACAATGTCGAGGATTTGACGACGTCGATCGTGCTGCGAAGGGATATCGAGCGGAGTTGAGGCGTGCTCCTCAGCCCTCGCTCAACATCTCCGCCTGCGGAGCCAGCCGTTCGAGCAGCGAGCGGCGCACCCGGCCGATGTCGCGCATCGGTGGCTCGCCGAAGTGGCGGGCATACTCGCGGCTGAACTGCGACTGGCTTTCGTAGCCCACCTGATGGCCGGCGTCGCCGGCGTCGAGCTGCTCCTCCAGCATCAGCCGTCGCGCCTCCTGCAGCCGGAGCTGCTTCTGGTATTGCAGCGGGCTCATCGCGGTGATCGCCTTAAAATGATGGTGCAGCGACGACACGCTCATGGAGACACGGTTGGCGAGATCGTCGATCCGCAGCGGCCGCGAATAGTGCTCTTTCAGCCAGGCGACGGCGCGGCCGACCTGATGAGGCTGGCTGTCGGTCGTCGCCATCTGCCGCAGGCGGTGGCCATGCGGGCCGGTCAAAAGCCGGTAGAGGATCTCCTGTTCGATCAGTGGCAAGAGGGCGGGGATATCGTCCGGCCGTTCGAGCAGGCGCAGCAGGCGCAGGGCCGCGTCTTCGAGATCGACAGTGATCTTGCTGACGCTCATGCCGCGCGCCGAAGCGGCCGGCTGCGGCAATTGCGACAAGGACGCAAGCAGCGCCTGGATCTTGCCGGGATCGAGCGTGAAGGCCATGCTGAGATAAGGTTCTTCTGCGGAGGCCTTGCAGACCTGGGAGAGAACGGGCAGGTCGATTGACGTCAGCAGATAGTCCGACGCGCCGTAGATCAGTGTCTCGTCGCCGAGAACCACACGTTTGGCCCCTTGCACGATGATTGCCAGGCTTGGCCGATAGGCCGAGCAATTGACCGGAGCGTCGCCGCCATGGCGATGCAGGGTCAGGCCGGAAATCCCGGTCAGGTGGTCGCCGTCCCGCTCGGCAAACCGGGCAATGACATCGATCATCTGGTGGCGGGCAGTCTGTCTTGTGGCTGTCATAATCTGCGGTCTTTCCAGCGGCTTAGCATTGTGTGAGGCAACGCTCAGGTAGGGCATCGACGTGCCATCTCCAGGATCTCACTGTCAATCTTGTAGGATCGTGCAAGAATTTTGCAGGATCGCTCTAACGCTCACCGTGTCTGCGCCCCCATAGTTCGAGGTGCGTCAGGCCGGGTTCCCTCCGGACCTGCACCCTTTCCCAAAATGAGGACAGACTGATGGCCATTGCAAGAGGATATGCGGCGACCGATGCGTCGAAGCCGCTGACGCCCTTCACCTTCGAGCGCCGCGAACCGCGCGACGACGACGTGGTGATCGAGATCAAATATTGCGGCGTCTGCCACTCCGACATCCACCAGGCCCGCAACGAATGGGGCAATTCGGCCTTCCCGATGGTTCCCGGCCACGAGATCGTCGGCATCGTGACGGCGGTTGGCTCCAAGGTCACCAAGTTCAAAGTCGGTGACCGCGCCGGCGTCGGCTGCTTCGTCGATTCCTGCACCACCTGCGCCACGCGCGATGTGGATCTGGAACATTACATGCCCGGTCTGATCGTGACCTATAACGGCGTGGAAGCCGACGGTAAGACGCCGACCCAGGGCGGCTATTCCGACAGTATCGTCGTCAAGGAAGGCTATGTGCTGTCGATCCCGGAGAACCTGCCGCTCGACGCCGCAGCACCGCTGCTTTGCGCCGGCATCACGCTTTATTCGCCGCTGCGCCACTGGAAGGCCGGTCCCGGCAAGAAGGTCGCGATCGTCGGCATGGGCGGCCTCGGCCACATGGGCGTCAAGCTGGCGCACGCCATGGGCGCGGAGGTGACGGTTCTCAGCCAGACGCTTTCCAAGAAGGAAGACGGTCTGAAGCTCGGCGCCGACCACTACTATGCCACCAACGATCCGGAGACCTTCAAGGCACTGGCAGGCACATTCGACCTGATCATCTGCACCGTCGCTGCCGAGATCGACTGGAATGCCTACGTCAACCTTCTGAAGGTCGACGGCGATTTCGTGCTGGTCGGCATTCCTGAGAATGCGGTGCCGGTACACGCCTTCTCGCTGGTGCCCGCCCGCCGGAGCATTTCCGGTTCGATGATCGGCTCGATCAAGGAAACCCAGGAGATGCTCGACTTCTGCGGCGAGCACAATATCGTCTCGGAAATCGAAACGATCCGGATCCAACAGATCAACGAAGCCTATGAACGCGTCGTCAAGAGCGACGTGCGCTATCGCTTCGTCATCGACATGGCGTCGCTGCAGGACGCCGCCTAAACTGAAATGGAACGGCCCGGAATCCGATGGGGTTTCCGGGCCTTCTTTCTGACTGCGGCTCAAACGAGCGGCAGCGGTCCGTCGTTCTTGATCTCTTCCATCACTGCGTAAGTTCGGGTCTCCTTGACGCCCGGAAGCGTCCAGAGCACCTGGCCGAGGAAGTTGCGGTAGGCCGCCATGTCCTCGAACCGCGTCTTGACGAGATAGTCGAAGCCCCCCGCCACCATGTGACATTCGAGCACGGCCGGCGCCTGTTTGACGGCGGCGGCGAACTGGTCGAAGACGTCGGGCGTCGTCTTGTCGAGCATGACCTCGATGAAAACCAGCAGGCCGAAGCCGAGCTTGTGCGGGTCAAGCCGCGCGCCGAAGCCCGAGACGTAGCCTTCCTTCAACAGCCGGCGCAGCCGCTCGCTGGTCGCCGTCGGCGACAGGCCGATGCGATCGGCAAGCTCCAGATTGGTGATGCGCCCATCCGCCTGGAGAATGTTGAGAATTCTACGGTCAATCTTGTCGATCTGATGCATGGTGCCTCCCGCCGATGCCTCAGGCGGCAAGTCGCGTTTCCGCGAGCTTCACCCAGTAGGAGATGCCGTGCGGGATCGCCTCGTCATTGAAATCGTATGCCGGGTGATGCAGCCCGGCGGTCTCGCCGTTACCCATGAACACGAAGGCGCCGGGACGGGCAATCAGCATGTAGGAGAAATCCTCTCCGCCCATCATCGGGTCGAGCGACGGCTTGACGTTGCTTGTCCCGGCGATCTCGGCCGCGGCCCTCAAAGCGTAGCCGGTCTCTTCCGCATGGTTCACGGTCACCGGATAGTTGCGATTGTAGGCGACGTTGACGGTCGCGCCGTATAGGGCCGCCACTCCTTCGGCGATCGTGCGGATGCGGCCCTCGCCGATATCGCGTACCTCGGGCACGAGAGTGCGCACCGTGCCGCCGAGCACGGCTTCTTCCGGGATGACATTGTGGGCGAAGCCGGCGTTGAACTTTGTGACGGAGACGACGACCGAGGCGAGCGGATCGACCGTGCGCGAGGCGATCGTCTGCAGAGCGGTGACAATCTGGGTGCCGACGATGATCGGGTCGATCGTCTTATGCGGCTGGGCCGCATGGCCGCCGCGGCCCTTGATGGTGATGGTGAACTCGTCGGTCGAAGCCATGATGGGGCCGACACGGCTGCCGAAGTGGCCAATGGGCATGCCCGGCATGTTGTGCATGCCATAGACTTCCTCGATGGCAAAACGCTCCATCATGCCGTCCTTGACCATCTCGTTACCGCCGCCGCCGCCTTCTTCGGCCGGCTGGAAGATGACGGCGACACTGCCGGCGAAGTTGCGGGTCTCGGCGAGATATTTGGCCGCGCCGAGAAGCATGGCAGTATGGCCGTCGTGACCGCAGGCATGCATCTTGCCAGACGTTTGCGAAGCCCAGGGCTTGCCGCTCGTCTCGGTAATCGGCAGCGCATCCATGTCGGCGCGCAGGCCGATGGTGCGGCCCGAGCCGAGATTGCCGCGGATCAGGCCGACGACGCCGGTGCGGCCGAGCCCCGTCACGACTTCGTCAACGCCGAACTCCTTGAGTTTCTTTTCGACGAAGGATGCCGTATTTTCAACCGCGAACAGGAGTTCCGGGTTCCTGTGCAGATGGCGCCGCCATTCGGCGACTTCGTTCTGGAGCTCGGCGGCACGGTTGAGTATCGGCATCGGTTCGTCCTGTCGGTCTGTTCGATCACTGTGTATCTGCGGTGGATTGGCAGGGGTGCCCGTGAATGGGCTTTGCCATCTCCTCGCCATATAGGCTAAATAGCCGGACGAGACGAGGCAACAGCGGAATTTCGAGGTTCTATTGTGGTGACAGCAGGATTTTTCACGCGTGGCAAGATGAAGGCGCTGGGAGTGACGGTGGCAACCTGCGCGACGCTTCTTGCAGCGCTGCCGGCTGCGGCCAATCCGCGGCTCGTCGTCGACGTCAATTCGCTGAAGGTCTACGAGCACCAGGACATCTTCCAGAAATGGTATCCGGCTTCGCTGACCAAGCTGATGACGGCCTATACGGCCTTCCGCGCCATCAAGTCGGGGCAGCTCACGCTCGAGAGCCCGGTCATCATGACCAAGAATGCGGCCTCCGAGCCGCCGAGCAAGATGTTCTACAAGCCCGGGCAGGCGATGACGCTCGACAGCGCGCTGAAGATGATGCTGGTCAAGTCCGCGAACGACGTCGCAGTCGCGATCGCCGAGACGGTCGGCGGTTCGGAGCCCGCCTTCATCGAGCGGATGAACGCCGAGGCGCGCCGCATCGGCATGACCTCGTCCAACTTCATCAATCCCAACGGCCTGCCGGGTCCGGGCCAGTATACGACGGCGCGCGACCTTGCGGTGCTGGCGATTACGCTCAAGCGCGAGTTCCCGCAGTATGCCTCCTATTTCTCGCTGGAAGGCTTCACCACCGGCAAGAAGAACTATCCGAACTACAACATGCTGATCGGACGCTTCGAAGGCGCCGATGGCATGAAGACCGGCTTCATCTGCGCCTCCGGTTTCAACCAGGTTTCGTCTGCCACCCGTGACGGGCGTAGCGTCGTCTCTGTCGTACTCGGCGAGGATAGCCTCGGCGCGCGTGCCGACGAATCTGCGCGGCTCATGCAGATGGCGCTGACGACGAGCGGCAATGGCAAACCTTCCCTGGTGCAGATCCCGCCCTATGGCGAGACGCGCGACATGGTGGCCGATGTCAGCAAGCAGATCTGCTCGAAGGCAGCGGCCAAGGTCCGCAGCGAAGGCCGCGACGAGGGCGGCCGCCAGAAGCTGCTCTCGCCCTATATCCACGAAATCAACCGGCCGCTGAATCTCGCCTTCGCCGGTCTTATCGCCGGCAGCGGTGAGAAGGCGCCGAAAGTCGTCGCCGACCAAGCTGGCCAGGGCGACGCCGCCAATGTGCCGATCCCCGTGCCGCGGCCGACCTTCTGATCGGAGTTCATGATGGCTAGTCCCTTGCCGGCGGTGCCGGTCTCCATCCTCACCGGCTTTCTCGGTGCGGGCAAGACAACGTTGCTCAACCGGTTGCTGAAGGATCCCGATCTCTCGGACACGGCCGTCATCATCAACGAATTCGGCGACGTCTCGATCGACCACCTGCTGGTGGAGGCCTCCAGCGACGGGGTTATCGAGCTTTCCGACGGCTGCCTTTGCTGCACGGTGCGTGGCGAACTGGTCGACACGCTCGCCGATCTCATGGACCGGATGCAGACCGGCAAGATCAGGCCGCTGAAGCGCATCGTCATCGAAACGACCGGCCTTGCCGACCCCGCGCCGGTGCTGCAATCGGTGATCGGCAATCCCATCATCGCGCAGAACTTCCGGCTGGACGGCGTCGTCACCGTCGTCGATGCCGTCAACGGCCTGCAGACGATCGCCAACCACGAGGAAGCCCTGAAGCAGATCGCGGTCGCCGACCGCATCGTCGTCAGCAAGACCGGTCTAGCCGATGCTTCCACGCGCGACGCGCTGACGGTTCGTATCCGGGCGCTCAATCCGCGTGCGCCGCTCATCGATGGCGACAGCGACGAGGCGGGACGCTCAGCGCTTTTCGCCTGCGGCCTTTATGATCCATCCTCGAAGATCGCCGATGTCGGCCGCTGGCTGCAGGATGAAGCCCATCACGACCACAACCATCATCACCACGATCATGGTGACCACCATCACGATCATGATCACCACCATGACCACGATCATCATCATGATGTGAACCGGCATGGCGGCGACATCCGCTCGTTCAGCATTGTGCACGACCGGCCGATCGAGCCGATGGCACTCGATATGTTCATCGACCTCCTGCGTTCGGCTCATGGCGAGAAGCTGCTCAGGATGAAGGCAATCGTAGCGGTGGCCGACAGACCGGACCGGCCGCTGGTGTTGCATGGCGTGCAGAATGTCTTCCATACGCCGGAGCGTCTGACGGCATGGCCGGACCCGAACGACCGGCGCACCCGCATGGTGCTGATCACCAAGGGATTGACGGAAGACTTTGTCCGCGACCTGTTCGACGCCTTCACCGGCCAGCCGCGCATCGACCGGCCGGACGCGCAGGCGCTTTCCGACAACCCGCTCTCCGTTCCCGGCATGCGGTTTTAATCATCATTCAGATAGCATTGTGATGCCGCGGCCCGTCGCGGCGTCTCAGGCGCCCTTGCGGATCAGAAACCGGTGGCCGCCGTCGGCAGCAGCGGACTCTTCGAGCGTGTGGCCGTCTTCGTTGCAGAAGTGCGGGATATCGATCACTGCCAGAGGATCGGTCGTCTCGATCTCCAGCAATGCGCCCGGGGCTAGTGAGGACATGCGCTTGCGCGTCTTCAAAACGGGAAGGGGGCATTTAAGCCCCCTGAGGTCGTAGACGATCTTGGTCTCACTCGGCATCAATTGCCCCAGATTTTCCAGAAGGGGCGCTTCTTCGGCGGCTCTTCGGTGAGCACAGGCGTTTCCGCCACCGCCTCGGGGGCAGGTGCCGTTGCAACGGCGGCCGTCTGCTGCTCAGTCGCAGCTGGCGCCGTCGTGCGTGCCTGCTTGGTCGTCTTCGCCGGTTCCTGCGCCTGCGGTGCGACGGCTGCCTGCTGTTCGGGTGTCTGAACGGCCGGAGCGGGTGCTTCTGCCTCCGGCTCGCTCTTCGAGAACAGGCTCCAGAAGGATTTCTTCGCCGGCTGCTCGACGGCTGCCTGCATCACCGGCTGCGGTACGGGGTTGGCGGCTGGAACCGGGACGTGCTTGCCGCCGTCGGTCGCCTTTTCGAGTTCCTTCTTCTGGATCTCGACGGCCTGCTTGGTCTCTTCCGCTTCCTTCTGGTCGGCGAGCTTCTTCTCGAGGTCGCTGGCCTTCATCAGCTTGCCGGCGTCGAAGGAGTTGCCGGTTGGCGCATAGGCGAGTTCGCGGCCGACGCGCTGCTTGGCGACGATCGCCTTGCGCTCGGCTTCGCTCGGCTCGTACCAGACCATGCCGTCATACTTCTTCATGGCCTTGTCGTAGTCGGTCTGGTAGGTCTTCTCGAAGCCTGCCATCGCCACTTGCAGCGCCGGCGGGGTCGACATGGCCGGGCACTGGCCGCTCGGATTGAACGGGTCGGAGGCCTGCTGGTTGAAGACGTACTTCTTCTCGCAGACGTTCACTTCAGGCGGACGCTTGGTGATCTCGAACTGGTCGTAGCCGACCTTCAGCATCTTCCAGAAATCGATGTTCGGGTTGTTGCGATGGCGCGCCATGTTTTCCGCGGTCATGCGGAAGGGGAAGGCCTGGAGCTGAACACTTTCCTGGCCGCCCTTGAAGGAATCCCGGGCGAGGGCGAAGATCTCGATCATCTGCTCGTCGGTCATCGAGTAGCAGCCCGACGACGAGCAGGCGCCGTGGATCATCAGGTGCGTTCCCTGACGGCCGTTCGCCTTGTCGTAGGTGTTGGGATAGCCGGTGTTGATCGCCAGGTAATAATTCGAGTTGGGGTTCATCTGGTGCGGGAAGAGCGGATAGAAGCCCTCCGGCGCCTGACGATCGCCTTCCTTTACCTTCGGGCCCAATTTGCCGGACCAGGCGCAGATCTTATAGGTTTTCAGCAGCTGGAAGCGATTGGCCGTATTGGCCTTCCAGACCTCGAGCGTGCCTTCTTCCTTGAAGATGCGCAGCGAGATCGGGGCCTGCTTCTGCATCCCGAGTTCGGTCATCTTTTTGACCATGGGTCCGGAGACCTGGTACTCGGTTTTGTTCTTGACGGACTTGAGGTCGACCGATGTCGTCGTGTCCAGCGTTTCATTGGTGCAGCCGGCAAGCGCGGCGACGATGGCGGCGGAGGCTACAAGGTTTCTGAAACGCATCAGCAGAGGCCCGTTCAAACCCAACTCGAATAGGAAAGCCCAGGTCCGCGACGGGTGGGCTCTTCAGAGAATCACTAAGCGATTATACTTCACGAATTCTTAACCCTGCAGGGTGGCCCTGCCGATGCGCTGTTCATGACCTCATGAATATGGCCAAGATTTGGCCATACTCCGCTTTGCAGTTGCGAAATCCGCTTGCGCAATCGCGAACCACCAGGACCAGATCGGATAGAGGGCGTGGGATTTCCGCCCGCATCCCGGTCCAGCTTAGAGGTTGCGGCCGATACTGAGGTACTTCTGTCGGCGATCCGTGCGCAACTGGTCGCCATTGCGTCCGGACAATTCCTTCAACGCGTCGGCGATCACGGTTCCGGTGCGGCCGATGACCGCGTTCGGGTCGCGGTGTGCGCCGCCGACCGGCTCCTGAATGATGCCGTCGATGACGCCGAGTGCCTTCAGGTCCTCGGAGGTGATCTTCATGTTGCTGGCGGCTTCCTTGGCGCGGGTGGAATCGCGCCACAGGATCGAGGCAGCGCCTTCCGGCGAGATGACGCTGTAGATCGCATGCTCCAGCATGTAGACGCGGTTGCCGGTAGCGATCGCGATGGCGCCGCCGGAGCCGCCTTCGCCGATGACGACGGTGACGATCGGTACGCGAACATTGAGGCACATCTCAGTGGAGCGGGCGATGGCTTCCGCCTGGCCGCGTTCTTCTGCGCCGACGCCCGGATAGGCACCGGCGGTATCGACCAGCGTGATCAGGGGCAGGCCGAAGCGATCGGCCATTTCCATGACGCGGATCGCCTTGCGGTAGCCTTCAGGACGGGGGCTACCGAAGTTGTGCTTGATGCGCGACTTCGTGTCGTTGCCCTTCTCCTGGCCGAGAACGGCGACCGGCATGCCGCGGAAACGCGCAAGGCCGGCCTGGATGGCATCGTCGTTGGCATAGTTGCGGTCGCCCGCAAGCGGCGTGAACTCGGTGAAGAGCTCGGCGGCGTAATCCAGGAAGTGCGGACGCGAGGGGTGACGGGCGACCTGGGTCTTCTGCCAGGGCGTCAGCTTGGAATAGATCTCGATCATCGCGTCGCGGACGCGCGTCTCCAGGCGTTCGATCTCATCCGAAGTGTTCACGCTCTCGTCTTCGCCGGCGAGCTTCTTCAGTTCGAGAATCTTGCCTTCGAGGTCGGAGATGGGCTTTTCGAAATCGAGATAGTTGTGCATGAGATGCGTTTCCGATCATTTTGCGACAAGGACCAGCGGGCCGAAACCAGCGTGCCCGGCCGTCCTAATCCTGTTTTTTCGCCTGTTTGGCAAGAGGGTGATGGTTTTGCACGAGGTTGTGCAGCCGTTCTTCCAGCACATGTGTATAGATTTGTGTCGTTGAAATGTCCGAATGGCCGAGCAGTTCCTGCACGGCGCGAAGGTCCGCGCCATTGGCGAGCAGGTGGCTGGCGAAGGCGTGCCGCAGCACGTGCGGCGAGATCGTGGCGACCCTTATGCCAGCGCGTGCCGCGAGCGATTTCAGATCGCGCGCAAAAACCTGGCGCGGCAGGAAGCCCTGCTTGCCGGAGGAGGGGAAGAGCCACGGGCTCTCGCGGTTGCCCGCTTCCTCCCTGGCCATTTCCTCGGCGAGCGCCTCGCCATAGGCCCGCATCGCCCGGATTGCCGCTTGCGAGAGCGGCACGAGCCGGTCCTTGTTGCCCTTGCCGCGGATCACGAGGAAGCGGCCGTTCTGCGCCAGCACGCTTGCCGGCAGGGAGACCAGCTCGCTGACGCGCATGCCGGTCGCGTACAGAAGCTCAATCAGCGCATGCATGCG
The DNA here is from genome assembly GCF_059424735.1 of Ensifer sp. GW101-20A05. Lineage (NCBI taxonomy): Bacteria > Pseudomonadati > Pseudomonadota > Alphaproteobacteria > Hyphomicrobiales > Rhizobiaceae > Ensifer > Ensifer sp. GW101-20A05. Next base: position 59,897 of record NZ_JBWKZT010000006.1, on the reverse strand, counting down.
CAACTTCGCAAGGTGGTCCGGACCTCCTGATGCGGCCTCGCTCTCGGCCTGCCCGATCAGCCGCGAGACGTCCTCGACGCTCAGCGTCTTCGGCAGGCTGCGCCCCTTCTTCGGGGCGTCGAGAATGCCTGTCGGATCGTCGCCGCGCATACCCTCGGCGTAGAGGAATTTGTAGAACTGCCGGAGTGCGGAGAGGCGCCGTGCCTGCGAGGAGGGCTTGAAGCCCTGGCCCGAGAGATGGGCGAGGTAGGTGCGAAGATCGTCCGGGGTTGCCGCCGTCAGCCCGGTTCCGAGCGTGCGCAGGTGCGAGGAAGCATCCTCCAGGTCGCGCTCGTAAGATTGCAGCGTGTTGACCGCAGCGCCGCGCTCGGCACTCATCATTTCGAGGAAGGCCTCGACATGGGCGGCAGAGAGGTCGCTCATTGGGGCTTGTTCACCCGCTCGGACGGGATTTTCACGGTCACGTCGCGCTCAACCGGTTCGACAAAGGTGACGAGAGAGACCATCGTGCCGTAGACTAATCCGGCGGCGACGGCACAAAAGAACAGGAACCGGAACAGGGTCGGCATTTCAATCTCCTCTGCATGAAGCGTTCGGTCGAAGCGGACCAAAGGCTATGCATGCAGGCGTTCAAACGGCCATCGTCATCTCGCGTTCGGATGAATGCGCGGCACGAAGGCGGGTGCCAGACCTATATGAACGCCGCTTCGGCCGAGTTCAAGAACCGTGAGCGGACGCGCGCGACGACTTGACGCTACACCCCGATTTGTCGATACCGAAAGGGAATGGGGAATAAGAAGTCCAATGAACGACGTGATCGAACCGGTTTCCGCAACGCTTGCCGAGCGGGCGAAGCTTGTACTCGGTAAACGCAATCTCGTGTTCATCGGTCTCATGGGCGCCGGCAAGTCGGCAATCGGAAGATTGACCGCCCAGGCGCTCGGAATTCCCTTCGTCGATTCCGACCACGAGATCGAACGCGTCTCGCGCATGACGATCAGCGATCTCTTTGCCCGTTACGGCGAGGAGGAGTTCCGCGCGCTGGAAACGCGGGTGCTGAAACGGCTTCTGAGAAGTGGTCCGCGTGTGGTCTCGACTGGCGGCGGCGCCTACATCAACGAGCGCTCGCGCCGACAGATCAGGAAGGGCGGCCTGACGGTCTGGCTCAATGCCGAGCTCGACGTGCTCTGGGAGCGGGTTAACAAGCGCGATACCCGGCCGCTGCTGAAGACCGAAAATCCCAAGCAGACGCTCGAAAACCTGATGAACGCGCGCTACCCGATCTATTCGGAAGCCGACCTGACGGTGCTGTCGCGCGATGTGAAGAAAGAGACGATGGTGGAGGACGTTCTCACCGCCGTTATCGAATACCAGGACAAGAAGAACCATGAATAGCCATGTTGCGCCCGCTGCCGAACGCAAGGTCCGCGTCGACCTCGGCGACCGTTCCTACGATATCCTGATCGGTCCCGGGCTGATTGCCGCCGCCGGCCAGGAGATCGCGGCCCGCCTCAAGGGGCGCAAGATGGCCGTGATCACTGACGAGAACGTAGCGCCGCGCTACCTCGAGCCCCTGATGGCGAGCCTGAAGGAGTGTGACATCGACGCAGTGTCGCTCGTGCTTCCCGCCGGCGAGAAGACCAAGAGCTTCGAGCAACTGATCCCGGTCTGTGAAACCGTGCTTGGCGCCCGGATCGAGCGCAACGATGCGGTGATCGCGCTCGGCGGGGGCGTCATCGGCGATCTTACCGGCTTTGCCGCCGGCATCGTGCGCCGTGGCTCGCGTTTCATCCAGATCCCGACCTCGCTCTTGGCACAGGTCGATTCCTCCGTCGGCGGCAAGACCGGCATCAATTCCCCCCACGGCAAGAACCTGATCGGCGTTTTCCATCAACCGGATCTGGTGCTCGCCGATACCGACGTGCTCGACACGCTGAGCCCACGCGAGTTTCGCGCCGGCTATGCCGAGGTCGCGAAGTATGGGCTGATCGACAAGCCGGACTTCTTCGCCTGGCTCGAAAAGAACTGGCAGGCGGTCTTTGCCGGCGGCGCGGCGCGCATCGAGGCGATCGCGATCAGCTGCCAGGCCAAGGCCGACGTCGTGGCTGCGGACGAGCGCGAGAACGGCTTGCGTGCGCTGCTGAACCTCGGCCATACCTTCGGCCACGCGCTGGAGGCTGCGACCGAGTATGACAGCGCCCGGCTGGTGCATGGCGAGGGCGTTTCGATCGGCATGGTGCTGGCGCATCAGTTCTCGGCACGCATGAACCTTGCGAGCCCGGACGATGCGTCCCGTGTCGAGGCGCATCTGAAGACTGTGGGCTTGCCGACCCGCATGTCGGAAATCCCGGGCACCTTGCCTCCGGCCGAGAGGCTGATGGACGCGATCGCCCAGGACAAGAAGGTCAAGGGCGGCAAGCTCACTTTCATCCTGACGCGCGGCGTCGGACAATCCTTTGTCGCCGATGACGTTCCGGCATCGGAGGTCCTAAGCTTCCTGAGGGAAAAACATCCGCAATGACAGGCGAAGCCTTTATTGCTTTTCTGGCGGAATACTGGCTGTCGATCCTCTCGGTCCTCTGCCTGCTCGTGCTGTCGGCGTTCTTCTCGGGCTCTGAGACGGCGCTGACGGCAGCCTCGCGCTCGCGCATGCACACGCTCGAAAACAACGGCGAGGAGCGTGCCGGCATCGTCAACCGGCTGATCGAACGCCGTGACCGGCTGATCGGCACGCTGCTGATCGGCAACAATCTCGTCAACATTCTCGCGTCGTCGCTGACGACGAGCCTTTTGATCGGTCTCTTCGGCGATTCCGGCGTCGCCATCGCGACGCTCGCCATGACCGTGCTGCTCGTTATTTTCTCGGAAGTGCTGCCGAAGAGCTGGGCGATCGCTTCGCCAGACCGCTTCGCGATTGCCGTTGCGCCGCTCGTCCGCCCCTTCGTCGCGGTCGTCGGGCCGGTCTCCAGCCTCGTCAACGGCATCGTCCGGCGCCTGCTCAATCTCTTCGGCGTCAATCTTGCCGCCGATATGTCGATGCTTTCGGCGCATGAGGAACTGCGCGGCGCAGTGGACTTCTTGCACCGAGAGGGTTCGGTGATCAAGGCCGACCGCGACCGGCTGGGCGGCGTGCTCGATCTCGGCGAACTCGAAGTCTCCGACATCATGATCCACCGCACCGCCATGCGGGCGATCAATGCCGACGAGCCGCCGGAGACCTGCGTTCGTGACATCCTCGAAAGCCCGTTCACGCGACTGCCGCTCTGGCGCGGTTCGACCGACAACATCATCGGCCTCGTGCACTCCAAGGATCTGTTGCGGGCGTTAGCGGAGCCCAATGTCGAGCCGGAGAACCTCGATATCGTCAAGATCGCGCAGAAGCCCTGGTTCGTGCCGGACACCACCAACCTCAAGGACCAGCTCAACGCTTTCCTGCGCCGCAAGCTGCATCTGGCGATCGTCGTTGACGAATACGGCCAGGTTCAGGGCCTGGTGACGCTGGAAGACATCCTGGAGGAGATTGTCGGCGATATTGCCGACGAGCACGACCTCGACATTCAGGGTGTGCGCCAGGAGGCCGATGGTTCGATCGTCGTTGACGGCTCGGTACCGATCCGCGACCTCAATCGCGCGCTCGACTGGTCGCTGCCGGACGAAGAAGCGACGACGGTGGCGGGGCTCGTCATCCACGAATCCAAGAGCATCCCGGAGGAGCGCCAGGCCTTCACCTTCCACGGCAAGCGCTTCATCGTGATGAAACGGGTGAAGAACCGGATCACCAAGCTGCGCATCCGCCCGGCGGAAGACGGTGCCGCTCCGACGTCTTGATTGCTACCAGCGGGTCGCTTCGCCGGGAGCCGCGGGCTCTACGGCAAGCGCGTGCAGGCCGGCATCGAGTTCCGGTTTCAGGAGATCATTGATGGCGCGGTGACGGGCGACGCGGCTCATGCCAGTAAAGGCGCTGGAAACGATGCGCACCCGCAGGTGGGTTTCGCCGCCGCCATCGAAACCCGGCTGATGACCGGCATGCATGTGGCTCTCGTTGATGACCGCCAATCTCTCAGGATGGAAGGCCTCGATCAGCTTCTTTTCGATCGTGTCCGTGAGCGACATTCTTCCGTCCCATTTCCTTGGTTGCTTGACGCCCCCTCGCGGATCTGCAGTACCCGGTAATCGCTGGCTTGGCGGCGCAAAATGCCCGCACAAAGCCAGCAACATTCCGTTTTGTCAATTCTTGTTGTGGCCCCAGCCAAGCCCCATAATGAGCACCATGAGACTCGATTCAAAATACTTCGATCGCATTCGCACCCGGCGCAAGGTTGAGCCCCGGGCGGAGCCGGCTGCGCCCGTCTGTCAGTGGGACGGCTGCGATCAGAAGGGCGTGCATAAAGCGCCCGTCGGCCGCAATGCCGAGGGCCAGTACTTCATGTTCTGCTTCGAACATGTGAAGGAATACAACAAGGGCTACAATTACTTCTCCGGCCTTTCCGACAGCGAGGTCGCCCGCTACCAGAAGGAAGCGGTGACCGGCCACCGGCCGACCTGGACCGTCGGCGTCAACAAGAATGCCAAGAACGGTCCGACGCAGTCGCAGACGCGGTCGGGCTCGGCCGGCGCCCAGGCCCGGATGCGCGACCCCTTCGGTTTCGTCAGCGAAGCGCGCGCCCGTCGCCCGGAGCCGCGCCAGCGCAAGTTGAAGACGCTCGAGGCAAAGGCGTTCGAAACACTCGGCCTCGGGGCCTCGGCCACTGCTGCCGATATCAAGGCTGCCTACAAGGATCTCGTCAAGAAGCATCACCCCGATGCCAATGGCGGAGATAGGGGATCCGAAGAGCGTTTTCGCGCGGTTATTCAAGCCTACCAATTGTTAAAACAGGCTGGTTTCTGCTAACAACGCGGATTATTACAGAAGCACTTTTGCAGGCGAATGCGCGGGTGCCGTCCGGTGGCCGCTCTGGAGACATGATGAGCAAGATTGACCTCGACATTTCCAACCTCCCCGATACGACGATCTCGGTCCGGGAGGTTTTCGGCATTGATACGGATTTGCGCGTTCCTGCCTATTCGAAGGGCGACGCCTATGTGCCGGACCTCGACCCGGATTACCTCTTCGATCGCGAAACCACGCTCGCTATTCTCGCAGGCTTCGCCCACAACCGACGCGTGATGGTCTCGGGCTATCACGGTACCGGTAAGTCCACCCATATCGAGCAGGTCGCTGCCCGCCTCAACTGGCCGTGCGTGCGCGTCAACCTCGATAGCCATGTCAGCCGTATCGATCTCGTCGGCAAGGACGCGATCGTCGTCAAGGACGGCCTGCAGGTCACCGAGTTCAAGGACGGCATCCTGCCCTGGGCCTACCAGCACAATGTCGCGCTCGTCTTCGACGAATACGATGCCGGCCGTCCGGACGTCATGTTCGTCATCCAGCGGGTTCTCGAATCCTCCGGCCGCCTGACGCTGCTCGACCAGAGCCGCGTCATCCGTCCCCACCCGGCCTTCCGCCTGTTTGCGACCGCCAACACCATCGGCCTCGGCGACACCACCGGACTCTACCACGGCACGCAGCAGATCAACCAGGCGCAGATGGACCGTTGGTCGATCGTCACGACGCTGAACTACCTGGCGCATGACAAGGAAGTCGACATCGTCGCCGCCAAGGTGAAGGGCTTCACCGCCGACAAGGGCCGCGAGACCGTTTCCAAGATGGTGCGTGTTGCCGACCTCACGCGCGCAGCCTTCATCAACGGCGACCTGTCGACCGTCATGAGCCCGCGTACGGTCATCACCTGGGCCGAGAACGCCTATATCTTCGGCGACATCGCCTTTGCCTTCCGCGTGACCTTCCTCAACAAGTGCGACGAGCTGGAGCGGGCGCTGGTCGCCGAGCACTACCAGCGCGCCTTCGGGATCGAGCTCAAGGAAAGCGCTGCCAACATCGTGCTGGAAGCCACCGCCTGAGCCATGGCGGAGGCGGAGGGCGCACGGGCGCTTCGCTTCGTTGAGGAGAAGAGCGTCGCGAAGACCGCCAACGCGGTCTTCAAGGGCCTCAAGGCCTTCAACCTCGAAAAGGCGGGAAGCGCCAAATACAAGCGCTTCGCCATTTCGGTGCGTAACGACGGCGACGAGATCGTAGGCGGCATCGTCGCCTACACGGCGTGGAACTGGTGCTTCATCGAACTGCTCTGGGTAGACGAGGCGCTGAGAGGGTCGGGCAGCGGGCGTGAGCTCGTTGCGCGTGTCGAAGCGGTCGCCGCAAGCCGCGGCGCCCGCTACATCTATGTCGACACATTCAGTTTCCAGGGCGACGGCTTCTATCAGAAGCTGGGTTATGACGTTTATGGCAAACTCGATGATTTCCCGCCGGGATTTCACCGCATCTGGCTGAAGAAGGAACTCTCGTGAGCTCGAACTCGAAGGCAAAGCCAACCACGCGCGAGAATGCTGCCGAACCGTTCAAGCGGGCGCTTTCCGGCTGCATCCGATCGATCGCGGGCGATGCCGAGGTGGAAGTCGCCTTCGCCAATGAGCGGCCGGGCATGACCGGCGAGCGCATTCGTCTGCCCGAGCTTTCCAAGCGCCCGACGCTGCAGGAACTCAGCGTCACCCGCGGGCTGGGTGACAGCATGGCGCTGCGCAAGGCCTGTCATGACGCGCGCATCCACGCGACGATGTCGCCGCAAGGGGCCGACGCTCGCACGATTTTCGACGCGGTGGAGCAGGCGCGTGTCGAGGCGATCGGTGCGCTCAGCATGGCGGGCGTCGCCAAGAACCTGAACGTCATGCTCGAAGAGAAATACGCCAAGGCGAATTTCGCAACGATCGAGCGGCAGGCCGACGCGCCGCTCGGCGAAGCCGTGGCGCTTCTGGTGCGCGAGAAGCTGACCGGCGAGAAGCCGCCGGCCTCCGCCGGTAAGGTACTCGACCTCTGGCGCGAGTTCATCGAAGGCAAGGCTGCGGGCGACATCCAGAACCTGTCGTCGACGATCAATGACCAGCAGGCCTTTGCCCGGGTCGTGCGCGACATGCTGACCTCGATGGAGGTCGCCGAGAAATATGGCGACGACGACGTCGAGCCGGACGAGCAGGAGAGCGAGACCGACGAAGACCAGCCGCGCAGCCAGGAGCAGGACGAAAACGCCAGCGACGAGGAAGCCGGCGACGACGCCGCCCCCGCCGATGAAAACCAGGCTGCCGAAGAGCAGATGGAAGAAGGCGAGATGGACGGCGCGGAGATTTCCGACGACGATCTTCAGGACGAGGGCGACGAGGACAGCGAGACGCCGGGCGAGGTCAAGCGCCCGAACCAGCCCTTTGCCGACTTCAACGAGAAGGTCGACTACGCCGTCTTCACCCGCGAGTTCGATGAGACGATCGCTTCGGAAGAGCTGTGCGACGAGGCCGAGCTCGACCGGTTGCGCGCCTTCCTCGACAAGCAGCTTTCCCATCTCCAGGGTGCTGTGGGTCGCCTTGCCAACCGCCTGCAGCGCCGCCTGATGGCGCAGCAGAACCGCTCCTGGGAATTCGACCTCGAAGAGGGTTACCTCGACACGGCGCGCCTGCAGCGCATCATCATCGACCCGATGCAGCCGCTTTCCTTCAAGCGAGAGAAGGACACCAACTTCCGCGACACGGTAGTGACGCTGCTGATCGACAACTCCGGCTCGATGCGTGGCCGCCCGATCACCGTTGCCGCCACTTGCGCCGACATCCTGGCGCGCACGCTGGAACGCTGCGGCGTCAAGGTCGAGATCCTCGGCTTCACCACCAAGGCGTGGAAGGGCGGACAGTCGCGCGAAAAGTGGCTTGCCGGCGGCAAGCCGCAGGCGCCGGGCCGGCTCAACGATCTGCGCCACATCATCTACAAGTCCGCCGATGCGCCCTGGCGCCGGGCGCGCCGCAATCTCGGCCTGATGATGCGCGAAGGCCTGCTGAAAGAAAACATCGACGGCGAGGCGCTGATGTGGGCGCACGAGCGACTGATGGCACGGCGCGAGCAGCGCCGCATCCTGATGATGATCTCCGACGGTGCGCCGGTCGACGATTCGACGCTGTCGGTCAATCCCGGAAACTATCTGGAACGGCATCTGCGCGCGGTCATCGAGCAGATCGAAACGCGCTCGCCTGTCGAGCTTCTGGCGATCGGTATCGGTCACGACGTGACGCGCTACTACCGTCGTGCCGTGACCATTGTCGACGCCGACGAGCTTGCCGGTGCGATGACCGAGCAGCTGGCCGCGCTCTTCGAGGATGAAAGCAAGCGCCGCGGTTCCTCGCGTCTTCGTCGCGCCGGATAATTTGTTTCGTTCGGAGGTGGTGTTTGCCGCTTCCGAACGCCAATCGGCGACAGCCCGTTCCGGCCTTGAGCCGAAGTCAATTTACGGACAAAATTTTACAGTCTACCAAGCTGCAGCGATGATCTCAGTGCGCCGTGGCAGGTGTCTCTCGTCGTCGTACTCCGTTTCATTCCTGATGTTCTTCCCCTGAAGGTACTTCCCCATGCTCGGTCGCGGACTTCTAGCCCTCCTGCTTTTCGCGTCGACCGGCTCGGCATGGGCCGCCTCGAGCGGCGAAACTCTGCCGATCCGCAGTCGTCAGATCAGCAGTTTCGCGGTTGGATCGAGCGCCACCCAGTTCGGCGCGCTGGAGTTCGTTGGCGGACTGGAAATGACCTCTGCGAATTCCCTGTTCGGCGCCGTGTCGGCAATCCGTTTTCGACCGGATGGCACTTCCTTCATCGCGATCATGGACACCGGACACTGGCTCGAAGGCGCCGTGACCCGTGATGCGGACGGCCGGCTTTCCGGTCTTACGGACCTTACCGCCACGCCGATGGCCGACCGCAACGGCGACGTCGGGCTGGCGAAGTGGAAGGTGGATTCGGAAGGATTGGCGCTGCGGTCGGGGCAGGTGGTCGTCAGCTACGAGCAGGCACACCGCATCGACATCTACCCGGACCCGGGCTTTGCTGCATCGACGCCGATCGGGAGCCTGGCGTTGCCGTTCCCGATCAAGGAATTGCGCAACAATGGCGGCATCGAGACCATCGCAGTGGCGCCAAAGGACGGCCCCCTGGCTGGCGCGACGATCGCCGTTGCGGAGCGCAGCGTCGACAGGGCGGATAACCTGCTGGCGGGCATTCTCGACGGGCCGCAGCGTGGCGCGTTTGCCGTCGTGCGCAAGGATCCCTATGCGGTAACCGACGGCGCGTTCCTGCCGAACGGCGACCTGCTGCTCCTGGAGCGGCGCTTCTCGTTCGGTTCGGGCCTCGGTATGCAGATCCGGCGTATTGCCGGCGACACGATCAAGCCCGGCGCCGTGGTCGATGGCGAAGTCATCTTCGAAGCCGACATGCGCCACCAGATCGACAATATGGAAGGGCTCGACGTCGTCGTACGGCCGGACGGCGAAGTTCGTGTCATCGTCGTTTCGGATGACAACCACTCCATCCTCGAGCGCAATCTGATGCTGGAGTTCCGCCTCACGACCGCGGTGACGCAGTAGGCAATGCTTGTTTCGCCCAAGGGGCGAGTGATCCAAGCTCTGAAACGACAGAGCCGATGGTTGCGGCCGTTTGACCGCAATCATCGGCTCGATCCTTTTCGGTAGGCCATGTTTAGATCATTTCATTGTTTAATCGAAACACTGAAATGATCTAAGTCTTTGAAATTACGCAATTCCAGACGGAAAACCGTTTCACACTTTTCCTGGAACTGCTCTAGGCGGATGCCTTGGCTTCCGCTGCCGGCATCGGCTTGACGACGCTCATCAGCGCGCCATAGGGCAGCAGCAGGACGAGGCCGCAGAGGATCTTGACGCTCAAGTCACCGATCGCCCAGGAGATCCAGCGCGGTGCTTCGGCCGTGAGCACGCCGAGCAGGGGCGCGGTTTCCAGCGCGAAGCTGTCGTTCGGTCCGAAGAACACGAAGAACGGGGCAAAGGCGAAGGAGAAGAACATCGCGGTGTCGAGCGCCGAGCCGATCAGCGAACCTGCGAGCGGCGCATGCCACCAGCTCTGACGGCGCAGGCGGTTGAACACCGAGATGTCGAGAAGCTGGCCGAACAGGAAGGCAGAGCCCGAGGCAATCGCGATCCGCGGCGTGGCGGCGACGAAGGAGAGCAGGATGGCGACGATGAAGCCTGCGACCACCACGCGGCGCGCGATGCGCGGCCCGAACTGTCGGTTGGTGAGATCCGTCACCAGGAAAGCGAAGGGATAGCTGAAGGCGCCCCAGGTGAGAAGATCGCCAAGCTGCATGCCGGCAATCGAGCCCGGCAGCGGGTACTGTACGAGGATGTTCGAAGCCACGACCACGAGGGTCATGAGCGCGATATAGACGAAGAAAGTGCGGTTGATCAGCATTTTTTTATCCTGGGAGATGCCACCAGCTAGAGGGATGAAAGCCGGATCGAGCATCCGGCCGATGAAGGCAGAAACACGCGCACGAGAAAAAGGCTTGCTGGATGAACCCGCAAGCCTTTTAAACGCGTGTCAAAGACAGGACGCTGGCGCCGATTAGGCGGCTTCAGCAACCTTCTTGACGATCTGGCGGCGCAGCAGGCGAGCGCGCATGCTCAGCTCGTTCTCGTCCGACTTCAGCAGGAAGGCGTCGAGGCCGCCACGGTGTTCAACCGAGCGGAGAGCTGCAGCGGAAACGCGCAGACGGTAGCGCTGGCCGAGAGCATCGGAAATCAGCGTGACGTTGCACAGGTTCGGCAGGAACCGGCGCTTGGTCTTGTTGTTGGCGTGGCTTACATTGTTGCCCGACTGGACGCCCTTGCCGGTCAATTCGCAACTACGGGACATGGTACACCTATTCTCTTTATCGCCGCCGGACAATGCGGTAGCGGGCCCAGAGCCCAGGCCGCGTTCCTAGGCCATTATTGGAAAGTCGCGGTTCTATAGTCAGAGACGGCCCGCCCGTCAAGCCAAACCTCTTGCATTCTCGGAAAACCCGCGGTTTTTCCCGTCCGTTCTTCAGATGTGAGGCGTAGTTCTCGCAAGAATAATGCCTTGCGAGACCCATTCCAAGCGGTTTTGCTATGCGTTATTTCTTGCATGAGGACGGGTGGCGGCCACGGGGCCGGCCCGACGGCCGGCTGCAGCGTACTGGGCGTAGAAAAGCCGCAAAGAGCCTGCATTTCAGGGTATTGCGGCGATATTCGAGCGATGGATTTTTAAGGGCATGAAGTTGCGAAATGGCTTTCGCGTGGCGGCGCTGCTGTCCGCGGTCTCGTTTTCCACAGCATCGTCGGCCGCCGATGTCGAACATCTGACGGATTACAGCATCTCGCTCGCCGGTTTGCCAGTTGCGCGGGCTTCGTTCCACACGGAACTGGAAAAGAATCATTATACGATCTCAGGGACGCTCAAGTCGGCCGGGCTGCTCGACATCCTGAGCCGGACCTCGGGCCAGACGCAGGTTTCGGGTGTGATCGGCAGGGATTACCTGCGCGCCTCGCACTATTCGATGTCCTATCGCAGTGGATCGAAGAGCAGGGCGATCAACGTCACCTATCGCAACGGCAATGTGGTGCAAGCCAGCATGACGCCGAAGCGGACGCCCTTGCCGAAGAACTGGGTGCCCGTCACCTCACGCGACATGCGCAACGTGCTCGACCCGCTTTCCGGTCTGATCATTCCCGCGGATGCGCGCGTGTGCCCCAACACGCTGCCGATCTTCGACGGCGAGTCGCGGCTCGACATCAAGCTCTCACCGAAGGGGACCAAGCCTTTCAAGACCAAGGGCTTTGAAGGGGAGGTGATCGTCTGCGGTATCCGTTTCGTGCCGAAGGCCGGCTACAAGAAGGGCCGCGAGGATGTCGAGTATCTGCGTCGTCTGCAGACGATGGAAATCTGGTTTGCCAAGGCGCCCAACGTGAACGTCTACGCCCCCGTCTATGTCCGCATCCCCACCAAGCTCGGACCGGTCACGGTCTCGGCGACACGATTTGGTGGTTGACGCGCGGTCGTGTGCAACTAAAAGGTTAAATACCACGAAGCACGAAGATTTTATCGGCGCAGGTTTCCGTGAGAGAAATCGCGCGAGGGGACGACTATGAAATTCAAGGCAACGCTGATCGGTTTTTCCGCCATTCTGATGTGGTCGCTGCTCGCGCTGTTCACGGCAGCATCCGGCAAGATGCCTCCGTTCCAGCTTTCGGCGATCTGCTTCCTGATCGGCAGCCTGCCCGGCCTGGGGGTGCTGGGGATGAGGCCTGAGCGCCTGGCGCTGCTCAAGCAACCCGCCAAGGTCTGGATCACGGGTATCGCCGGTTTGTTCGGCTATCATTTTCTCTATTTCACGGCCCTGCGCAACGCCCCGGCAGTGGAAGCCGGGTTGATCGCCTATCTCTGGCCGCTGCTGATCGTCGTCGGCTCGGCGCTGCTGCCGGGCGAGCGCTTGCGCTGGTATCATCTCGCCGGCGCACTCGCCGGCCTCGTCGGCACGATCCTGATCGTGGCGCGCAATGGCGTTGCCTTCGACGATGCCTATCTGCTTGGCTACGGCGCCGCCTTTCTCTGCGCCTTCACTTGGTCGGGCTATTCGCTCATCACCCGCCGCTTCGAAGCGGTCTCGACGGATGTCGTGACAGGATTTTGTCTTGCGACCTCGATCCTGTCTTTCGTCTGCCATCTGGCGCTCGAAACGACCGTCTGGCCGGCGACGACCTTCGAGTGGCTGGCGGTCGTCGGCCTCGGGCTGCTGCCGGTCGGAGCGGCGTTCTATGCCTGGGACTTTGGGGTGAAGAACGGCAATATCCAGCTTCTCGGCGTCGCGAGTTATGCGGCGCCGGTGCTTTCGACGCTGATCCTGATCCTGTTCGGTTTTGCCGAGCCGTCCTGGCGCATCGCGCTCGCCTGCCTGTTCGTGACCGGCGGCGCAGTGCTTGCTGCAAAGGACATGATCTTCCGCAATCGTGCGACGGTGGCCCAGCCGGCGGAATAACCGGGCTTGTTATCGCTTGGGCGGCTGCCAGTCGGGGGCCGCCATTTCGAAGGCGGCGAAATCAAATGCTGGCGCGACGGTGCAGCCGACCAGCGTCCATTCGCCAAGCGAGGCGGCGGACTGCCACCAATCGGCCGGGACCACGCCCTGCGGTCGTTCTCCGCTCAGAATGTCGGACCCGAGCCGCAGCGTCTCGGCGGATTTTCCATCTTCGGCGATGCTGAGTTCGAGCGGCGCACCGGCGTGATAGTGCCAAATCTCGACCGCGTCGCGGACACGGTGCCAGTGCGAGCGCTCGCCGCGCTCCAACAGATAATAGATTGCCGTCGAATGCCCGCGTGGGCCACCAGCCGTATCGCGGAAGGTCTCGAAGTACCAGCCGCCCTCCGGATGGCGCGCCAAACCGAGTGCCTTGATGATCTCCGCCGCCGATTGCGTCTCAGCCACTAGAAATTATCCTTCCGCTTGCGGATTTCGGCAAAGACCGTGGCATCGTCGGCGTTCTGCATTCCAAGATGGGCGCGGATGCCCGGGTCGGTGGCGCGCAGGAACGGGTTCGTGCGCTTCTCCAGGCCGATCGTCGTCGGTGCGGTGAAGCCGCCGTCGCAGCGCGTCTCCTCGATCTCGGCGGCGCGCGCCTTGAGCTCGGCATTCTCGGGGTCGACCGTGACCGCGAAGCGGGCGTTGGACAGCGTGTATTCGTGGCCGAAATAGACCGTCGTGTCATCCGGCAACGCCATCAGCCGGCTGAGAGACTGCCACATGGTCGCTGCCGTCCCCTCGAACAGACGACCGCAGCCCAGCGCAAACAGGGTGTCGGCGGCAAACAGCAGCCTGTCCTGCGGGAAGTGGAAGCAGATGTGACCGGCCGTGTGGCCCGGGGTCTCGATCACCTCGACGGAACGACCGGCAAAATCGAAGCGCTCACCATGGCGCACGGCCTTGTCGAGCCCCGGAATTTTCGAGGCTTCCCCGAAAGGCCCGATGATCGTGACGCCGAAGCGTTCCTTCAGGGCGTCATTTGCCGCCACGTGATCGCCGTGATGATGGGTCGTCAGGATGTGGGTAAGCCTCCAGCCGCGCCGCTCCAGCGCTTCCAGGATGGGCGCCTCTTCCGGCGCGTCGATAGAGGCGGTCAGGCCGCTTTCGGGATCGTGGATCAGCACGCCGAAATTATCGGTGCGGCAGAGGAAGAGGTCGAGTTCGAGCGCGGCCATGGCACGTCCTCCGGTCAGAAGAGAGGGAATGCTGCCGAATGTAGCGAGCCTTACCTTGAAGTCTACCGCTTCGAAGCTAACATGTTGCGAATGCACACCGATATCGTCGACCTGCGAGAATTCTATCACTCCGAGCTCGGCCGGATGGCGGAGCAATCCGTCACCATGGCGCTTTCGTCCGTCTGGGCGCGGCTCCCGGACGAGCGGCTGGTCGGCCTCGGCTATGCCGTTCCCTATCTCGAACGGTTCCGCAAGGACACGGAGCGCACCTTCGCCTTCATGCCGGCGGGGCAGGGGGCGGTGAACTGGCCGGTTGCCGAGCTCTCCTCGACGGCGCTGGTGTTCGATGAGGAGTTGCCGCTGCCCGACGCCTCGATCGACCGGGTGCTGATGGTGCATTCGCTGGAATTCGCCGAAAGCCCGCGGGAGACCATGAAGGAGATCTGGCGGGTGCTGGCGCCAGGCGGTCGCCTTATCATCGTCGTGCCCAACCGGCGCGGCGTCTGGGCGCGCATGGAACACACGCCCTTCGGTTCCGGGCGACCCTATTCGCGTGGGCAGCTGACGGCGCTGCTGCGCGAGACCAACTTCACGCCAGGTGCCACGGCGGATGCGCTCTTCTTCCCGCCGTCGAAACTCAGGGCGATCCTGCGGCTGCGTCGGGGCTTCGAGCGGCTCGGCCGTTCGCTCTGGCCGGTCTTCTCCGGCGTCATCGTCGTCGAGGCGCAGAAGCGGCTTTACCAGGGGCTGCCGGTCGCCGCACGCGCATCGCGCCGCGTCTTCGTGCCGGTGCTGGCGCCGCAGGGCGTGCCGAGCACGCGCGAGAGGCCGCGTCCCACCCGCTAACCTGCCTGGGAACCGCGGCGGACCCTCGACAAAAGCCGCTTGCGCCGCTAATGGCTTGACCTCTTTTCCTGCCTGCAGCGCCGCGCGCCTCCCATGGCACGTATCGGTTGCTGCAGCACTTTGATGGCCAAAGAAAGCTGACCCGATGAGCCTTGCTTCGAAGAGCCCTGAGCCGCGTTCCGGCATCCTGGATATTGCCGCTTATGTGCCGGGCAAGGAGCATGCGCCGGGTGTCGCCAAGGTGCATAAACTCTCGTCCAACGAGACGCCGCTTGGCGCAAGCCCGAAAGCGATCGAAGCCTTCCAGTCGGCTGCCTTCAACCTCGAACGTTATCCGGATGGCCAGGCGCGGGCGCTGCGAGAGGCGATCGGTGCCGTGCACGGCCTCAACCCGGCAAACATCATGTGCGGCAATGGGTCGGACGAACTGCTCGGGCTTCTCTGCCACACTTATCTCGGGCCCGGCGACGAAGGCATCATCACCGAGCATGGCTTCCTCGTCTACAAGATCCAGATCCTGGCGGCGGGCGCGACGCCCATTACCGTCAAGGAGAAGGATGCGCGCGTCGATGTCGATGCCATTCTCGCGGCGGTCACCGAGCGCACCAAGGTCGTCTTCCTGGCCAATCCGGCCAATCCGACCGGCACCTACATCCCCGTCGATGAAGTCCGCCGGCTGCATGCGGGGCTGCCCGAGGGTGTGCTGCTGGTGCTCGACGCGGCCTATGCCGAATATGTGCGCCGCAACGACTATGCCGCCGGGCTGGAGCTCGTCTCGGCCAGCCGCAATGTGGTGATGACCCGCACCTTCTCGAAGATCTACGGCCTTGCGGGTTTGCGCATCGGCTGGATGTATGCACCGCCGGAGGTGATCGACGCGGTCGACCGTGTCCGCGGGCCCTTCAACCTCAGTGCGCCCTCTATCGCGGCGGGTGCTGCGGCGATCCGTGATCAGGCTTTCGTGGCAACGGCGGTTGATCACAATCTCACCTGGCTTGCGCGTGTCAGCGAAGCGCTCGAAGCGATCGGGCTGCGCATCACGCCCTCGGTCACGAATTTCGTGCTGATCCACTTTCCGGAAGAAAACGGCAAGCGGGCCGAGGAAGCCGATGATTTCCTGACCAGCCGCGGCTATATCCTGCGGGCGGTCAGCAGCTACGGCTTCCCCAATGCGCTGCGCATGACCATCGGCTCGGAAGAAGCCAACGAAGGCGTCATCGCGGCGCTGATCGAATTCATGGGACGGAAATAATGGCTCAGCAGTTTGAAACGATCGCCCTCATCGGCATTGGTCTCATCGGCTCGTCGATCGCGCGCGATATCCGCGAGAAGCAGCTTGCCGGTACGCTCGTCGTCTCCACGCGCAGCGAGGCGACGCTGAAGCGTACGCAGGAGCTCGGGCTCGGCGATCGCTATACGCTGTCTGCGGCCGACGCCGTTCGCGACGCCGACCTCGTGATCGTCTCGGTCCCGGTCGGCGCGTCCGGTGCCGTGGCGGCCGAGATTGCTGCGCATCTGAAGCCCGGTGCGATCGTCACCGATGTCGGCTCGACCAAAGGCTCAGTGATTGCGCAGATGGCGCCGCATCTGCCCGAGACCGTTCATTTCGTGCCGGGGCATCCGATCGCCGGTACCGAGCACTCGGGCCCGGATGCCGGCTTCGTCGGCCTCTTCCGCGGCCGCTGGTGCATCCTGACGCCGCCGGAGGGCGCTGATGGGGAAGCGGTCGCGCGGCTCCGGCGTTTCTGGGAAACGCTCGGCTCGATGGTCGAGGAGATGGACGCCGAGCACCACGACAAGGTGCTGGCGATCGTTTCGCACTTGCCGCACATCATCGCCTACAACATCGTCGGAACCGCCGATGATCTCGAGACCGTCACCGAATCCGAAGTCATCAAGTATTCGGCCTCGGGTTTCCGCGACTTCACCCGTCTCGCGGCATCCGATCCCACCATGTGGCGTGACGTCTGCCTGCACAACAAGGACGCGATCCTGGAGATGCTGGCGCGGTTTTCGGAGGATCTCGCCTATCTGCAGCGGGCGATCCGCTGGGGCGACGGCGAGAAGCTCTTCGACCTCTTCACCCGCACCCGCGCCATCCGCCGCTCGATCATCCAGGCGGGCCAGGATACGGCGATGCCGGACTTCGGCCGGCATGCCATGGATCAGAAATAAGCTGAGCAAGTCGAGGAAGACCGAGGAACGGTCTTCCGTCCGGAAGCGGGTGTTCGACGATCTAGAGCGTCGGCAGGACGCCGATCGGGATGAAGGCGAGAAACGCCGTGCCGTCGCGCACGTTGAGCTTCACGGTCGCCTCGTCCTTGCCGTTGGCGAGCGCCTTCAGCATGTTCGCGGTGTTGTCGACGAGGTTGGCGTCGTCGGGAATCAGCTTGACCAGATTGGCCCGCCAGGCCTCGATATTCGTCATCGTCAGCGAGAACTCGCCGGAAATCAGTCCCTGATCGTTGACCGAGAAGGGGCCGGAAAGCTTGGCGTTCATGCCGGAGCCGAGATCGAGGGTGAGCTGTCGGAGTTCGCCCTTGCTGCCGCGAAACATCTCCGGTGTCGGTGTGGTTGCCATCCACCCGGCCTTGTCGGTGAAGGTCAGGTCCGCAGCCACCGTGGCCGGCGGCGCGTAGCTCGGGCCTTCCTCCGGACGAAGGTCGAGCTTGTCGACGCTCAAAGCGGCATCAAGATCCGCGCCGTTCTGGCGCAGGTGCAGTTCGCCGTGGCTGGCGCCGAAGCCAAGACCGTCGCCCGCAAGCGGCAGGCGCACCCGACCGGTGAGGTTGTCATAGGTGAGCGAGGTGCGGTCGAC
The DNA here is from genome assembly GCF_059424735.1 of Ensifer sp. GW101-20A05. Lineage (NCBI taxonomy): Bacteria > Pseudomonadati > Pseudomonadota > Alphaproteobacteria > Hyphomicrobiales > Rhizobiaceae > Ensifer > Ensifer sp. GW101-20A05. The sequence goes on along the minus strand of NZ_JBWKZT010000006.1, from coordinate 42,066 downwards.
ACCGGACAAGGTCGCACGCACGCTCGCATGCAGCAGCGTCCAGTCGGCGAAGACGTTGAGGCCGGGCGACGCCCGGATTTCGGCCGGGCCGTCGAGCTCGATCACGGCGTGGCCGGGCTGGTAGACCTGGGCGGCTGTGCGCAGCGCCCCGAAGGAGGCGGATGTGCCATGGCGGGTGTCGTCGAGGTGGACCTTGTCGCAGAAGAGGCCGATTCGGAACGGAAAGCCGCGCACGTCCATGTTCGTGCATTCGCCGCCGAGGCCGGCTGCCTGTCCATCGGCAAGACGGGCCGTGAGGCGTTTCTCGATCTGATCGGCGGCGAGGAACCAGCCGGTCGAATAGATGCCGGCGACAAGCACGATGCCTGCCGTCAGCCAGCGGAACTTCCGGCTGACCGGCGAGGGATTGGAAACTGCGGTTGCCGACATGGGCGCGGATACCTCACTCTAAACTGGACTGCGGCTGCCTTTCGGGTGGCGCCGCCGATCCGCAAAACTATTCTTGTCTTCGGGTGCACGAGGACGAGCTTGTCTCTTTCGTGCCGAGATGCTGTGCCGTAGAAACCGACATGGCTGACCATTCCTACAAGCCGATGGTGATTCGGTGGCGAGAGCAGACAGCGCGGGTTGAATGACAGTGGATATGGACGAATTTTGGGTCTTTGGCTACGGGTCGCTGATGTGGAACCCCGGCTTTGCCTTCGAGGAGAAGCTGACGGCACGCGCATTCGGCTATCGCCGGTCGCTCTGCGTGCATTCCTGGGTTCACCGCGGCACCGAACAGCGGCCGGGACTGGTGCTTGGGCTCGACCGAGGCGGCTCCTGCATCGGCACGGCTTTTCGTGTCGAGCGTGGGCAGCGGGAGAGTGTTACCGATTATCTGCGCGAGCGTGAACTGGTGACGCATGTCTACAAGGAGCGCACGATGCCGGTGCTGCTTGCCGATGGACGGCGGGTGCCGGCGCTTGCCTATGTCATCGACCGCGACCACGTCCAGTATGCCGGAACGCTCAGCACCGGTGAGGCGGCCGATATCGTCGCCGTTTCGACCGGAAAATCCGGGCCGAACAGCGAGTATGTGTTCAACACGCTTGCCCATCTCAAGGAAATGGGCATCCGCGATCACTGGCTGGAAGAGGTGGTGGGCCTGCTCGAGCAGACACGCCAGCGTGCGCGGGCCTGATCGCTCAGGCCCTGCCGGCGGCCTTCAGTTCCTTCAGCCTTTGCTCGGCGGTTGGCGGCAGCGGCAGGTGCGGATTGTTCTGCACCGTTTCGACAAGCAGTTCGTCACTGGCCTTCTCCGTGACTTCCATGAGCTTGGCAAGGAATGCATCCGGATCCATGCCCGCCTCGACCGGCGGCAGGATGCGGACCTTGAAGTGGCCGGGAAAGCGCAGGAACTTGCGGCGCGGCCAGAAGAGGCCGGGATGCATGGCGACCGGCACGACAGGCACGTTCAGGTCGCGGTAGAGGCGGGCGATGCCGTACTTGTACTCCGGCGGAGCGCCCGGCGGGCGGCGCGTGCCTTCCGGGTAGATGATGAGTTCGCGGCCGGTTGCCATTTCCTGCTTGGTGCGATCCATGACGCTGGTCATCGCCTTGCCGCGTGCGGCCCGGTTTACCGGAACCATGCGCTGCTTGAGGATGTACCAACCGAACAGCGGGATCCAGGTGAGCTCACGCTTCAGAATGTAGAAGGGATCGTCGAGCCAGGGGAGCAGCGCATAGGCATCCCAGAAGGACTGGTGCTTGGGAGCGAAGATGTAGGGGACCTTCGGGAGGTTCTCCAAGCCTTCGATCTCAAAGGTCGTCCCGACCATCTTGTCGAGCAGCCAGTGATTGCTGCGCACCCAGTTCTTGGGAACGAACCAGGCCTTCTTGCGCGGCAGCAGGAAATAGATCGGCGTCAGCACGATCATCTGCACGATCAGATTGGCGTAGAACACCATGTTGAAAAGGATCGAACGCAAGACGATCATCAGGCACGCTCTCGTAGGCGAGTTCTTAAGGGGCTCGGCGTCAGGCCGATTGATCGCTGCCTACACGAAACCGTGCCGAAGGAAAACTGCCCTCTCTCACTTTAGGCCATCGACGTTCTCGAGGGCCTCTATTCTTCCGCCGGCGTGGCGCGTGAGGAATCGGTGCGCAGGCCGCTCGTCGGCCGGGCGCCGGCGAGATCGCGAACCGATGCGATCGTATACTTCCCGAACTCCAGGAGGATCGATTTCAGTACCATCGGGTTGCGCAGCCAGTTCGTCGTCTTCAAATCCGAATTGACCACCGGGTAGGGGATGAATTCCGTCTCCGGGCGGGTACGCCGAAGCTCCAGCAGGCTGCGTGGCATATGGTAGTTGTTGGTAACGACGAGCACGCTCGTATAGCCGCGATCACGGATCCATTGTGCCGTCTCGGTGGCGTTGCCGATGGTATCGATCGCCTCATGACCGATATCGACGCAGCATTTGAAGAGATCGGCGGAGCTCTGGGTGTTGCGGCGGATCTGGCTGCCGGTGGTCGTCGGGTGGACGCCGGAGATGAGCAGGCGCTTTCCGGCGCCGCCCTTCAAGAGATCGACCGCTTGGTCGATGCGCTGGAAACCACCGGTCAGGACGACGATCGCATCCGCCTTGGGATGCACGGGTGGCTGCAGCGATGCGACGGTGTCGGCGAAATTGAGGAAGGCGCCGATCAGGAGCGCGAGCGGTAACAGGAGGACGAAGAACGTTCGCCGGAGAATTTTGCGCAAGAGGCTGCGGGGCCGCCGGCCATCGTCGGCTTTCCCCTGCCATTTGCCTCCTCCGGCCATCCCGTTCCCGCGTAATTCTCGCGCCATCATGATTCTCTTCACATAGCCACAGATTACGGCAAGGAATAGATCGAGGCACGGCGAAACATCGGGCGGTTCAGCTCTGGTAGAGATCCGTGCGGCCGGGGTCCGAACGGATGAGGTCGATCTCGTGGATCGTGCGCATGACCGTGAGGCGAGCGGTCACGGTCGTCAGGATGGCGATGACGACGATGATGGCGGCGATACCGAGATAGCCACCATAGCCAATGGTAAAGGTTCCGAAGAGGGCGGTTGCCTGATCGGTCTGCGGTGTTGCCAATGTCTGCGACTGCCAGAAGCCGGCAAGCGCAAAGGACAGCGCGGCAAGCAGGCCGCCGGTGCCGGCACCCTTGAGGCTGATTCTCAGAAAATGCTTCTGGAATTCGGAGGCGACGAAACCGGCCTCGGCACCGACGAAATGCAGCACCTCGACGATGTGACGGTTGCCGGAAAGGGCGCCGCGGGTGGCGAAAATCACCGTCAGCACCATGGCGGAGAACACGAGGGCCAGCACGCCGGTGCCGATCATCGCCGTGGTATTGGCCATGGCGACGAGCCGGTCGACCCAGGTGCGGTGATCGTCGAGGAAGGCCTGTGGGATCGTCTCGGTCAGCGCCTTGCGCATGGCGGCGAAATCGGGCGGATTGTTTTCGTCGATGGTGATGATGATCAGCCGCGGCACCGGCAATTCGTCGAGATCGAGGCCCTCGCCGAGCCAGGGTTCCAGTAGGCGCGCGGTGGCGGCGCGATCGACGATCTTGCCATCGGTCGTGCCGCTGAAGGTCAGCGCCAGATCGCGGGCATCGGCGAGCGCCTTCTCCATGTCGAGGCTATCGTCCGGCTTGATCTGGACGGTGATCTCGCGGGAGATCTGCGACTGCCAGCTCTGGGCCGTTGCCCTGACCATGCTGACGCCGCCGAGTGTCAGGCAGGCAAGGAACGACATGATGGCGATGACGCACATCAGCGCATGGCCGGAGACATTGGTCGAAGGCACGATCGGGCCGGTCGGCCGCACGCGCATTTCCGTCCGGCGTTGTTGCGGCTCCGACGCCTGCTCGGGCGCATCCTTCTGGCGTTTCGTGCGGCTGTCACTCATAGATGTCGAGCCGCCCCTGCGAAAGGATCATGCGTCGCGCCTCCACCTGATCCATCAGCGACAGATCGTGGGTGGCGATCACCACCGCGGTGCCGAGCCGGTTCAGCTCGAGGAAGAGGTTGAGGAGGCGCCTGGCCATCGGCGGATCGACGTTGCCGGTCGGTTCGTCGGCAAGCAGGATCTCTGGCCGGTCGATCAGCGCCCGCGCGATCGCCGCGCGCTGCTTTTCGCCGCCTGAAAGAACCGGCGGCAGGACATTGATGCGCTCGCCGAGGCCGACCCATTTCAACAGTTCCAGCACGTCGGCGCGATAGCTCGATTCCTCCTTGCCGCGGACGCGCAGCGGCAGGGCGACGTTCTCATAGGTGGTCAGGTGATCGAGCAGGCGAAAATCCTGGAAGACGATGCCGACGCGCCGGCGCAGCATCGGGAACTCCTCGCGCGGGATCGACGAGATGTTGCGGTCGAACATCCGGATCAGGCCGCGCGTCGGCTGCAGTGAGAGGAACAGCAGTCTCAAAAGGGTGGTCTTGCCGGCGCCCGACGGACCGGTCAGGAACTGGAACGAACGGCGCGGAATATCGAAGGTCAGGTCCCGGAGGATTTCCGGTCCCATGCCATAGCGCAGTCCGACGTTCTCAAAGTGAATCAAGCGACAGCCCAGTCTCTCTCACGGCCCTGCAACCGACGGCCGGTTCCGGTCCTCCGCGCATAGGACGACCAGCCTCGAAAGGCAAAACCGCCAGCGGAATCATGGTTAAGCAGCGGTTAATTTTTCATGAAAAGGTGCCGCTTTCGCGACGTCTTTCCGAAACATTAACCATTCCGGTTTACGTGTCGGAAAGAATTGATGCAATGCCTAGATTCTTGCATGCCAAGGGTTCGCGCATTGCCCGATGGTTTCGCAGTCGAGGCGGTAGGTCGAGTGGCCGCACCGTGCCCCTGTGGGACAGGAGGAACTGGTCATGCATGCATTCCGGACCAAAACCGCCGGCGCTTCGGCGGACTTCCTGCCGCCCGAACGGGGCGGTCGTGAGGCAGCCGCGATGCCGCGACGCGTCGACTATGTCGATGCCGAGTTCGAGGTGATTGCTCCCTCGTCGCGCCGAACGCCCTATCCGGTGTTCAACGACAACGCCAAGATGGGAAATCAGAAACGGCCGACCTTGACGGTCGTGGCCGACGAAACGTCGCTTGCCGGCCGACTGTTGAGCCTCGCCGAAGCGCGGCTGCGCGACATGCCGGCGCGCCGCTTCGCCGGCCTGGTCGCGGGTTTCGCACTCGCATCCTTTCTGGTGATCGTCGGTTTCGCGGGCGACGGGCAGGCCGATATCCAGCCGCTTGCGATATCAGGGGTCACGAGCTCTCTCGACTATTCCGGCGGCATGCGGGTGCTTTCCGTCTACGGCTCGATCGACAACCGCTCCGATGTCGAACAGCGCCTGCCGCTCGTCGTGGTGGGGGTGGCAGCCAACGGGCGCCAGGTTACGACCACGCGCGTGATGCCCGAAGGCGCGGCAATCGCGCCGGGCGAGAGCCGCCATTTCAGGACGCGGCTGCCCTATGCAGGTGGAAAAATGCCCGATGTGACGGTTTCCTTCGCTGAAAACGGTGTTTCAGCCCGCTGATTGTGCTAAGCGGCGCGGATGGGAAGGCTTTGGTCTTCCGGATGAAACGCTGGAGAAGCCTTGATGCCCGTTGTTCGCGGTAAGAATATCGAACCTCTCTACACGGCCGAAACGATTGCCGCGCGCAACAGCGAGTTGGCCGGGATGATCGTCAACGGTCCGCACAAGGATCTGCTGGTGATCGCGGTGCTCAAGGGATCGTTCATCTTTGCTGCAGACCTGATCCGCGCCATGCACAACACCGGCCTTGCACCGGAAGTCGAGTTCATCACGCTGTCGAGCTACGGGCTCGGTACGGTCTCTCAGGGCGTGAAGATCATCAAGGATATCGACAGCGACGTGCATGGGCGTGACGTGCTTTTGATCGACGACATTCTCGAATCCGGCCGGACACTGCGTTTCGCCAAGGAGCTGATGTACGAGCGCGGCGCGCGCAACGTGACGATCGCCGTGCTGCTCGACAAGCGCGTCAAGCGGAAGGTCGAGCTCGAAGCCGATTATGTCGGTTTCGAATGCCCCGATCACTTCGTTGTCGGCTATGGCATGGATGTCGCCTATGCCTTCCGCGAGCTGCCTTTTGTAGGTGTCGTCACCGGCGACGCCGAGTAAGGCGTGTCAAAACGGCACGCCGACCCTGAAATCCGGTCGCCGCGCGTTTACCGAACACAAACGAAAAACTGGTTGGTTGGGGATGTACCGCGTGGTGATTCCCTATCGGATTGGCGGTGCTGCAGCGCCGTCGTGTCCGGTCGATGACCGACGCCCGCTGTAACCTTTTGGATCAGGTGCGGGCGTCGGCGTGAAAGCCGCGCCTCGGAAACGCGGAGGCCATGATGGCGAAAATCCTGATTACCGAGGACGAGGATGCGTTGCGTTCCTTCGTCGCGCGGGCACTGAAGCTCGACGGCCATGAGACGGTCGAGGCGGGCGACGGTGCCGACGGCCTTGCCTGCCTCCAGAGCGAGGCTTTCGATCTCCTGCTTTCCGACATTCGCATGCCCGTCATGGACGGCATCGAGCTGACGCATCAGGCGTCGGCTGCCTTTCCGGCAATGAAGATCCTGCTGATGACCGGCTATGCCGAACAGCGCGAGCGGGCCGACGATCTGGCCGACAAGATCGTCGACGTCATCTCCAAGCCGTTTTCCCTTCCCGATATCCGCAAGGCCGTTGCGCTCGCGCTGGCTGCCTGACGAATCCCAATCCGACAACTGATTGCTGCCGAGGTCGTGGGCTTGAGGCTAGATCATTTCATTGTTTCATCGAAACACTGAAATGACCTAAGTCTTTGAAATTACGCAATTCCGCACGGAAAACCGTTTCGCACTTTTCCTGGAATTGCTCTAGGCGCCGCAACGCTGCGCCTCGCGAGGACCGGAATATCGGATCGGCTGGCCCGAACCAGCTACGGGCTCATTGCATGTCGAGCAGGCGCTCGAGATATTGCCGCTCGGCCTCCGGCGACAGGTTATCTCCAAGCCGGCGGCGGATCTCTTCGAGGATCTGGCGGGCGCGTTGCGTGTCAAATTCCTCGGGCACCTTCACGTGGTCACCAAATTCCGGACCGCGGTTGTTCTGGGGCCTGCCAAGCGGGTCGCGGCCGTTCTGGCCGAATTGCGGGACGCCCATGCCGGGGCCCTGACCCTGGCTCTGCATCTGGTTCATCATGTCCTGGGCGCCTTGGCGCAGCGCCTGTAGCGCACGGCCTTGATTGCCCACCGCCTGTTCGCCCTGGCCCTTGCCAAGCGCGCCGGAGGCTCCGTCCATTTCCCGCTGGGCTTCGCCGAAACCCTTGCCCGGCTTGATGCCCATGTTTTCGAGGCTCTTGTTGAGTTCTCCGAGCTGCTTGCCAAGCGCGTCTTGCTGCTGCTTCAACTGCTTGAGCGCATCCTTCAGCTGTTCGGCGGTCATCTCGTCGAGCGGGTTGGGCTGGCCATTCGGATCGCCGCGCTGTTCCGGATCCTGCGGCATCTCCTGACCGAAGAGCTCGTTATCCTCGCCCTGCAACGGGTCGCCGCGCTGCATCCGGTCGCGCTGCGCCTGGTCGAGCTTGAAGGTCTCGTCCATGAGCTTTTGTTGATCCTGCAGCAATTTGCCGAGCTTCTCGATCTGCTGACTCATGGCATCGTTCTGCTGGCCCATCTGCTGCTGGCCGCGGCCGGCCTGCAGATTGTTCATCATCCGCTGCAGTTCCGACAGCAACTGGCGTGCCTGATCGCGCGCGCCGGAGCGCGCCAGGTTCTCGATCTGGTTCATCATCCTTTCGAGGTCCTGCTGGCGCAGGATGTTGTTCGGGTTCATCTTGCCGGCCATGCGCGGGTCTTTCGCCGCCTGCTGGGCGAGGGCCTGCATGTACTCCTGCATGGCCTGGCGCAGCTCCTGCATCAGCTTGGCGATTTCCTGGTCGGACGCATTGCGCTCCAGCGCGTCCGAGAGCGCCTGCTGTGCGTCGCGCAGGCGCCGCTCGGCGAGTGACAGGTCGCCATCTTCGATGCCGAGCGCGATCTCCCATAGGTATCCGGCGGCGTCACGCAGCATGTCTTCGTTGTAGGCAAGGGCCATGCGCGTGCGAGCCGATTTCAGCAGCAGGAAATGCGTGAGGTTGGGGATCCAGTCCTCGGCAAGCGAAGCAACGGCATCGTTGAGGTCGAGCGCGCGCGGCAGGTCGTTGGCATTGAGGGCGAAGACCTGGCGTTGCTCGGCGACCGCGCCGGCGAGCGGCTGGATGAACTGGCGGGCGGGCAGGATCATTTCATGCGGCGGGCTGCGGCCCTCCTGGCCTGCGGCGTCGCGGGCGACGAGTGTGACCTTCACGCGCTTGCCGGCAAGCGGATGTTCGCTGAGGTTTCGGCTGGTCGTGCCCTTGGCTTCGCGCGCGTTGCGGCGCGGCAGGTCGAGCCGGTATTCCGGCAACGGATAGAGCGGGCGAGCCCCCTCTGCGGCTTCGTCGAGTGGCTGGATCTCGGCCCAGGCCTGAGCGATGCCGTAATCATCCGTTGCAGCGAAGGTGATTTCCAGCGCCGCATTGACGGTCGGACGAGGAATGCCGTCGAAGGAGATCTGCGGCACACCATCCGGAATGATCTTGAAAGCCCAGCGCCGATCCCCGACGACGAGCTCGCCGTCCTTGACGATCTTGTAGACATGGTTGCGCACGGCATTCGGGTTGCGGGCAGGCTCGGGCGCAGCCATTTCGGCGACCTTGGGCCCGGCCTCGCCCACCTTCGGCTTGGGCTTCGTTTCCCCGGCTTTCTCGCCGACCGCCGGAATGGCGGTTGCCTTGGCCGCGCCGCTTTCCGCAAACCGGACGATCTGGTCCGGTCCGGCCCCGGTGACACGGACCGTCAGGTCGCTGAATTGCGGGGTGGTAATGGCCCCGGTGTCCTCCGCAGCCGATACGGCCTCCGGCTTTCCGGTGAGGAAAATCGGGGCACGGCCGGTATAGGCGGGTGGCGTCACCCAGGCATCGATGCGGATATCGGCCGTTTCGACCGCAGCCTGCGGCAGGCGCAGCGCGTCGCTGAGCAGGCCGGCGCGGTTGGAATAGGAATAGGCGAAGGCGACACAGGCGAGAAGCACCGGTACGGCACGCAGGGCAAAAGGATCGTGTCGGGCGATATCAGGACGCGGAAGCCCCGTCTCGAGCGCGCCGATCATCCGTGCCATGCGGGCCTGGTGCTCGCGCCACAGCGCCTCGCCCAGTGGATTGTCGGTTGCCGGCCGATCGTCCTGGACGCGGATCGCCTGGTGGGGCAGGGCGTTGCGCTCTTCCAGCATGCGGTCCGCGTCGACATTTCCGGGCAAACGGATCCGCGTCAGCGGAAACAGCGATGCGAGAAAACCGATGGCGAAGGCAAAGAGGGCTGCGGCATGCAGCCAGAACGGTGCCACGCGGAAGAAGCCGAGCCAAGCGCAGGCGAGAAATAGAAGAACGATAGAACCGGGCAGGAGGGTGCGCGGCAGAAGCTGTTCGGCGACCAGCACCGAGCGCGCCAGCCATCTCTTCAGTGCCAGGGTTCTCGAAAACGGCTTCGGTTGTGGCGTTTCATCCTGCCGGAATTGCGTCATCCGCCCAAGTTTCCTTTCGGTCGCCCGTCAACGCTCGTGGCTGACCCTATATCGTAAAGCGAGATGCGGCCGGAGACGGCGCAGCTTAGCTTATTCCGCTGGCCTTCAGGATACCATCCTTTGTGGCGAAGACGAGGGCGCAAACAGAATCGTGATCGCCCGGGTGGCCGATCCACAGATTGTCGTCGTTGGTGCGGATCGCCTCAGGCGAGCCAGTCCGGAACCGAATCGAGGCCGATCAGGGCATCATAATCCTGACGCGGACGAACGACGTGGAAGCGGTCGCCCTTGACCAGAACTTCAGGGATCAGCAGACGGGAATTGTAGGTGCTGGCCTGGACGGCGCCATAGGCACCTGCCGAGCTGATGGCGAAGAGATCGCCGGGCTTCGGCATCGCCATCTCGCGATCGAGCGCTAGGTAGTCGCCGGTTTCGCAGACGGGCCCGACGACGTCGGCACGGATGCGCGGGGCGTTGGCGGCGGAGATGCGAACAGGGCGGATCTCGTGATAGGCCTCATAAAGCGTCGGGCGGATGAGGTCGTTCATCGCGCCGTCGACGATGACGAAGGTCTTGTCGCCGCCATCCTTCACGTAGATCACTTCGGTCACGAGGATGCCGGCATTTCCGACGATCAGCCGGCCCGGTTCGGTGACGATCTTGCAGCCGAGCGACTGCAGCTGGCTCTTGACGATTTCCGCATAGGCATCGGGCAGCGGCGGGGGGTTGTTGTCGTCCTTGTAGGGAATGCCCAAGCCCCCGCCGATGTCGACGTGGTCGATCGAGTGGCCATCGGAGCGCAGCGTGTCGACCAGCTCGCGCAGCAGCTTGAAGGCGTCGTCGAAGGGCTGCAGTTCGGTGATCTGGCTGCCGATATGCATGTCGATGCCGGTGACCTGGATGCCGGGCAGCGTGGCGGCATGGGCATAGACGGCGCGGGCGCGCTCCCAGGAAATGCCGAACTTGTTTTCCTTCTTGCCCGTCGAGATCTTGGCGTGGGTCTTCGCGTCGACGTCAGGGTTGATGCGGAAGGAGACATGGGCGCGCTTGCCGGCGCGCACGGCGCGCTGGTTCAAGACTTCGAGTTCCGGCTCGGACTCGACGTTGAAGCAATAGATGCCGGCGTCCAGCGCCAGGTCCATTTCCTGCGGCGTCTTGCCGACGCCGGAGAACATGATCCGGCTTGCGGGAATGCCGGCTGCAAGGGCGCGGCGCAGTTCGCCGCCCGAGACGACGTCGACGCCGGCGCCCAGGCGACCGAGCGTCTTCAGCACCGCCTGGTTCGAGTTGGCCTTCATCGCATAGCAGACCATCGCGTCCACATCGGCGAAGGCCTTGGAAAAGACCGTGTAGTGGCGCTCGAGCGTGGCGGTCGAATAGCAATAGAAAGGCGTGCCGACGGCGCGCGCGATGTCGGTGACCGGCACGTCTTCAGCGTAGAGGATTCCGTCGCGGTACTGGAAGTGGTTCACGGGCTGCAGCTCGGCTTTTGCGCAATTCCAGGAGAGTATGAAGCGGTTTTTCGTCCGGAATTGCGTAATTTCAAAGAGTTAGATCAATTCAACGGTTCGTTGGAAACGATGAGCGGATCTAGAGGAGGGGATCGAGCAGGAAAGGACGGTCGTCCGGTTTTTCCTTCTGCTCGACGGTGCCGGCGGGCGCCTTGGTGTTGATCGGCGCCGTCGAACCGGGGCGGTCGAGATCGCCCTTGCGTCCGCAACCGACAAGAACCAGCCCGGGGATCGCCAGCAGGAGCGCAAGCCGGGCCGCCTTCGTGAATGTCATCGTTATTTTCCTTCGCGGGACTGATGCTGGTGCGATGTCTTATCGATTTTTCCGGCGCTTGTGCACCCTGAATTTGCGGGCGGAGGCCGCCCACACCTTCGCTCATCCCTTAGTTTCGGGCGCGCCACCAGGCGATCTGTTTGCGAACCTCGTTGGGCGCAGTGCCACCGAAGGAGGTGCGGCTGGCAACCGAAGCCTCGACCGTCAGAACGTCGAAGACCTTCTCGGTGATGTCGGCGTGGATCGATTGCAGGTCGGCAAGCGAGAGATCCGCCAGATCGCAGGCCTTCTGTTCGGCAAGTGCTACGGCCCGGCCCGTGACGTGGTGGGCGTCGCGGAAGGGCAGGCCCGCCTCGCGCACCAGCCAATCGGCAAGATCGGTCGCGGTCGAATAGCCGGAGCCGGCGGCCGCCTTCATGCGGTCGGTGCGAACAGTCATGTCGCGCACCATGCCGGTCATGGCGGCAATCGCCAGCTCGAGGCTCTCGGCGGCATCGAAGACCTGTTCCTTGTCTTCCTGCATGTCCTTGGAATAGGCGAGCGGCAGGCCCTTCATGACCGTCAGAAGTGCTACCAGCGAACCGTTGATGCGGCCGGTCTTGGCGCGCACCAGTTCGGCGGCATCGGGGTTCTTCTTCTGCGGCATGATCGAGGAGCCGGTCGAAAACGCATCGGACAGGCGGATGAAGCCGAATTGCGGGGTCGACCAGATGACGATCTCTTCGGCGAGGCGCGACAGGTGCGTGGCCGTGATCGATGCCATCGACAGGAATTCGAGCGCGAAGTCACGGTCGGACACGGTGTCGATCGAGTTGCGGGTCGGGCCGGCGAAGCCGAGCGCCTTGGCGGTCATGTGCCGGTCGATCGGGAAGCCGGTGCCGGCGAGTGCGGCAGCACCGATCGGGCTTTCGTCCATATGCTCGATGGCGTGGCGCACGCGCGAGCGGTCGCGGCCGAACATTTCCACGTAGGCCATGCAATGGTGGCCAAAGGTGACCGGCTGCGCGGTCTGCAGGTGTGTGAAGCCCGGCATGACGGTATCGGCATGTTCCTCGGCACGGTCGAGGAAGGCGGCGATCAGCGCCGTCAGCGCCTTCTCAGTCCGCTGCAGCTCTTCCTTGACCCAGAGGCGGAAGTCGAGCGCCACCTGGTCGTTGCGCGAGCGGGCGGTGTGCAGGCGACCGGCGGAGGGACCGATCAGTGTCGCAAGCCGCGCTTCGATGTTCATGTGGATGTCTTCGAGGCGGCGCGAGAACTCGAACTGGCCGCTTTCGATCTCTGACAGGATCGTGTTGAGGCCGTGAACGATTTTGTCTTTGTCTTCAGTCGAAATGATGCCTTGATGCGCCAGCATCGTCGCATGCGCTATTGAGCCGCGGATGTCCTGGGCATAGAGCTTCTTGTCGAAGCCGATCGAGGCATTTATCTCCTCCATGATCGCGTCCGGACCCGAGGCAAAGCGACCGCCCCACATTTGGTTGGAGGATTTCGTCTCGGAATTGCCGTCAGCCATGAAGAATGCCCGCCTTGGAGAATGAAATGCCCGACCAGAAGAAATCCCCCCCGGCCGTGAAACTGTTCGCGCTCGCCGCCCTGTTTGGCGTGATCGTCGGTGCGGCAGCGGTATACGTGAAGGAGACGGGGTCTGGCAATGGTGAGGCGACTGAAACGGCCAGCACCAGCTGCCCGCTGACATCAGCCAAGGTCGCGTCGCTGACGCCGTTCATGAAGGGTCATGTCGCCGCCATGTCGCCGGCTTCGTCGCCGCGGCCGATCGCGCTCGACTTCAACGGTCCGGATGGCAAGCCGACCAATGTCTCGGCCTTTGCCGGCAAGACCCTGCTCGTCAACCTCTGGGCCACCTGGTGCGTGCCGTGCCGCGAGGAAATGCCGGCGCTCAACACACTGCAGAAGTCGCTCGGCAGCGACAAGTTCGAGGTGGTGGCGATCAACATCGACGTCGGCGACGACGAGAAGCCGAAGGCGTTCCTCGACGATACCGCCGTGCACGACCTTGGCTACTACCGCGACGCCTCCATGGGCGTCTTCAACAACATGAAGAAGGAAGGCCTTGCCTTCGGCCTGCCGGCGACCTTGCTGCTCGATGACAAGGGCTGCCTCATCGGCTCGATGAACGGCCCGGCCGCCTGGGACAGCGATGATGCCAAGGCGCTGATCAGCGCCGCTGTCGCCCCGGCAGTCGGTAGCTGAGGCGGGATCGGTAGGTGCACAAAACAAAAACCCGGCGGATCGCCGGGTTTTTCTTTGCCTTTGACGACAAGTTAGCGGGTCGGAACCGGAATCTCGCCGCGGTAGTCGTAGAAGCCGCGGCCGGATTTGCGGCCGAGCCAGCCTGCCTCGACGTATTTCACCAGCAGCGGGCAGGGGCGATACTTCGAATCCGCCAGGCCGTCATAGAGCACCTGCATGATCGACAGGCAGGTGTCGAGGCCGATGAAGTCGGCGAGCTGCAGCGGGCCCATCGGATGGTTGGCGCCAAGCTTCATCGCCGTGTCGATGGCCTCGACGCTGCCGACGCCTTCGTAAAGCGTGTAGATCGCCTCGTTGATCATCGGCAGCAGGATGCGGTTGACGATGAAGGCCGGGAAATCTTCGGCGACCGTTACGGTCTTGTCGAGCGTCGCAACGAACTCCTTGGCGGTCTTGAAGGTCAGCTCGTCAGTGGCGATGCCACGCACGAGCTCGACCAGCTTCATGACCGGAACCGGGTTCATGAAGTGGATGCCCATGAAATGCTCGGGACGATCGGTGGCCGAGGCCAGACGGGTGATCGACAGAGAAGAGGTGTTGGTCGCCAGGATCGCTTCCGGCTTCAGGATCGGACAAACCTGGCCGTAAATCTTGCGCTTGATCGTCTCGTCTTCGGTGACGGCTTCGATGACGAGGTCGGCCTGCGACAGGTCGTTGATGTCGGATGAGCCCTTGATCAGGGCCAAGGCGGCTTTGCGGGCCTCGTCGGTCATCTTGCCGGACGATACCTGGCGGGCGAGGTTGCCGTTGATGGTGGCAAGGCCCGCTTCGATCCGTTCAGCGGCAAGATCGTAGATCTGCACCTTGTATCCGGCGATTGCCGAAACATGCGCGATGCCACAGCCCATTTGCCCGGCACCAATAATTCCGACAGTCTTGATCATCGCGGCGAACATCCATCTTCAAAGGTTTGGCGGTGAGGCCGCCATCAGACACGCAAACCGGGCCGGTTTGGCCGGCCCGGTAGATTGTTAATGCCAAGTCCACGCTTTTGCCAGCCCTTTTCATGGGTGGCGGCGGGCGGCTCTTGCCGTGGTTACAGGGCCTTCTGCAACTCAGGCAGCGCTTCGAAGAGATCGGCAACCAGGCCGTAGTCGGCGACCTGGAAAATCGGTGCCTCTTCGTCCTTGTTGATCGCGACGATGACCTTCGAGTCCTTCATGCCGGCGAGGTGCTGGATGGCACCGGAGATGCCGCAGGCGATATAGAGATCAGGTGCGACCACCTTGCCGGTCTGACCGACCTGCCAGTCGTTCGGCGCGTAGCCGGCATCGACGGCAGCGCGCGAGGCGCCGACGGCAGCACCGAGCTTGTCGGCAACCGGCAGGATGACTTCCTGGAACTTCTCCGAGGAACCGAGCGCACGACCACCGGAGATGATGATCTTGGCCGAGGTCAGCTCCGGACGGTCGGACGACGACAGGGCGTCGGCGACGAAGCTGGAGACACCCGGGTTGGCGGCAGCCGCGACACTTTCGATCGCAGCCGAACCGCCTTCAGCGGCAGAGGCGAAGGAGGCGGTGCGCACGGTGATGACGCGCTTGGCTTCCGTCGTCTGCACCGTCTGGATGGCGTTGCCGGCATAGATCGGGCGCTTGAAGGTGTCGGAAGAGACCACTTCGATGATTTCCGAGACCTGGGCGACGTCGAGCAGCGCTGCGACGCGCGGCATGACGTTCTTGCCGACCGAGGTCGCCGCTGCGACGATGGTGTCGTAGTTGCCGGCGAGCGAAACGATCAGGGCTGCCAGCGGCTCTGCGAGGTTGTTGGCAAGCGAGGCATCGTCGGCGACGAGCACCTTGGATACCCCGGCAAGCTTCGATGCCTGTTCGGCCGCTGCCTTGGCGCCGCTACCGGCGACCAGCACATGCACATCGCCGCCGATCTTGGAGGCGGCGGTCAGCGCCTTGGCGGTCTGGTCGGAAAGGTGGTTGCTGTCGTGGTCAGCCAGAAGAAGAATGGCCATGATGATATCTCCCTTCCTTAAATCAGAGCACGCCGGCTTCGGTCTTGAGCTTTTCGACGAGCTCGGCGACCGACTTGACCTTGATGCCGGCCTTGCGGCCCGACGGCTCCTCGGTCTTCAGCACTTTGAGGCGGGCAGCGGTGTCGACGCCGAAGTCCGCAGGGGTCTTCTTGTCGAGCGGCTTCTTCTTCGCCTTCATGATGTTGGGCAGCGAGGCGTAGCGCGGTTCGTTGAGGCGCAGGTCGGTGGTGACAACTGCCGGCAGCTTGATGTCGATGGTCTGCAGACCGCCGTCGACTTCGCGGGTCACGGTTGCCTTGCCATCGCCGATCTCGACCTTGGAGGCAAAGGTGCCCTGGGCCCAGCCGAGCAGAGCCGACAGCATCTGGCCGGTCTGGTTCGAATCGTCGTCGATCGCCTGCTTGCCGACGATGATCAGGCCCGGCTGTTCGGCTTCGGCGACGCCCTTGACGATCTTGGCCACAGTGAGCGGCTCGACCTGGTCTTCGGTCTCAACCAGGATGGCGCGGTCGGCGCCCATGGCAAGGGCCGTGCGTAGCGTCTCTTCGGCCTTGGCCGGACCAACGGAAACGACGACGACTTCCTCCGCCTTGCCGGCTTCCTTCAGCCGCAGCGCTTCTTCGACCGAGATTTCGTCGAAGGGGTTCATCGACATCTTCACGTTCGCGAGCTCGACGCCCGAACCGTCTGCCTTCACGCGGATCTTGACGTTGTAGTCAACCACCCGCTTCACCGTCACAAGTATTTTCATGGATTCTTCCCTCCAAGAGCTTTCGCAGGAAAATGCGCCTTAACGGAGCCGCCTGATTGTCGGTTGGCGACATCGATACGCGTTTTTTCTCCAATTACAATCGCTGTGCATGGCGCTAAATCGATATAATCCCGAGAATTGGAATGACGTTTACGTACACGTAAGATAAGCGGATGGCAAGCGGGTTCCGAGGCCAGTCTTTTACAGGTCGTCAATGCGGGGCCGGGGGCAGGCAAGTCCTTGAAAAACCGCCCGATCCGCGTTCATTGGGCGGAAAAGGCCGGGCTCCGCTCAGGTCTGGCGTCCCCAGGGCATCGGCGGTTTTGTCGCATCCGGAGCCGGCTGCTGCCCGGCCGTGACCGGTTCCGCCTTGTGGCGGACGGCGCGTGGCGTAACGATGGTGCGGTCGAAAAGCGGTACGTCGCGGCGTCGCAAAATGACCACCAGGATGAGGCCGGCGACGATGCCGCCGACATGGGCGCTCCAGGAAACGCCGCTGCCAGGATCGACGACCAGCATGAAGAATTGCTGGCCAATCCAGAGGGCCAGCGGAATGGCCGCGGGAAGCGGCAGCGGGATGCGGAAGAACACCAGAACCCAGACGCGCACCTTCGGATGCAGCAGGAAGTAGGCGGCAACGACGCCGGAGATCGCGCCGGATGCGCCGATCAGCGGTGCCTCTGAGGCCGGATCGAGAAGCCCATGTGCAAGCGCCCCCGCGGCGGCGCAGAGCAGATAGAAGGCGAGGTAGCGGAAGTGCCCGAGCGCGTCTTCGACATTGTCGCCGAACACCCAGAGGAACAGCATGTTCATCGCCAGATGCATGAAGTCGCCATGCAGGAAGGAATAGGTGATGAAGGTGAAGCCGTCGGGAACGATGATCAGTGACGGATCGAGTTGGGCATAGTCGAAGATGAGCGCCGGGATATAGCCGAAGCCGAGGATTGCGGCATTGGCGAACTCTTCCGAGGCGATCGGCCCGGTGATCAGCCAGACGACGATGTTGACGACGATCAGGCTGATCGTGACGTACTGGACCTTGATGTGCTTCAGGGTGTTCGTATCGTGAAGCGGTATGAACATGCTCTCTCCCGAAGCGTCGTTCCATGCCACGGTTCCTCAATCCGAATCCGGCTTGGGAACGATGCGGAAGCGGACGTTATCTGTTTTTTCCGGGAATCCAAAGGACGTCGGCTTGACCTTTGTCATTTGCCGAACGCGCCGCGACAAACAGGAAATCGGAGAGCCGGTTGATATAGGCGATCGCCTCTTTGCTGACGATCTCTCCTTCGACATTGGCGAGCGCTACCATCTGCCGCTCGGCCCGCCGCGCGACGGTGCGGGCGACATGCAACATCGCTGAGGCAGGACTGCCGGCTGGAAGCACGAAGGAGCGCAAGGGTTCGAGCTCGGCATTCAGCCGGTCGATTTCGGTCTCCAGCCAGGTTACCTGCGCTGTGACGATCCGGAGCGGTTCGTATTGCGGCGGTTCGCCGGTGTCGGGCGTCGCGAGATCGGCGCCAAGATCGAAGAGATCGTTCTGGATCCGCATCAGCGCGTCGTCGAGCGCCGGGATGTCGGCCGTGTGCTGCCGCGCCAAGCCGACGAAGGCGTTGGATTCATCCACCGCGCCATAGGCATCGACCCGAAGGTCGCTCTTGAGGCGGCGCGGACCTGCAACAAGCCCGGTGGTGCCGTTGTCACCCGTCCGGGTGTAGATCTTGTTGAGCTTCACCATCTGTCGTCACGGTCCTCTAGAGCAATTCCAGGAAAGGTGTGAAACGGCTTTCCGTCCGGAATTGCGTCATCTAGGTCGGGCGGCCGCCGCCGGTGACCCACAGCGTTACCATGATCAGGACGATCGCGATCGCTTGCAGCAGCACGCGGGCCTGCATCAGCTTGTTGGATTTGCTGGCGCTGCCGCCCCTCATCATGTTCAAGAGGCCGCGGAGCAAAACTATGGCGACCAAGCCCATGACGAACAGGGTCAGGCCGGTGAAGAAACTAGACATCGTATTCTTCCTTGCATTTTTACTCAGCCAAGTCGGCCGATGATGCGATAAAACAACGCTGCCGGCAGGAGCTTTTTCAGAAGCGCGCCCTGCCTGGCGGGCCTTGTTACAATATAGTGCGGTTTTGGTTTCTTTGCTGTCAGCGCGTGCTTCAAAACCGCATAAACCGCATCCGGGCCGAGCTTGCCGGGCGCGGGTTTGCCTTCGCCCTTCAGGCGCCGCATCTGTCGTTCGTATTCGATACGGTGCACCGAATTCTTGAGGTCGATGAAACGCTCGATATAGGCAACGGCATTGGTCGTGAACTTGGACGCGATCGGTCCGGGCTCAATGAGGCTCACCTCGATGCCGCTGCCGGCAAGCTCCATCTTGAGCGTGAGCGACAGGCCCTCGATCGCAAACTTGGATGCGTTGTAGGCGCCGCGCCAGCGATAGGGAACGATGCCGAGGATGGAGGAGCACTGCACGATGCGGCCGCTGCCACGCGCCCGCATCGACGGAATCACCCGCCGCGTCAGGTCATGCCAGCCGATGACGTTGGTCTCGAGCTGAAGCCTAAGCGCTTCGGTCGGCAGGTCCTCGACGGCACCGGCCTGGCCATAGGCGCCGTTGTTGAACAGCGCGTCGATGCGTCCGCTGGAAAGCGCCAGCACCGTGTCTGCCAGGGCGGCGATGGTTTCCGGCTTGGTATAGTCCATCAGGAAGGTCTCGATGCCCTCAGCTTCAAGGGACTGGCGGTCTTCTTCCCGGCGCACGGTGGCAAAGACACGCCAGCCGTCGGCATGGAGCGCGCGCGCACAGTAGGCGCCGATCCCGGACGAACATCCGGTGACAATGATTGTGGGGCGATCAGTCATCCGATCGATTCCTGTAGAAATCCTGCCTCCGTTTCCCATATTCATCGGCGGGATACAATTGAATTGCGCAAGCCGGAACCCGCCAGCGTTGTCGCCGTTGGGATCGTGTGAAGCCAAGGAAACGGCACCGGGACGACAGCGCGGGAGTACGCGGTCGTGGAGCCCTGTAGGATTGGAATGGAATGCCAGCATTCATACGCATCACCTGGAAAGTCGTATTCGATGCGCTCTGGCATTTCAGCCTCGATGACGGTTGGGCGATGGCGAGCCATGTGGCTCTGTCGTCGCTGCTTGCCGTCTTTCCCTTTCTAATCTTCGGCACAGCACTCGGCAGCTTTCTCGGCGCTGATCAATTTGCCGAAACGGCCGTACACCTGATCTTCGACGCCTGGCCCGAATCGATCGCCAAGCCTGTCGCCGACGAGATCGTGCGGGTGCTGACGATCCCGCGCGGCGGGCTTTTGACCATTTCCGTTCTTGCCGCGGCCTATTTTGCCTCCAACGGCGTGGAAGCGCTGCGCGTCTCGCTGAACCGCGCCTATCGCGTCAGCGAGAGCCGTTACTGGTACATGACCCGGTTAGCGAGCCTCGGCTTCGTGCTCGCCGGCGTGCTGATCCTTGCGGCGCTCAGCATCCTGCTGGTCGCGGTGCCGCTGGCGGTGCGTTACACCGGGGAATGGTGGCCGTGGCTCGGCGGTGTGCTGGCGACAGTCGACAACTGGAGCCTGCCGCTCGCCCTGATCATGTTGACCGGTGGGCTGCTCGTGTCGCATCTCTGGCTGCCGGACGGTCACCGCAAGGTGGTCGACGTGCTCCCCGGCATCGTGCTGACGCTCGTCTGCTGGACGATCGGCGCCTATGCCTTCGCCTCCTATCTCGCGACCTTCGCCACCTATGTCTCGACCTATGCGGGCCTGGCGTCGATCATGATCGTGCTCGTGTTCCTCTACATGATCGCGGCGATCTTCATCATCGGCGCCGAGATCAACGCGGCAATCCTGAAATACCGGGTCAAACGCATGGTGCGGCGCAGCTTCCAGTTCCGCAGCGGCACCGATGCGGGCCGCGAAGACGAGGACCTAAACGACTAGGGCCCGGACCTCTTCCGGGGTGCGGCCGGCGGCACGGAATGCCGCAATGCCGGTATCCTGGTTGCTCTTGGAGAGCTTGCGGCCATCCGGCCCAAGTATCAGCCGGTGGTGATGATAGAGCGGCTCCGGCAGGTCGAGAAGCCGCTGCAGCAGCCGGTGCACGGAGGTTGCGTGATAGAGATCGCGGCCGCGCACCACGTGGGTAATGCCCTGCAGCGCATCATCTGTCACGACGGACAGATGGTAGCTTGACGGTGCATCGGAGCGCGACAGGATGACGTCGCCCCAGGCGGCGGGGTTGGCAGCAATGATGCCGGTTTCGCCCGCCGGCCCGGCACCGCTCTCGCTCCAGGTGAGGCGGGCGTTGCCTAGGAGATTGATCGCTTTCTGCATGTCGAGCCGCAAGGCATAGGCTCTGCCACTCTCAAGCATGGCCGTTCGCTCACCGGTCGAATAGGTGCGCTCGCGTCCGGGATAGAGCGGGCTGCCATCCGGATCGCGCGGCCAGGTCCGGCCGCCGGCTTCGGCTTCTGCGACGGCGGCCTTGATCTCGCCGCGGGTCATGATCGAGGGGTAGACCACGCCGAGTTCATTCAACCGTTCAAGCGCCGACGCATAGGCGCCGAAATGGTCCGACTGGCGGCGCACGGGGCGCTCCCAGTCCAAGCCGAGCCAGGCGAGATCCCTGGAGATCGCTGCCTCGAATTCCGGGCGGCAACGGGTCTGGTCGATATCCTCGATGCGCAGCAGGAAACGGCCGTTCGCGGCCTTCGCCATGTCGTGGTTCAGCACCGCGGAAAGCGCATGGCCGAGGTGAAGCAGGCCGTTCGGGCTGGGGGCAAAGCGGAAAACGGGTGGCGTGTCTGGCATCCTTTCCCTTTGCCATGGAAGGCGTATAAAAATCATCCGCTTTGTGGAGGCGTCATGCGGATCATCCGGACACATGAGGATATCGAAGCCGGGCTTTCCGGTCTGGTGATGCTCGATGCGCGTCTGGAGTACGTGGTCGCCAGGGCCGGGCCCGTGCCGCTCCGCCGAACCAATCCCGGTTACCGAGGCCTCGCCAGCATCATCGTCTCGCAGATGGTCTCGAAGGCAAGCGCTGCGGCGATCTGGCGGCGGATGGAAGAGAGGCTCGGCGAGGTGACGGCATCAGGGGTGATTTCGCTCAGCGATGAGGACTGCCGCGTCATCGGCCTCTCCCGCGCCAAGGCGGATGCATTGCGTCGCGTCGCCGATGTGGTGGTGGGCGGCGAGATCGATCTCGATGCGATCTGCGACGCCGAAGCGACCGAGGCGATCCGGGACCTGACGGCGATCAAGGGCGTGGGACGCTGGACGGCGGAGGTCTATCTGCTGTTTTGCGCCGGCCACCCGGATGTCTTCCCCTCTGGCGACGTCGCCTTGCAGAACGCGATCGGCCACGGGCTGGGCCTCGAATTGCGCCCGACCGCACGCGAAATTGATTCGCTTGCCGCCTCCTGGTCGCCCTGGCGCAGTGTCGCTGCGCGGCTCTTCTGGGCCTATTATGCACAGGAAATGCGCCGAGATGCTGTTCCTGTGACACCTTGAAGGAAAAAGCGAATCCAGCGCATGCATTTTTGTTTCCGGCTTCACAATCCTGTTGCAACGGGCCTAATATAGAAGGTGCAGATGCCGAATCGATCAGGAGAATACGCTTGACGATTGCAGTCTCACCTCAGGCCTTACCAGCGCTCGTCTTGAACGCTGACTATCGGCCGCTTAGTTACTACCCCTTGTCGCTTTGGTCCTGGCAGGACGCGATCAAGGCCGTCTTCCTTGACCGTGTAAACATCCTTGCCGAGTACGAACATTCGGTGTCGTCTCCGAGTTTCTCGATGCGACTGCCGAGCGTCGTTTGCCTCAAGAGCTACGTGCAGCCCTCGCGCCACCCGGCCTTCACCCGGTTCAACGTGTTCCTGCGCGATAAATTCGAATGCCAGTATTGCGGTTCGCCCGACGATCTCACCTTCGATCACGTGGTGCCCCGCGCTCACGGCGGCCAGACGACCTGGGACAACGTCGTCGCAGCCTGCTCCCCCTGCAATCTGCGCAAGGGCAGCAAGCTGCCGAAGCAGGCCGGCATGTTCCCGCACCAGAGGCCCTTCCAGCCGACGGTACAGGACCTGCACAACAACGGTCGGCTCTTTCCGCCGAACCATCTGCATGAAAGCTGGATGGACTATCTCTACTGGGACGTCGAACTGCAGCCCTGACGCTGTTCGTGCCTTCTTGCCGGATCAAGCCCCAGAGCGGGATCAGGACAGGTGCGTGCCTTCGCCAACCCGTGTCGGGTGGTTACGGCGCGAAAGTGTCCGCATTCCTGAGTCCGCCCAGGGAGATCAGCGCGCCTTTGCAGCGCCGCGCAGGGCGATCGCTGCGAGGATGAGGCTGGCGATCACGTTCCACCCGGCGAAGGAAAGGCCGAGCACCCGCAATGCGGCCTCCGTGCAGGACGGACCGTGCTTCGAATCGAGATCTCCAAGCAGATCGCCGACATTCGACGACACGCCCTGTGCCGTCGTCGCGCAGGTGGAGGGGCCTTCCCAGAAGTGCCATTCCGCGCCCGAGTGGTAGACGCCCATGCCGGCGCCGACGAGCATCAGGATGCCGACGATGGCGAGCAGCGTGCGGGTCAGCCACACCGGCAGTTTCAGCGCGCTGGTGATGATGGCGAGAATGCCGACCGGGATGCCCCAATAGTAGGGATCGCGCTGCAACAGGCAGAGCGCGCAGGGGATATAGCCGCCAATATGCTCGAAGCCGAGCGCCCCGCCGACAGTTGCCGCCATGCCAAGTGTCACGACAATGGCGATCAGCAGGTGCTGGCGGGATTGGGTGGCGGTGTCGATCATCTATACCTCGCGGGCGGCAGCTCGGAACCGACACATGCCGCAGTGCAAACTGGATGGCGCCTTCTTAGGCAGGATCGCGCGCCCTGTAAATCGCGGTAGCCGCGACAGGTCCGCACGCTTTCGTGATTGTCATCGGGCCATCCTGAAAATGATGGTTGACCGCAGCGAAAACCTTCGTGTAAATCCGAGCCGCTGATATCGCACTTCCCTGAGCCCCATTGGCGGAATTGGTAGACGCGCTCGACTCAAAATCGAGTTCCGAAAGGAGTGCTGGTTCGACCCCGGCATGGGGCACCACCACACTACCCGAATTCACAGACATCATCCCCGACCGATGTTTCCGGCTTGGACGCGCCTTGGCCCGTGCTTGCCGCACCGGTCATTGAACTGGCGCTTGGGAAAGTGTTAGGTGCGCTGCAGCAGAAATCTGTCATGGCAGTGTCATGTTACCGAGAATCGAGACTTACGACGAACTCTACCGCGCCTTCCAATGGCAGATCCCGGAGAGGTTCAACATCGGCGTTGCCGTCAGCGATGCCTGGGCGGCGCGTGAGCCGGAGCGCGTCTGTCTCCAGCACTTCGATTCCGATGGCGCGCATCGGGTGCTGACCTATGGCGAATTTGCCCGACAATCCTCGGCCTTCGCGCAAGGACTCGTGGGCGAGGGCATTGCGCCGGGCGAACGTGTCGCAATTCTCCTGCCGCAGGGCTTCGAAACGGCGATTGCCCATGCGGCGATCTACAAGCACGGCGCGATCGCCTTGCCGCTTGCATTGCTCTTCGGCGTCGAAGCGCTCGAATACCGGCTGCGTGACGCCGGCGTCGCGGCGGTCGTTACCAACGGTTTCGGCTTCGAGCGTATCGCCGCGATCCGGGACCGGCTGCCGGAACTGCGCCTCGTCGTGCTGGCGGAAGATCAGCCGCAGCCGGGGACGATCGCCTTTTCATCGCTTGCCTCCGGGGACCCGGAAGGCTTTGTGCCGGTGGATACGGGCCCGGACGATCCGGCGCTGATGATCTACACCTCGGGCACCACGGGGCCGCCGAAGGGGGCGCTGCACGGGCACCGGGTGCTGCTCGGCCATCTGCCGGGCTTCGAGTTTCATCATCATTTCCTGCCGCAACCCGGCGACCGCATGTGGACGCCGGCGGACTGGGCCTGGGCGGGAGGGCTGCTCAACGCGCTCTTGCCGTCGCTGCTTAACGGTGTGCCTGTCGTGTCATCGCCGGCGCAGAAGTTCGATCCGCATACCGCCTTTCGCATCCTGGAGGAGATGGACGTTCGCAACGCCTTCATTCCGCCAACGGCGCTCCGGCTGATGAAGGCGGTTGAGAAGCCGCGCGAGCGCTATCGCCTCAACCTCCGGACCATCGGTTCTGCCGGGGAATCTCTCGGTCGCGAGACCTATGAATGGGCAAAGGCGGCGCTCGGCCTCGAAGTGAGTGAGTTCTACGGCCAGACCGAGTGCAACATCGTCATCTCCTCGGCCGCCGATCTCGGCGTCGTCAAGCCTGGATCGATGGGCAAGGCGGCACCGGGCCACCGGGTGGCGATCATCGACGCCGAAGGTCATGAACTGCCGGCCGGAAGCGTCGGCCAGGTGGCGGTCAAGCGCCCGGATCCGGTGATGTTCCTCGGCTATTGGGGCAACGAGGCGGCGACGGAGAAGAAGTTCATCGGTGACTGGATGACGACGGGCGACCAGGGCGTGATGGACGAGGAGGGCTATTTCACCTTCTTCGGCCGGGACGATGACGTCATCACCTCGTCGGGTTACCGCATCGGCCCCAGCGAGATCGAGGATTGCCTTGCCGGTCATCCGGATGTGCAACTCGCCGCTGCCGTCGGCAAGCCGGATCCCGTCCGCACCGAGATCGTCAAGGCCTATGTCGTCCTGCGGCCCGGCGTGGTTGGTGACGAGCGTGTCGCCACGTCCGTTCGCGAGTGGGTGAAGACGCGGCTGTCGATGCACGAATATCCGCGCGAGATCGCCTTCGTCGATAGCCTGCCGCTGACGACTTCGGGCAAGGTTATCAGACGGTTCCTGCGCGAACAGGCAATAGCGGAGGCGCGCGGCAAGTGATGTCGCGAACGTCCCGCGGTGCCCAAGCGGACCTCTCTAGCGCCCGGCCAGCGCCTTGATCTTGTCACGCAGGATCCGCGCCATGTTGCGGGTGTTGCGGTAGAGGTGGAGCTGGGCTGCGACCTGGCGCACTTCGCGGTCGCGGGTTTGCTGCAGGCCGATCACCAGCGTGCCCATTTCCTCGCGCTCCTGCCAGAACCGGCTCATGACCGGGTGATCCGGCACGGCGCAGGAATCGGAGCGGGCGATGTTGGCATCGTCGAGGTGCCATTCCGTCAGTTCCGCCAGCAGCAGCTTGCCCGGGGAGAACTTGGCATAGCGCTCGTCGTACGCGGTCTTCCAGGTGTAGGCCTCGCCCGACATCAGGAACACCACCATGGATGCGATCGCCCTTCCGTCGAGGTCGAGCGTGTGGATGCGCACACTGTCGCCGTCGGCAAGATTGGTGATCGCCTCGCGGGCAAAGGCCGCACGGAAGCGATCGAGCACCATGGCGCTGCGGCCCTTTCCCTTCCATCCCGATGCTTCGAGCGCCAGGAATTCCTCCATGCGCAAGCGGACTTCGGCGGGTTGGCGGGCGACCGAATAGGTGAGCGCGCCTTCTTTTGCGAGGTTGTTCCACTGCCGCCGCAGCTCGCGGAAATGCGCTGGGCTGATGGCGTTGCGCAGATAGGTCGGACCGTCGAGCAGGCTTTCGAGCATGGGGCGGCTGAAGGTGTCGGTCACCGTCAGTGGCAGGTTGCGGCCGATGGCGACGGCGCGGGTGAGGCGGGCCACCTTGCCGTTGAGGCGCATGTCGGGAAGGACGAGCACTGAGGGCAGGCCGGTCGAGGGCGCGGTAAAGGCTTCGAACAGATTGTCGATGGTTTCTGCCGCGTCTTCAGCGTCAAGCAGCGGGACGCCGAGCGGACCGAAGGGGTTCGACCAGGCGCGGATGATCGGCGCACCGATTGAGAAGCCGGGCTTTTCGATCGAGAACGGCATCAGGAACCGCAAGCGGCTGCGACGCTCGTCGTTGTCGCGCATGATGGCGAGCCGGATCACCCGTTCTTCGAGGCGGGGCATCGCCGGTGCAAGGAAGCGGCCGGTGAAGAAGACGTTCGGCTCCAGTGCCCGGTTCGACAGGAAGTCGAGCTCACGCTGCAACTCGTAGCCGGCCTTCGCCGGATAGATGGCGAGATGGCGTCCAGGGCGGCCGACCTCGATCAAATGCTCCGCAGTCGGGCCTGCATCGCCAGGCTGTGCCAGCCCGCCAAGGACCCGGGCGGCCCGACTGTTTGCATCGCTCGGAAGATTGGTATTGCCGATCATGGATGGACAGCCCCGTTGTTATCATTGCCGGCCCGCACGCTCGCGAAGGCGAAGAGCGCGAAGCCGAAGGTACGCCGGACGGCGATATGCAGCAACATCGCCTCGACGAACATTGCACCTGCGGTTGCAAGAGCAGCGCCGGTCAGTCCGAGGAGAGGGATGAGGCTCAGGTTGAGTGCGATATTGGCCACCAGCGCGCCGGCGTAGAGGATCACGCAGAGCGTCTGCTGGCCCGCCATCGTCAGAAGCGTTTCCGCCGGGCCGACGAAGGCCTTGGCGAGAATGCCGCCAAAGAGGATCATCATCAAGGGCATGCCGGTGACGAAGGCCGGCCCGAAAAGCGAAAGCAGGAAGGGGCCCGCCAGCAGCACCAGCGCGCCGACCAGGAGCGACGGCCAGAAGGCCCAACGCGCGCTTTCGATCGCGATGCCCGCGAGCTGCCTGCGGTCACGGGCCATGGCGTTCGAAACGCGTGGGCCCGTTGCCGCCTTGACGGCGAACATGACGAAGTGCACCAGCGCCATGGTCTTGGCGGCTGCGAAGTAGATCGCGACGTCCTCGGGATCGAGATAGAGGCCGACGATCACGACGTCGGAATTGGTCAGCAGGAAGCCGAAGCCATCGACCAGGAAGATGGGGATCGAAACCCGGAGCCAGCGGCCAAGCTCGATCCGCCGCGGCCCTTCCACATAGCGCGAGCGGAGACGATAGGTCAGCACGAGGAACTGCGAGACGGTTGTGACATAGGCGGCCGCCATGGCCGCGACCATGGCCGTTTGCGCCGTGTGGGGCGCGCCTGCCGTGACTGCCAGCACCATGAATGCCAGCACCAGCAGGGGGCGGATGATGAAAGTGGGGCTCAGGGCGGTGAGCGCCCAGCCATGGGCCCGCGAGGTTCCGTCCATCACGTCGCCAAGGGCGATCATCGGCAGGGTGAAGAGGCCGAGATAGAGCGGCACGAGGTAATAGGCGTCGATGTGCGCCGAAAAGAGCCAGAGGCCGAGCAGACCGACGACGGCGACCGTGGTGGCGGAGGTGAGGGCGAAAACGCGCACTGTCGTCGTTACGCCACGAATCTCGTCGAGCGCCGCAGTCGCCTGATACTCCGGCAGGAAACGGATCACGACGGAATGGAAACCGACGCAGGAGAGGCTGCCGAAGAGGATCACCAGCACCCAGACGAAGACGAAGATGCCGTATTCGAACTCGCCCATCATCCGGGCGAGGATGATCTGCGACAGAAAGGCGATGGCGGCGCTGAAAATGCGAACCGCGAAGGCGACGAGCGCCATCCGGCGGGCCGTGTTCTTCATGTCGGTGCCGGTCAGAATAGCGGCAACTGCGCCGATCAGCGCGGACAGGCGGTGTCTCAGCGCCGACGGCAGCATTCGTCCGGCCGTTTGACATACCGCCATGAACACGAGAACACCCTGAGATTACGCAATACAGGGCTTCAGTACTGCCAGAACAGCGTTAACAAACGGTTCAGCGCGGTTGTATTGGCGGGACGAGGCAATGCCGAAAAGCGACAGTGAGCGAGAACGGATGATGCGGGCGAAATCCATCGGCTGGCGCATGGTCGGCTGTCTCGAGGAGACCGGCATTGAACGGCTCGCTGATCTGAAGGCGGCGAATGCGGAAGACATCGCCTTCCGCATCGACACCACGCTCGGCCGCCGCCACATCAACAACACGGGCATTCGCGCGCTCGAAAACCTGATCACCTACGCCAAGTCGTTCGATCGCTAGAGCATCCCGCGCGCTCCAGGAAGCGCGCTACCGGAAACGAAAATGCCGCCCGAAGGCGGCATTTCCTGTAAGGAACCCGGGAGCGGAGAAACCCGCACTTTTATCCTGCGTCTCTTATGCCTCGTAGATGCCGTGGCAGTGCTTGTACTTCTTGCCGGAGCCGCAGGGGCAGAGTTCGTTGCGCGAGACCTTGCCCCAGCTCGACGGATCGCTCGCATCGCGCTGCACGGGGGCCGTGGCCAGAAGCGTTCCACCGTCGCCACCAAAGTCGTCTTCGCCCGTCAACGGGTCGATATGGTGGCCGTGCATGACCGGCGGTGCCGGCTGCGGCGCTTCGGCTGCTTCGCGCACCAGTTCGACGCGCATGAGTTGTGCGGTTACCGCCTGGCGCAGGTTGCCGAGCAGGGCCTGGAACAGTTCGAAAGCCTCGGACTTGTATTCCTGCAGCGGGTCACGCTGTGCGTAGCCGCGGAAGCCGATGACCGAGCGCAGGTGATCGAGGTTGACGATATGCTCGCGCCAGAGATGGTCGAGCGTCTGCAGCACGACGGAGCGCTCGACATACTGCATGATCTCCGGACCGAAACGTTCCGCGCGATCTGCGGCTTCCTTCTCGGCGGCGGTGGTGACGCGTTCGAGGATATCGGCCTCGTCGATGCCTTCTTCGGCCGCCCATTCGACGACCGGCAGATCGAGATTGAGGTATTGCTGCACGTCGGCCCTGAGGCCCTCGACGTCCCACTGCTCGGCATAGGCCTTCGCTGGAATGCGCTTGCCGACCATGTCCTCGATGACCTCGGTGCGCATGTCGGTCACGGTTTCGGTGACGCTTTCGGCATCCATCAGCTCGATGCGCTGCTCGAAGATCACCTTGCGCTGGTCGTTGAGCACGTCGTCGTATTTCAGGAGGTTCTTACGGATGTCAAAGTTGCGCGCTTCGACCTTCTTCTGTGCGCGCTCGAGCGCCTTGTTGATCCAGGGATGGACGATCGCTTCGCCGTCCTTGAGGCCCAGCTTCTGCAGCATGCTGTCCATGCGGTCGGAGCCGAAGATGCGCATCAGGTCGTCCTGAAGCGACAGGTAGAACTTGGAGCGGCCCGGGTCGCCCTGACGGCCGGAACGGCCGCGAAGCTGGTTGTCGATGCGGCGGCTTTCGTGACGTTCGGTCGCGAGAACGTAGAGGCCTCCGGCAGCGAGCGCCTGCTCTTTCAGCTTCTGCACTTCGGCGCGGATCGCCTCGATGCGCTGGTCGCGTTCCGGGCCGGGCTCGACTTCCGAGAGCTCCTGCTGGATGCGCATGTCGATGTTGCCGCCGAGCTGGATGTCGGTACCGCGGCCGGCCATGTTGGTGGCGATCGTGACCGCACCCGGCACGCCAGCCTGGGCGACGATGAAGGCTTCCTGCTCGTGATAACGGGCGTTCAGCACCTGGAAGTTCGCAAAGCCGGACTTCTTCAGGAGGTCGGCGAGCTGTTCGGACTTTTCGATCGAGGTCGTTCCGACCAGCATCGGCTGGCCACGCTCGTGCGCCGACTTGATCTCGTCGATGATCGCCTTCAGCTTTTCGCCCTGCGTACGATAGACCTCGTCGTCCTCGTCGATACGCTTGATCGGCAGGTTGGTCGGCACTTCGATCACTTCGAGGCCGTAGATGTTGCCGAACTCTTCCGCTTCGGTGGAGGCCGTACCGGTCATACCGCCAAGCTTGGAATACATGCGGAAGTAGTTCTGGAAGGTGATCGAGGCGAGCGTCTGGTTCTCAGGCTGGATCTGCACCTTTTCCTTGGCTTCGAGCGCCTGGTGCTGGCCTTCGGAATAGCGCCGTCCCGGCATCATGCGGCCGGTGAACTCGTCGATGATGACGATCTCGCCGTTGCGGACGATATAGTCCTTGTCGCGCTGGAACAGCTTGTGGGCCTTGAGCGCGTTGTTGACGTGATGGACGATCGCGACGTTTTCGATGTCGTAGAGCGATTCACCCTTGAGAAGACCCGCCTCGCGCAACAGGTTCTCGAGCTTCTCCGTGCCGTCTTCCGAAAAGTTGGCCGAGCGCTGCTTCTCGTCGATTTCGTAATCCTCGGCCGAAAGCAGCGGAATGAACTCGTTGATCGTGTTGTAGAGATCCGAGCGGTCGTCGAGCGGGCCGGAGATGATCAGCGGCGTGCGTGCTTCGTCGACGAGGATCGAGTCCACTTCGTCGACGATCGCGAAGAAGTGGCCGCGCTGGACCATCTGGCCGCGCTCGTACTTCATGTTGTCGCGCAGATAGTCGAAGCCGAGTTCGTTGTTGGTCGCGTAGGTGATGTCGCAGGCGTAGGCGTCGCGGCGCTGCTCGTCGGTGAGACCGTGGACGATGACGCCCGTCGTCATGCCGAGGAAGCTGTAGACGCGGCCCATGGTGCCGGCGTCGCGCTGGGCGAGGTAGTCGTTGACGGTAACGACATGTACGCCTTTGCT
Organism: Ensifer sp. GW101-20A05; assembly: GCF_059424735.1. NCBI lineage: Bacteria > Pseudomonadati > Pseudomonadota > Alphaproteobacteria > Hyphomicrobiales > Rhizobiaceae > Ensifer > Ensifer sp. GW101-20A05. The sequence goes on along the minus strand of NZ_JBWKZT010000006.1, from coordinate 11,213 downwards.
GGCGAGTGCATTCAGATAGACCGGAAGCGTCGCGACGAGGGTTTTGCCTTCACCGGTTTTCATTTCGGCGATCGCGCGCTCGTGCAGGATCATGCCGCCGATGAGCTGAACGTCGAAGGGACGCAGGCCGAGCACGCGGCGGGCGGCTTCGCGAGCAACAGCAAAAGCCGGTACCAGCAGGTCATCGAGCGTCTTGCCGTCGGCGAATTGCTGGCGGAATTCCACGGTCTTGGCGGCGAGTGCCTCATCCGACAAAGCCTTCGTTTCGGCTTCAAGTGCGTTGATGGCATCCACCCGAGCCTTGTAGCCGCGCACGCGACGTTCATTGGCGGAACCAAACAACTTGCGGGCTAGGCCGCCGAGACTGACCATACGAATGGTCCTTTCTTTTTTGTTGCCTTAGGTCTCATGGCCGCGCCGCGAAAACCGCGCAATGCCGTGAAACGCCCGGAAACTGTTCTGGACGCGAGGTTGCGTGACAGATAAGAGGGGGGTCGAATTATGTCAACGCACTTGCACTGCCGGACGGCTACAGAACCGCCACATTCTGGTGGTGTGCAGCCGCTACAAGTCGCAGGTAATTGCGCCGAAGGCTAATGTGAAAGGTTAGTGAGCATGTCCAAGTTGAAAACCCTGGCCGCCGCGGCACTGGTTGCGGCGATGGCCGTTCATGGTGGCGCGCGCGCGGAAGACGCCGATCCGGTGATCGCCAAGGTTGGCGGCGAGGAAGTGCGCCAGTCCGAGCTCACGCTGGCGCTGGGTGGTCTCGACCCGCAGCTTCAGCAGATGCCGGACGAGCAGAAGCGTGCCGCCGCCCTCTCGGCGATCATCGACGTCAAGCTCCTTTCGAAGACTGCCGAAAAGGAAGGCCTGCAGGATGATGCGGCCTTCAAGCAGCGCGTCGCCTACCTGACCGAGCGCGAACTGCACAATGCCTATTTCAAGAAGCATGTCGTCGACGCCATCACCAAGGAAGAGGTGAAGGCGCGCTACGACAAGGAGATCGCCGCGATCCCGGTGCAGGAAGAGGTGAAGGCACGCCACATCCTGGTCAAGACCGAGGATGAGGCCAAGGAAATCATCAAGGAACTCGACGCCGGCAAGAGCTTCGTCGATCTCGCCAAGGCGAAGTCGACGGATCCGAACAAGGACGACGGCGGCGACCTCGGCTACTTCACCAAGGGCCGCATGGTGCCGGAATTCGATACGGCGGTCTTCGCGCTCGACAAGGGTGCCTACACCAAGGCTCCGGTCAAGACCCAGTTCGGCTTCCACGTGATCCTCATTGAAGACAAGCGCCCGCAGGCCCCGCCGCCGCTCGAGCAGGTCGAGCCGCAGGTTCGTCAGCTTGTCATGCGTGACAAATACGTTGAGCTGCTTGCTGCCGCCAAAAAGGACGCAGGCGTCGAGATTTCCGATCCCGCTTTGAAGAAGGCCTATGACGAGGCCAACAAGGCGCAGGAAGCCAAGTAATTTCGATTGGCAGGCCCTACCGCTGGCGGGACCTGCCATCACCGCTTTTTGTCGATGCCCGGCGGTGAAAACCGTTCGGGCATTTGTCGCAAGATAGATCTGGAGCAGCTTCGGTTGTAAACCGCTCCAGGTCTTTGTTCTTACGCATTTCCTGACGGAAAACCGCTACGCACTTTTCCTGGAAATGCTTTGGCCCCAACACGTCACAGCAGGTTTCCCATGTCCGGCTCCGTTTCTCCGCTTGCTCCGAAAACCTTCGCCGAAATGCCTTCCGTCCGCGGTGTCCGCATGGCGACCGCTGCCGCCGGCATCAAGTACAAGAACCGTACCGACGTGCTGATGATGGTGTTCGACAAGCCGGCCGCTGCAGCCGGCGTTTTCACCCGCTCCAAGTGCCCGTCTGCTCCTGTTGATTTCTGCCGCCAGAACCTTGCCGGCGGCATCGCGCGCGCTGTCGTCGTCAACTCCGGCAACGCCAATGCCTTCACCGGCAAGAAGGGACGCGAAGCCACGGAATTGACCGCGAAGTCGGCGGCTAAGGCAGTCGGCTGTGCGGAAAGCGAAGTGTTCCTCGCTTCGACCGGCGTCATCGGCGAACCGCTGGATGCGACCAAGTTTGCGGGCGTACTCGACGATCTGGCCGTTGCCGGCACGGAAGATTTCTGGTTCGAAGCCGCCAAGGCGATCATGACGACGGATACCTATCCGAAGGTTGCGACCCGCATGGCCGAAATCGGTGGCGTCAAGGTCACGATCAACGGCATTGCCAAGGGCGCCGGCATGATCGCGCCCGACATGGCAACGATGCTCTCCTTCGTGGTCACCGATGCAGACATAGCGCCGGCCGCACTGCAGGCTCTGCTTTCCGCCGGCGTCGGCCCGACCTTCAATTCGGTCACGGTCGACAGCGACACGTCGACCTCCGACACGCTGATGCTTTTTGCAACGGGTGCGGCGGCAGCCGACGGGCAGCCGGCAATCTCCGACGCGGCCGATGCGCGCCTCGACGCCTTCCGAGTCGCGCTCAACGACCTGCTGCGCGACCTCGCCCTCCAGGTGGTGCGCGATGGTGAAGGCGCGCGCAAGATGGTCGAAGTCACCGTCGAAGGCGCGGAAAACGACGCAGCCGCCAAGCGCATCGCGCTCTCGATCGCCAATTCGCCGCTGGTGAAGACGGCGGTTGCCGGCGAAGACGCCAATTGGGGCCGCGTGGTCATGGCCGTCGGCAAGTCAGGCGAGATGGCGGAACGCGATCGGTTGGCGATCTGGTTCGGCGATGTGCGCGTGGCCGTCGAAGGCGAGCGCGATCCGACCTATTCGGAAGCGGCAGCCACTGCCGTCATGAAGGCCGAGGACATCACGATCCGCGTCGATATCGGCCTCGGCTCCGGTCGCGCCACGGTCTATACCTGCGACCTGACGAAGGAATATGTCGAGATCAACGGCGATTACCGCAGCTGAGGCTTCGGTCGAGCGATCGTAAGCAGTCTGGTATCCCGGACTGGCGAGAGGTAGCAAAATGACATCGAGTGATGCTCGGCCGGCGGGCAACGTCGCGGCCGAAGGTGGGGAAGTGGTAATGGTGGATCTTCCGAGCGTGCGCCGTCTCGAGGCCGTGGGCTTCCGGGCCTGGCCGGCAGCATCGGTGCACTATGACGGCAGCTGGCTGATCCGGCTCAACGCGGGCCATGATTCCAAGCGTCTCAACTCCGTCAACCCGCTCGATCCATCCGACTATCGCGATATTCCAGTGCGCCTTGAAAAGGCGGCCAGGCGCTTTGCGGACTATGGCCGGCCCCTGACCGTGCGCCAGACGCCGCTGACGCCGCCGCAACTCGTTGCCCATATGGATGCCGAAGGCTGGACGGCATTCAGCCGCAGCCTGGTGATGACGGCCGATCTTGCCGAGCGTGAATTCGGCGACGGCATCGATCACCTGCCGATCAAGGACGTCGGTCGCTTCGTCGATGCCTGTATCGGCATCGCCAAGGGCGATCCGAAGAGGAAGGCGGCGCTTACCGAGATCATCAATGCGATCAAGCCGGAAAGCGGCCTCTTCCTGTTTGAAGATGCCGAGACCGGGCCGACCGCCGTGGCACTCGTCGTGCAGGACAACGACCTCGCCGGCATCATGCAGTTTGCCGTGGACGAGCGGGTTCGCGGGAAGGGTGTCGGCAAGGCGATGCTCGATGTCTGCCTGCGCTGGGCGCGGCTGCGGGGAGCAAAAAAGGCCTGGCTGCAGGTCGAGGCGGAAAACAGCGCGGCGCTGGCGCTTTATCGCGGTGCCGGTTTCTCCGAGGTCTACAGCTACATCTACAGAACGCCGGGGGCTTGAGGCCATGAACGTCAGCGGAAAGAAGATCGTCCTCGTCGCCGCCTGCGCCCTGGTCGACAGCGACGGCCGCATTCTGCTGGCGCAACGGCCGGAAGGAAAGTCGCTTGCGGGTCTTTGGGAGTTTCCGGGCGGCAAGGTCGAAGCCGGCGAGACGCCCGAGGAAACCCTGATCCGTGAGTTGGACGAGGAACTCGGCATCCGCACCAAGGTCGCGTGCCTCGCGCCACTGACCTTCGCCAGCCACACCTATGAGGACTTCCATCTGCTGATGCCGCTCTATGTCTGCCGGCGCTACGAAGGGGTGGCGACCGGACGCGAGGGCCAAGCGATCAAATGGGTCAGGCCAAAGGCCCTGCGCGACTACCCGATGCCGCCGGCTGACGAGCCGTTGATACCATTTCTTATGGATTTGCTCTGAACCTACCCGAAATCTGATTGATTATTAATCGATCGTTTATCTCCCTCGCGCAAAGATAGCTCAATTCATTTTCGGTACGCATTGTTGGTGAACGGCGTACTGATTTCAGGCAGTGCGGTGGAACCAAGCTTGGGAAGGGCGCTTGCGTTCGCCGTGCTTTGTGCGTTTGTGAGGCTGGGATGGTGGACGACGATTTCTGGAGCACGGTTCAGGAAAAGGATCTGGTGACTAATCAGTCCCGCCGGACGGGTGTGCTCAATCTGTCCCTGCTGTTTGGAACGGCAGTGATCGCGCTGACGCTGATCCTGACGCCGATGCTGTCTTCGAAGAACGACAGGCGCATCATGGCCAATACGCCCGTCGACTACGACAATATTTCCACCGGCTCCATCCCCTCGAGCGGGACCACCAAGCGCTATACGGTACGGCGTAGCGTGCTGCAGGAGATGCCCGGTGCGGTCTGCATCATCGATGCGGACGGTCGCAAGAGCGGGTGCTGACCCGAACGCCTCCGGTTTTCGGCTGCTGCCGCACGTTTCGGACTGAACACGAACCGGACTGGGGAGCATGGAAAAGCTGAAACGCCTGTTTCGCGATAGAAGCGCTGGTATCGCAATCGAGTACGCGCTCATCGCCGCCATCGTCTCCCTGAGCGTGATCCTCGGGGCCGAACAGATCGGCAACGTCCTCTCAGCCGTCTACAACTCCGTCGCGACGGCTTTTCAGGGGGCCTGAGTTCGGGGCAAGCACGACCGCCCTTGTTAAAGCGGTTGTTCCTTGGTGCCGAGCGCTGTCGACAGCCGCTGCTTCGCGGAGCCCGGTTTCAACGGCTTCTGCTGGCTTTCATGCGGCGCCCATCCGGACAGATAGATCACCGAGAATGTCGCGCGGACGCGGCCGTCCGGATCGGAGAAGCGTTCGGCATAGATTTCCGCGGCCCGCAGGAAGAAGCGACGCGAAACGGGCAGGCGGCTTCGGGCAGTGAGCGGGCTGGCCATGCCCATGGCGCGCAAGTCGCGCATCAGCGCAAACAGTGAATCGTAACGCACCGTATAGGTTTCGGTGTCCGTGACCGGCAGCGCGAAGCCGGCGCGTTGCAGCAGCGCGCCCACATCGCGGACATCGGCGAAGGGGATGACCCGCGGACTGGCTCCGCCCGTCAATTCCGCCTCGGCGGCTAGGAGCGCTTCGCGCAGTTCCTGCAGCGTACCGCTGCCCGGGATGGCGGCGAGAAAAAGCCCGTCGGGCTTCAGCGCCCGACGAACCTGGATGAAGGCGCCCGGCGTGTCGTTGGTCAGGTGTAGGGAGAGTGGCGAAACCACCAGGTTAAAGCTTTCCGGTTCGCCCGGAACCTCTTCAAGCGAGGCGATCGTTACCGGTGCTTGCGCAGAACCAAATCGCGCATCCGTTTCCACGCGCTCGACGGCACCGACCTTGCCCGTTGCCATGAGATGGTGGGCCGTTTGCCCGGTGTAGCCGTGCAACTCCAGCGCGCGATCGAAGTGACGTTCGACCACGCTGACGCGTTCGGCGAGTTCCTGGGCGACGATATCGAGAAGGAAACCGGCCTTCGGATCCGCGTTTCTGAGCGCCCTTGCCCGATGTGCCTCGACGAGGCTCTGGTCAAAGATTTTTTCCACGATACTGTCTCCGCAAGCTGGCCAGCAAAAAGACCTTCGGAGGTTCAAAGTCAACAGCATGGCATGGGAGAGACCGCTGTTTCCGGAGGAAGGGTGGGGGCGGGTGCTGCGGGGGCTCGTCTCCGGGGCGGTCGATCTCGTCTATCCGCCGGTCTGCTGCGGTTGCTGCCGGATGGTGGGCAACCATCGCGCGGTTTGCGCTCCTTGCTGGTCGACGCTGCCGCTGATCGAGCGTCCTTTTTGCGAAGTTCTCGGGACGCCGTTTTCGGTCGACCATGGGCCGGGCTCGGTTTCGCCCGAAGCCATTGCCAATCCGCCGGCCTTCGACCGTCTGCGGTCGGTGGCAATCTATGAGGGCATTGCCCGCGATCTGGTGCACGGGCTCAAATATCGCGATCGCACCGATCTTGCGCCGATGATGGCGGAATGGATGATCCGGGCGAGTGACGGTGCGGTCGCCTCGGCCGATGCGATCATCCCGGTGCCATTGCATGCCTTTCGGCTCTGGAGGCGTCGGTTCAACCAATCGGCGGAACTGGCACGGGCCATCGCGCAGCTCTCCGGCAGGCCTTATCAACCCGATGTGCTCAAGCGTATCCGACGCACAAGCCGACAGGTGGGCCTTGCTAGGCAAGCACGTGAGGACAATGTGCGCGGTGCCTTCGCGGTCTCGGAAGGCGGCAAGGCGGGTCTCCGTGGGAACAGCGTGGTTCTCGTCGACGATGTATATACGACCGGTGCAACCGTCTCCGCAGCGACCCGTGCGCTGAAGCGGGCGGGAGCCGGGCCGGTCACGGTTTTGACCTTTGCAAGAGCCATATCCGGTCTTATATGACAATCAGTTATCCGGCACGGTGGCCGGTGAAGGAGCGATTGAGGATCATGGCTTCAGTGGTCATTTATACGCGTCAGTTCTGCGGTTATTGTTCGGCGGCCAAGAAACTATTGGAAACCAAGGGCGTGCCCTTTCTCGAACATGACGCAACCTATGATCCGAAGGTGCGGCAGGTGATGATCGAAAAGGCGCATGGCGGCTCGACCTTCCCGCAGATCTTCATCAACGACATTCATGTCGGCGGCTGTGACGATCTGCACGCGCTGGAACGCGCCGGCAAACTCGATGCGCTGCTGGCTGCCTGAGGCGGATCCGACGTTTCGCACATCGCCAACGCGAGGCTGTGTTGGTCGCGTGCACCAGGAGTAGAACGACGATGACCTTCAAGGCTGCAGCCATTCAGATGTGCTCCGGCGTCGATCCGCTAGACAACGCGGAGACGATGGTTCGGCTGGTGCGCGAGGCGGCGGCTCAAGGGGCGATTTATGTCCAGACGCCGGAAATGACCGGCGCGCTCCAGCGGGACCGGGCGGCTCTGCGCGCGATCCTGAAAGATGAGGCGAACGACATCATTGTCGGTGCAGCGGCAAAGCTCGCCGGTGAACTCGGGATCTATCTCCATGTCGGCTCGACGCCGATCGCGCTTGCCGACGGCAGGATCGCCAATCGCGGCCTCTTGTTCGGACCCGACGGTCACAAGATCTGCGACTATGACAAGATCCACATGTTCGATGTTGACCTCGACAATGGCGAAAGCTGGCGGGAAAGTGCTGCCTATCAGCCCGGCAGCACGGCACGCATTGCCGATCTCGAGTTTGGCAAGCTTGGTTTCACCATCTGCTACGACGTGCGCTTCCCGGAGCTCTTCCGGCAACAGGCGGTCGCCGGCGCCGAGATCATGTCGGTTCCCGCCGCCTTCACGCGCCAGACCGGCGAGGCGCATTGGGAAATCCTCCTTCGCGCCCGTGCGATCGAGAACGGTCTCTTCGTCATCGCCGCGGCGCAAGGTGGCACGCATGAGGACGGGCGCGAGACCTTCGGCCATTCGATGATCGTCGATCCCTGGGGCAGGGTGCTTGCTTCGGCCGGTCCGAGCGGCGAGGCGATCGTGCTTGCCGAAATTGATGTCGCCGCCGTGCATGCGGCACGCGCCAAGATACCGAACCTGAAGAACGCCCGCAGTTTCGTGCTCGATGAAGTGGTGCCAACCGGGAAGGGAGGCGTTGCCGCTTGATCCGCTATACAATTTCCTGCGACAACGGCCACGCCTTCGAAGGCTGGTTCTCGTCGAGCGACGATTTCGACCGCCAAGTCGACCGCAAGCTGGTTTCCTGTCCCACCTGCAATTCAACGTCCGTTGCCAAGCAACTGATGGCGCCTTCGGTCGCGACCGCGCGCAAGAAGGAAGCAACACGGGCGGTGATCATGGATCAGGCGCAGAAAGAAACGGTCGCCAAGATCCGCGAACTGGTGAAGACCGTGCGCGAGAACGCCGAGGACGTTGGCGAGCGTTTTCCCGAGGAAGCGCGCAAGATCCATTACGGCGAAGCGGAAGAACGCGGCCTGATCGGCAAGGCGACGGCGGAAGAGGCCGTGGCGCTGCTTGAGGAAGGAATTGCGGTCGCGCCGCTGCCGGTCTTGCCTGACGAGGTCAACTGACGCGCGGTCTATTGGCGCCTCGGGTTCGCGTTATTTGCTACCTGCTCTTTAAAAACAACGTCTTGCTTCCCACCTCGCGGCTTCGCAATGGGAGAATTTTCAGCCAATGACTTTGTCCGGGCTTCGCATTTCCACCGATCGCCTCGTCATCCGGCCATTCGTGCCCGACGATTTTGCAGCCTTCTTCGCCTATCACCGGCTGCCGGACGTCTATCGCTATCTCTATCAAGAACCGCTGGACGAGACGGCTGCGCGGGTGAAGTTCGCCAAGGCTTCAGCGCCGCAACTTGCTGACGACGGGGATGTCGCGGTGTTCGCGGTCGAACGCCAGGAGGATGGCGCTCTGATTGGCGAGGTGCTGCTGAAGCTCGCAAGCCGGGCGGCCGAGCAGGCGGAGACCGGCTACATCTTCAATCCGGCATTCGCCGGCAAGGGCTATGCCACCGAGGCGATGCGCGCCATTCTCGATCTCGGCTTTTCGACGCTGCACTTCCACCGGATTTTTGCCCGGCTCGATGCGCTGAACAAGGGATCGGTCGGTGTCGTCGAACGTCTCGGCATGCGCCGCGAAGCGCATCTGATCGAGAATGACCGGTTCAACGGCGCCTGGGGCGACGAACTCGTCTATGCGCTGCTGAAACGAGAATGGCAGGCCAAGTCTGAGATCGGCTGAGTCCGCAGACGAGCCGACCAGCGGCGTTACAGCGGACGCTTGGCGACGAGCATGTAGTTGACGTCCATATCCTTGGACAGGTTCCACTGATTGGCGAGCGGATTGAAGAAGACGCCGGTGCGTTCAGTGACTTCGAGACCGCTCGCTGAGAGCGGCTTTTCCAGTTCTTCCGGGCGCACCAGCTTTTCATACTGGTGGGTGCCGCGCGGCAGCCAACGCAGCACGTTTTCGGCGGCGAAGATGGCAAGGGCTGCTGCCTTCATGGTGCGGTTGATCGTGGCGACGAACATCAGACCGCCAGGTCGAACCATATGGGCACAGGTGGTCATGAAGAAATCGACGTCGGCGACGTGCTCGACCACTTCCATATTGAGCACGATGTCAAAACTCTCGCCGGCTTCGGCGAGCGCTTCCGCGGTCACAGCGCGATAGTCGACCGCCACGCCGCTCCCGGCCGCATGTGTCTTGGCGATGCCGATGTTTTTCTCTGAGGCGTCGGCGCCGAGGACGTCTGCACCCATGCGCGCCATCGGCTCGGACAGGAGGCCGCCGCCGCAGCCGATATCGAGCAGCCGCAGACCTTTCAGCGGTTGCGGGCCCTTGGGATCGCGACCGAAATGTTCGGCCACCTTGTCGCGAATGTAGGCAAGGCGAACGGGATTGAACTTGTGCAGCGGCCGGAACTTGCCGGTCGGGTCCCACCACTCCGCAGCCATGGCGGAGAACCGGTCTACCTCGCTCTGGTCGATCGTCGTGCGTGCGGTCTCGCTCATGTCGCCGTCTCCTTGCATCGTCTCTGGTGAAGTCGGACGATCGGGCAGGGAAGTCAAGAGCCGACGCTGGGCCAGATGGGCGCAGGTCAGGCGGGCGCGTTGTTCTACCTGCTCTATTGCGCATCCGCCTGCGGCTGGTAGTGCAGGATGACCACGCCCGATTTCAGTGGGCGAGCGTGGGTCAATTTGAGTTCCGTTCGCTTCAACCCCGGCTTGAACAGGGGCACGCCGTTGCCCAGAAGCACCGGATTGATGCCGAGACGATACTCATCGACGAGGCCCTTCGCGATCAGCCCTGCTGCGAAGTCCGCACTGCCGAAAACGAAGATCGTGCCGCCATCGCGTTGCTTCAGCCGTTCGACTGCCTTGGCGGCGTCGCCGGTCAAGAGTGTCGTCCTGTGCCAATCGGCGGATGTCAGCGTGCGCGAGAAGACGAACTTCTCGACGCCGTTCATGAAGGTGGCGATGTTACCTTCGGCGGACGGCCAATAGGCCGCCATCATTTCATAGGTCACGCGGCCGAAGAGCAAAGTGTCCGCTTCGAGTTGCGTTTCGCCGATATAGGCGGCGAGTTCGTCCTCGAAGACGAACCAACCGATGTCATGCCCCGGTGCTTCGAAGAAGCCGTCGACGCTGACCATGTCCCACATGATGACCCTGCGCATTGTCTCTCTCCCGTTGCTGCATGTCCTGGCATGGGGAAGATTGGCAAAACTGATATAGTTTTGCAAGTGGTTTATCTTTCGAACCAGATTGATTCGCGGCATGGCTCTTCGCCGTGCTAGCATTCTTAGGATCTGCGGCGGATGGGGGAATTCATGGCGCTTGGCAGGATCGATTGGGCAGTCGCTGTCGTTGCGCCGAAGCCTTCTGATCAGCTGCTCGAAATCGGCTGCGGTCACGGCGTTGCAGTGACCAAGGTTTGCGAGCGGCTTGTCGACGGGGGGATTGTAGCCATCGATCGATCGGCCACCATGGTCGCGGCGGCAATGCGCCGAAATGCTGCACACCTTGCTGCCGGGCGGGCCATCGTGCAGGTCGCGGACCTTCGCTCACTCGATCTGGATCATCGCCGCTTCGACAAGGTGTTTGCGATCCGCGTCGGCGTCTTTAGGCGGGGCGATCCCACGCGTGAGTTTGCTGCGCTGGTACGGCTGTTGAAGCCGGAAGGGCGCCTCTTTCTCTTTCACGACGAGCCGTCCACGGGTGCGGATGAGGTTGGCGCGCGGATCGAAGCGGCAGTTCTTCGCCATCGGTGGAACGTCGAGGCTCGGTCGACGCACGTCTTCGACGGCGGCGAGGTCGCCTGCGTGATCGCCCGGCCACCTTCCTACAGCGCCGCGCGTCTTATCAGACGCGCAAAGGTCGCTGTAGCACTTTGAATTGCTGCATGTTTTTGTCCTTTAA